>DAOTZC010000022.1:0-163583 GCA_034434535.1 Anaerolineales bacterium | reverse complement strand
CGCTTGGCCGTCTGATATTCTACGTGCGCAATGTTAATCGTAATACCGCGCGCTTTTTCTTCCGGCGCATTGTCAATCTGGTCATACGCCTTGAATTCCGCCTGCCCCATCAGCGCCGCCACTTTCGTGATGGCCGCCGTCAGGGTCGTCTTGCCGTGGTCAATGTGGCCCATCGTTCCCACATTCAGATGCGGTTTGCTGCGGTCAAATTTCTGCTTCGCCATGTTTCACTCTCCTTGACAAAAAAATGAACAGAGTGCATATTCAGCAACTGAGCCCTCAATGGGATTTGAACCCATGACCCCAGTCTTACCAAGACTGTGCTCTACCGACTGAGCTATGAGGGCGTATCGTGCTGCCCGGCTTGAACCGGGAAGGTGGGCAGTGAAGGATTCGAACCTCCGAAGGCGTCTGCCAGCTGATTTACAGTCAGCCCCCTTTGGCCACTTGGGTAACTGCCCACAATTCAGTTGTTTGAGCCATTGCTGACTCGAGTTCGGGGTCACTTGTGGCCCCGAACGCCAACCAACAATGGAGCCGACGACGGGAATCGAACCCGTAACCGCCCGCTTACAAGGCGGGTGCTCTGCCGATTGAGCTACGTCGGCCGCTTGTCCCGCGTTAAGCGGGGCAATTATACCAAACGCTGCCCGCCACAACAAGGGATTTTGGGGGGAATTTTCAGCGCCAGAATTGATTTGTCGGTTGCGCTGAAGCCCAAACGGACGCAGAGTCTATCAGGATTTGAGAGAAGCGTCAAGCCTGGCATGTTATAATTCGCGCAATTTACCCCCCTGGAGCGGAAATATGCTGAAAATTGAGGTGACTTACTGCGCAGTTTGACATTATACAGACCGGGCCGTGAGCCTGGCGAGCGAATTGTTGAAAAAATACGAACCCGAAATCGAATCCATCACTCTTATCCCGTCTGATGGAGGCAAATTTGAAGTCGTTGTGAATAATCAGCTGATTTATTCTAAACTCCAAACCCGGCGGCACGCCGAACCCGGTGAAGTGGCTGGGTTAATCGACAATTTCTTAAATTCGTGAGGCAAAATGGCAAAGAAAGGTCGCGTTTTTTCAGGCGCCCGCCCTACCGGGCGGCAACATCTTGGAAATTACCTGGGAGCAATGAAAAATTATGTTGCGCTCCAGGACGAATACGACTGCGTTTACTGCATTGTAGACGTTCACGCGCTGACAACAGTAGAGACCACCAAAGACCTGGTCAGTAATACGTATGACATGGCACTCGACTGGCTGGCCGTTGGAATTCGTCCAGAAGAATCCATTGTCTTTGTCCAGAGCCATGTTCCACAGGTCATGGAATTGCACACCTACCTCTCGATGGTCACCCCGCTTGGCAAACTGACCGATTTGCCAACCTTCAAAGAAAAAGTGCGTGAAAACCCGGATAATGTGAACTACGGATTGGTCGGGTATCCCGTGCTGATGACCGCCGACATCGTTCTCTATCGCACGGACATCGTGCCGGTAGGCGTAGACCAGGCCCCGCACCTGGAGTTTGCCCGCGAAACCGTGCGTTCGTTCAACTATCGCTTCGGGGCGAACGTCCTGAAAGAACCCCAGATGAAAACCACCGAAGTCCCTAAAGTGCTGGGCATTGACGGGCAACAAAAAATGGGAAAAAGCCTGAACAACCACATCGAATTGGCGGCCACGCCCGAAGAAACGCGCCAGCGCATCATGCAAATGGTGACCGACCCGCAGCGCGTAAGACGTACCGACCCGGGTAATCCCGATGTTTGCAATGTGTTCTCGATGCACAAAGTGTTTTCTCCATCGGAAGAAGTGGAAATGATTAACCTGGAATGCCGCCGGGCAGGCATTGGTTGCGTGGATTGTAAAAAGCGATTTGCCGAGAATCTGAACAAGCATCTGGCACCCTTCCGCGCTAAACGCGCCGAGATTGGCAAAAACGCCGATACCGTTTGGGATGTTTTGCACGATGGTGGCAAACGCGCTCGCGCCATTGCCGAGGAAACGATGGTGGCGGTGCGCGAGGCGATTCAATTGCCCAAGTAGTATGCGGGCAAGCAAACTGAGCTACATGCAAACGTTGTGATGCGTAATCCGAAATTGGCGAAACGGATTACGCATCATTTATTCGCCATCACGGAGGCTATCATGCGCGCCCTGGTGCAAAGGGTTAATTACGGAAAAGTCAGCGTTGAAGGCAAAACCCGCGCCGAGATTGGCCGGGGGCTGGTGATTCTGCTGGGGGTTGGGCATCAGGATTCAGAACAACAGGCTGCCTGGCTGGCCGACAAAGTTGCGAATCTGCGAATTTTCGAGGATGCAGAGGGGAAGATGAATCTTTCCATCAAAGAGGTAGGCGGGGAGGCGCTGGTGATTAGTCAATTCACGCTGTATGCCGATGCTCAAAAAGGACGCCGGCCTTCCTTCACCGATGCTGCCCTGCCCGCCCTCGCCCGGCCACTTGTGGAGCGGTTTGCGGCCCTCTTGCGCGCGCAGGGCATCCCAACTGGGGAAGGTGTCTTTGGGGCCGAAATGCTGGTCGAAATCCACAACCATGGCCCAGTGACCATCTGGCTAGAGCGGTAACGCTAAACATCTAAACACCGCATCCTGTTACGAAATGAACAGCAAACGGTAGACAGACACGGGTAAAATCGGACTATGCCAATCTCTGTCTACCACCGCCTGGAAACGGCTTACGAAGCCTTACGACATTACGAAATAAAACCAACGCTGGTGACATTCTTGCAACACAGCGAAAACGTGACCTTTCGGGTGGATTGCCCAGATACGACTTTCTTATTGCGCCTGCACCAACCGCGCGCGGCATCCTTTGACCAGCAAGGGTTAGACAGCCAGGTGGTAAACTCAGAAATGCTCTGGCTGGAAGCCTTGCGCCAGGAGCATTTACCTGTCCCCGCGCCAATCAGGAACAAAGCAGGCAGATATGTTTCCCAGGCAGCAGGGGTCAATGCCACCCTTTTAGCCTGGCAGGCAGGCAACCTGATGACCCGAGAGATGGAAAGCGAAGAAACCGCCGCGCAAATTGGGGAACTGGTCGGCAAGATTCACGCTCACGCCCAGCGCTGGCAAATTCCAGCCGGGTTTTCTCGTCCCCAACGAGATGCGGCTTACTTCCAGAACGCGTTGCGCTCTCTTCAGCCAGCGATACAGGACGGGCGTATCTCTTATTCCGATTATCAGGCCTTTGACACATCGCTAAAACTACTGGAAGAGGAAATCCACCGCCTGCCCCCCACTCTGCCAACCTGGGGATTATTGCACGGCGACCTGCATCGGGGCAACTTTCTGTTTCATGAGGGGCAGGTTCGTCTCATTGATTTTTCGATGTGCGGGTTTGGGCATTTCGCCTACGACCTGGCGACTTGCCTTTCGAATGTAAGAACCATCTTTCACCCCATTTTTATTGAACAGTACACGAAATTTGTACCCTTGCCTCCCGGCTATGAACGACTGCTGGAAGGATATTTCCTGGCAAGTTACATTGCAACTTTCTCTTTGTGGATATCAGATACAAAATCGCAAGAAACTTTGATTCAACGCGTCGCTTATATTGCCAGGGAATATGCCCTGCGCTTCAATCAAGATAAACGATTCTGGTTCAGTTAAATCCGCCCCGCCATAAAACAGCATCCACCTGCACGGCCAATGCCCCATGATTCAGCATTACATCAACATCGGCCTGGGAATAAACCCCACAGCCGCCAATGACCGGCAAACCGGCTCGAGCAGCCTGGTGCGTTAGAAAAAGTGATTGCGCCAGCAGCGCCGGGCCAAACAACCGACCATGAACCACGTCGCCTCCCGGAACCATCAGCGCGCCGCGCGGCGGCGCCAGACTAATGGCGTCGGCGCCCGCCGCCAATACTTTCGGCCCCAAACACAACACTTGTTCCCAAGGCAAATTGACCATGAGCGGCAATTCGCCCGCCGACATTTCCACCGCAAGCAGAATGATGTCGTCGGCCAGGAGGGGCGCAAAGCCCAACTCGACCGCCATGACATTTTCGATGTTTTCCAGATGGCGGGTCATGCGTTGGGTTTCTTCGGGGCGGTCGGCCATCAGGTGGACAATGACCGGCAGACTGGCGCGCTCCCATTTGGCGGCATACTGTTTAAGCACCTGAGAAAAACCAGGATTGGGCAATCCGCTATGAAGCAAGAACCCGCCCGGATGCTCGATTAAAGCCGGTTCAACGGCAGGGCGGCGCGGGCGCAGGCTTAACGGGTTGGTGATGAAGGCTCCAAAATCCGCCCAGTTTAACGGCAAGCGGGTATCCGGCGCGAATCCAAGCGTTCCGGCGGCATTCATCAACCGCTTATGAAAGGTCAATCCACGCTTGGACATCCGCTCCATCCCCTTTACCCGCCAGACTGTGAAGGCGGCTGGCCGGTCAGTGGGTTGAGCGGCCCAACGCGGGCGCGCAACTCCGCAACCATCAGCATCTGTTTTTTGTTGAAAACCACGGTATCAACGCGCATGACCATTTGCGGGTTAGGAGCAAAGGTCAGTACAGCCTCGGTAAGCGGGATGAAATCTTCGGGGCGCATGGTAAACCCCTTGCGAGGGTCGATGCGCTCGGTGAGATGAATAACGCCCTGAATTTGAAATTGCGGCATCAGCACCACTACATCAAAAGCCAGACGATTGGCCTTGCGAAAGATGCTTTTATGCGTCAAGTCACGCTGAATGGGAATGGCCATGGTGATGGCATTTTTTTCTACGCGCGTCTTCGCCATGCGAACCGGCGGGGTTTTTCCCAACGTATGCAGGCTGGCAGATTGAGCATCAAGCAAAACCAGACCCTGTTCGTTTTTTAAGTTCAGGACATCCGTTAGTCGCTCTCCGTCATTTTCAACCTGACCCCGAATGACATAATCCATCGTAAATAACTGGACTTCGATTGGCATGCCCGACTCCACGATAAGTAATCTTGATAAAATCATCTTACCATTGGCCCATCGGCGCGTCAATTACACATCGCTGACCATTTGCGCGCCAGTGGTAAAATGCCTGCATCTATGACCGATTTCACGACCTATCAATCCCCTTTTTCCTGGCGATATGGCAGCCTGGCCATGCGCCAAATCTGGTCTGAGCACCGCAAACGTTTATTGTGGCGCAAAATTTGGGTTGCGCTCGCCGAAACGCAGGCCGAATATGGCCTCGTTCGCCCGGAACAGGCCGCCGACTTGCGCGCTCATGCGGAAGAAATCAATCTGCCGCGCGCGCTCCAAATTGAAGCCGAAATTCACCACGACCTGATGGCTGAAGTGCGCGTCTTTGCCGAACAAGCCCAAATGGGCGGCGGAATCATCCATTTTGGCGCCACATCTATGGATGTAGAAGACAACGCTGACGCCTTGCGGCTGCGCGAGAGCCTTGACCTGACGATGGATGGCCTGCGCGAACTGCTCCGCGCGCTGCACCGGCATCTCATGGAACAGGCTGATACTCCGCTTATTGCCTTTACCCACATTCAACCTGCCGAACCGTCTACGCTTGGCTATCGCCTGGGGCAATATGCCCAAGACTTACTGGAAGATTATCAAAATCTACAAACCGCTCGCAAAAACATTCGCGGCAAAGGGTTTAAGGGCGCCGTTGGAACTTCTGCCAGCTATGCCGAACTGCTCGGGGCGGAAAACCTGGCCGCATTTGAGCAACTTCTGAGCGAAAAACTGGATTTGCCCTTTTACCCGGTGGCTACGCAGACCTACCCGCGTAAGCAAGATTACAGCGTACTTTCAATATTGGCGGGGTTGGCGCAATCGCTCTACAAAATGGCCTTTGACCTGCGCTTGCTGCAATCCCCACCGATTGGCGAGTTAAGCGAACCATTTGGCAGCAAACAGGTTGGCTCCTCGGCGATGCCCTTCAAGCGAAACCCCATTCGGGCCGAAAAAATTGACTCGTTGGGCCGCTATCTGGCGCAACTGCCGCGCATCGCCTGGGATAACGCCGCTCACAGCCTGCTCGAGCGCACTCTCGATGATTCGGCAAATCGCCGTACCATTCTGCCCGAAGCCTTCCTTGCCGCCGATGAAATGCTCCACACCCTGCGTGAAATCGTGACCGGCCTGCGCATTAACGAACAAGCCATTCGGCGCAACCTGGATATTTATGGGCCTTTCGCTGCTACCGAGCGGATTCTGATGGCCGCTGTGCGCGCCGGAGCCAACCGCCAGGAAATGCACGAAATCATCCGCGCGCACTCCATGACCGCCTGGGATGCCATTCGAAGCGGCGAACCCAACCCACTGGTTGAAAATCTCTCCAAAGACGCACATATCCTGCAGTTTTTATCTTCAGAACAGATTCGCGCATGGATGGATTACACCCATCATGTGGGCAACGCGCCTGAAAAAGCCAGAGAGATGGCGAGAGCAATAGAAGCAGCCCTGGGTGAACAGTCGTAATCTCAATGTCAAGATTTCGCCCTCGCTGGCGCGAGGTTTTTTTGTCGATTGAAACAACAGGACATCATAGTTCGGTATCACACTCCTGGCCCGCCGCGCAGAGCCAGATTTACAAAATCCTGGGACGGATGGAGGCCGAGGGCTGGCTAAACGTCGAAACCATCCCACAGGAACCGCGTCCGCCGCGCAAGATATATAGCATCACCGAAACCGGACTACAAGAATTGTTTCGCTGGCTCGCCCCCTATCCGCCGAACGAAATTCGCCTGGCCTGGCTGATTCAGGTCTTTTTTGCCAGGAATTTGAGCGATGACAAAATGATTGGATTGCTCGAGCATCAACTGGCCATGCAGCGCCATCGCCTGAAAAAATTCAGCCATATCCCAGAAGATAATCGCGAGGCGATGAGTGAAGATAACCCGCGCAACCGCTTCTTTTGGCTCTTAACCGTTGATTATGGAGTTGCCAGCGCCATAGCGCAAAACCGCTGGCCAGAACAAGCCCTTGAAGCGATAAAAAACGAGAACACAAATTGCCTACGATTGGATAAAACAAGAACGCCCTGCGTTTGCCCGCCCCTCTGCGTATCTTGCTTGGCCTGACTCTGGCTGTTCTCGGTGGACTGGCTTTTATATTAGCCTTTCCGCCTTACGAAATCTGGCCATTGGCGCTGGTCAGTTTTGTGCCAGTTTTGATTCACCACCCTTTTGGGCGGTTGGGCAAGCTGGATAAGCCTGGCAGGAATGATTTTCTTTGGCTCGGGGGAAAATTGGTTAGTGAAGAAGGCAGAAAAAGCGTGATGGATGGATATCTGGTACGCAAACGATGGAATGAATATTAAACATTGAAGGCGACCGTTTTTTACACGCGGTCGCCTTCAGGGGGTGTGAGCAATGTCCATCATTATCACTCGTGTCGCTCTATCAGAGAGCTGTCTTCCTGGCTGGTAAACAGCGGCAGGAGACCGATTATGACGAACAAACCGACTACCAGAAACAGAACGGCAATTTCGTATGGGGTCATGGGTACCTCCTTTTAGGGTCGTGTTGATGAACATATAACGATTAAGGATGCGGTTTAGTTCCATATTTTGCTTAATCAAACACCAACTTTTGATTTTTGTTCCTTACAGGGGCTTTACGCAATCCTTACAAACTCATTGCACAGCACTGAGCGTTCGAATTATCTGATTTTTAGTATACGCATGATGGTAGCGTTTCCTAGTCCCCCACAGGTCTTACTCACACCAGCGGATAAAAAGCCGTAAAACTCACCCTTCCTGGCTCACCATCCGCTGCAGGGCGCTATTTTGCGCAAGGGCGCACGATGCAGATAGTGGCGGTTGGCTTATAATAATTATGTGCATAACCGACCCTATCCCAAATGTTAACCAAGCGTTCACATCAGGTTAACCACCAAACCGCCTGATTGTGAGTAAATTGGTCTGCATTCCTTTGGAGGCGATACAGGATACCTATGACTACCCCACTCCCAAGAACTCTGCGACTCGGAAATTGGCGCTGGATAGATATTAAAGAGCAACTCACCGGTTATATTTTCGTTTTTCCAGCCGTGTTGCTGATTGGCTTGTTCGGTCTATTTCCAATTGCCTATGCGTTTTACATGAGTCTCTTCAACTGGAATGTACGGAAGGGCGCTTTTCATGGTCTGGCAAACTATGAAAAAGCAATTGGGGATTGGCTCGGGCTGACAATCTTTGTCATTGGGTTTGTCTTAATTGGCATTGCTTATTGGTTTTGGCAAAATGCATTTAATAAATCGAACAGTAACCGCAGTCTCATCTTTGGTCTGATGGTGGCATTCCTGCTAATAGCAGCAGGATGGGTCATTTCAGACGGCTGGGCGCGGATGATGCTGACGGGAGATGCGCGCTTTCTGGAGTCATTACCGCTCACCGTATTTTACGCGCTGGGAACGGTTCCGGCAGAACTGGGAATTGCGCTTTTGTTGGCGTATGTGCTTTTTCAAAACCTGCGAGGCAAAGAATTTTTCCGCATGTTGTATTTTCTCCCTTACATCACGCCAACGGTTGCGAGCGCGGTGGTCTTTCGCACCCTTTTCAGCCCGCGTGAAACCGCGCTTGTCAACCAGATTTTGAGCATTTTCGGCATAGAACCGCAAAAGTGGCTTTTTGAGCCAAAGCCATTTATCAACATTCTGTTTGGCACAGAACTGGAAGGCCTGCTGGCAGGCCCAAGCATGGCGCTGGTCTCTATCATCTTTTTTGGGATTTGGACATATGTTGGATACAACACAGTGATTTTTCTGGCTGGGTTAGGCTCCATTCCAGGCGAGTTATATGAAGCCGCTGAGATTGATGGGGCCAATTCATGGCAGTCTTTTCGCTATATCACCCTACCCTTGTTATCACCGGTCACGTTTTACCTGGCGTTAATTGCTTTTATTGGCACCTTTAAGGCGTTCAATCACATCTATGTCATGCGCGTGCCTTCAGCACTTGGCACAGTCAACGTTGCCAGCGTGCAAATTTTTGACACTTTCTATAAATCGAATCAGTACGGCTATGCCACCGCGCAAGCAATTTTGCTTTTTTTGATTATCCTGGCATTGACGATGGTGCAAAACAAAGTTTTTGGAGAAAAGGTGTTCTATGGATAGTCTGCCTGAAATCTCTACCACCCCCACTACCGCAAAGCCGCTCCGCAATTGGCAAAAGGTTGTGGTTTACTCAGTGTTGATTGTGGGCGCAATCATTGCAGTTCTACCTTTTTTCTGGATGATTTCCACCTCCTTGATGACCCTCGGAGAAACGATTAACCGCCAATGGCTTCCTGAAGTTCCACGCTGGGAAAACTATGCCATCGCATGGCAAGAGGCTAAATTTGCGAAATACTTCATCAACAGCGTGGTTATGACCGCTGTCACACTGGTCGGGCTATTGTTCACATCCATTCTGGCCGGTTATGCCTTTGCGCGCATCAGGTTCGCTGGCCGTGATTTTATCTTTGCAGTTTTGTTGGCGACGATGATGATTCCCGAATCGGTGACGATGATTCCCAACTTCCTGTTAATTCGCGGCAGCATCATCCCACTCCCGGGGTTGCCAGAATGGAAAGGCTCCTGGCTGAACCAACTGCCGGCGCTGACGGTGCCATTTATGGCAAACGCGTTCAGCATTTTTTTGCTGCGGCAATTCTTCATCAAAATTCCCGATGAATTATGGGATGCGGCGCGGCTGGATGGCGCAGGTCACTTGCGCTTTCTGTGGCAAATTGTTTTGCCGCTCAGCAAAGCGCCCATTATGACAGTGATTACCTTTGGCTTCATTGGCGCCTGGAACGCCTTCTTATGGCCTCTTTTGGTGACAACCAAAGATACCTGGCGGCCTTTGATGGTCGGGCTATGGACTTTTGTGAACGAAGCCGGGCCCGAAACTCAATTGTTAATGGCAGGCGCAGTCATCACCGTCATCCCCATACTGGTCATGTATTTCTTCACCCAAAAACAATTTACGGAGGGCATTGCCACCACAGGACTGAAAGGATAGGTCAATTACCCAAAAAAAGACATCCGCTTACACCCCAAAATTGGCTTCAAAACCTGCTCCATCGGTTCACTTTGCTATGAGAGGAGAAATCAAATGAAAACAAAATCCATCTGGTTCACGTTGTTAGCCACTCTGCTCATGATGGCATTCATCCTGAGCGCCTGCGGTCCCGCTGCAACATCTTCAACAAGATGTTGACCTTTATGAACACGCCCGATGCGCCAGAACTGGTTGTGGCCTACCAGAACCAGGCAGCCACCTATCAGTTGGCCAACGCCCTGGTGGACATGAACAGCCTGGTCAACAGCCCCAAATGGGGTCTGAGCCCAGAAGAACAGGCCGATTTCTTCCCCGGCTTTTTTGAACAAGACATCTTCCCCAATTTCGATAATGCCCGCCTGGCCTTCCCGCCCAACCGCTCATCCGAAGTGATGTACTACAACGTAGACTGGCTCAAAGAATTGGGCTACGATGCGCCGCCCCAAACCCCCGAAGAATTCAAAGAAATGGCCTGCAAAGCCGCCCAGCAGCCCTTCAGCAAAGCCACTGCCGAAGGCAGCATTGGCTACGAGCTGAGCATTGACGCATCCCGCTTTGCTTCGTGGACCTTTGCGTTCGGCGGTGACATCTATGATTACAAAAACAATCAATACACGTACAACAGCGAAGCCGGGCAAAAAGCGATGACTTTCTTGCAAGACCTGTTCAAGTCCGGCTGCGCCAGCCTCGTCACGGAACAATACGGTGACCAGACCGACTTCGGCGCTGGCAAAGTGCTCTTCACCATTGGCTCTTCCTCCGGCCTGCCCTTCTACAAAAGCGCAGTGGATTCTGGTGCCCAATTCAACTGGAGCGTTGCAGCATTGCCACACACCACAGCCGACCCCATTTTGAATGTGTATGGCGCAAGCGTTTCTATTCCTAAAAATTCCCCCGAAGAGGAATTAGCAGCCTGGCTGTTCCTGAAATACTACACCAGCCCCGAAGTCCAGGCCAAATGGGCAAAAGCAAGCCAATACTTCCCGGTACGCGCCAGCGTGGCCGAAGGACTGAGCGATTACTTCGCCGAGCAGCCTGCCTACAAAACCGCTTTCGACCTGCTCAAATACAGTCACTTTGAGCCGCCCGTCCCTGGCTACGACTTTGCCCGTGACATGATTGAAGAAGCCATGGCCGCCATTGCCGATGGCGCCGATGTAGCCAGTACCCTGGAAGAAACCAACAAAAAGGCCAATCAAAGCCTCGCCGAGCAATTGGCACAATTGCCAGAACCAAGCGACCCCTGGTTCAAAGTGGAGCCGAACGGTCAAACCATCACCTTCTGGCATCAGCACACCAAAGGCCGGGAACAGGCCCTGCAAGAAATCGTGGATGAATTTAACAAGACCAACGAATATGGCATCACAGTAGTGGCCGAATATCAGGGTTCGTATGGCGACATCTTCAACAAGATGTTACCTATCCTCAACACCCCCGATGTGCCCGATTTGGTTGTGGCCTACCAGAACCAGGCAGCCACATATCAGCTGGCCGATGCCCTGGTGGATATGAACAGCCTCGTCAAAAGCCCCAAGTGGGGGTTGAGCATCAAAGACCAGCGAGATTTCTTCCCGGGATTCTTTGCCCAGGATGTCTTCCCCAACTTTAATAACGCCCGCCTGGCATTGGCGCCCAACCGCTCGTCCGAAGTGATGTACTACAACGTAGACTGGCTCAAAGAATTGGGCTACGATGCGCCGCCCCAAACCCCCGAAGAATTCAAAGAAATGGCCTGCAAAGCCGCCCAGCAGCCCTTCAGCAAGGCCACTGCCGAAGGCAGCATTGGCTACGAGCTGAGCATTGACGCATCCCGCCTTGCTTCATGGACCTTTGCATTTGGCGGAGACGTGTATGATGCGAAAACCGGCCGCTACACCTACAACAGCGAGGCCGCTCAACAAGCCATGACCTTCCTGCAAGACCTGTTCAAGTCCGGCTGCGCCAGCCTCGTCACTGAAGACTACGGTGACCAGACCGACTTCGGCGCTGGCAAAGTGCTCTTCACCGTTGGCTCTTCCTCCGGCTTGCCCTTCTACAAGAGCGCTGTCGATGAAGGCGCGAAATTTGCATGGGATGTCGCCGCACTGCCACATACCACCAAAGACCCGGTGCTTAACGTCTATGGCGCAAGCGTATCTATTCCTAAAAGCACGCCCGAACGAGAGCTGGCAGCCTGGTTGTTCCTGAAATACTACACCAGCCCCGAAGTTCAGGCCAAATGGGCGAAAGCAAGCCAGTATTTTCCCGTGCGCGCCAGCGTGGCCGAAGGATTGAGCGATTACTTTGCCGAACAACCCTCCTACAAAACCGCCTTTGACCTGCTCAAATATGCCAAATTTGAACCACCCACGCCCGGCTATGACTTTGTGCGCGTAATGGCCGAAGAAGCCATGGCCGCCATTGTTGACGGCGCCGATGTAGCCAGCACCCTGGAAAAACTGAACACCGACGCCAACGCCAACCTGGATGAGCAACTTGCTCAAATGAAAAAGTAAACCACCAACAAAAAAAGAGCCGGGCATCTTCCCCGGCTCTTTTTTATCGCGTCTCATCCAATCGACATAATTCTTTCGAGCATTTCTTCATTTGTGCCGAATTTGAACGTTTCCAAACCACGTTCTCGTGCAATTTCATCTTCAATTTCTGCCAGCTTACGAATGTCGGGTAAATGAACAACCGGCTTTCCAATCGCCTTCAAACGCGCCGTTAAGGCAGCCTCATCAGGGCGGGTTGGCTGCAGCGTCTGCAGATATTGCCAGACCGCCTTCGCGCCATTCACCCCATCCTTACGGGCATAACCTACCAGCCCGGTACTGGCCTGGCGGCTCCAACCGGCCACAAAAACATCCGGGATAATCGCATCCGCACCTGGGTCATAAGCCTCATACGAAATATCATCGACCGGAAAACGCGGCGCGGGGTTCTTGGCAAATTCTGAAGAAGAAACCGGTAGCCCAAAATCCTGGTCCACCCGGTCACCCACGGCAAACACCACCGAATCCACCATCATTTCGCGGAACTTGCCCGTGCCGCGCGCTTTCACCACGCCATTTTTATCTACCGTCAGGATATTCTCTTCCAACTCCAGCCCTTCGGCTTTTTGTTCACCTAACACGCGGCTTGGAGAAACCAGGAACTGCAAACGGAAGCGCGAGCGCGAACTGGGCCGCTCCGCTTTGGGCAGGGCCGCCAGGATATTCTCTTTGGCCGCCTGCACATCCTGCCCAATCGCATCCAGGTGTGGGCGAATGCGTTCCATCTCAGCCTCAAAATCGTCCAAATCGAGATACGCAGCCACATGTTCCAACTCTTTGCGGTCAAACTTGACTTCCAGCGGGCCGCGCCGCACCAGCGCAATCACCTCGTCCACCTGCAGACGGCGCGTCAAATAGCGGGTAATATCGAGCATCACATTCCCCGCTCCCACAATCGCCACCCGTTTGCCAAAATTGAAAACCTTCTGCGTATATGGCGGCAGCAAGTTGTAGTGATACACAGGCCCCTTGGCATGATACACGCCATTGAGCGCCTCGCCCGGGATCCCCAACCACTTAATGCCCTGCGCCCCAGCGCACACCAGTATGGCCTGAAAACCCAACCCACGCAGGTCATCCAACGTCAGGTCACCCTTCGCCCCAATGGTAACATTTCCGCAATAGGTCAGGCCGGGCGTATCCAACACCTGGTGGAACTGCTGGCGCAAGCCGCGCTTCATAGTATGCTTATCGGGGTAAATCCCATATTCAGCCAAACCGCCAGGCTTGATATCGCGATTGAAAAGCACCACCCGCACGCCATTGCGCGCCAGCTCACGGGCGGCATACATCCCCGCCGGGCCCGCGCCCACCACGGCGGCATAATAACACTGGTCTGTCACTGTCCATCTCCTTTACAACAGAAATACAAAGCGGGGTGATTATATGGCATTGGACAAAGCATGGCAAGCGAGCGTTGATATTCCTCTAACAAAACTCTTGCCAAAGACAAACGCATTCGATATAAAATGGATGCGATTTTTTGGAAAATCTTACCACCCGGCACCAACCTGCTCCCGTTAAACGAACTCAACTCCAACAAAAACCTTGTCCGTCCAATACCACCGACAATCTTTCCTGCCCAACCCACATTCACCAGCCTGAGGAGATGTCCATGACCGAAACCTTCACCTTTAAAGCCGAAACCCGGCAACTGCTACATATCCTCATCCACTCCCTCTACAAAGACCGCGAAGTCTTCCTGCGCGAGCTACTCTCCAACGCATCGGACGCCCTCAACCGCCTGCGCTTCGAGATGCTCACCAACCAGGATGTACTCGACCCCGAAGCAGAACTGAAAATCCACATCACCATCGATAAAGACGCCCGTGCCATCACCATTACCGATACCGGCATCGGCATGACGCGCGAGGAAATCATTGACCACCTCGGCACCATTGCCCAATCGGGCGCGCGGCGATTCCTGGAAGCCGCCAAACAAAAAAATTTCGACTCATCCGGGCTGATAGGGCAGTTCGGGGTCGGCTTCTACTCCGTTTTCATGGTGGCCGAATCTGTTCGGGTGACATCCCGCTCGCACAAACGAGATGCCGAGGCCGTCAGATGGATTTGCACGGGCGACGATAACTATCAGGTCGAAGCGGCAGAAAAGCCTGAGCGCGGCACTGAAATCAAAATCATCCTTAAGGAAGATGCTGCCGAATTTGCCGACGAATATCGGCTCAAGAATATCATCCACAAACATTCCGACTACATCAGTTTCCCCATTTACATCGGCGCCGATGAAAAACCGGTGAACAAACAAACTTCACTCTGGCGTACGCCCAAATCGGACATCGGCGAAACGCAGTATACTGACTTTTACCGTCAGTTAACGCTGGAATTCGAAGAACCGCTGCTGACCATTCATTTTGTGACCGATGCCCCGGTGCAGTTGTATGCCCTGCTCTACATCCCTGGCAAGGGCGAGCGCGGCGTACTCTCGTTGCGCAAAGACGATGGTCTCAAACTGTATTCGCGCAACATCCTGATTGATGAATACAACAAAGACCTGTTGCCCGAATACCTGCGCTTTGTGCAAGGCGTGGTTGATTCCGAAGACCTGCCGCTCAATGTCTCGCGCGAGACGGTTCAATCGAGCGGCCTGATGCCGCGCCTGAAGAAAGTGTTGACCGGCCAGGTCATTAAAGAATTGGAAACCTTTGCGAAAAACGACGCCGAAAAATATGCAACCTTCTGGAAAGAGTTCGGCGGATACCTGAAGCAAGGCGTAGCCACCAGCCCGGCGGAAAGCGACAAAGTGCTGCCCCTTTTGCGCTTCAAGACCAATCTGCAGCCCGAAACCTGGTCATCCCTGGAAGACTACGCCGCTCGGATGAAAGAAGGCCAGAAATTCATCTACTACATCGTCGGTGAAGACCCCAAATCGGTCTTGCGCAGCCCGCACCTGGAGACCTTCCAAACCCAGAGACTGGAAGTGTTGCTGCTCACCGAACCCATCGACTCTTTCATGCTGATGGGACTGCATAAGTACAAAGATTATGAGTTGAAGAACGTGGCTCAGGCCAACATCGAAACGCCCCAAACAACGCCCAAAGAAGGACAGCCAGAGCCAGAGAAAATCCCCGAAGCCGATTTTGGCCGGTTAATTGAACGCTTCAAAGCCGTTTTGGGCGAGCGGGTGACCGATGTGCGCGCCAGCCAGCGACTCGCGCAATCGGTAGCGCGGTTGGTAGACCCGGAGGGCGCGCTCAACCCTGAACTACAGCGCGTGTATAAATATCTGGGCAAAGACTACGAAGCCCCCAAGAAAATCCTGGAACTCAACCCCTCGCATTCGATTTTGAAAAGCCTGCTGGCAATGCCCGCCGATTCAGAGCTGCAAACGCTGGTCATCGAACAAATCTACGACAGCGCCCTGCTGGTAGAGGGCCTGCACCCCGACCCATCCAGCATTGCGCCAAAAGTGCAAAAACTCATCGAAGCGGCACTGGGACAAAAGTAAAACCACCGCTGGCATAAATTTCCTTGCGATGAAGGGTTATCTTCTTTGGCATTGGGTGTAGATTAAAACCATGAGCGAACCTTAATAATAAAGTCAACGAGCCGTGGTATTGGCTGGCCACGGCTCGTTGTTTTTTTCTCCATCAATCCATCTCCCCTAGCGCAACCAGGTGCTTGGGCATCATCAGCCATTCGAGGGTCGCGCGGCGTTCGTGGAGCAGGTTTTCGGCGCTCAGGCAACACACGCCGCCTTTACGCATATTAATAGAAAGCGCAATATCTCCTGCGACCAGCAGGCTGATGAGCGCGCTCAGGTTGGGTTCATGCCCTACAACAGCAACACTATCCAGGCTGGAGTAGTTTTCGTTAATTTGGCCTATCACCTGTTCTGGAAAGCCCATCGGGGCCAGATGTTCCGTAATAACCAGCGATTCTTTCCCCATTTTCATCACTTTGAGCAGAATCCTGGCCGTTTCAAGGGCGCGCGCGTACGGGCTGGAAAGTACCAGGTCGAAACGCACGCCAAGCGATTTGAGACCACGCGCGATGTTGGTCATTTTCTCGCCGCCTTTGCCGGTCAACGGACGCAAACTGTCATCTTCGTATCCCGGCGTGCCAGGTTCTACGGCGATGGCATGACGAATAATGTAAAGGTTCATTTTTTCTGCTCCTTGCGTGGCGCAAGATATTCCACTTGCGCTAGATAATCTCCAGCCTGACCCCAAAGACATCCTGGAACAAGCCCTTGCGCTTTTCAAACGACCACTTTTCGAGCATCATCTCGCCCTGTCCGCGCAACAAAACCTGCCAACGACCGCCACTTTTTTCGATGGTCACATCGCGCAGCCGGGCGGCATGACTGATTTCCAGGGCATCAGCCAGGCGCAGGATGGCGCATAGTTTGAGAACCGTCATCCGCGCGCGAGGTGGCAAGGCTTTAAAAGACTCTTCTTGCGTGGAGGGAGAAGTCTTGCGGTGAAAACGAATCAGATTGGCGACCACCTCTTGCTGAGGCGGTTCCAATCCCATGAGCGGCGAATGTTTGAGAATATAGTAACCGTGCTGGTCATGGTCAATGGTATTAATGAAATGCCCAATATCGTGCAGCAAAGCCGCCACTTCGAGCAGCAATCGGTCGCTCTCATCGAGGCCGTGCAGTGAAAGAGTCTGGTCAAAAATTCGCCCGGCCAGGCGCGAGACGTGGGAGGCGTGTTCGACATCGAACAGGTATTTTTGCCCCAGACGCATGGCGGCGTTAAGAACCTGTTCACGGCGCGGCAGGCGCGGCCCCAGAGCCAGCGGCAGCATATCCCACAAAACGCCGTCTTTCAGTCCCACGCCGGGGATTTTGACTTCCCTGGCGCGCGCTTCGCGGGCAATCATGTGAACGACCATGCAGGCAGGCAACAAGACATCCGCCCGGTCGGGGCGCAGGTCAAGCTTCTTCATGCGCTCTTCCACCGTCATCTCGCCCAGTTTTTCGATGAGGGCATTCAGTTCATCCAGGGTAATCAGGTCGCTCGAATCGCGCTTGAACAGGCGTTTGCGCAACAAGCCCATTTCTTCGAGATTGCCCCCCGTGCCAGCGCACAAATCCACTTTTTGGCCGCCCAACTCGCGGTCAATGCGCCGCCGGGCCGATTCGGTATATTCCTGCATCAATTTGAGACTCGGCAGGCCTCCGTTCGCCCCCAGGCGCTGCAACAGGCGCACGGTTCCCATCGGGTAACTCTCGGAGGAAAGAATTTCATCGCCGCGCGCGATGGTCACTTCTACGCTGCCGCCGCCGACATCAATCAGAACGGCGCGTTTATCGCTTAAATCCAGCGCTTTAGATACTCCCAGGTGAATGAGCCGCGCTTCTTCTTCCCCGCTGATAATTTCAACCTGGATGCCCGTCTGACGAGCGATTCGGTCAATGAGCAATTCTCCGTTCTCCGCTTCGCGCAAAGCCGAAGTAGCAACCGCCCGCATCTGCCCCACGCCAAACTGGTCGGCAATCGTTCTGAAGCGCAGAAAGGCATCCACCGCCGCCTGCATAATCGATTCGCTGAGTTGACCGCTGGTAAAGGCATCCTGCCCCAGGCGCACCGGCAAGCGGGTCGATTCGAGTATCTCCAGGCCGCCCGCGCTATTGGGACGCGCAACCACCATGCGGATGGCGTTAGAACCGACATCAATTGCGGCAATATTCATTGCACCTCCATGCTTTAGAGTGTACACCCAATTGGGCAGCCTGGCAGGGAGGAATTTCATGTTTTTTGCCGCAATGCCGCGCGCCACAACGCAGAATGAACGCCGCGTTATGACTTCCAATCCCAATCCCCCAGAGTAGGAATCGCGCTGTACATGGTCAGGTCAAGTTGGATAGGGGTAATGGAGACGTAGCCTGCCGCAATTGCGCCCACGTCTGTGCCTTCTTCGGGCGTGCCGGTCGGCGAATCGCCGCCAATCCAGTAATATGGTTTGCCGCGCGGGTCCATGCGCTTATCCAGTCGGTCGCGGTACACGCGCAATCCCTGGCGGGTAATGCGAATTCCCTTAATTTCTTCGGCGGTTAAGTAGGGAATGTTGATGTTCAGCAACATGCCAGACGGCAGGCGGTGTTCGAGGGCAGTGCTGACCACGCGCCGGGCAATTTGGGCCGCGGCAGTGTAATCCAGCGCGCCCAGGTGGTTGTCGAGCGACCCCAGGGAAAAGGCAATGCCAGGCGTATCCCAAATGACGGCTTCCATCGCCGCCGTGACCGTGCCGGAATAGGTGACATCATGCCCCAGGTTATGCATCGGGTTAATGCCCGAAACCACCAGGTCTATTTTCTCTTCAAAGAATCCCAACAACGCCAGCGCCACGCAGTCCGAAGGCGCACCATCGCTGGCGAAAGCGGTCGAACCATCCGCCAGAGTTACATCGCGCACCCGCAACGGGCGTTCGAGCGTTTTGACATGCCCACTGCCCGACCAATTTCGGTCAGGAGCCAGGATGCTGACTTTTACTTCGGGCAGGGCGCGCATGGCCTGCGCCAACGCCAACAAACCGGGGGCAGTTACTCCATCATCGTTTGTAACAAGAATGTGCATCAATAAACGCCTTCCGCTTCGGCAAATGTCATCATTTTCATCGTCATCCCCATAGAAAAATCATGGTGCATCAGAACGCTATTCTTTTTTTCTCTTTTCAACAAAACCTGAGCCATGCGTTGCGCGAATGCCTGACAGGTTTGTTTTTCATCAAAAGTAAAAGGACTGTCCACGTTTCGGCCAAGCGACAGGAAACCGCAAAACATCGCCTCCTCATTCAGGAGCGGCACGCCCAGCCAGGAGGCTGGTTGCCCTAACGCTTCTAATCCGTGCCAGGCTGGAACATGGCTGGTATCGGGCAGGTAAATTGCCTGACGGTGCCTGAGCATCATCTGATAGATGCTATTAGATTGCAGATTGCTGAAGTCAAGCCCCTGGCTGGCCCGGTCGCCATGCGAGGCGACCAGGTCAATTTGCCCGCCCCGCAAAACAAGAACGTGGGCCTGGTGATAAGGAACCACCTGACCCAACAGGCGCAAGATGCGCCCCAAAATCTCTGCTTTGTCCCAATCCTGGTAAATCAGGGCATCGATTTGCCCCAACTTTCCGACTACATTGCTCAGGTTCGTGACCGTCTTCGATTGGGCCAGCAACAACACGTTCATATCGAGAATTCGGAACATGCCATTGCGGAGTTTCATCACAATGGGGTCGTAAATATCCGCAGGGGAGCGCTTCAAAGCATGCCGAACGGCTTCCTCCACGCGCAAACTACCAGACAATGGTTCTACTCGAGTCTGCATGACTCGGTTCAGCTCTAAAATCGGCTTGCGCATGAACAATTCGACCCCGTAACGATGCCCCAGGCGCTCAAAGAGCTTTAACCTGGTGAGAAACCCTATCAATTGACGATTTTTGATAATCAAAACCCCCGGCAAGTCGGGGATAAGCTCCAATGTTTCCACAACATTTTCTGTCAGAGTTTCGGGCGAAACCTGGAAATCATGCGCAGGTAGATCGGCGATACAGACCGGTATCTGGAAATCATCATTAAGCAAAGTAGACATAAACGGCCTCGTGTCGGAATGGGGGCAATACGCAGGCAATGGTAGTGTAATCGAACACAGTTAACGCGCCTGGAAAGTTATGTTAATGTTTTGAAAACAAACTTTTGTTTACCAGACTTTAATTTTTTGTTTTACAAGGGTTAACCTGTGCTGACTACAATGCAGGAGACGAGGTAAATATGCCCCAAAATATCCTATTCATCTGCGGTTCACTCAACCAGACGACTCAAATGCACGCAGTCGCTCAACAAATGAGCGAATACCGATGCTACTTTACCCCTTACTACGCCGATGGAATTGAGCATCTCGCAGCGAAAGCCGGGCTGCTCGATTTTTGCGTTTTAGGAGGCCGGCATCGGCGCGATACCCTGCAATATCTGGCTGACCAACACCTGCCCGTAGACGAGCGCGGCGAAGGCCGCAAATATGACCTGGTCATCACTTCATCGGACCTGATTATCCAGAACAACATTCGGGGCAAGCGGCTGCTTCTGGTGCAGGAAGGCATCACCGAGCCGGAGGGCAAACTCTACCGGTTATGGAAACTCTTTCCCTTCCTGCCGCGCTACATCGCCAACACCGCCACCAACGGTCTTTCTCACGCCTACGATATTTTCTGCGTGGCATCCGAAGGCTACCGCAACCATTTCATCCGTAAGGGCGTGCCTGCCGAAAAAATCGCCGTCACGGGCATTCCCAACTTCGACAACCTTCAGCGCCACCTGAAGAACGACTTTCCCCATCGTGATTACGTGCTGGTTGCCACCACGCCCTACCGTGAAACGTACCGCGGCGATGACCGCCTGACCTTCCTGCGCCGCTGCACGCAAGCCGCCGAAGGCCGTCCGATGATTTTCAAACTGCATCCCACCGAAAACGTGGAGCGCGCCACACGCGAAATCAAAGCCATTGCGCCCGATGCGCTGATTCTCACGCACGGCAATGTCAATGACATGATTGCCAATGCCAGCGTAGTCATGACCCAACAATCTACCTGCACCTTTGTTGCCCTGGCGCTGGGCAAAGAAACCTACACCTACCTGGATAAAGACGAACTGCGCCGCCTGATGCCCATCCAAAACGGCGGCGTCTCCGGCGAACGCATTGCCAAAATTGCCCGCCGCTTACTGCATACGCCCATGCAAGTTCTGGAGCAAATCCGCAAGCGTTATCGCCCACGCCCGCGCTGGGAAGCCGATGCCATCTAGGTCAAAGCGTTAACAATACGTTAAGCAACGAAATCTCCAGCCTGGCGTATCATCAGGCATGGAGAAGCAACAGAATGTATACCCCTCGTCTTAACTGGATATTCTTAATTTTGTTTGGGATGGCGGCCATCGGCGTATTCGTGGCCGCCTTGTTGATTCCCCCCTTTCGGGCGGCGGCCTACGCCCCGCTGCGGGAACTGCTCCTGCCGCCGCCTGCTCCCGTTACCGTCACCGTTCTCTACTCCACGGAGAAACAAGCCTGGCTCGAAGAAGTCGTACCGGCCTTCGAGCAGAGCGGCGCCAACGTCAACGGACACCCCATTCAAATCGAGTTGGAAAAAATGGGGTCATGGGAAGTCATCAATGCCGTGTTAGATAGAAAGCGTCAGCCGGTCCTCATCAGCCCGGCCAGCATGTTACAAATTGCGGCCCTGCAAGATACTTCCACCATCCAGTTTGGGCGCAGCCTGGTCAACCCGGCAGATACCGCTCACTGTCGAGCCGTCTTGCGCACTCCGCTGGTGCTGGTGGCGTGGAAAGAGCGGGCCGATACACTGTGGGGACAGCAGCCCGGCGCTTCCCTCTGGCGCGACCTGCACGACGCGCTCATCAACCCGCAGGGTTGGGCCGCCTACGGCCAGCCCGATTGGGGCTACGTCAAATTTGGCCACAGCGACCCGCTCAAATCCAACAGCGGTTACATGACCATCCTGCTGATGACGTATGGCTATTACGGCAAAACCAGCGGCCTGACCGCTGCCGACATCCTGAACGACAGCGCCTACCAGCAATGGTTCCTGGAAATTGAATCGGGCATTGGGCAGTTCGAGCATAGCACCGGCCCGCTCATGCAAAAAGTGATTGCCTATGGCCCCAGCACCTACGACTTCGTCGCCGTCTATGAATCGACGGCCATCGAACAAGCCGAAAATGCCGTGGGGCGCTACGGAGAATTGCGCGTTTATTACCCGCCCGCCACGCTGTGGAGCGACCATCCCTTCTGCATTCTGGATGCGGAATGGGTTACGACGGACCAGAAAAAAGCCGCCCAGGCCTTCCTCGATTACCTGGTGAGCAAACCCGCCCAGGAAATTGCCCTGCTCCAATACGGCTACCGCCCGGTAGATACCTCCATCCCGCTCGAACAACCCGGCTCGCCCTTCGACCGCTACGCCGCCAACGGCTTCCGCGCCGACCTGTCATTCCTGCCGGAAGTGCAGGTGCCGCCAGGCAGCGCGCTGAATACCTTGCGCGATTTTTGGGCAAGAAATGTCAGCAGGTAGACAGGTAGACAGGTTTCCTTGTGTACTTATCTCTTTGTGTACGTCATCAGGAGCAACCATGAAACGGATATTTTTTTCGATTGTCATCATCCTCTCTCTGGCGCTCTCTGCCTGTGGGCCCTTACAGGGCATGCTCCCCGGCCAAAGCGTCACCGTCAGCATCGTCTACGGTTCGGAAAAGAAAGAATGGCTGGAGCCACTGGTAGAGCAATTCAACGCGGAAGGCAACAAAACCGCGAGTGGAAAGTTGATTGTGGTGGAATCCACCCCAATGGGCTCCATCGAACCGGTACGCGGCATTTTGGAAGGCACGCTTCAACCCACCGTGTGGAGCCCGGCCTCTTCGGTCTATCTTCCGCTTGCCAACGCCGAATGGCGCAAACAGCACGGAAGCGACCTGGTGACGGGCAACCCCAACGACCTGGTGCTCAGCCCGGTGGTCATTGCCATGTGGCGGCCAATGGCGCAGGCCCTGGGATGGCCCGATAAAGCCCTCGGCTGGGCCGATATTGCCACCCTGGCCACTTCCGAAGAAGGCTGGAGCGCCTACGGTCACCCGGAATGGGGAAAATTCAAATTCGGCCACACCCACCCGGGCTACAGCAACAGCGGTATCGTCTCCATCATTGCCGAAACCTACGCAGCCACCCAAAAACAACGCGGCCTGACTGAAACCGACCTGGAAGACCCTCAGGTTCGGGAGTTCATGGCCGCCGTCGAAAAAAGCATCATTCATTACGGCACCAGCACCGGCTTCTTCGCCGAGCGCATGTTCGAGCGCGGGCCTTCCTACTTGAGCGCGGCAGTCGTCTATGAAAATCTGATCGTCGCTCAGGAAGCCAAACGCCTGAGCGGGCAATCATCCCAGATTCCAGTGGTCGCCATTTACCCCAAAGAAGGCACCTTCTGGACGAACAACCCCTATGTGGTACTGAACGCCCCCTGGGTGACCGATGAACAGCGCGAGGCTGCGGGGATTTTCGAGGCCTTCCTGCTCGACCGTCCTCAACAATTGAAAGCGCTTGAATACGGCTTCCGTCCCGCCGACCTTTCCATTCCCCTCTCTGCCCCGCTCGATTCTCAACACGGCATAGACATCACCCAGCCCAAAACCATCCTCGAAATCCCCGATGCAGCGGTCATCAACAAAATCGAGACTCTCTGGCGCGAGAGCAAAAAGCCAGTCGACCTGATGGTAGTGATGGACATTTCCGGCAGCATGCAAGGCGAAAAAATCACCACCGCCCGCGCCAGCCTGCTTGAGTTCATCAAAAAATTGGATGACCGCGACCGCCTGGGAATTATTCTGTTTAGTTCAGAAATTTCCACGCTCACCCCCCTCTCTCCGCTGGGAGAAAAACGCCAAAAGGTGCTGGATAGCGTTTCAGGCATTTTTGAGCAGGGCGATACCCGGCTCTATGACGCCACCCTGACCGCCTATCAGGATTTGACCGCCAACGGCGACCCCAACCACATCCGCGCAATTGTCGTTTTGAGCGATGGCGAAGACACCGCCTCGGCCCAGAGCCTCGACGAGGTGATGACCCAAATCAACGCCTCGGCAGGCGAAGGCGGCAACGCCATCAAGATTTTCACCATCGCCTTTGGTGACGGCGCAGATGAAGATATTCTGAAACAAATTGCCGAACCCACCGGCGGCAAGCAATACAACAGCTCGCCAGAAAACATTCAGAAAATCTATGATGAAATCGCCACCTTCTTCTAGTTTTCCTCACCTCCGGCCCATCAAAATTTGACGAACGAATCATCAAACCATGCCTCGCTCTCCGCTCTTCCTCGCCCTGTTCAACCCCGTCAACCTCGCCATGCTCGCACTGACGGCTGCCGCCGGTCTGTGTTCAGCCTGGTGGCTGGCCCCCATCGGGTTCGCCCTGTGGCTGGTCATGGTCTTCGTCATTGCCCGCGACCCCGGCCTGCAAATGACTTTCATCCGTCAAAACCGTCAGCCGCTGGCCCAGCGATACCAGGTTCGCTTCGACCGTCTCGACCGGGCGCGATTTTCGGTGTTTAATGCCCTCTCGCAAGCCAGCCCACCGTTACGCCGCGCGCTGGAGCCGTTGGAACAGGCCCTGGATGAACTGGTGGAACACGCTTATCAACTCTGCCTGCGAATGAGCGCGCTCGATAACACCCTGGCAGTTCAACAAATTAGCAGTGACTTTAGCGGTGAAGTTGCCAAACTGGAGAAGAACATCGTCGAAACTGCCGACCTGGCGGCGCGGCGCGAGTTCGAGGCCGCCCTGCAATCGCTCCAGACCCGTCAGGCGCAATTGAAAGGAATCAGCACCCTGCTCGCGCGCTTCGAGGCGCAGTTGACCGGTACGGTAAGCGCAGTGGATGGCGTGGTAACGGGGGTGGTCAGTCTGAAAGGACGCGCGCCTCAACTCGTTACCGAAAAAATCTCTGCCCTTCTGCAAATCATTCAGACTGAACAGGAAGAATTGAAACAATTTGACCAGGACATTGAACAGACGCCCATTTTTTGAGCAGGCTGCCAGGCCAATTTACGCAGGAAAGCCAGAAACTCGCCATCATCTCCCATCCTGAAATTCGGGTACAATCATGGCAGTTGGAACTTCAAAAAGGAGGCTACATGCCCAATTTTGGCCCTACCGAATTGATTATTATCCTTATCATTGTCATCCTGCTCTTTGGCGTCGGGCGCATCAGCAAAATTGCCGGGGAACTCGGCAGCGCCATTCGCAACTTCCGTGAGTCAGTCAAAGGCGGCGAAGAAAACAGCGAGAAGGACAAGAAAGAATAGTTTTTCGCGGCGCAATTGCGTTCCGCTAAACTTTAAAGAACAAGACCACCCGGCACGCAGATTACTGATTCTGCACGCCGGGCGGTTTGTTTTTTTACGCTGGATGGTTAGCGAAGTTCATCAAAGGGATGAGCGCGAAAAGCGCTTAAGCAGTTCCTGCCAACCTTTTTGTACATCAAACGATTTCAGCCTCCAGGTTCCCACAATTCCATAAGGGATAAACAGCACGAAGAGAACATAGACTGCCCCGTTGATAAAACTGGCGCTTTCGCCAAGGTAACGGCGCAGGCCAAAATCGAGCAGGCGATAAACCAGCGCCCCAACCAGCGCCCCATTGAGCATGCCAACCCCACCCATCAAAGTAATCAACAACGCCGTCACTGTGAATCCAAGACCAGCCGTGTTTGGGCTGATGATAGGCTGGTAGATGGCGTGTAATGTTCCAGCCAGCGCAGCAGTAATCGAAGAGAGTGTCAGTGCAGCGAATTTGAACGTAAAGGTATTATAGCCAAGCATTTTGGCGCGCGCTTCGTTTTCACGAATGGCAGCGCAAACTCGCCCGGTGGGAGAACTGACAAAGCGTTGATAAAGCAGGTAGAAGAAAACAAGCACTGCCAGGGTCACAAAATACAACCGTAATCGTTCACTGGCCGGGCTGATAAAATCTGGAACGACCACACCCTGCAAGCCAACATCCGCGCCAGTGTACGCTCCAAATTCGGTAGACATGACAAGAATGTGAAAAACGCTCGCCATGCCGAGCGTGACCAGAGCAAAAGTAATCCCTTTGACGCGCGGCAGGACAATTCCGAATAAGAGGGCTTGCGCGAGCGCAGCCAACAGCACCACGCCCAGCGTCTGCCACAGGTTCAGCCCAAAACTCTTGAGCGCAATACCGGTGGTATAAGCACCAACAGCAAAGAACATGCTGTGTCCAAAAGATAGCAGGCCGGTAAAACCAAAAATCAAGTCAAAACTGAGCGCGTAGAGGGCCAGGATGAAAATCTCGATGGCGAGTCCCTGCATAAATTTGCTGGCGCCACTGGCATTGGCCCAAACTGCCTCCAGAGAAGCGCCCTCGAACACGCCAACCACAAATGGAAAGAGAATCAGCGTGAGCAGGGCAAATAGAAAAGCCTGGTGTTGGCGGAAAAAGGATTGGTTCATCGTGCGCTATTCCTTCTTTCCTAACAAACCGTTGGGCATGAGAAGCAGGATGATGACCATCAGCAGGATGGTTGAGGCCGGAACTATCGGCGGGGTGGGTTTTAGAACAATTTCAGTGAACGGAATGGGAATGCCTATTTGCCCATATTTGATGATGAATTGTTGAATCAGCCCAACCAGCACCGAGCCAATCGCCGCGCCAGGGTAGCTGGTCAGCCCGCCAATGGCAAGCGCAATCAGCGCATTGAGCATCACGGTCTCGCCCATGTGGTTGGAAAGGCCGACCGAAGGCGTTGCCAATGCGCCCCCCAGCGCTGCCAGCCCCACGCCAAGGGCAAAGACCAGGGTAAAAACACGCCGCACGTTGATTCCAAGCGCCTCAACCATTTCCCGGTCTTGCACGCCTGCGCGAATGACCATGCCAAGCCGTGAGCGTTGCAGCAAAATCCAGACTGCCACCAACACGACCAGCCCCACCAGGGGGATAAAAATTTCGTTATATACGCGCACGCGCCCGCCCAAAACCAGGATGGTCGAGCAGTGATACTGCCACCAATCAGCAAAAGTCACCGCCGGGCAACCCGGGCCAGAGCCAGTAAACAGAGCCGGTTTAGGCATGGTGAATTCGGGCCGGCCCCAGACGGCGCGCACCATCTCTATGCCGATGGCGCTCATGCCCAGCGTCAGCATCAATTGGTAAATCGGGCGGACATACAGCGGTCGAATCAAAACCACTTCCATCAGCCCGCCCAGCCCCATTCCGGCCAGCACTGCCGCCAGGATTGCAATCAGAAACAGCCAATTGCTATTCAGGCTGGTCAACCATGCGGTCAAAGCATCATTGAAGACCAAAGTCAGCAAGCCAAACGTAACCAACCCGCCAAATGGGATAAATTTACGCCAGGAAAGGCGCGGTGGAACAACAGTGCTCCCGGTCAACAGGGTCAGAGAAAACGCGCCAGTCAAACTGGCAAGCAGCAACCCGCTTACGGCCAACGCAGGATGGATTTGGTCGAAGGCCGCCACGGGGGGGAGCAAGGGCGTACCCTGGTCAAGCATGAGCGAATATGAACCGGGAGCCTGAGAGAAATCTTCTGTATCCCAGAGAGAGATGGGGTAATTTCTCAAAACGGGCAAAAGAATCAGCGCGGCAAGCAAAAGCCCGGCCCAGGGCAGAATTTTTCCCATTTTTCCTTTTGGGGGCATTCGGGCAGAAAGCGCCGCCCAGACATCCTGAAGCAAAAAGCCGCTCATCATCAGAGCAAGCGGTGTGAGCAAATCTATAAATGTATCTGGCCGAACAAAGACGGTCCAGCCGATATAGGCCCCAATCATAAAGAGCGTTCCATGGGCCAGGTTAAGCACATCGAGCAGACCGAAAATGAGCGAAAACCCCGAGGCCACCAGAAAAGTAAGCGAGCCGACTGCCAGGCCGCGCAAAAGCGTGATGACGAAATCTTTGCTTTCCATGCCTTGCGCGGCGGCAACAAAGAGGCTGACAAACACAGCCAGCATGATATATAGAATGAGATTTTTACGAAAGTTGACTTGGAGTCGATTCATGGCACGTTTCCCGCCAGCGCGAAGGCTACGCTGCGCCCAGATAACGGTGGATGGTGGCTTTGTCGTTGACCAGGTCGGCCATTGCGCCACGTTTGACTGAACGGCCTTCCTCGATGATGACATAGTATGCTGCCAGCTGGCTGGCAACCAGGAAGTTTTGTTCGACGAGAAGGATGGTCGTTTCCTGCGAGAGTTGGCGGATGGCACTCATCATGTGTTCGATGACAACCGGGGCCAGACCCTCGGAAGGTTCGTCAATCAGCAAGAGCGAATTATCGGCAACCAGAGCGCGGGCAATGGCAAGCATTTGCTGCTGCCCCCCTGAGAGATTCGCGCCCGATAACCTGATAAGCCGCTTCAGGTCGGGGAACAGGCCAAAGATGAAATCCTGTTTGCGGGCATAATCTCCTTTTTTGCGTTCGGCGATTTTCAGGTTTTCCTCCACGCTTAAGTCGCGGAAAATGGCGCGATGCTCGGGGACAAAGCCAATGCCGCGCGCGGCGATATCAAAGGAGCGCAAGCCGTTAATGTCGCAGCCATTGAAAGTGATTTTGCCTTCGCGCGGCGGAGTCAGACCCAGGATAGTCTTGAGCGTGGTGGTCTTGCCCGCGCCGTTGCGCCCCAACAGGGCCGTAATTGCGCCACGCGGCACCTCCAGGCTGACGCCTTGCAAAATGTGATACTGCCCAATAAAGGCGTGGACATTTTGTAGTTCGAGAAGGATGTTCATGGCTACACATTCAACTCATACAAGCCGCCCAGGTAGGCGGTTTGAACTTCTTTGTTCGCCGCAATTTCGGCAGGCGTACCTTCGGTCAACACGCGCCCCTGGTGCATCACCGTAATCGTATCTGAAACGGTCATCACAACGTTCATATTATGTTCCACCAGAAGAACGGTCTTGTTACCGGCGCGCTGGATTTCTTGAATGAGCGTAATGAGTTCAGGAACTTGCTCAGAGGCCATTCCAGCAGTTGGCTCATCAAGCAAAAGCACTTCGGGGTCGGGGGCCAAAATCATGCCCAGTTCCAGTTTACGCTGGTCGCCGTGTGGCAGGGTTTTGGCAAGGGAGTAGGCCCGGTCTTTCAGGCCAACCTTTTCAGCCACTTCCCAGGCACGTTGCTCGTATTTCTGAAAATGGGAGGCTGCCTTCCAGAACTTGAAATTGTCCGACCCCATTGCCTGCGCAGCCAGACGGATATTCTCCAGCACAGTCAGATTAGGGAAAATGTTGGTAATCTGAAAGGAGCGCCCGATGCCAAAATGAATGGTTTTGTAAACGGGCTGGTGGGTAATATCGCGGCCTTTGAAGATGACCTGTCCACTGGTAGGCTCAATATTGCCCGAAAGCAGGTTGAAAAAAGTGGTTTTGCCCGCGCCGTTGGGACCGATGATGGCATGAAGACTGTTGGCGCGAACCTGCATGTTGACATTATCCACAGCCACAAGCGCGCCAAATTCCTTACGCAAATGGATGGTTTGGAAAATGATGTCGGACGTTGTCATGGCGCCTTTCAAAAGTATCGACGTTGACGATAGAAGATAGACAATCCACCGCGGTTGAACTGGCAATCGTCCGCCGTCAACGTCAACTCATCCCGATTGTCCTTTGCTATGCCCTGCAGTCTCCCAAAATCCACGCACGCTATTGAGATTTTGAGAGAGCCACAAATTTTCGACGCCTTCCCCCATGTTCAAAACCGAACAATAGGGGAAGGCTGGGACGAATCGATGGAATTACTGCCCGGTCAGACTGCCATACGGCAAGTCGCCGCAACGGTCTTTCAGGTTTTCAGGCAGCAGGCAGGGCGGTTCGGGGCGAGTGGTTTCGACGTATTCGTAGAAATTCGCATCCGGGTCCGTCACGTTGAGCAATTTCAGGATATACATATCCTGAATGGCGACGTGGTCTTCAGGACGAATGTAGATGGTGCCTTTGGGGCCTTCAAAGGTCATCCCTTCCATTACCTTGACGAGCGCCGCGCCGCTGGCATCGCCGCCGGTCAATTTGAGGGCCTCGACCAGCATGATGGCGGCATTCATTCCATCGGCATCGAACAGGTCAGGATTGACGCCATAGCGGGGTTTGGTGTTCTTGACCAGGAAGTCGTTAATCGGGTTTTTGGGCGCGGTGTAGTGATAGATGATACCACTGGTGCTGCCCACTGCGTTGCCATACCAAACGGGCATCAGAGTGTTATCAATGAAAGTCGCGCCAAGCGCCATCGTTTCAGTGACGCCCTGGTCTTTGGCCGCTTGCATCAACGGCACAAATCCACCACCTGCCCAGCTGACAATGTAAGATTCCGCGCCCGAATTAGCAATCTGCTCCATGTACGGAGTAAAGTCAGTGGTATCGAGAGGAGCAAAGATGTCATCGGTCACGAAAGTTCCACCGCCCAAAGTACAGGCATCGCGGAAGGCCGCCGCCGAGCCGCGCCCAAAGGCATAATCGGGAGCAATTTGAATGAAGGTTTTGTACTGCTTGACGAGATACGCGCACTCGTTCATTGCATCCTGATAGTTGTTGCGGCTGACGCGGAAGGTATATTCATTAAAATTCGCGCCGGTAATATCGTTGGCAGCCGCGGGCGCCACAATGAGCGGAATTTTGCTTTCAAAAGCAATCCCCTGCAGGGTGGCAGTCGCGCCGGATGAGACCGTGCCAACCAGGAAGTTGACCTTTTGTACGTCAATCAGTTCGCGGGCAATGGTGGCGGTATTTTCGGGGTTGCTGCCATCATCACGGACAAAGACCTGAATTTCGCAGTTATCTACTTTGAAGGTGTTTTCTTGCGTCGCAGCGAAATCAAATTTCTCGCCAGCCGAGCCAGGAGCGCCAGCCATATATTCCATGCCAAGCATGAACGAGCGCAAAATATGCGCGCCATAAATTGCCAGCGAGCCAGAAGCATCGGTAATGAGACCAACCTTGAGGGGCACAGCACAGGTCAAGCCAGCCGGGGCCGATTCTGCCGTCGGTTCAGCGGTTTGCTCGGCAGTTGGCGCAGGGGCCTCGGTGGGGGGGACAGCGGTCGGTTCGGGAGCCTTGGTTGGCTCAGGGGGCGGGGTTGTGGCAGGCGCGCCACAGGCCGCCAGCAGCAATGAGGCGGACATCACGACAACAGCAAGCATACGAAACAGTTTCATGTTCTCCTCCAATACAAAGAATGATGGGGCAGGTTGTGCCTGCCGGATTCGTTTTGAATGGGCGAAGTGTCCATTCGACAACGCCATAGAAAACCAGTCTCTCGGTAAAAATCAAACCTGAAAACCGAGAAACGTCCTGGCGGCTTCACCTTCGCCGCGCATCAGGAAAGTGGCGGTAACAGGTTGGCCAATTTTGATGTTCTCCGGCTGTTTCACATCCACGCCGACCAGTTGGGCGCAGATGCGCGGGCCTTCTTCCAGTTCGACCACCGCCGCGCAATACGGGTTCTTGCGGTCGAAACCAGCCTGAAGCATGGCAGTCGGGGCGATGTAAATCACCGAAAAAGCAACCAGCTTGCCCTTGCCCGAAAACTCCACCGCCTCCGGGTCGCTGCCATGACAGGCCGGACAAAGCGGGCGCGCTGGATAACAGTTTTTTCCACAAGCCGGGCAATGACTGCCCATCAATTTGTTCTCGCCAAGCGCGGCGTAGTGTGTGATGTGATTGAACGCGCTCATGGCTCATCTCCGTTCAAAAATGTGGACGACGCAGGTCTGGCCGGTGCCGCCAACGTTGTGAGTCAGCCCCAGGCGCGGGCTGCCTGGCACTTGACGTTCGCCTGCCTCGCCGCGCAACTGCTTCCAGATTTCGATGACCTGTCCCACCCCCGAAGCGCCCACCGGGTGCCCCTTCGACTTCAGGCCGCCCGATGTGTTGACGGGGCGCACCCCGCTGCGGGCTGTTTTGCCCTCTTCCACCGCCCACCAACCCTGACCGGGTTCAAAAAAGCCCAAATCTTCCGTAGCGATGATTTCAGCAATCGTGAAACAGTCGTGAACTTCAACCACATCAATATCGGCGGGCTTCACGCCAGCCATCTCATAGGCCGCTGCCGCCGCCTTTTGCGCAGAGGCCAGCGAGGTGAGGGTTGGGCGGTCATGAATTGCGCCGTCGCTGGCTTGCCCGCTGCCAATGACGTAGAGTGGGTTATCGGTAAAGCGGTGAGCCAAGTCTTCGCGGACCAAAAGCACAGCCGCCGCGCCGTCTGAAACGGGCGAGCAATCGTACAAGCGCAGCGGCCAGGCAATGTTGGGGTTGGCGCGCTCATCCTTCAAGAAAGCCATTTCGTCATCCCATTCGGGAATGGGCAAACCCTTTTTGGCAGCGCTCTTCTTGCGCGCTTCCATAATTTCAGCAATGCGCTGACCGAACTGGGCCTTGGGATTGAGCGCGCCGTTCTCGTGATTTTTCAGTCCCACCTTGAGAAATACATCCCGCGGCGCGCCATATTCGGCCATGTAAGCGGTCGCCATCGAAGCATACAGACCGGGGAAGGTGAATCCCGCGGGGACCTCATACAGGGCGTCAGCGGCGGTTGCCAGCGTGTCGGTAACGCGCTCGATGGGCAGGTCCGTCATTTTTTCGATACCGCCGACCAGAACGATGTCATATAAGCCCGAAGCAATCGCCAGAATACCCTGGCGCAGGGCTACGCCGCCGCTGGCGCAGGCGTCTTCGACGCGGGTGGCCGGGCGCGGAGTCAGACCAACCCAATCGGCCATGATGGGGGCAGTGTGGCCCTGGTTCTCAAACAGGTCGCTGCTGAAGTTGCCCATCAACAGCGCTTCTATATCGCCCGGGTCAAAGCCTTTATCCACCGAAGCCAGCATTTCCTGAAAGGCGTCTACGAACAGGTCGCGGCTCGATTGGCCGGGAAACGCGCCAAATTTCGACATTCCCACGCCAACCACAGCCACGCCCCGGCTGAGTTTGCGGATGGTCATTGTGTTTTTCTCCTGGTTTTATTGGAGCGCGCAAAAGGAGCGCGCAAAAGAAGCGCGCAAAAGTTGGGAGATTTGCAACTCCAGGCTCAACTTGCGAGGAAAGCGTGAAATAAGGCCTGAAACTCGCCCGGTTTTTCGATATGCGGGCTGTGCGCCGTATCGGGGATGACATGCTCCTCGAAACGGCCTCCAGAGGCTGCGTAGCGCTCTAGCACCTTGCGGGTTTGTTGAATCATCGGCTGGGGCGGATACACTTCCTCGCCCGGCCAGCCAGGGACGTAACCCAGTTTGCCCAGCACGCCCAAATCGAACATCGAATTGTCGGAAACTATCAAGTCGCTATCGCCGCGCACCCACAAAATGGGCGGCTTGGGATTGACGGCCAGCAGTTCGGCCACGTCATTTTTCAGGTATTTGGGCGACCAGCAGTTAACGATGCCTTTCGTACCGGGAGCAACATTCGGCCAGTTGGCGGAGGGGACGAAATCGCCGGGGTATTTGTCGGGGCCAGTTTTCTCCATCAGCGAGGCGGTCAGAAAGTCTTCTTCGCGGGCGGCGCGGAAGGGCGCTTTGTAATAAAACGTGTTGATAATGTTGCGCGGCGAGTTGGGGTCTTCCGCGCCACGGTCGCCTGCTTGGATACGCTGAACGAAGACCGGGCTGACTACGCCGCCGCCCGAACCGGCAAAATCATCATAGCAGGGCGTTCCGTCCACGTCTTTGGTGCCGCCAAACCCGTAGGGCGAAACCGGGCAAATCAGCGTAAGTGACAGCGCGCGGCCAGGGTAATCGGTAATGAAGCGGTACAAAACGCCCGCGCCCATCGACCAGCCGACAAAGTGGGCTTTTTCAATGCCAAGCGTATCGAGCAGCGCGGCCACATCCTCCGAAAGGTCTCTCATGCCGCGCGTCGAATCAATTAATTTGTCTTCTGTCCAACCGTAGCCGCGCAAGTCGGGGGCAATGCCGCGAAACCCGGTCGGCAGGGCCAGCATGGTTTCTTCCCAATACAGAGCGGCAGAAAAATTACCATGCAGAAAAACAACCGGGGTGCCTGTCTCGGGGCCGGAGAAGTAAACGTTGTGCGCAATGCGGTTGGTAGCAACCATCTTGTTGGTAATGCCAGTTAAGGGAGTTGGTTTTTCCATCAGAGTGCTCCTTGCTCAATCCAGGATTGCAACATCGTCCCCCAACGGGGTGGATGTTGCGAAAGGGGGATGAAATACATTCCGTGCCTACGGTCGCCCCGGCGCAACCAGTTTTGGCACAATGCCCAGGCGGTGAGCCTCCTCGCGCAGCCACTCGCGGAAATCAGGATGAGCAATCTTGATGAGCGCTTCCATCCGGTCGCGCACGCTGCGCCCGCGCAGTTCGGCCACGCCGTATTCGGTGACGATGGTATCGACATCCTGGCTCGGAACGGTCACTTCCGCGCCTTCGGAAAGGATGGGGACGATGGTGGAAATCGCGCCGTCTTTGGCGGTGGAACGCAAAGCGATGATGCCGCGTCCGCCGGGGGAAAGTTGAGCGCCGCGATGCGTATCCAACTGTCCACCGGTGCCGCTAAAGTGGCGATAGCCAATGCTCTGCGAGCAAACCTGCCCGAAAATATCCACCTGCAGAGCGGTATTGACGCTGACCATCTTGTAGTTCTTGCCGATGATGAACGGGTCATTGGTGACGCGCCCCTGCTGGAACTCAACGCCGATGTTGTTGTCAATGAAATCGTAGAGTTTTTGCGTTCCGAGGGCAAACGCGCCAACCATTTTGCCCGGCCAGAGCGTTTTGCGGCGGTTGGTGACGACCCCGGCCTCGTATAAATCCACCATGCCATCGGTGAACATTTCGGTATGAATGCCCAAATCGCGCCGGTCATGCAGGAAGGCGGTGATGGCGTTGGGAATACCACCGATGCCCAGTTGCAGCGTCGCGCCGTCTTCAATCAAGTCGGCGATGTAACCGCCGATGGCCTGTTCGGCTTCAGAGGGCGGCGCGGGCGGGAACTGGAACAGCGGAACATGATTCTCGACCACATGATTCACTTCGGAAATGTGAACCTGCGTATCGCCGAGCGTCCAGGGCAGGTTTTCGTTGATTTCCAGCACCACCAGGTCGGCGGCGGCCATCAACTGCTTTTCGATGACCAGCCCCAGCGAGAGCGACATGTAGCCGCGCTTGTCGGGCGGAGTGGCGGTTCCCCAAAAGACGTTTAGTTTTCCACGCGAAGCAGCCAGTTTTACGGTGGCAGCCTGGTGCAGGTTGTTGGGGATGTAGGAGGTGCGGCCTTCGGGGTGAACGCGGCGGTCGGGCGCGCCGTAGAACCAGTTTTCGACGAAGAAATGCCCGGCCATCTCTGGCTTCAGAACAAAATCATACTGGCGCAACGGCAGGCAGACCCAAACGGTCATGCCTTCCAGCCGGTCACGATGTTTACCCAGTTCGGTCAGCAGGCCGACCGGCTCCGAGGCGGCCATGGCCGTCCCAATCGTCTGCCCGGGCTGGACGAGCGCAACGGCCTGGGGGATGGAGAGCAGTTTCTGGCGGTAAAGGTCTTGAGGGTTGGTCATGGCATCCTTTGGCTCAAGGCATCACCAGGGCGGTTCCGGCCTGGTTGTAGCCAACGCCGGAGCCAATCAGCAAGACCAAATCTCCCGATTTGATTTTGCCAAGTTGAATCGCATCATCGAGGGCAACGGGAATACATGCGGAACCCATGTAGCCCCATTTGTCCATAATCCAGTGGGCTTTGGTCAGCGGCATGTTCAGGGTTTGCATCACCAGTTCGATGGACGGTTTGCGCACCTGGGTGAAGATGACCATCGCCACGTCATCGAAACTGAACCCGCCTTTTTCGGCCAGGCCGCGCGCAATTTTGGGCCAGCCTTCGTGGTTGACTTCGGGCGGGTAGCGCTGAATGAGCCGTACCTGCGTGCGCCCGGCCTGCACCGATTCGACCGAGGCTGGTTCAAACGTGCCGCCGGAGTAAATGCCCCAATAGGAGTGATACGAACCATCGGCCAGGAAGGTGGATGAGACAAAGCCAGGCTTTTCGCTCACGCCAATCACTGCCGCCCCGGCCCCATCGCCATAGAAGAACGAGGTAATGTCGTTGGGGTCAGCCAGTTTGCTCATCATGTAGGCGCCAATGACCAGAATGTACTTCATCCAGGGGTTGGTGGCAATCAGGCCGCAGGCCGAGGCCACGCCGGTTGGGAAGGAGGCGCAGGCGCAGCCCAGGTCATACGTCCCGGCGTTGACCGCGCCCAGTTTGTGCTGGACGACAACCGAGGTGGCCGGGGTGATGTAATCGGGGCTGTCGGTGCCAAGCAGAATCATATCCAGTTGCTCCGGGCGAATTCCGGCGCGCTGGATGGCTTCCCGGGCGGCGCGCACTGCCAGGTCGGAGGTGGCCCACTCGCGGGGAGCGTACCAGCGGGTGAGAATGCCGCTCGATTCGGCAAATTTATCCACCACGCCAGGCAAGTCAGGCGAAACTTTCGCCATCCGCTCCTTGAAGGTTTCGTTCGAGATTTCGATTTCGGGGATGTAGCGCCCCGTGCTGAGGATGGTTCCGTAGCGCATTGCGTTTTTCTCCAATAGACGGATTAAGTCCCTACCACAATGCCGCCATCCACGCTGATGGTGGCGCCCGTCACGAAAGAGGCCTCGTCGCTGGCGAGCCACAGGTAGGCGTTGGCAATATCGCGCGGTTCGCCCAACCGCCCTAATGGGGTGTGCAATTTCATGTCGTTCAGGATGTTTTCGGGCATTTGCTGCACCATTTCGGTCATGATGAAGCCCGGCGCAACCGCATTAACGCGGATGTTATGGCGTCCCAATTCGCGCGCCCAAACTTTGGTCATGCCAATGACACCGGCCTTGGTGGCAACATAATTGGTTTGGCCAAAGTTGCCATACAAACCCACGACAGAAGATGCATTCAGGATAACGCCGCCGCCCTGTTTAATCATGTAAGGCGCAACCGCCTGCGCGCAGTTGAAGACGCCTTTCAGATTGACGTTGATGACGGCGTCCCAGGCGGCTTCTTCCATTTGCTTCACCAGCACGCCATCTTTGACGCGCACAAACAGACCATCGCGCAGGATTCCGGCATTGTTAATCAGCACGTCCACCCGCCCATAGTGGGCAACCACGTCATCGACCCAGTCCTGCGCTTCCTGGCGGTGGGCAACGTTGACTTTGTAGAAACGCGCTTCGGGGCCAAGTTCGGCCAGCAGGGCCTGCCCGGCTTGCTCGTTGACATCACAAATGACGACTTTCGCGCCTTCTTCAGCAAAACGCAGCGCGGTGGCTTTGCCAATGCCGGCGCCGCCGCCGGTGATGAGGGTGACTTTATCTTTCAAACGCATGTTGTGAACTCCTTCCTGGTTTGGGCTGGATAAACACATTTTAGCAAACCGGGTTGCAGACGGGTTACAAACCGGTCACCCGGATGGCGTATCTTCCGCTTCGAGCGGCACAAAGCGCCGAATGAACGCAACCGCTTCCGGCCAGGCACTGAAGCGGATTTCCTGGCTGGTCTGGATGTGGCGAATTTCGCCCCGGTAGGCGCTTGCGCCGGGTTCGATATCTTGACCCGGCTCGACAACCATCACAAAGCGGATGACGAAGGACGAAATGGAGGGGGGAGTCGGAGCGTCCATCGCTATCAGAATAACAGAAACCGGATACAGTGGGGTTACAAATCTCCCAGCGAAATGCTTGTATCCGACGCCCGAAAAGCCTACAATAGTAGATAAATCCAGTCCAAATTCAGGAGCAAAAAAAATGGCGGACAAATTCACCATGTCGGGAGATTTTCGGGGAGCGGTCATCAACATCAAATCCACGCTGACCAACGCGCAGCAGAGCGTCGGCGAGATGCGCAACGGGGAAGAATCGACGCGCAAAGAGTTGGAAAAGCTCATCGGTGCGTTGAGCGAGGCGTTGCAAAGCATCCCGGCGGAGAATCAGGAGCAGGCCGAGGCAGTGGCCGAAACTGCCAAAGCCCTGGTGGAGGCCGCCAGCGCCGAGAAACCCAACAAGACCATCCTGCAAATCAGCGGCGAGGGGCTGAAGCAGGCCGCCCAAACCCTGGCCGGGGTGATGCCTTCGGTGGCTACGATTGCCAGCCAGATTGTGTTGACAGTTGCCAAACTGACCGGCGCGGGATAAATGACTGAGCCAACCGGAAAAAAGAAAACGCGGCCCGCCAGCGGAGATGCCTACAATCTCTCCGGCGATTTTCGCGGCGCGGTTATCCATATCAAGTCCACCATCGTCAGCAACGACAAAGCCAGGGAACTGGAAAACCTGCCGCCGGAGCCGGGCGAATCGCCTTTCCTGGGCCTGCAATATTTCGACGAAAAAGATGCAGACCGCTTCTTTGGGCGGGAGATGTTGGTCGCTAAAATTGTGGCGCGCCTGGCCGGGAGCCGCTTCCTGGCCGTCATCGGCGCATCGGGCAGCGGAAAATCGTCGCTGGCGCGGGCGGGCGTCATTCCGGCCCTGCGGCGCGGTGAACGGCTGGCAGATGGAGGCCTGCCGCCCACTGACAGCGGCCAATGGGACATCCGCATTTTCACCCCTTCAGCGCATCCGCTGGAGGCCCTGGCTGCCAGCCTGACTGGAGATTCTGAATCGGTCAGCGCGGCGACGGTTTTACGCGCCGACCTGGAACAGGATTCGCGTTCGCTGGCGTTGGCCGCCCGTCGGCGGCTCTCCCAAAACGGACGCAAATGCCTGTTGCTGGTCATCGACCAGTTCGAGGAGATTTTTACGCAGTGCAGGCACGAGGCTGAACGCAAAGCGTTTATTGAAAATCTGCTTTACGCCACCAAGCCGGAGAATCCGCAGCCAGTCCGTATTTTACTGACCCTGCGGGCCGATTTCTACGCCCAACTGGCCCAACACGAGGGTCTGCGTGAGCGCATCTCTCAACACCAGGAATTCATTGGCGCAATGAACCGCGAGGAACTGACGCGCGCCATCCTGCAGCCTGCCGCGCTCGGCAACTGGAAGGTGCAGGCCGGGCTGGTAGAAGTGTTGCTCGATGACCTGGGCAACGAACCGGGCGCGCTGCCATTGCTCTCGCACGCCTTGCTCGAAACCTGGAAACGCCGCCGGGGACGGGTAATGACCGTTTCGGGGTACACGGCGGCCGGCGGCGTACAAGGCGCCATTGCTCAGACCGCCGAAACCGTCTTCCGGCAGCGACTGACCCCCGCGCAACAGCCCATCGCCCGCATGATTTTCATCAAACTGGCCGAAATGGGCGAGAGCGCGCTCGATACCCGCCGCCGGGCGGCCTTCTCAGAACTGATAACGCGCGCCACCGACCCGGCCACCATCCATGCCGTGTTGGACATTCTGACCGAAGCGCGCCTGGTGACAACCAGCACGCTGGAGCCGGGCAACGCGCGCGTGGTGGAGGTGGCCCACGAGGCGCTCATCCGCGAATGGCCGACCTTGCGGGAATGGTTGGACCAGAACCGTGCCGGGCTGATTCTGCACCGCCAGCTGACCGAGGCCGCCAACGACTGGCTCAAACTGGAGCGGGATTCGGGGGCGCTGCTGCGCGGCGCGCGGCTCAGGCAAATGCAGGCCTGGGCGGTGGAAAACGCAGACCTGGTGAGTCTGCTTGAGCAGGAATTCCTGGATGCCAGCCAGCTTGCGGCCCACCAGGAAGCCGAGCAAAGCCGCAAACTGGCCGAGGCGCGAAGGACGCAGACCCTCCTCGGCGCAACGGCCGTGCTGCTGATGCTGGCCGTTATTGTGGCGATTCTGGCCGCGAATGGGGTGTTCGCGCCCCGTCAAATGACCGGGCTCTTCAATATTGCAGTCGCCGAATTTGGCGAAATGGACTCGGACGGCGTCATTCGCCCCTCGAAAACTGGTCAACAGATGAGCGACTGGGCGCTCGATTACCTGCGCAGTGACCTGAAAGACGCCCCTTCTCTGCAACTCTGGCCGGAGGAGGGCGGCCTGTTCCGCCGGGCGCGGGTGCCGCTGGTGACCGCCGAAACCGCCGAACAAACTGCCAGCCAAATCAACGCCAGCCTGCTGCTCTATGGCTACATTGACCGGCGCGAAAATCCGCCCCGCCTGGCGCTCAAATTCTGGGTTGCGCCGCAGGCCAAATACCGCTTTGAGGACATCCAGGGCAGTTACGGCCTCGGCCTGCCCATCCGCATCGCCGATCTGGAGAATCCCGGCCCCGGCATCCAGGGCGAGCTGGGCAGGCAATCTGGCGCGCTGGCCTGGATTACGCTCGGATTGGCGCAGGAGCAGTTGGGCCAAAACCAGGACGCATTCGGCGTTTTCCAGAAGGCCGTTGAAGCCGCGCCTGACTCGGCCCTGGCGCAGTTTTTCGTCGGGCGGGCCGCCCTGTTCCTGTCCGATTTGCAGTCGAGGGAACGAGAAACTTACTGGCAATCTGCTGAAACCGCCTTCCAGACCGCCATCACCCTCGACCCGCGCCATGCCCGCGCGTATATTGGCCTGGGCGGGGTCTATTTCAAGCGCGGAGCGTCTCTGCTCGACGCCGCCCTGGCGACCGGCCAGCCCCCCGACCCGCAGGCCGCGCAATGGGCCGATAAAGCCCTGGCCGCTTACCAGAAATCCATCGACCTGAACCCGGACCCCGCCGAATACGGCAATCCCGTAATGGAGGTGGCGCGGCTGGCGCTGGGGAACGGTCATCGCCTGAAAGGGGCGATTGCGGTCGCAGCCGGTGACCTTGACCAGGGAGCAAAGTCCATTCAAACGGCCATCGACCTGCTTGAGCCGCTCGTCCCAGTCTTCGAAGCCTCGGCCCGGCAGCATGAATCACATCGCCGCTATCTGGCGCAGGCCTACGAGTACCTCGGCCTGGCTTATCAGTGGCAGGGCGCGCTCCTGGAAGGGAAACAGGCTTACGACGATGCGTTGCAGGCCTACCAGAAGTCGCTGGCGGCCTTCGATGGCTGCATCGCCCAGGCTGAAAACGCGCTTGACCTGGTTATTCAGACCGATATTGTCGAAAATCGTTGCCAACCCTACCTGTTGCAAACCCAGGGGATTTTCAACGAACTGAAAGGAGAACAATGATGCGAATCTCTTCGCTTCTGGTTGCGTGCCTGTTTTTATGCGCGTGCAACCCGGCGGCTCAAACGCCCGCCACTCCGACTCTTGGCATTGAGCCAACCGCCACTGTGATTGAGCCGACCGTTACACCATTTTTACCGGTTGATGAACCAACCGCAACGACCACAGTGGACGAAGAGCCTGCGCAGACTTCTACACCCGAACCAACCGGCCCCTCCTGCGCCATCCTGCAGGATTTGAACCTGCGCAGCGGGCCAGGGACGGCCTACCGGCCCCCAATTCGCGTTTTGCCTGGGAATTCCGTCGTCACCCCGCTCGCATTCAACCCGACCGGCATCCCTGGCGGAAGTTGGGTTTACGTGGAATACCCGGTCAGTGGGCAAAAAGGCTGGGTCAGCGCCGGGAATCAGTTCATTTCCTGCAACATTGACCTGTCCAGCCTGCCTTCCATTGTGGTTGGCACGCCGCTCCCGCCGCCGCTGCCACGCAGTGCTATCAGTTCCGCGCCCGAAGGCAGTTGCGGCGATAACGATTTGCCATACGTCTGCGATGTAGTTTTCTCGGACGAAGCCTGGATTCAATTCAAAGTCCTGCAAGATGGGCGGGAACTGGGCCAGGCAGATGGCGTGGAGCAAATCAGTTTTTCAGTGATACGGGACGGAGATATCGTTTATGAAATTACCGAACTGGCCAAAGATTACTGCATTTTTGGCGGCAATGGCCCCTGTAACCCCTGGGTGGTGGAAAATTACACCTATCGGTGGAAAGCAGGCGGCGCGGCGGTTCAGCCGGGGGAATACCTGGTTTTCGTCGAAGGAACTGTCAATGGTATCCTGCTGACCTGGCGAGCGACGTTTAACATTACGCTGCCTTGAATCAGGTTATTTCACCAGTGTTTCGTACAACGCGTGAGTTTCAGGTGCGGGGCTGACATCCAGTTCCTCGCGCAACGCCTGCATGCAGCGCTGGTAAGTTCGCCCTACCTGACCCCGGTCGCCGAGTCTGGCGTAGGCAATCATCAGCTGACGGTAAGCGCGTTCCCAGCAATTATCCTGGGTCAGCACGCGCTGAGCCAATTCAATGGCTTCGGCATAACGAGATTGCTGAAGCATGGTTTCGGCCAAATGGTCGCAGGTCTCCAGGAAAAGGGCTGCCAGCCTTTCACGCTCTTCAGCGGCCCAGGTCTCGTAGAGCGCATCGGGCAAATATTCTCCCTGGTAAAGCGCAACCGCTCTCTGTAGTTCGTCCAGGTCGCGGCCCGAAGAGCGGCGCGCGCGCTGCATGAACTCTTCGGCATCCAGCCACAGGTCGGCATGAGGGCGCAAGGTATAGGTTGAACCTTCGCGCAGGATGAAAGCGGAATCCGAGCCGGGGTCGCGTTCGGGTTCAAGCACCTGATAAAGGGCGTTAAGTGTACTCTTGAAATTGCGCTGAGCGGTGGCAGGGTCAGCCTCAGGCCACAGGAATTCGCAAATCTGGTCACGGTCGAGGGGAGTGTGCCGGTAAGTGAGCAAAACCTGGAAGAGCTGACGCGCCTTCTCGCGCCGCCAGCCGTTGGGGGGAATGGCCTGCGCGCCGCGCCAGACCTGGAACCCGCCCAGGGTTTGAATCCGCAACTGGTAGCCGGGGTGCAATTCCAGCCCGGTCAAGTTCAGGTCTTCGAGCAGTTGGGCAATATAAGCAGATTCCCATCCACACTGGCGGGCCAGCAGCAACAGGGGGGTGAAAACCCGCTCGTCGGGCGCCCCCAGGAGAGAAGGGCGGGTAAATAAAAAGTCATACCGATTGGCGCGGCAGGTAGAGAGCACTTCTGGCAAAATTTGCGCTAATCGCCCGGTTTGCCGCTGACGGAAACCACCCAGCGCCAGCCACAAACGCGCCGCGCTGCGTCCAAACGGGTCACTGCATTCCTGAAAGCCAGCCACGGCGCGGTTGAGCCAGCCTTCGGCGGCCTCGTAACGCGCAGCCAGCATAAAACTCGCGCCCATTGTCAAGCGCACCAGCGAGGCAATCCACTCGTCCCCGGCCTGCGCGGCGATTTCGATGGCATCCTGGGCGTGCTGTTGAGCCTTGAGCAGGTCGCCCTGGTAGCCATAGGCGCGGCACAAGCCCCAGCCCGATTCAACCCGCAGGCGCGATACCGCCAGCGTGCGGCTGATTTCTATGCTTTTCTGGTATTGTTCGCGTGCGTGGGCATAATTTTCCGCGCCGCCCAGGAGCATGAGCGCATGTCCCTGCCGCATGTAGCCAACCGCCGTAACAAAAGGCGACTTAAGCGCATTGCCGCGCTGCGTGCCATCCAGAGCGGTCTGGTAGGCCTCTCGACCCAACCCCATGAAGGAGTAAATCAGCGAAAGGATAAGCACCGTTTCGCGGTGGGCGCGTGGGGTTTGCACGGGCTGGCGTTGTTCGGCTTTTAAGCGGCTTTCCAGCCCGTTGCGGGCTTCTGTAAGCCTTCCCGTGCGCAGCCAGACCCGAAATAACAACTCCTCATTCGAGGGGCCTTCCAAACGCAGTTCTTCGGCGCGCTGGCGGAGACGCTCGGCTTCCTCAACGCGCCCGGCATTGAGTTTGTTTTCGGCCAGCAGTTCGAGCAAACGCACTTGCGTTTCGCGGTCATGAAAACCGTCGCTCAAGCGCAGGGCGGTTTCGAGCAGTTCCTCGGCCCTGGAGGGGTTGACGGTGTCAAGGTACACACGCGCCTGCCCACGCAGGGCGCGCGCCACGCCGTCCTGCTGGCCGCGCGCGCGCCAAATGGTTTCGGATTGGGTATACCAGCCCAAAGCCTCGTCGAAACGGCTGTGCAGGCGGGCCAGGTCTCCCAACGTAAAGATCAGGCCGGGGTGCTGGTAAAGGGTTTCTGGGGGCAGGGAGTCGATATAAGCGGTCAACGTATCGAGACGCCCGGTAGCGAGCAGGGTGGCGGCGTAAGAATCCAGCAAATCGGCCATTTCATCCCAGGCGGCGGCCTCGAGCAGGTGATAAATGGCTGCTTCAGGGTTGTTCTTCTTCAGAAACCAATCGGCAGCGGCGCGATTCCAGACCCGACGCTGCGACTCAGAAGACTGGCGCCGCAGAAAATCGTGGAAAATGTGGTGATACCGCAACACGCCTCCAGCGGTTTCGGCCACAAACAAATCCTGCCGCTTCAGGTAGGCCAGCATCTCCAGCGAATTGGAGGCCCCATATCCTGCGCCCGCTTCGGGGTTTCGCAGGGCATCGCAGGCCTCGGGGGGCAGGTCGCGCAGGGTGGCGGTGACAAGCAAAAAGTCACGCACATCCTGGGGTTGCCGCTCGAAGACTTCGCGCGTCAGTACATCAAACAACGCCTCCAGCGAATTGGCCTGCCAGCGGCGCGAAAAATCGAGCGTGCTTGGCTGACTGCGAAGGCTCTGCCAGATGAGTTGCAGAGCAATGGCCCAGCCTTCCGAATAAGCAAGCAGTGCTTCGATTTCATCGGGATTCAACTCCAGACCATATTGCCGCTCGAAGAGTTCGGTCGTTTCGGTGAAAGTGAAGGTGAGCAGCGACTGGTCTATCGTCAACACGTCGCCCTGCGCGCGAAGGCGGGACAGCGAAGGCAGGGTCATCGTCGGACGGCCTGAGAGCAGGATATGGAGCAGGGCTGGCGCCCGCCCAATGAGCCGGTCAAGGATGAGGGCTGCCTGTGCTTCGCTACCTTCCATGAGCAGATGAGCATCGTCCATGACCAGCAGGGCAGGCACATCGAGAAACGCGCTCAGGGCGTTGATGGTCTGGTCCAGCACGGCGCGCCAGGGAAGAGGCCCCTGAGTGCCATCCCACTCTTCCAGCGCAGCGAGCGGCAGCCCGGGAATTTCCGGCAATCCCTGACGAATGGCGTGGTTAAGGTGAAGGAGGAAGACCAGCGGGTCGTTATCTTCTTCATTGACCTGGTACCAGATGAAAGGGGAAACCTCACCGGCCAGTTCGGCCAGCGCGGTGCTTTTGCCATAACCTGCCCCGGCTTGCAACAGAGTCAGGCGATAATCAAGCGACTGTTTTAAGGCCTGCAAAACACGCGGACGCGGGAGGGCGCGCGCGTTTCGTGGCGGTGGGATAATCTTCGTGCGAAGCAGGGGTGTATGAAGCATGGTCGTCAATCGGGCGCGAGGTATAGTTTATCGCAGGATTGACGGCGTTGACAATACCTGCGCTACCCTTTCACCACTTGCACTCCCCCTGGCAAAACTTCAAAGGTCAAACTGCGCAGGTTGCTGCCAAAACTGGTGTAAATTTCTCCGTCGGCATGAACATAAAGCGGCCGGTCGGCGGTGAGGGTGAGCTTTTTGAATGTTCCGAGGCGCACCTGTTTGAATCGTCCGTGCGTTCCTTTCATCACTTCCGGCACCAGCCGGAACATGGTCAGGCGGTTGCAGTGAGTGACCGTAGCATAGTTTAAGATACCGTCTGTGTTTTTCGCATCCGGTGCAACCAGAAAACCACCGCCCTCGCGCGGCCCGTTGCAGACCGTCAGCATCACCGTTCGCTGTTCCCAGGCTTCGGCTTCTGTCTGGATTTGCATGCGCGCCGGGTCATGATTCAGAATAATCGTCTGGAAGACAGCGGTCAGGTACATCAGGAAGCCGCGCACAACGGGTAATTTGCGCGAACGGATGGTAACAACCGCATCGAATCCAATTCCGACCGTATTATCAAAATACTCCCTGCGTCCGTTTTCGTCGGTCATCAGACCGATGTCTACGCTGGAGGGTTCGCCCCAGAGCGCGCGCCGCAGAGCATGGTCTGGTTTCATTGGGATGTCCATGGAGTGGGCAAAATCATTCCCTGAACCAACCGGTACCACGCCCAGAATGGGACGTTTCTCCACAGAAGCCTGCATCAGACCATTGACCACTTCATGCGCTGTGCCATCGCCCCCAACAGCAATGACCATTTCATAGCCATCCAGCGCGGCCTGGCGCGCCAGTTCGACTGCGTGACCAGGATACACCGTCCCGCTCCAATCAGCATAACCATATTCCGCAACCATCGGGCGCAGGTCGTTAGCAACCCTCCAGGAGCGGCCCATATCGGCCATTGGGTTTAAGATGAGTTTGGTTTTGCGCGGCATGGTGATTCTCCTTATAAAAAAATTTGCGAAAGGGTTTCCTTCGCAAATACACATGGCACAAAAGGAAGAACACCCAACCTTATTTCAGGTTCTTGAGGACAGGTAATTCGCCGCCCCCTGGACCAGCTGCCAGGAAAGAGCCACGCGCGTGCCGCTTGGCGCGATACAGGGCTTCATCCGCCGCGCGCAACAAATCAGAAGCAGTTCTGGCATGATGAGGATAAATGGCAATTCCGCCAGAAATTCCCAAATGTGGCTGCGCGCCGTCTGGCAAAACAGGCGCAAAGTTTTTCATGCGTTGCTTAATCGACTCGGCCAGCTTTGCCGCAGAATTGCCATCTGTTTCGGGCATAATCATGGTCATTTCATCGCCGCCATACCGGGCCAGGAAGTCGCTGGAGCGTTTGCCCTCGGCCAAAAAATGGGCGAAATCACGCAACACCCGGTCGCCCACGTCATGACCATAGGTGTCATTGATGGACTTGAAACCATCCAGGTCCATCATCAAGACCGCAAATTGGTGACCATAGCGTTCCGAACGGTTGACTTCGTTTTCCAGACGAGCATCGAGCGCGCGGCGGTTGGGCAAGCCGGTCAGCACGTCGCTCATGGCTTCTTTAGACAAGGATTGGTGCAAGCGGGCATTAATAATGGCCACGGAGGCCTGAGAGGCCAATAAATCGAGCAGGCGCAATTCGGAGGGGGTAAATTTCCGTCCCGGCTGAAGCGACATATTCATCACACCAACTACAGCCTCGTCACTTTTAAGCGGAATGCCAACAATTGCGCCGCTCCAGGAAGACGGCGCGGTCTTGAACAGAGGATGACCGCGCATCTCATCCACCACGATAGTCTGCTTGCCGCGCGCAACAGCATAGGTCAAACCATCGGGGCGCGGCAGAGAAACTATCTGATTGCGATTACCCTGGTGGTCAAGCGAAGCCCCAAATCGGAGAACGCCATTCTCGTAGAGGAATATGTGAACGTTTTGTGGGTTTTTGATGAGCTGGATGGCTTCGGTAGCCACCCGGTCAAGTACTGCCTGGAGTTGCAGGCTGGAGGTCAGGTTGAAACTGATACGCTTGAGAGCTTCCAGTTCGGCAGCCTGCTGTTGGATAAGCGCGAACAGGTTATGATGCCGGGTTACGTTCGCCAGCAGTTTGGTCGTCGCGCGAGCATAGTCCTCGTTTTTTTCATCTTCAGCCGCAAGTTCCAACAATAAGCCCAACAGACGCAAGGTTTGTTCACGTTGTTCAGGAGTATAACGCGCATGAGCCAATTTATTACGAGCGATTTGAAGCAGCGGCTGGTGCGATTGTTTCATCATCTCTCCAAATATTTTATTGGATTATACAACTGCCAGGTAAAATTCATGACATAAGTTATATTTCCTAATCCGGCGCAGCCGAAACCCACCCAAAAAATTAGAACTGCGCAAGCCGCCAGCTCAAAAAGGGTTCCCTGGTGTTTTTTGCGCGCTTTGCAATTCAAAATTCTTGCGCCAGGAACAACCCTCTCACAGCACAGTTCCATGCCTGGGGGTGGCAAGTTGCCATTCACCAAAAAACCTTTTGCGCATAAGAGCGGCTTCCTGCCGTGCAATGAAAGACCCTCTAAAGAATATGTTAGAATGTGAACGTTTTCGCAAACTGACTGACCTGGAGAAATAGAATGTCTGATTCCAAACCTTTCGCTGCCACGCCGCTCCGTCACCGCCGCGCGGCCATTGTAGTTGGCGCATCCAGCGGAATTGGCGCTGCTCTGACGCGCAAACTCGCGGCTGAAGGATACACCGTTGCGGCAGTAGCGCGCCGGGCCGACCTGCTAGAGTCGCTGTGCGCGGAAATCAATGCCCAACACGGCGAAACGCGCGCCCTGCCCTTTTCTCATGACGTGACCCACTACGATTCCGTTCCAACCATGCTCCAAAAAATCGTGCAAGCATTGGGCGGCCTGGACCTTTTCATCTACAACACCGGCATTCAACGCCACGTCAAAGCAGATGAATTCGATTTTGAGAAAGACCGCGCCATGCTCGAAACAAACACCCTTGGCGCGCTGGCCTGGCTCAACCCGGTGGCAGCAATGTTCTACCACCTCAGAGCCGGACATATCGTCGGCATCTCCTCGGTTGCAGGCGACCGGGGACGAGTGGGCGCCCCAGCTTATAACACCTCCAAGGCTGCCCTCACCACCTATCTCGAATCCCTGCGCAACCGGCTGACGCGGCGCGGCGTAACCGTGACAACAATTAAACCCGGCTTTGTCGAAACCGACATTCTGCTTTCGGCGCCTAAAAAGAACTTTTTCTGGCTCATCAAGCCCGAGCAAGCCGCCGAGGGCATCTGGAAAGCCATCAAATCCCGTAAACAGACGGCCTACGTCCCGGCGCAATGGGGATTGCTCATGCTCATTATCCGGCATATCCCCTCTTTCATCTTCAGGCGATTGAGTTTTTAGCATTCTTCGCCCCTCAACCTACAATCTCCCACTCTATAATCCTATGACTACCCTTCCCTACGAACGCCTCACTTATCTGGAAAACTTCGGACACTCACTGCGGGCGGCCTCCTACCTGTATAAGCCGACCACCGCCGAACAAATCAGCGAGATTTTCCAATTTGCAAAAAAGAACGGTCTCACCATCACCCTGCGCGGGGCTGGCCGCTCTTATAACGATGCCGCGCTCAACGGCGGCGGCATTGTCATGGACATTCAGGATATGAACCGCATCCTGGAATGGAACCCGGCCACCGGCGTCATTAAAGCCGAGCCGGGCGTCACCCTGCAAAAATTATGGCAGCATGTGTTACCCGATGGCTGGTGGCCGCCGGTCGTCTCCGGCACCATGTACACCACGCTGGGCGGCTGCCTGGGCATGAATATTCACGGCAAAAACAACTACAAAATGGGCACCATCGGCGAACAAGTGGTCGAATTTACCGCCCTGTTGCCCACCGGCGCCGAAGTGACCTGCTCCCCCACCCACAATGGCGACCTGTTCTACAGTATCATCTCCGGTATGGGCATGCTGGGTGTCTTTACGTCTATCACCATGCAGATGAAAAAGATGTATTCTGGCCTGCTCAATGTCCACGCCTTTCCGGTACGAAATTTGCATGAGCATTTGAGCGCAATCGCCGAAGCAGCCCCGGTGAACGATTACACGGTGGGCTGGCTCGACTCAACCGCCACCGGCAGCGGGCTGGGGCGCGGTCAACTGCACACCGCCCAATATCTGCATGAGGGTGACGACCCTGACCCCAAGAAAACGATGCAGGTCAGTTACCAGACCCTCCCGGCCACCCTCTTCGGGGTCTTCCCCAAATCCATCATTCACGTTTTCATGGCTCCGTTCATGATTAATCCTGGGGTCTGGCTGGTCAACACCGCCAAATACGTTGCCAGCCTGCGCGAAGGGCGTTACAGACAGTCGCATGCGGCATTCCATTTTCTGCTCGATTATGTCCCCAACTGGGAAAAAGCCTACGGTCGCAACGGGCTAATTCAATACCAATCCTTCGTCCCCAAAGAGACCGCCGAAGCCGCCTGGAAAGAACTTCTCGCCCTCTCGCAAAAGCGTGGGATGCCTTCCTACCTGGGCGTCACCAAACGTCACCGCCCCGACAAATTCCTGCTCTCGCACGCGGTAGATGGCTTTTCGCTGGCGCTCGATTTCAAAGTCACGAACCGCGGACGCGCTCAAATGCGCGCCATGCTCCAGGACTTCGACCGCATCATATTGGAAGCAGGCGGACGGTTTTATTTTGCCAAGAACAGCGAAACCACTCCCGAAACTGCCCTGCGCTTCCTGGGTCAGGAAACGGTTGAACGTTTCAAGGCCCTCAAGCGGCGCACTGACCCGCACAACCTGCTGGAATCTGATTTGTTCCGCCGGGTATTTGGAAGCCTGTAACATGCGCCAGGAAACAAATCACGTCAGGGACTTTTTGGCTATCCTGCGCTCTCGAAAAAATTTGACTTTTTGGGCTAAAATCATTACACTAATCACGGAATAGCAACGTTATTTTTCCAGGAGGAATGATGGCCGCACAATATCAGCTTGTCATGCATGCCGGGCCGACCCCAGGGAAAACTTTCCCCCTCGAAGGGGATGTGATTACCATTGGTCGCGAGGCTGGCAACACGATTGTTATTAACGATGCCGAAGTTTCGCGCAAACATTCGCAGCTTACTTTCCAGGGCGGTAAATATGTCCTGACCGACATCGGTTCGACCAACGGCACCTTTGTCAATGGTCAACGGATTACCGGTTCGCATGTCCTGGTGCCAGGAGAAGTCATTTCACTCGGTGAACAAATCAACCTGCTCTTCGAATCACTGGCGCAAATTGACCCAAATGCGACCATGCTCTCTTCCTCAGCGCGGCCAGCGGTCCCACCCAGGCCAGCCGCTTCAGCACCAGCACCAGCCCCAATGCCTCAGCCGGTCCAATCGGTTGGTTACGCTGGTCAAATTCCAGCCGGGCCCGAATCGGGAATGGTCGAGCCGACCGCAAAAGGCAACCTCAACCGCACGCTGATTATCGTTGCGGTTGTCATCCTGGTCCTGATTTGTTGCTGCGTGGTGGGGCTGCTTGTGTACGATGCCGCCGCGCTGTGGTGTTCCCCGCTTACTTCATGGCTCGTGCCAATTCTTGGCGGTTCATGCCCGTAAAATCCCAATCCGTTTTTTACATCCCGAAGACCGGCGCTGGTCTTCGGGATTTTTGATTCTCCGCGCATACCCTGCCCCATCAAAAACCGTTATTCTTCCAACCATGTCATTCCCTCGCGCAAGCGGGCTTCGGCTTGCTCATAATTCCCGGCGCGCAAAGCCTGGTCGGCTTCAATAAGAAGACGTTCAATGCGCAGGTTCACCGCTTCGCGCGGGCGGCGCAACAGGTCGGCCACAATTCCGCGCTGACGCATTGCAGGAATATCTGGCAGCCAGGCGGTCAAAAAGTGGGCCGAGGGGTCGTGGCGCTGCTGGTAGTGCCGCACTATATCGTAGAAAGCCACCGTCAGGCGCAGGTCAGCGCGATGAGAATCGTTCACAATTTGGACGCGCAAAAAGTCGAGAAAGGCCGCTTCGAGCGAATCGAGGTTCAGGTCAAAGTGCTTCTGCAAAGCCATTTCCAGCGCAGTAGATTGCCTGCCATCCGGGGCAGGATGAATATCGCGATAAAAGGTGTTGAAGCGTTCCCAACCGTAGGTCTCGACCAGGTAAGCCACCAGCGCAGCGGCCTGCAAGTAGCCAATTTCATGCTGGGAGGTGTAGAAGGCGTCGGTCAATTGCCGCACAGGGATGTACCAGCCCAATTCGAGCAGGGCAGCGGCGCGAGGCAGGATGGGTTCTTCTTTAAAGTGGCCGTTGCTCAAATAGACGGCCAACCCCTCAACCAGAATGGAAGGGCGCAAATCGCCGCCCAGACGAAAATCGAGCCAATGGACCATTTCGTGATGAATCACCTGGCGGGTGGCGTTCCCGGCGTAGTTTTCATCCAGATACGAAATATAGAGGCCGTCTGAAGCAAACCCGCCATGCCCCAGCACGCGCGGCAAAAAGGTAAGCGGAATTCTTTCGGGAAATTGCGCCCTAAAGCGCGTCTCCACCCTTTCCGCTTCGGAATCAGCCATCTCGGCCAGAATTTCGATGTCGCGGTGCGCATCGGTGCCGGTGATGTAGTACAGAAGGCAGCAATCGGATGCGAGACTCTCCCAGCGAGCATTCGGCTCGGGAAACGGAACATCGGCAGCAGGGTGGAGGGTGAACGTTTCCACCCAGGAAAATTCATCGGGGCGCAGGCGAAAGGTCAGGTCATGCGGCCCAGCCTCCAATCCAGTGGTCTCCCAAACCCAGGAGAAAGTGGCCTGATTGCGCCCCCCAATGCCAAACGGGCGAAAGGCCTGTTCGCCAAGCATCTGACCGTTTGATTCGAGGACGACTACCCGGTTCGCAGGGTCGAAGCCATCCGGGGCCAGCACCTCGAAACTGACCAGGTCGCCGACGTACAGCGGGCCATCCGGGTGAACGCGAACGTTGAACCCGGCGGCGGGCGTGGGCGAGGGCGCGGGCGTGCCAGCCGGAAGCGGCGCAGTGGGAGATGGGCTGGCGGTTGGAGCAACAGTGGGCAGGATAGAAAGCGGCCCGCAGGCCATGAGCAATACAAGGAGCAGGGAAACGAATTTGAACCAGCGCGCTGGCATGGCAGGCTGGCCTGATTTGGCTCTCACGAGGCTGATTTTCTCTGGTAAACTTCTCATTCGAAGGCTATTTTACATAGTTCTGGGTTGCTCATAAATGATTCTCACCTATCACTCATCAGGAGCCTCTCATGCCCTTCACCCTCATCCAGGAAAAACGCATTCCCGAAATCGCCTCCACGGCCAAACTGTACCGGCACGAGAAAACCGGCGCGCAGTTGCTTTCGGTCGTCAATCGCGATGAAAACAAAGTCTTCGGCATTACCTTCCGCACCCCGCCGCGCACCTCAAACGGCATCGCGCACATCATGGAACATTCCGTCTTGTGCGGCTCGCGCAAATACCCGGTGAAAGAGCCGTTCATTGAACTTGCCAAAAGTTCGCTCAACACCTTCCTGAACGCCATGACCTACCCGGATAAAACCTGTTATCCGGTCGCCAGCACCAACCTGAAGGACTTCTACAATCTGGTCGATGTCTATCTTGATGCCGTTTTTTACCCGCTCATCCCCGAACGCACGCTTCAACAGGAAGGCTGGCACTACGAAATTGAGAAACCAGAAGCCCCCCTCGCCTTCAAAGGCGTGGTGTTCAATGAAATGAAGGGCGCGCTCTCCTCGCCCGATGACCTGCTCGGCGAACTCTCGCAACAGGCGCTTTACCCTGACACCCCTTATGGTCTGAACTCCGGCGGCGACCCGGCCGTCATCCCCGACCTGACCTACACCGAATTCAAAGCCTTTCACGAGACGTATTACCACCCCTCCAACGCTTACATCTACTTTTACGGCGATGACCCCGAAGAAGAGCGCCTGCGCCTGCTGGATTCCTGGCTGGAAGCCTTCGAGCGCAAAGAAGTGAACTCGACCCTCCCTCTGCAACCGCGGTGGAGCGCTCCCCGGCGCACGGTTTATCCCTACGATTCCGGCGATTCACCGGAGGCCAAAGCCTACATGACCGTCAACTGGCTGATGCCCGAAAGCACAGACGCGCAAACCACGCTCTCGCTATCCATTCTGTCCCACATCCTGCTTGCCACCCCAGCCTCACCGCTCAAAAAAGCCCTGCAAGAAAGCGGCCTCGGTGAAGACGTGACCGGCGGGTATCAGGAAGAACTACGTCAGGGCTACTTCTCCGCCGGGATGAAGGGCGTCGCGCCAGAAAACCTGGAAAAAGTGGAGTCGGTCATCCACGCCACGTTAGCAGAACTGGCGGACAAAGGAATGGACCCCGAAACAGTCGCCGCCTCGCTCAACACCATCGAATTCCGCCTGCGCGAACAAAACACCGGGCGCTTCCCGCGCGGCCTGTTCCTGATGCTCGGCGCGCTGACGCCCTGGCTGTATGATGGCGACCCGTTCGATGGACTTGCCTTCGAGACCCCGCTCAAAGCGGTCAAAAGCCAGCCGCAGGGCTACTTCGAGAACCTGATTCGCCGCCACCTGCTCGAAAACCCGCACCGCGTCACGGTTCACCTCGTCCCCGACCCAGAAGAAGGCAAACGCCGCGCCGCTGCCGAAGCCGCCCGGCTGGAAGCCGCCAAAGCCGCCCTAACGCCAGAGCAAATCGAAGCCCTGATTGCAGACGTGGCCGCGCTGAAAAAGCACCAGGAAACGCCAGATAGCCCCGAAGCCCTGGCGAGCATCCCGGCTCTGCAACTTTCCGATATTGACCCGAAAATCAAAACTATCCCTATCGAAATCGGCGAACTGGCAGGCGCAAAACTCCTGACGCATGACCTGCCTACCAACGGCATTCTGTACCTGGATTTGGGTTTCGACCTGCGCCCCTTCCTGCCCGGCACGGCGGATGGAAACGCCGGGCTCTTGCCCCTGCTCGGTCTGATGGGGCGCCTCCTGCTTCAGATGGGAACCAAAACACAGGATTATGTGACCCTGACCCAGCGCATCGGAAAGCACACGGGCGGAATCCGCCCCAGCATGTTCGTTTCCGCCATCCGCGAGAGTCAAAACCCGGCTGTATACTTCTTTCTGCGCAGCAAAGCCACCCTCGAAAAATCGGGCGCATTGCTCGACATCCTGCGTGATGTGTTGCTGACCACCCAATTCAATAACCGCGCGCGCTTCAAACAAATCGTACTGGAAGAAAAAGCCAGCGCCGAAGCCGGGCTGATTCCAGGCGGGCATCGCGTGGTCAACAGCCGCCTGCGGGCGCGCTTTAACGAGGCCGATTGGGTCTCGGAGCAGGTCAGCGGGCTGGAAAATCTGTTCTTCCTGCGCAAACTGGCCGAAGAGATGGAAACGGATTGGGACGCGGTGCTGACAAAATTGGAGAAGACCCGCGAGCTGCTCATCAACCGCGCCGGGATGGTGGTTAACGTCACAACGGATGCGGCCTCGTTTAATGACCTCCAGCCTGGGCTTGCTTCGCTGGTTGAGGCATTGCCTGTGTCTCAACCGCTGGCCGGGTTCACCCCTGGAAACGCAGGGTGGCTACACGCCAAGCGCAGAAACGAAGGGCTCACCATTCCCGCCCAGGTCAACTATGTTGGCAAGGGCGCCAACCTGTATGCCCTGGGGTACAAACTCAACGGGTCGGTGAACGTTATCAACCGCTATCTTGGCACCACCTGGCTGTGGGACAAAATCCGCGTACAAGGCGGCGCCTATGGCGGGTTCAGCCAGTTCGACCAGGCTTCTGGCACGTTCACCTTCCTGAGTTATCGCGACCCCAACATCCTGCCCACGCTCGAAAACTACGACCACACTGTCCAATTCCTGCGCAGCCTCCAGTTGGATGAATCCGAACTGACCAAATCCATCATCGGCGCCATCGGCGACCTGGATGCCTACCTGTTGCCTGACGCCAAAGGCTGGACCAGCATGGCCCGCCACCTGACCCATTACACCGATGAAGAACGCCAGACCATCCGCAATGAAGTGCTTGAGACGAAACTTTCTGACTTCAAGCGCTTTGCCGATGCGCTGGAACAGGTCGCCCAAAAGGGCGAAGTGGTCGTAATGGGCGCGTCCGAAGCCATTGAAAAAGCCAATCAGGAAAAGCAAGACTTCCTGGAAGTGAAAAAGGTGTTATAGGAGAAAACTATGACCACCATCGTTGGAACTTCCGCCCGGCGCATTGACGCCTACGGCAAAGTGACCGGTCAGACCGAGTATTCCGGCGACCTTTCGATGCCGGGCATGCTGCACGCCAAAATCCTGTTTGCCGGGCGCCCCCATGCCCGCATCCTGAGCATAGATACCTCCGCCGCCGAAGCGTTGCCGGGCCTGGTCGCAATTTTCACAGCCAGAGACGTGCCGGTGAATGAGTATGGACTGCAAATCAACGACCAGCCGGTGTTGTGCGGCCCGCGGTCCTCTTTGCCTGCGGAAGAAACGAAAACGAACAGAGTGGATGCATCCATCGTCCGCTTCGTGGGCGACCAGGTGGCGCTCATCGTGGCTGAAACGGAACGAATTGCGGAACAAGCGCGCAAACTGATTCGGGTCGAATATGAAGATTTGCCGGTGCTGACCGACCCGGAAGAAGCAATGAAGCCCGGCGCCTTCCCCATTCACCCGGAAATCAGCCAGAGCAACATCTGCGTTCACGACAAAATTCGCAAAGGAGACGTGGAAAAAGGCTTTGCCGAAGCGGATGTCATCGTAGAGGCCGAATACCGCGTGCCAATGCAAGAACACGCCTATCTCCAACCAGAGGCCGGTCTGGCGTATGTGGATGAAAACGGCCTGCTGACGGTGAAAGCCGCCGGGCAGTGGACACACGTTGACCAGAAGCAGATTGCTCACGCGCTGGGACTGCCCGTGGAGCAGGTAAGGGTGCAATACCCGGCCATTGGCGGCGCGTTTGGCGGGCGCGAGGATATGTCGGTGCAGATTGTGATTGCCCTGGCCGCCTGGAAGTTGAAGCGCCCGGTCAAAATCATCTGGAGCCGTCAGGAATCCATCCTCGGACATGCCAAACGGCACGCAATGGTCATCCGCGCCAAATGGGGCGCGCGCAAAGACGGACAACTGACCGCCGCAGAAAACTTGTTCATCGCCGATGGCGGCGCGTATATGTACACCACCAATAAAGTGCTGGGCAACTCCACCATCACCGAAAGCGGCCCGTACTTCATCCCCAACCTCAAAGGCGATGTGATTGGCGTTTACACCAACAACGTGCCGGGCGCGGCCTTTCGCGGCTTTGGCGCGCCGCAGGCGGCTTTCATGGCCGAGAGTCAGATGAACAAACTGGCCGAAAAACTGGGCATCGACCCGGTCGAAATCCGCCGCATCAACGCGCTGAAAGAGACGGATACCATGTCCGTCGGCACGCTTCCTCCCAACAAGCCAACCGTGCTGGAAGTGCTGGATGCGGTGGTGAAGAAATTCGGGTGGAAGCCGTTATCAGTTATCAGTCATCGGTCATCAGCGAGCGAAAATCAGTCACCAATCAAAAGAGGGCGAGGGGTTGCCACCGGGTTCAAGAATATCGGATTCAGTTTTGGATACAAGGAGAACTGCTGGGCGCGGGTTGAAATTCGCGGCCAGGCTGAGGTCGAATCCGTCACAGTCTGGTGCGCCTCGGCAGAGGTTGGGCAGGGCAATCATACTATTCTGGCGCAAATGGCTGCCGATGTGGTGGGCGCGCCGCTCGAAAAGGTTAATATGGTAGTGATGGATACGCTTGATATGGGCAACGCCGGCTCGGCTTCGGCCTCGCGGCTGACCGTAATGTCGGGCAATGCCGTTAAGGGCGCGGCGGAACTGGCGCTTGAAAAATGGAAGCACGAGGAGCGTCCTGCCATAGCCGAATACACCTACCTGGCCCCGCCCACCACGCCCTTTGACCCCGAAACCGGCTACTGCACGCCCAACTTCATGTACGCTTACGCTGCCCAGGCGGTGGAAGTGGAAGTAGACACTGAAACCGGTCATTTACGCGTCCTGCGGGTTGTTTCGGCGCATGATGTAGGCAAGGCCATCAATCCCGACCTGGTGGTGGGGCAAATCGAGGGCGGAGTCGTCCAGGCGCAGGGCTACGTCATCCAGGAAAACTTCATCACGCGAAACGGATACGTGCTGACCGACCAGTTCAGCACCTACCTCATCCCCACCATTTGGGATATTCCCGAACAGGTGGAATCGGTCCTCCTGGAAATCCCCGCTGAAATCGGCCCCTGGGGCGCCAAAGGCGTAGGCGAACTGCCCTACCTTCCGCTGGCCCCGGCCATTACCGCCGCCATTCATGATGCCACCGGCGTGTGGATAAATGAATTCCCGCTCACACCAGAGCGCGTACTGCGGGCACTGAGAAAGATTTAAGAACCATCATGTTTTCTCATCCGGCAGCCCCATCAGGCTGTCGGCTTTCAATTCTGTTAAAAATCCATCGCGCAAGATTGACCTGCAGCGAAAAAATATCGTGTATATTCAGCGGTGGCCGATTGACGAATCAACGCAAATCTTAAGAAATTTTTGCAGGTTCAAAACCAGCGCACCCGGATTTTTCACGAAGACGATGGCAAATGCAGAGAGACATTTGTCCATCGGAAGAGATATAAAACGCAAATCAGCAACAGCATTATATTTACACACCATTGTCTTGCATGTATAATCTCTCTAGTATCCATTTATCTTACATCAGGCGAGATGACTCATGGCGCTTCGCGGAAACCTTCGAGATTTTACGGTTACGCAATTATTAAACCTCATCAATTTGGCCCACAAAACAGGCACCCTGGTGATTGAGGGGCCATCTGAAGCCGCAAAAGTGGCTTTTCGGGATGGCAAACTTGCACATGCGCAAATTGGGCAAGAAGATGGTCGCCTGGCATCGGTTTTGCATCGTTCAAACAAATTGACCACTGGTCAACTACGCGCTATTCAGACCCGTGCCGTGCAGGTCAGCGACAAGGAACTTGGGCTTCTGCTGATTAATGCAGGTTACCTGTCACAGGACGACATCCTGAATTCACTGCAATCCTATTTTACAGATGTTGTGCGACGCTTATTTACCTGGGTGGAAGGTTCATTCCGCTTTGAAAACGACATGGCGCCCCCAGAAGACCGGATTACTGTACGGCTAGACCTGGAAAACTTAATTATTGAGGGCGCTCGCCAGCTTCGTGAATGGGAACAGTTACAGGATGAAATCCCCAGCCTGGATATGGCGCTCAAATTTATCGAACGGCCCGGCACGTCCATGCAAAAAATGAATTTGAGCGTGGAAGAATGGCGTGTGGTTTCATATATTAATCCCCGCAATACCATTCAGCAAATAGCATCTGCCGCCAAAATGAGCGACCTGGAAATCCGGCGCATCGTTTACGGCCTGTTGCAGGCCGGACTGGTTGAAGTTGTGCGGCCCGAAGGCGCGCCAGCCTCTGTTGACCGGGCCCGCCCACAGGTGACAGTTCAGAACCGCGAAGAACAAAAATCGCTGGTTAATCGCCTAATCACACGTATCCGTTCTATTTAGCAAAAAATCTTTTTTGGGTGAGGCATTATGCAGACCGTAAAAATGGTGGTCACTGGCCCTTTCAGCGCAGGCAAAACGGAATTCATTCGTTCTGTAAGTGAAATTGATGTTGTCTCGACGGAACGAAAAGTTTCAGCCGACGGAGAACGCGCCATCAAAAATGCAACCACTGTGGCTATGGATTTTGGCCGCATTACAGTGGATGAAGACTTGGTGCTCTACCTGTTTGGCACCCCTGGTCAAAAGCGCTTCGACTTCATGTGGGAAATTCTTTCGGAGGGGATGTTGGGCTTCATTGTGATGGTAGATAGCACCCGTCCTGAAACCTTCCGCGAAGCACGCTCTATCCTCGAAACCTTCCGCGCTTATGCCCCCACCCCATACGTCGTTGCGGCCAACAAGCAAGATATGGCCGATGCCTGGGATATTGACGACATGCGCCATGCCTTGCGCTTAGATGGCAAGGTAAAACTCTTGCCTTGCGTTGCCAGCGACAAAGCCACCGTCAAAAACGTCCTGCTCGAACTGCTCTATAGCATTCTGGCCGAGATGGATGGCGGGGAAAAATAAACAGTTGCGAAGAACAACGTGTCATCGATTACTACTGACCAGGGCATCGTTCATTATGAGGTCTATGGGCGTGGCCGACCGGTAATTTTATTACACGGTTGGCTAGGCTCTTGGGGGCTTTGGCAAGAGACCATGGCCTACTTAGGCCGCTATTATCGCACCTATGCCCTCGATTTCTGGGGATTTGGTGAATCGGGCAAAAAACGCGACACGTATGCCGTTCAGGACTTCGTCAGCCTGGTCGACCAATTTATGGAGCGCCTGGGAATTGCCCAGGCTCCACTGGTTGGCCATAGCATGGGCGGCACAGTCAGCCTCTCTGTCGCAATCCAATACCCGCACCGTGCCAAGAAAGTAGTGGTCATTGGTTCTCCCATTGTCGGCAGCTCGCTGGCAATTCCACTTAAATTGGCCGGATACCGGTTCATCGCATTTATGCTCTTTAACATGATGTGGGCATTTCGGGGAGCAATGAGAATTGCATCCCCTTTTATTTGCGCTGACCCACGTTTTCCTGAAATGATGGACAAGGATTTATCCAGCACGACCGTTGAGTCTTTTCTGCGCAGCATCGCATCACTGCGCCGCACCGACCTGCGCCCCATGCTCTCGCAGATAAAGATTCCGGTGATGGGAATGTATGGCGACCGAGACAATATCGTTCACCCCCGCCAGTGGCAGCCGCTTGTTCAGGGCGTCTCTCACGCAAAAATTGTCCGCTGGGAACGCGCCCAACATTTCGTCATGCTGGATACGCCACAAGAGTTTATGGAAAATCTGAAGGCATTCCTGGATGAGGAAGCGAATCCAACTTGATGACTGCGACCCAATTCCGTTATCCTGACCGCATGGGAAGAATCATCCTCCAGGCAATGGAAGAGATTTTGGGACGAAATGGGGTGAGCGCAATCCTGAACCTGGCTTCTCTAACGGATTTAATTGATGAGGGTTCAGAACCAAAATATCATAGAGAACTTTCCTTCAACGCCATCAGCAGCCTGCATGGCGCGCTCGAAAGTTTTTATGGCCCACACGGAGGTCGGGGAGTTGCCTTGCGGATTGGCCGCGCCTGCTTCCAACATGGGTTACGCGAATTTGGGCCTTTGCATGGATTAACAGACCTGACCTTTCGTCTGCTACCAGCACAAACTCGTTTTCAGGTGGGCGCATCAACCCTGGCAGAGATATTCAACAAGAATAGCGACCAGCGTGTTCGGCTGGAAGACCGGGACACACTCCTGTTATGGCACATCGAGCGCTGTCCGCTTTGCTGGCAGCGTACCGCTGATAGTCCATGCTGCCAAATGGCGGTTGGATTATTACAAGAATCATTGTTTTGGATGAGCGGTGGGAAATTTTATCGCGTAGAAGAAACCGCTTGCATCGCTTGCGGCGATGCTACCTGTACTATAGTAATAGAAAAGACCCCAATGGGTTAACATATGCTCAAGATAATTTTACAGGCCCCCCGAAAAATTTCGCCATTCAATGTTCCGGCCCGAGACCTGGCAATCCAGGCACAGCCTCTTTGGCTCTGGCAAAAAAACGTTCTCGCGCCTTATGTGACCCGTGAACGAGAACTCCAACCCAATGAACGACTGCCCCTCTTGCGCGAACCAATGCTGGTATACCGCGATAATTTATTTTTTGACGAATATTACATCGCAGAATTTATTCGCCGGGCAAAACAACGCGGGCGGCCTGTACGCGCCGCCTTCTCCATTGACGACCCCGCCTTTCGGGAACATGCATTGCCTCTTTCAGTTTCTTATACACCAGCGGGAAATCTCTACCTGGCCGACCTGTGGTATTACCCCAATGGCCCCGAGGCAGATGTTGACCCGCTCGTGATTGATATGCAGTCCAAAGAAGTGGGATACTATCATGTTCCCACATACATGGCCGACCAAAGGGGCGACCTGGTGTACCAGGTTCCGCGCAGGGCTATGATGGCCATTGACTGTTGGACGCACATCTTTATTGCAGATGGCGTTTTTGGGTTGTTCGCGCGCGGATTGCGCTTTGAAACGCGCCTGAACAATGATTTAGCCTTTAAGTTGAAAATCCTGGCAACAGCCATGTACGAGGGCAAACAACTGCTAGAATGCTCAGCCCTGGTAAAAATTGGCAAAAATTGTGTCATTGACCCATCTGCCATCATTCATGGGCCAACTACCATCGGAGATGGCGTGACCATCAACGCCGGCGCAGTCATCGAAAACTGTACGATTGGAGACAACGTCAATATCTCGCAAGGGTGTCAGCTGATGCTCTCGGTAGTTGGAAACAATGTATTTCTACCATTTCGGGCATCCCTGTTCATGACAACCATTATGGACAGCTCGATGGTCGCGCAAAACACTTGCTTGCAAATGTGCGTGGTGGGACGCAACACGTTTATCGGCGCTGGGTCCACCTTTACCGACTATAACCTGATTCCCGCGCCCATCCGAGCCCTGGATGGCCGCAATGAACTCAAACCATCGAACCGGCCTGTATTGGGCGGAGCCGTAGGACACAACTGCCGAATTGGCGCTGGCATGATTGTCTTCCCAGCCCGAACCATTGAGTCGGATGTTGTTTTAGCCGCATCAAAAGACCGCCGGATTATTGATAAAGACGTCAAGTATGAAGACAGCGACCACCACAAGATGCGTAATGCCCATGCCCATTTGCGCTTATATCCCCGCGAAGAAGGTAATGAAGGATTAGAATCGTGGTAATTCATGGATACTTTTGCTTTTATTATTCATCCCATTGACCCTAAACGTGATGTCAGCCGAAAATACCCGCTATTAGGAAAACTTCTCAGCGAACGCCAGATAAATTTCTTTTCGACCTTTTTCCCACCCGTTTACATCTCTGAAATTGAAGGTATCACATCTGAGGCGACAGGCAAGCAAATTAAAGGCTGGTTTGTTGCCTGTCCTTATACACCACAGAGAATGCTGGAATTGCCCGAAAAAACGGTCTACCGTAAGATTATCGAAACGGGCAAAATGGCGGAGGGACTGGGCGCGCAAATTTTGGGCCTGGGCGCTTTTACATCTGTCATCGGCGATGCTGGTCTCACCATCGCAAACGCGCTAGATGTCCCGGTGACCACTGGGGACTCTTATACCGTTTCACTGGCAGTCGAAGCAATTAAACAGGCTGCTGTTATAATGGATATTCCAATCTCTTGCGCCACGGTTGCGGTGGTTGGCGCCACTGGCGCGATAGGAAAAGTCTGCGCAGAACTTCTCGCAGATGAAGCAGGTGAGTTATACTTGATAGGACGCCGCGCTGAGGCACTTGAAACCTTGCGTGAGCGCTGGCAGCCAAAAGCCAAAGCCCAATTACGCACCAGTACCTCTATGGATGTTCTGCAGAACGCTCAACTTATCCTCACCGTCACCAGCGCCGTTCATGATATTATTCGCCCTGAAAACCTGATGCCCGGCGCAGTTGTTTGTGATGTAGCGCGCCCCCGTGATGTATCTGCAATGGTGGCTGCGGCACGAGATGATATATTAGTGATTGACGGCGGAATGGTGGATGTGCCAGGTCCCGTTGATTTCCATTTTAACTTTGGTTTTCCGCCGGGCAAATCATATGCCTGCATGGCAGAAACAATGGCTCTCGCGCTGGAGGGTCGTTTTGAAGACTACACACTTGGCAAAGAAATTAGCCGCGCGCGCGTGGAGGAAATCTCTCAAATCGCCGCCAGGCACGGTTTTCGCTTGAGCGGTTTCCGCTCTTTCGAACGCGCGGTCACGCCCGAACAAATCGAAGCAGTGCGCCGAAACGCAAAAAAAGCGCGGCGCCAATTATGATGGGAGGCTCGTTATGGGAAAAGCCCGCCTGTTGATTGTAGAAGACGATGTCGATATCTCTACCATGCTGAAAATTTATTTCAGCGGCTTGGGATATGATGTGGATACCGCCATGCGCGGCTCGGACGCGCTCGAAAAAACGCGTCATGCTCTGCCTCATCTGATTGTGCTAGACATCATGTTGCCCGATATCGATGGCTATGAAGTTTGCCGCCATCTACGGACAAACACGCGCACCAGCCACATCCCTGTCATATTCCTGACCCAAAAGGATGAGCGCAGCGACCGCTTACAAGGTCTGGAACTGGGCGCAGATGATTACATTACCAAACCGTTTGACATTGAGGAACTGAAGCTGCGCGTCCAGGGCGCCATTCGTCGTTCTGAGCGTGAAAGCCTCACCGACCCACGTTCGGGGTTGCCAGCAGGCCGACTTATCGAAGAACAATTGCGCAAAATCATCCGTGAGACTGGCTGGGCCTTCCTAGATGTGCGAATTAATAATTTCGAGCCTTTCAAAGATGTGTATGGATTCGTCGCCGGAGATGATGTCTTGCGCTTTACAGGAATGTTAATTGGAGAGGTGCTGGACGAAATGGGAACCCCTGCCGATTTTGTCGGTCACGCGGGAGGGGATAACTTCATCATCATTACAACCGAAGGTTCTTCAAACAGCGTACGAACCCGCCTGAAAGAACGTTTTGCAGAGGAAGTACAAACGCATTACAACTTTATCGACCGCCAGCAAGGTTTTGTTATGGCGCCTGGCCCTGATGGTCAGAGCGAACAATTCCCACTGATGACCCTGGCTATCGGTTTAGTATCGCCCTCCCAAAATTCATTTGCCGATATTCGTGAAATCACCGAACTGGCAGCCGAGGCCCGCCGCCAGGATGCCGGGACTGCGGCGAGGGCATAGGCAGGAGAATTCCCGTCATGCCACAGAGCCCGATTCTCTTGAGCATCGGCTTTCTTCTACTCGGACTGTTATTAATATTAATAGTCTGGTCTCTTTTACGCTTTGTGGTCCCAAAATTTCGGCCTTCTCTTCCAGAGCCAGCACAACCGGCTTTTATTCAGCAACAAGCACATAATGACGCCGTCTTGATTGTTGAGATGGGTGGCAGGATACAGCATGTAAACGCCTCTGCTCGTGAGTGGTTTGAGCTATTTGAAGGAGAAATTCCCCACCTGGAACGATTAGCCCGCCGAGTCAGACCAGGCGAAAGTTTCCTTGAACTATGCGCAGCGGAGGGACAGGCGCGTTTTTCAATTAATGGCAAACTTGTCGATGCTGTTTCGTATCGTATGCCAGGCCCTACCCCGGCTACCCTGATAGCCATTCGACGCGTAGAAAGTTCCATGAGGCTGGGACGGTCTCAGCAAGGCGATACAATCCCAGGCACAGCACTCAAAACTGTCTCTGAGTTTGGACAAGCCATTGCAAGCAGCCTGAGTCTGGAAGCGACCATCCAGGCGATTTTATCCAACGTAGAACGATTGGTTGCTTCAGATTTCCTGGAAGTCAAAGTATGGGACGAAAGCACAAAGTCGCTTATCCCTTACCGCATGAGTGATACCACTGGAGCAACACGCACCCTTCAACGCGAAAGCAACAGCCAGTTCGGGGAATATGCTGGCTTCCTGATTACCGAAAAAAAAGAACTCTTTATTCCAGATACGCGCTCATTTACCCAGGTCAGGTATGACCCATTTGGCAGCCGCGTGCCGCCCATGGGGTCTTATATCGGCCTGCCTCTGATTGCTTATGGTCTGTTAATTGGAACTCTCGAAGTGGGCGTGGTCCCTGTTAACAGCTTTACAGACGAAGACCTGAGCATTCTTCAACTCGTCACCGGACAGGCAGCCGTAGCATTGCGAAATGCCACCCTGTACGAAAGACAACAGCGCTGGAATGCGCAATTGTTTGGGTTAACCAACCTTTCGCAAGCGGTCGGTTCCCTGCGTGACCTGAAAGACCTGTTCTCACGACTGGTCAATGGTTTATCCCCCCTGTTCAACGTCGAAATCCTGGGATTTCTGCTGTATGACGAACAGCGTCGTATTCTGGAAGGACAAACGCCTTTCCACGGTTTGCCCAACAATATTGTTCAGATATATAAAGCAACCATCCGTCCCAGCAGCTCTGCCGATGAACGAATTGCACGCCAGGATGTCATCATGACCCTGGATGCCAGCCAGGATACTGTTTGGGCCGACCTGGGACTGCAAGATATCGCCCAGGCCGCGTCCATGCGTGATACAGCATTAATTCCGCTAATTTCAGCAGGGCGCTTCCTGGGGTACTTGCAACTCTCGAATCATCGTCAAGGGAACCAGCCGATTTCACAAGACGAATTGCGACTTTTGAACATCGTTGCCAATCAGGTGGCGGCAATTATCGACAACGCCCTGCTCGTACAACAAGCCCGGCAGCGTAACCAGCGCGCCGAATCGATGCGCCGGATTGCCAGCCTGGTCAGTTCAACGGCCACACTTGATGAAATTATTACCTATTCTTTGCAAGAAATGTCCCAACTGTTACAAGCTGATGTAGGGGCTGTCTTCCTTTTGGACGAAGGCGAAGGCGTGATGCGCGCGCACATGCCCTCCACCTTCGGCGTACCAGATGAATTGCGCGATGCGTTGTCACGCATTGTAATCAAACCATCCATCTACCGGCTCACTGTTGCTGGAAGCCAGCGTCCCTTCATCTCAGGGAATCTATCCAAAGACCGACGTGTATTGCCTCCATATCAGGCACTGGTGCGGCGGTTATCGGTAGAATCGGTCGTTTCCGTGCCGCTCGTAGTGCGCGGACACGGAATCGGCGAAATGATGATTGGCGGACGAAAGCAAGATATGTTCGGCAATCCCGATTTACAGATTGCCGCGACGGTTGCAAGCCAAATTGCAGTCGCTATCGAAAATACGCGCCATTCCAATGAAACCGCTGAAGTGTTACGCCGCAAAGCCGATTATTTATCGGTTATGGCGCGCATTGTACGGGAATTGAACGCAGCCAGCACGCTCAAAGAACTGATGCGGGTTGTGTACGAAGAAAGCCTGCGGGTTGCTGATGTAGAATGTGGAACCGCCGTGTTATATGAACCCGGACATGTTGATGTCGAACATCGTTCGGCCATGTTCTTCCTTGGCCACCCCGCCAGTGAGACGGCATTTTTGATGGTGCGCGAAGCATTTGCCAGTATGAATCCGGTCCTGGCAAAAGATTTGTCTGAGAACAACGCTCCTCACAAAGGGGTACGCGCCATCCTCGTCTCTCCCATCTGCCACCAAGATGAAGCCCTGGGTTTTATCGAATTACACGCGAACCAGGAAGGCCAGTTTGACGAAGCCCGCGTGGAAATGATTAAAAATATTGGTATTCAGGCGGCAATTGCCCTGCAAAATGCACTGAGTCATCGCGAACAGCAACACCGCATGGAGTTGTTCCGCCGCCGTTCCGACGCTTTCAAACATTTGACGGAAACATTGCAAGGATTGCGGGCAGGCAAATCGCTGGAAGAATCCCTGGAACTGATTGCGCAGGGAATTCAAAAAGCAACGCCATTTAATGTCGTTTTAATTAGCTTAAATGATTTGGAAACCGGCATTCTGAGCCGCGTGGCCGGGACCGGCTTTGATTTACAGACCTTTTCACTGCTCCAGGCTCACCAGCAACCCTGGACAAGCGTTGCACAGTTGATGAAGCCTGAGTTTGAAATTAACAGCCTGTATTTTATCCCTGCCGACCAGGCTCCTGTCATACCCGCCGATGTGCAAACTGTGACCCTCGCGCAGAGCGGAAGCCTGTCTCCCAATTCCTGGCAACCCGATGACATGCTGCTTATCCCCATTTACGCTGATAATGACCAGCCACTGGGCATTATCAGCGTAGATGCGCCCAGGGATGGAATGCGCCCCGATATGGTGACCATCGAAACCCTGGAGGCGTATGCCACCCAGGCCGCCCTCACCATTGTCAGTGGGCAAAACACCCACTCGTTCCAAGAGCGCATCAAAACCCTTTCGGAAGAAGTGGCCCGCGAAAAAAACCTGCTGGTATTCAGTCAACGCAGCCTGCCTGTTTTATTGCAAAAAGACATCGACCACACTATCTCAGTCACCAACCTGGCCCAGCGCGCCAGGCACATTCGCGCCGGTTTGCAACTGACGGAGGCCATCAGTCGCCAATTTGACTCTTCTTCTGCGCTCATGGCCCTCGGACAACAAGTTTTGACCAGTTTTGACATGTCCATCTCGATTGTGGCTCTCGATACCAACGATGGACCGCGCATTGCTCATGTGCTTGGAAATTTGCCAGCCGGCGCGAATCCCCAAGCCCTGTTTGGACAGCGCAACCCCTTACGCGCTTGTCTGCAAACGGGCGAGACCATTCTATCCATCAATCTGGATGAAGACGAAACCTGGCATGACACTCCCTTCCTGACCAGTCTGCGCGCCAAATCATTTATTGCCATCCCGGTGGTAGTTAATAGAAAGACGATAGCGGCAGTGCTGGCGATTGATAGTGAACCCATGCCCGCAATGTCTCTCGAAGACCGGCAGGTCTATTTCCAGATTAGCCGCCAGGTGTCGATTATTGTTCAAAACATCAGCCTGCTTAACGAAACCAGGCAGCGACTAGAAGAAGTAAATCTTCTGCTGGACTTCAGCCGCCAGCTAAGCGGGCTAAACCCACGCCAGATTTTAGAATCTCTTCTGCAAAGCGCCCTGCGCGTGGTTGCACCTGCCCATGCTGGCGTAGTCATGCAGTGGGATGAGCGTGAGGAAGTGCTCATACCCGTCTCTGCCATGAATTATATTGATGATGAAAGCATCATGGGCATTACGTACCACATGAACGAGGGCTTGCCGGGGCGCGTATTCATGGAAAAGATCCCCCGCCGGGTCGATGAAGTCAACTTTGCCAATGACTACAACCTTCCGGCTGAGAACCTGCTCAAGTACCGTAAAGCAACAGGAGGACGACTGCCAGTTTCGAGCCTGCTGGTTCCCATCCAAACCGGCGCGCAAAATATGGGGATTCTTGTCCTGGATAATTTCAATGCGCAAGCGGCTTTCCACCAAGAAGACGAGGCCTTGTTGCTTTCGCTGACGCAACAGGTGGCGCTTTCTCTTGAAAATGTCCGCCTGGTACAGGCCACCCAGGAACGCACTGGCCAGCTTCAGGCGCTCAATTCTGTTGCATCAACCCTGACCTCCAGCCTGAAACGTGACGAACTGGTTGGCTCCCTGCTCGACCGAATGGGAATGGTTGTCCCCTACGACACCGCGATTCTCTGGCTCCGCACAGATGGCCGGCTGGTGGTCGCCGACGCACGCGGATTCGACGACAACGAAGAACGCAAAGGGCTAACCGTCGAAATTGAAGACAGCCTTCTCTTCCATGAGATGATTCGCACTGGTCAGGCGATTGTTGTGGGAGATGTCCGTACCGACCCTCGCTTCTCCACCCTGGTCGAGTCCACCCGTCTTTCCTGGCTCGGCGTCCCTCTTATTGCCAAGGGACAGGTGATTGGCGTCGTGGCAACCGAAAAAACAGATGTTCATTTCTATAACAGCGATATTGTGCAGCTGGCCACCACCTTCGCCAGCCAGGCTGCGGTTGCCATCGATAATGCCAACCTGTTCGAAGAATCGGTGCAGCGTGCAGCGGAACTTAACGAACGCTCTCAGCGGTTGGCTTTGCTCAACCAGTTTTCGGCAGAATTAGCCGGCTCGCTCAATGCAGATCAGGTGCTTCGACTCACTGCCAATCAACTCATGACCGCCATGCAGGCCGAACGCGCCCTGATTATCCTGCTCGATAAGGACAGACGCGCCCTGCTGCTTTCTGTCCTGCCAGATGAAGTTAGCCGACCAGCAATTTACCGCTCCATTCCAGATTCGCCAGTACTGACCTATGTGCGCGAATCGTTGACGATTTACACCAGCGACGATGCCCGCGCGGACACCAATCTGGCCGCCCTCTCTGAATTTCTGGAAGATACCGCTTCGCTGATGATTCTACCGGTTTCTAGCAGCCAAAGCCTGTATGCCATTGCCCTCCAGAGCAGTGAATTTGCCCATTTCAAATCGAATGAAATTGACCTGGCGCGCACCATTAGCAATCAGGCCGCCATTGCGATGGAAAACGCCGATTTATACCAGTCCACCCTGGCAACCGCAGAACGCCTGGCAATTCTGAATCAGGTTTCGTTTGAGATTGGCGCCAGCCTAAACCCGGATGATATCTATCGCGCCGTCCATGACGCAGCCTCCAAGCTCATGCCCGTCGACGCCTTTATCGTTGCTCTCTACGACGAAGAAACAAACGAAGTAGATGGAGCATACATCGTTGATATGGGACAACGCATCTCCGGGGTGCGCCTGCCCGTTGGACAAGGACTTGCCGGACAGGTGATTGCCACGGGGCAGCCAATTCTCACCCTGAAATCGAGCGAAGTGGAAGCACGCGGCGGCGTTACGATTGGAGAAAAAGGCACCCCACACTCCATCGTCGTTGTGCCCATGATTTCCGGCGGCAAAGTCATTGGGGCATTATCTGCTCAAAGTTACCAGTTCAACGCCTATACCGAAAACGACCAGCAAATTTTAAGTACTCTGGCCAATCAAGTCACGGTTGCCATCCAAAACTCCCGTCTATTGACGGAAACTCAAAAATTTGCATCAACACTGGAACAGCGCGTAATTGAGCGCACTGCCGAACTCGAACGTGAACAACGCAATACCGAAACCCTGCTGCGCATCCTGACGGAAGTTTCTGCCAGTCTCGACCTTGACCGCGCCTTGAGCCGCACCCTCTCACTGCTGAACGAAGCCATTGGAGCAGAACAGGGAACCGTCATGCTGTTGCACCCGGAAGACAATATGCTCCACTATCGGGCAGGCTATGGGTATGTAACCCAAGACCCGCACGTCAGCCGCAAGTCCACCTCCTTCAAGCTCAAGGTTGGTGAAGGCTTAGCCGGCTGGGTGGTGAAAAATCGTCAGCCAGTACTGATAGACGACCTGTATCTTGACCCACGCTGGGTGATTTCGCAAAGTTCCCAGGACCATCGCAGCGCAATTGTAGCCCCGCTGATTGTCGGCGAAGATGTCATTGGCGCTATCATGGTCTTCCATCGTAAAGTTGGCTTCTTTAGCGAAGATTCGCTCGAAATGGTACGGGCCATCGGCGCTCAGGTAGCCATCTCTATTAACAACGCCCAACTTTACGAACTTATTCGTGACCAGGCCGAGCGACTGGGCGTAATGTTACGTTCGCAGCAAGTAGAGGCCAGCCGTCAGACCGCAATTCTCGAAGCAGTTGCCGATGGCGTGCTTGTCACTGACCCACTGAATAAAATTTCTTTTGTAAACGCATCTGCAGAGCGCATTCTTTCCCTCTCTGCGGAGCAGGTGACCGGCAAACCAGTGGAAAACTTTGCCGGTTTGTTTGGAAAATCCACCCAGACGTGGGTCAAAGCAGTCCAAACGTGGTCGCAAAATCCTGACCTGCATCACGCTGGCGAAATGTATGCTGAACAAATCAGCCTGGAAACAGGCCAGGTAGTGCTTGTCCATCTTTCCCCGGTCATCTGGCGCAAAGAATTCCTGGGGACGGTATCCATCTTTCGTGATATTACCCATGAAGTTGAAGTGGACCGCTTGAAATCCGAGTTTGTCGCAACCGTCAGCCACGAATTACGCACCCCCATGACTTCCATTCGCGGCTATGTAGATATTCTCCTGATGGGCGCAGCCGGCGCATTGAATGAAAACCAGGCGCACTTCCTGGAAATCGTCAAGAACAATACCGAACGGTTGAACGTCCTGGTAAACGACCTGCTCGATGTTTCCCGCATCGAGGCCGGGCGCGTATCCCTGTCCATTCAGCCGGTTGACCTGGTTGAAGTCACCAGAGAGATTATCACCAGATTCATAAAGCGGTCACAGGATGAACACAAGGTTTTAGACATTTCAATCAATGTGGAAGAATCGGTTCCGCGTGCTCTTGCCGATACCGAACGCATCCGGCAGGTGATTGACAATTTGGTCGATAACGCCTATAACTACACCCCTGCCGATGGAAAAATCGAAGTCAGTTTGAAGAAAACGGATGGCATGGTACAAGTGGACGTCAAAGACAACGGTATAGGCATACCGATTGAACAACAGGAACGGGTTTTTGACCGATTCTTCCGCGGTGAAGACCCGCTCGTGCTGGCAACCCCCGGCACAGGTCTTGGGCTTTCCATTGTTAAACAACTGGTGGAAATGCACCATGGCAAAATCTGGATGTTCAGCACAGGCGTGCCAGGCCAGGGCAGCACTTTTTCAATCACAATACCGGCCTACAAACCTGAGGAGTAAGCATGGCAAAAATCGTCATCGCAGAAGATGAACCTGATATTCGTGAACTTATCGCCTTTACCCTGCGTTTTGCTGGTCATGAAGTGATTACAGGCAATAATGGAGAAGAAGGCTACCAGCTCACCAAAGCGGAACATCCCGATTTGGTCATGCTAGATGTTCGTATGCCAAAATTAACCGGTTATGAAGCCTGTAAACGCATCAAGGCAGAACCAGCGCTGGCAAATATCCCGGTAATCTTCCTCTCTGCCAAAGGCCAGGAAAGCGAAATTGAACAAGGCCTTGCCGCAGGCGCCGAAGAATATCTGCTAAAACCCTTTGCCCCAGACCAACTGGTAGACCGGGTCAAAACTGTTCTCGCAAAATACCAAAAGTAAACGAAATATGAGCGCGATTTTGTTGGAAGGCGGCATTGTTCACTACGAAGTCATTGGGCGCGGGCGTCCAATCGTCTTTCTGCACGGCTGGGTTGGCTCCTGGCGCTACTGGGTGCCCGCTATGCAGGCCGCTTCCATGTCCTTTCGCGCTTACTCACTCGATTTGTGGGGATTTGGCGATACGGCGCACGATTCACAACGCTATGACATCCATACCTACATCAACCTGGTCAAAAGCTTCCTTGAAGAAATGGGGATTGGCAAAGTAGCATTTGTCGGACACAGTCTGGGCGGCGTAGTAGGATTGCACTTTACCCGTCTCTACCCCAACATGGTTGACCGGGTTATGGCAATCAGCGTTCCGCTCGATGTCAACATGGTCAACGCCCGCATGCGGACAGCCCCCATGACCGACCTCGTCGATTGGCTGCTCGCCAAAGACCCTGCCACCGAGCCAGCCCGTGTCGATGCTCTCAAAGCTGACCCACAAGTCATTGCTGCTTCTTTTTCTAATCCAGATGCTTTTAACCTGGCCAACCGAATCGCCACCATTAACAACCCCACCTTGCTGGTATATGGACAAAATGACCAGGCGGTGACAGCGCCTCCTTTCAGCCCGGAATCATCCCCTTACAATATGCACATGATTACTCTCGACCAGACCGGGCATTTCCCTATGCTCGAAGACCCGGCCCGCTTCAACCGCCTGCTGACTGACTTTCTGGCACTTGCCTCCGGAGATACCCCCCGTGAGCTTCAAATGAAAGAAGAATGGAAGCGCCGCGTCCGCTAACATGATAATTGCATAAGTTTTTGCACTTCCTGCCAGAACAGGGTGTAAAATATAAAAAATTGAACGGGGAGCCTGCTAGGGCAGGCTGAGAGGAGGGCCGCAGCCCTCGACCCGCAAAACCTGATCCGGGTAATGCCGGCGGAGGGAAGTCTACATCAACCAAAAAACCTCCCCGGCGGGAGGTTTTTTATGTCCAGAGCCTTAATCTTTGTCAACAGCCCGCTAGATAACCCTGGCGCAGCCCGCGCCCTGGCACAGCCTGAAGACATCATCATCGCCGCCGACGGAGGCGCGCGCATTGCCCTTTCGTTGGGAATTATCCCCACGGCCATTCTGGGCGACCTTGACTCTTTGACCCAGGCCGAAATTAAAGTCTTTGAAGACATGGGCGTGCATATCCTTCGGTTCCCAACCACAAAAGATGAAACCGACCTCGAGTTAGCCCTCAACCACGCTTTGCAAGCCGAATATCATCCCATTATCATCGTCGGGGGATACGGCGGACGGGTAGACCAGTCAATTGCCAACCTGGCGCTCTTAAGCGCTCCCGACGCCATCCAGGCAGGCGCGTGCTTCGACGATGGCATTACACAAGCCTGGTTTATCTCCGGCACTGGCATCATTCACGGTCAACCCGGCGACCTCGTATCCCTCCTTCCCTGGGGCGTTCCCGCCGAAGGCATTTTAACCGACGGTCTCTCTTATCCACTCAATCGTGAAACCCTGCGACCTCACCGCACGCGCGGCATCAGCAACCAGATGTTAGGCGAAACCGCCACCGTTCGCATCAAACGAGGTCTGCTGCTTTGCATCCACCAAAGAAAAAGGTAAATCAGCCTTCTTGCTGTTACCACAAATTCCCAAAAAGGAGTTCACCATGAACCGCATCTATTCCATCTACCTGCTGCTCATTTTATTATTGACAGCCTGTTCCCCCACAACCGCCACCGACGTATCTTATCCATCCGCCGAGTCCCCCACCACCGCATCCTACCCTTCCTATCCATCCTCGACTTCTCCACGAGTCCTCACCATCATGACCCACGACTCCTTCTCGGCCAGCGAGACAGTCATTGCCCAATTCGAACAGGAAAATAACGTAAAACTGACCTTCCTCAAATCCGGCGATACTGGCTCCGCCCTCAACAAAGCAATTCTTTCGAAAGACGCCCCCCTGGCCGACGTCTTCTTTGGCGTCGATAACACCTTCCTCACGCGCGCCCTGGATGCTGATATTTTCGAGCCATACAACTCCCCACTTCTCGCCGAAATCCCAACCCAATTTAAACTCGACCCCCAAAACCGCGCCCTGCCCGTTGATTTTGGCGACGTGTGCATCAACTATGACAAAGCCTGGTTTGCAGAGAACAACCTGCCGCTGCCCACCTCGCTCAATGACCTGCTCAAACCCGAATACAAAGGTCTGCTCGTCGTCGAAAACCCTGCCACCTCCTCGCCCGGGCTGGCCTTCCTGCTAGCCACCATCGACCGCTACGGAGACCCCGGCTACCTGGATTACTGGAAAGCACTCAGAGCCAACGGCGTAGTGGTCGTTGACGGCTGGGAAACGGCCTACTACACCAACTTCAGCGCATCCTCCGGGAAGGGCCCTCAGCCAATGGTGGTCTCCTACGCTTCCAGCCCGGCTGCCGAAGTCATTTTTGCCTCCCAACCCCTGACAGATGCCCCAACCGCTTCCATCCTCGACGGCTGTTTCCGCCAAATTGAGTTTGTCGGCATCCTGAAAGGCACCCCTAACCGTGAACTGGCCGAAAAATTCGTCGATTTCATGCTCTCCCTGCCGTTCCAGCAGGATGTTCCGTTGCAGATGTTCGTCTACCCGGTCAACCCGGCGGCACAGTTGCCTGAAGAATTCCTCAAATATGCCCAGACCGCACCCAACCCGGCCAGCCTATCGGTCGAAACCATTGCCAACCACCGCGAAAAATGGATTGAGGCCTGGACCCAAACCGTCCTGCGTTAGAGGAATGTGAAACGTCTGCTGCCCTCTCTCCTCTTTTTGGGGATATTCTTTTTCCTGCCTCTCGCCCGGATTCTGACCCTCGGCCTGAATCCGGGCTCCCTTGCCTTACTGGGCAGTTCATTTGCCCCGCGGCTGGCGGAACTACTGCGGTTCACCTTTTTCCAGGCGTTTGCATCCACCCTTCTCACCCTTATCGCTGGCCTGCCGCTCGCTTTTCTCTTTGCTCGCTACGAATTTCCGTTTAAAGCCGCCCTGCGAACGCTGACCGCCATCCCCTTCATGTTGCCGACGGTGGTAGTGGCGGCGGGATTCAACGCCCTGCTCGGCCCGCGCGGCTGGTTTAATTTGGGACTGACCGCCCTGGGTTTGCCTCCCGTCCAATTCATTGGCACCTTCCGGGCCATTCTCGCCGCGCATGTTTTTTACAATACCATTATTGTTATCCGGGTGGTGGGCGCGGCCTGGGTTTCGCTCGACCCACGCCTTGCGCAAGCCGCCCGCTCGCTGGGAGCCAGCCCCGCTCAGGTCTTCCTGCAGGTGACGCTGCCGCTCTTGCGCCCATCCATCCTTGCCGCCAGCTTACTCATCTTTCTGTTTGATTTCACCAGTTACGGCGTCATTTTATTGCTCGGCGGTCCCCAGTTTTCGACCCTCGAAGTCGAAATCTATGTCCAGGCCATGCACATGCTCAATCTACCGGCCGCCGCCCTGCTCTCACTGGTGCAATTACTGTGCACCCTGGCTTTTTCGGTTCTGTACAGCCGCTACGTTACCCGCCTGGCCATCCCCATCAAACCAGTTGAACAAACCCTTCAAAAACCGAAATCCGTCCTCGAACGTTCTTTCGTCTTTCTTCTTTCTTCGCTGGTGGTTCTCTTTTTCCTGCTGCCTTTGCTCGCCCTCCCCATCCGTTCCATCTCCCGCCTCGAAGCAGAGCGCGGCCAGCACGCCCAGGTCGGCCCAGCCCTGACGACCGAATACTACACCGAGCTGTTCATCAACCGACGCGGCTCCATCTTCTACGTCCCGCCCATTGAAGCCGCGCGCAACTCGCTGGTCTATGCCGGTGTGACAGTCACCTTTTCACTCTTGCTTGGCTTCCCGGCAGCTCTCGCTCTCGCCCACCCTAAACGGTTTGCCCGCTGGGTTGACCCCTTGCTCATGCTTCCGCTTGGCGCTTCGGCAGTCACTCTCGGGCTGGGATACATCATTACCTTCAACCGCCCTCTCCCCTTTTTCATCTTCAATGCTGCGTCTCACGTCACTCCTGGCGCATCACTCCTCACATCTCCCCTCATTATCCCACTTGCCCATACCACCATTGCCCTGCCCTTTGTCATCCGCAACCTGCAATCTGCAATAACCACCATCCCCAACCATTATCGCGAAGCGGCAGCTGTTCTGGGCGCAAACCCCTTCCGGGTTTGGTGGCATATCGACCGGCCAATTCTTTCGCGCGCAGTCATCTCCGCCAGCGCCTTCGCTTTCACAGTCTCACTGGGAGAGTTTGGGGCCGCCTCGCTCCTGGCCCGTCCCGAATACCCTACCCTGCCAACCGCCATTGTCCGTTTCCTTTCTCAGCCCGGCGGGATGAATTATGGTCAGGCGATGGCAATGGCAACCCTTCTGATGCTCCTCACAGGTCTGCTCATCTGGCTCATTGAGCGGGAACGCGTGGCCGGAGAGTTATAAAGATGCCAAAAACAGATGCTCCCGGCGCGTGCTATACTATGAGCATCTCATTTTGCAGGAAAAACTATGAGCAACTCGAACATCCCTTATCTGACCGACCCTTCAGGTCAGGAGCATCCTCTCGAAAAGTCCCTAACCCGCCTGGGCCGCGCCGCCGAGAACGAGATTATCATTGTCAACAAATTATCGTCGCGCGAGCACGCCCATATCCGCCGCGAGGGACGCAAGACCATTCTGGAAGACCAGAACAGCACGAACGGCACCTTTCTCAATGGCGAGCGAGTGCGAGAGGCCGTCCCCCTGCGCGATGGCGACCACCTGACCATCGGTGGCGTTGAGTTCATCTTTCATGACCCCGACATGACCAGCCGCGAGACGCCTTTTCCTGAATTGGATGTCAATCTCATGGCTGGAGAGGTGCGCTTGAACCGCCGCCCCGTGCCACTCTCTCCCAAAGAACTGGCCCTGTTGGCCTTCCTGCACCAAAACCGGGGCAAGGTTTGCTCGAAAGACGAAATTGGCCGCGCAGTGTGGTCAGAATACCAGGAAGGAATTTTCGATTACCAGATTGAAAACCTTGTCCGCCGCTTGCGCACCAAAATCGAGACCGACCCCAATGCTCCCCAACTCCTGATAACGGTGCGGGGACTGGGGTACAAATTGATAGCGCAGAGGAATCCCTAAAAATCTTAAATGGTGGTTGACTGAAGTGATTGAGCGTGATAAAATCCGCACTCGCAAGCGGGCGTGTAGCTCAATGGCAGAGCAGCGGCCTTTTAAGCCGTTTGTTGAGGGTTCGATCCCCTCCACGCTCACAAAAAGCCTTCCGGTGGGGATGCGTTTTTGTTGACGGCCCCCATTCAGGGGATGTCATTCGCCCCCTCCACGCTCACAAAAAGCCTTCCGGTGGGGAGGCGTTTTTGTTGACGGCCCCCATTTCTCCCACCCATGCACGCAAGCAATCCATGGGGCAATACAGTCACATCCATGAGATTGGGTTATACTCTTAAAATGCCAGATGGCATGACCCGCCGATGAGAAAGTCCGCCCAGGCTGCAACAGGCTAGCCAGAGCGTGGAAACAACAGCCACATCAACCAGAACAAGATTTATGGCTATTCGCAGCGTATGCGTTGCAAGAGAAGACACGCATACCACCAAACTGGCTTTGCTCCTGTCAATGTTTGCCAGACCGGCGGTCATCAACTTTCTCAAAATGCTCCTGTTCTTGAGGGCTTGTATTCTTCACAAAAGGAAATCGGAATGAAACTGATTCGCTTTTACGCCATCCTGGCTCTCTATCTCATTCTGCCCTGGCTCTTCTTTGGCCTGGGCGTGGATGTCTTGCGCATCCCACTGGCGCCAGGCGACGGACATATCAGCGGCCTGCCCACCAAACTATTCGGCGCGAATCTTTCTGCCTGGAATCCTTACCTGCAAGCTGGAACATTTACGTTCAAAGACATCGGTTTTCAGTTTCTGTACCTGCCATCCATCGTCGTAATGACGCTGTTCCCCAATCCATTTGGGTACAACCTGCTCATTCTCTCGCACTACAGCCTCACAGGTTTCTTCACATTCCTATTCCTGCGAAAGCTCAACCTATCTACGCCACCCGCCTTTTTGGGTGGCCTGGCGTTTATGTTCTGCGGCTTTGCTTCGGCACATCTGGCGCATTACATGATTGTGATTACGGTGGCCTGGCTGCCGATTCTGCTCTACGCCATTGAAACTTACCTGCAATCGCGCCGGCCGCTACACCTGGCGCTGGCGGTTCTAGCATTCGGATTAAGCCTGTTTGGAGATTATCCTGCCGTTTCGCTTTATATTGGAATGGTGTCCTTCCCTTACATTTGGTTTCGCGCGCTCGCCAGCCAATCAACCCCAAGAGAGCCGCTCCTGGCCCGGTTGAAAACTGCTGCTACTGCTTCGGCCATCCTCTTCCCTGGCGGAGTGTTGATTGCCGCCGCGCAGGTTTTCCCCATCCTGGAATCTCTGCCACTCGTCACACGCGACAAAATCTCTTTTGACTTTTTTGCTTCGTTTTCATTTCCGCTCTATCAGTTGCCCATGCTCCTGTTCCCCTACCTGTTTGGGGCGAACATCGAAGGCCCCTACCCGGCTCCTTACTTTGGCGAGTGGAACCTGATGGAACTCACCGGCTACGTAGGCTTCCTGCCGCTTCTGCTAGCCGGATTTGCCCTGCTCCTGCCCAGGCGCGACCGGCAGGTCTATTTTTGGGCCATTGTGGCGCTGGCGGCTTTCTTGCTGGCATTGGGAGATTCGACGCCCCTTTATCGGCTCATGTACCGCGTGCCGCTCTACAACATGTTCCGCGTTCCAGCGCGCAACTGGCTAGAGTTCAGTTTTGCAATTGCCATCTTGATGGCATTTGCCGCTGACGCTCTACTTTACCAGCCCATTGAGAAGAGGAAATATGCTCAAATTGTCGCAGCCCTGTCCATCACATTCCTGGCTTTGAGCGGCTTTATCCTCATTGGATGGGATAACCTGTTCCCCCAACTGCGCGAACAGGAAAGATGGCTGCAAAACATTCAGGTTTCCTCTCCAGCGGTCTACCTGCCGCTGGCGTTCCTAACGCTTTCGGTTCTCAGCCTGGCCCTGTTGCATCACTATCGGCAACATACACTGATGTGGGGCGCGCTCAGCCTGCTTCTCCTGGCCGACCTGTTCACATTTGGGCATTTCTTCAATGATTTCCCTCGCCTGCTATTCTTCGAGGGGCAGCCAAACCCGGCGGCAGAGTACATCCAAAACCAGCCGGGCCGCGTTTACCCGCTCAACTTTCAAGGCCAGGAGCGTGAACTCCAGCCCAACCTGAATATGCTCTATGGCATTCCCGTCATCAATGCCTACTCGAACATCTGGCTAAAAGAGTATGGCGCAATAACCACATTTAACCTAGAAGCCCCCGCCGGCCGGAAGCGCGACCTGATTGCCAACAACCGGGTTCTCTCCGTCCTCTCCACGCGCTACCTGCTCACATCTGACCAAGAGCAAAAAGAATACATCGAGCGCATAAAGGCTTTCAGTGAAGAACGAAGTACGCAAATCCTGGTCAACGGCCTGGCAGCGCCAGACTGGGAAGCTATCTCTCCAGCCTCGGTTGCAGGGCAGACGGCCACCCTGCGCGGCTACAGGCAAGGCGCCCAAAAAGAAATGGGACGGATACAAATTCCGTTCCCCATCCAACCCAATGCGGCCTATCAGGTTACACTCGAAGCGCGAATCTCCGCCGAACCACCCACCAGACCATTGCTGGTAGATTTCTTCGGCAAGAATTACGATGGCGCCGGGCAGGAACGCATAATTGAACCGCTGACTATAGCCACAACCTTCCGCCCTTACCAGTTTCTCATCTTTACGCATGATTTCGTCCCCTCCCCTGCTTACTTGCGCGTCTTTACCTATTCTGAACAGCCTTACGAAGTCCGAAACATCACCCTGACCCGACTCGAAAGCCAGGAGATTTCTCTGCCGCTCTGGAATGAAAAAGCGGATAAAACGACAAACATTTACCAGCCAGTTTATGAAACAACCAATGGAATTACGCTCTACGAAAACCGCAATGCCCTGCCGCGCGCGCGCTTCGTGGAACAGGTCATTCCCATCCAGGGTTGGGGAGACGCCTACTATTACCTATGGCAAGCGCCCAATTTCAACCCATCTACGACCGCCCTGGCCGAAGGCCTATCGACCGGTTTAACAGAACTCTCGCGCGGCAAAATTCTCGACGAGACCTACAAAAACGAAACGGTCACTCTGCGCGTTCAGACCGACTCGCAATCTTTTGTCGTCTTGGCCGATTCGTGGTACCCTGGCTGGAAAGCGTACATAGATGGGCAGGAAACCACCATCTACAAAACATACGGCATGGTGCGTGGCGTTTGGATTAGCGCGCCGGGCGAACACCTGATACAATTCCGCTTCGTGCCAATCAGTTTCTACTCAGGGTTGACCATCACGCTGGTTTCGACCTTGCTTCTGTTCCTTGCCGCCTTTGTTCTCGAACAACGGAAAACGACATGAAATTACTCCACTTTGCCGATGCGCATATCGACATGGCAAACTATGGCCGCCACGACTCCCAGACCGGCCTGCCACTGCGGGTGTTAGATTTCCTCAAGTCGCTCGATACCATCATCGAAACGGCCATCCGCGAACGGGTTGAACTGGTGATTTTTGCCGGAGATGCCTACAAAGACCGCACCCCCGCCCCCACCTTCCAGCGTGAATGGGGCAGGCGCATCGTGCGGCTGGTTGAGGCCAAAATTCCAACCATTTTGCTGGTTGGCAATCACGATGTCTCGCCCTCCATCGGGCGAGCGCACGCCATTCAGGAATTTGATACGCTTGAAATACCCTACGTACACGTCATTTCAAAACCAACTCTTCTGAATGCTGAGAAACTGGGCCTGCCCGCGCAAGTGATTGGCCTGCCATGGGTCTCGCGCTCCGGGCTGATGGCCACGCTCGAAACGGATTCCGCCCCCACCCTGGCGGGCGCAAGCATCTATGCCGAGATGGAAAGCCGCCTGACCGAGTTACTGAGCCAGTTCATTGAAAAAGCCGATTCATCGCTGCCATTGATTCTGACCGCCCATGCCTCGGTGCAGGGCGCAACCTACGGCGCAGAACGAATGGTGATGCTCGGCGCAGACCTGGTGCTGCCAGGTTCACTGGTCAAAGACCCTCGCCTGGATTATGTCGCGCTGGGTCATATCCATAAGGCGCAGAACTTGAACCAGGATAGCCATCCTCCGGTTATCTACCCCGGCTCCATTGAGCGGGTGGATTTTGGCGAAGCAGCGGACGATAAGTTCTTCATCGTTGCCGATGTACAAAAAGGTAAAACAGATGTTCAGTGGCGCAAATTGGAGGGAGTGCGGCCCTTCATCGAAGCCTGGGCAAGTCTTCGGTCAGCAGAAGATGTCACTGGCCAGTTGAAGGCAGCCCTGCCCAGGCAAGAAAAAATGAAAGATGCCATCGTCAAACTAACGGTGGAGTATCCCCGCGATTATGAAAAACTCATCGACGAATCTGAACTGCGCCAGTATACCGCCGGAACCTTTGAATTCCACCTCATTAAGCGCCCGCAAATGGAGACACGCATCCGCCTGCCGAATGATGAAAATATCGCCAGCCTGACGCCGCTCGAACTGCTCGACCTGTACTGGAAAGCCAGCCATACCGAAGCCGCTGACATCGAAGCCCTGAACGCCCTGGCGGCGCAAATTGTGCAAGATGATACACAAATCAACAACTAACCAGGTCCATCGGCCAGGCGAAAACCCCTCCATAGGCGCGCCAACCTGCGTCTTTCGCCATCAATCCAACCATAAAGATAGTCTTGTTACGGTACTGCCATGCTGCCTAATCTAAAATCACGTATCCTTGGGGAGAATATGCGCTGGATTTACATCTCCCCCCATTTTGACGACGCTGTCCTTTCCTGTGGCGGGCTAATTTGGGAACAAACCCACGGCGGCCTGCCGGTGGAAATCTGGACGGTGATGGCTGGCGACCCGCCGGTAGGAGCCGAGTCAGTCCTGGCACAGCAGATGCATGCAGACTGGCAAACCAGAAACGCCCAAGAAACAGTGGCAATTCGTCGCAGCGAGGACCAGAATGCGGCCCGGCGTGTTGGGGCAGGCATCCGTCACCTGCCTTTCCCCGATGCAATTTACCGCCGCTCTAAAACCGGTACCCTATACTACCCACAGGGCATTTTCGTCCCACCCCATTCGCGCGAAAATGACCTGTTCGACGAAATCACCCGTCTGGTGGCTGACAGGCTGACCCAATATGATACGATTGTTTGCCCGCTGGCAATCGGAGGGCATGTCGACCACATCATCACCCGCAAAGCCGTCGAAGCACTGGGAAAACCGCTCTGGTATTATGCGGATGTGCCGTATGTATTCAGAAACCCTCAAGAATTGCCTTCCGCTACCGCGGGAATGACCGGAAAAACATTTTTTATTTCGCCTCAGGGATTGGCCGGCTGGCAGGAAAGCATCGCTGCGCATGCTTCGCAAGTCACATCCCTGTTTGTCAATCTGGCGGACATGCGCCAGAAAATCAAAGAATATGCGCAAACCAGGAATGGACTCGTGTTGTGGGAGCGCGAATAGAGGCTCTCTGCCGAATTTTTTCATATCCTTCCATCTCCGAACTTGAAACCGCCAGAAAATCCAGAACACAAGAACTCTGAACGCAAATTCCTGAAACAGGAATTTTTCGCGTTGTCTGACATTTTTGGTTAAAAACGGCTGCGCACTTGTTGACATGACCTCTGAATATTGCTAGAATGATAACGTGAAATTTGGCATTATTCTATTCCCCACTTTCTGATAAAAATCCTGACAGGGGTTTCATCAACTCCTTGACTCATACCGATTGCATTTTCCTCATCCAAATCAACCATTCAAAAGGAGAAGAAGCATGGAAAAAGCATCACTGTTTGGCACGAAGAGGCTGGGGTTCATCCTGGTCTTGTTGCTCGTTCTTTCCAGCGCCCTGACGGGCTGCAGCGGGGGCGAGAAAGTGCTCAAGATTGGGTTTATCACCGAACAGACTGGTGTAGATGCCTACGTCGGCCCAGCATCCGTTCCTGCGCTTCAGGACCATATCGATAAAATCAATGCTGAAGGCGGCATCGGCGGCTACAAACTGGAGTTGATTGTCTATGACACCCGCTCAGAAGTGACGGATGCGGTTGCAGTGACGAAACGCCTGTTCGACCAGGACAAAGTCGTAGCCGTCATTGGCCCTTCGTGGTCGGCGGCTGCCATTCCGATAGCCGATATTGCCGATGCGGCGAAGATTCCTGTCGTCGCCACCACTGCCTCGAATGTCAATGTGACGGTCTCGGAAAGCGGGCAATTGCACCCATACATGTTCCGGGTTTGCTTCATTGACCCCTACCAGGGCTATGCCCAGGCCGATTTTGCCTACAACAAGTTGGGGCTGCGCAAAGCCGCCCTGCTGACCGATATCGCATCTCCGTACACGGTTGGCCTGCACCAGTTCTTTAAGGACCACTTTGTCGAATTGGGCGGCGAGATTGTTGCCGAAGAAGGCTACACCCAGGGAGACGCCGAATTCCGCGCCCAATTGGCGAAAATCAAAGACTCTGGCGCCGATTTGCTGGTGATGGATGCCTACACCTACAAGGATGTTGGCCTGGCCGCCCAGCAGGCAGAAGCGCTGGGTCTGAAGATTCAAATGATGGCTGGCGATGGCGTTTTCGTGCCAGAACTGCTTGAAATGGCAGGCCCGCAACTGGAGGGAGCCATCGTAACAACGGGTGTCTCAGAAAGCGCGCCAGAATTTGCCGAATTCAACGCTGCGTTTGAGGCCAAGCATGGGATTAAGGCCAACATCTATACCTACTACGGCCTGGATGCCCTGATGATGATTGAGTACGGCATCCGTGAAGCAGTCAAAAAAGGCGAGCCCACCCCCCAGGCCATTCGTGATGCAATTGAGACCATGACCGATGTCCAACTGTTCACCAGCAAAGTGACGATGGACCCGGCAACGCACAACCCATTGAAAAAACCGCTGCTGATTAACACCATCAAGAACAGCGAATGGGTGTTGCTGGAAACCTTCCAGCCGAAATAAGCCCTCACTCAGGCGGGGGTGTTTGCTCAAATCCGGCAAACACCCCCCCTTTGATTCTGGCAACCATCAGCCGGCAATCCCTGACCAGGAAAAGCGAGTCAGCATGGAATTATTCATCCAACAACTGGTAAGCGGCATCTCCATTGGCGCAATTTACGCCCTGCTGGCAGTAGGATACGCGCTTGTGTATAGCGTGTATAACTTTACAAACTGGGCGTTTGATGCATTCATGGCCTTTGGCGCGTTCATGGCCTTTGTAGCCATTTCCTCGCTCGCCATGCCCTTCTGGCTGGCAATGATTTTGTCTATCATCCTGACCATTATCCTATCCGTCGGCTCAGAAAGTTTGGCCTACCGCCCGCTGCGCGCACGCAAAGCCCCGCGCCTGTTCATGATGATTTCAGCAATGGGCGTCAACCTGGCTGTGGTCAACATCATCAACCTGATTTTCGGCGGCACCTTCCGCAAGTTCCCGGTGGAAAGCGTTCAACCGATTTTCGTCGGAAACGTCTCGATTGGCCGGATGGACCTGATAGCCGGAGCAATTTCTTTCGGCGTGCTGGCCCTGCTCTGGCTGTTTCTGTATCGCACGCGCTGGGGATTGGGCATCCGCGCCAGCGCCATCGACATCCAGACGGCTTCGCTCATGGGCATCAACAACAATGCTGTGGCAATTATCATCTTCGTCATTACCGGCGTGCTTTCATCCATTGCAGGGGTTTTCTATGGCATCAAATACGCAGTCTTCCCCATGATGGGTATCGTCACCATCAAGGCAATGATTGCCAGTATCGTCGGCGGCCTGGGCAGCCTGCCCGCCGCGATTGTAGGCAGTATGCTGCTGGGCGTGTTGGAGACGCTCGTTTCAGGCTATATCTCATCCAGTTACCGTGACCTGTTTTCGTTCTTATTCCTGATTATCATTCTGCTCTTCTTCCCCAACGGATTGATGGGCAAAAACGTAGACGAAAAACTCTAGAGAGGGGAGAACGATACGATGGGATACATCAACGCCATACTCATTCTCTGTGGCATCAACATTATTGCCGCTCTGGGGGTATCCATTCTGACTGGCTATACGGGTCTGTTCAGCATTGGTCATGCCGGTTTCATGGCCCTGGGCGGCTACATTAGCGCCATTCTGGTTAAAGAATTTGGGGTGCACTTCGTCATTGCCCTGTTGGCGGGCGGCGCATTCGCCGGAATATGCAGTTTTATCATCGGTTACCCCGCCTTTCGCAGCCGACTGCGCGGTGACTATTTTGCAATTGCTACCCTGGGCTTTTCCGAAGCCATCCGCTTGCTGCTCAACAATACGCAGGAAATTGGCACCATTAAAATCGGGGCAGCCTTCGGGTATATGAACATCCCCAGCCATACCACCGTTCTTGTGGTTGTCATCGCCGTACTGATGGCGCTCTATTTTGCGCACATGTTTGTCACATCGCAATACGGCAAGAACTGCATAGCCGTCGGGCAAGATGAAGTCGCCGCGCAAATGATGGGCGTGGACCTGCTCAAAACCAAACTGCTGGCACTCTTCATCAGCGCTTTCTATGCCGGGGTGGCGGGAGGCCTGCTCGGTTTTTATTTTGCTTACCTCAGTCCCTCGTTTTTCACCATCACAAAATCATCAGACCTGCTGGCAGCAGTGGTCTTTGGCGGCATCCAATCACTGATTGGGCCGGTGATCACTGCTTTCGTGCTCATCGCTGTTCCAGAACTGTTACGCGCCCTGGCCGAATGGCGTCTTATCATCTATGGATTCTTGTTTGTAATAGTAATGATTTACCGTCCGCAGGGGTTGCTGGGCTATGTCGAAATGAATCTTCATTTTGCGAAAAGCTGGTGGGCCAAACTCCGTCGCAAATCTAAACCAGCGGAAGGATAGCCATCCAATGACCACTCATGCCAACGAGATTCTCTCCATCCGTCACCTGACCGTTGATTTCGGAGGCGTACGCGCCGTCAATGACGTCTCCTTTTCACTCCGAAACGGCGAAATGGTGGCGTTGATTGGTCCAAACGGCGCGGGAAAAACCACCATCTTCAACCTGATTACCAATGCCGTCCAACCCACCGGGGGAGAAATCCTGCTCAACGGCAGGAACATTTTGGGAAAATCCCCCGACCAGATTTGCAGACTTGGCATCAGCCGCACATTTCAGAACATACGCCTGTTCCCACAAATGACGGCTTACGAAAATGTAGAGCTGGGCTTGCACAGCACGCCGCGCTATTCACTGGCCGAGGCCTTTCTGCGTACCGCGCGCGCGCGCCGCATCGAGAGCGATACTCGCCAAAAAGCGCTGGAATTGCTGGAAATGGTCAACCTGCAAGAACATGCCCATGCGCGCGCTTCCAGCCTGCCCTATGGCTTGCAACGCCGCCTGGAGATTGCGCGCGCCATGGCGACTTCGCCGCAACTGCTTCTGCTCGACGAACCCGCCGCCGGAATGAACGAGGACGAGTGCAACGAATTAATCGAATTGATACGCAAAATCCACAATTTGATGAAATATACCATCATCATTATCGAACATCACATGGCAGTGGTCATGGAATTGTGCCGTGATTCGCGCATCTACGTCCTTAACCTGGGTTCACTCCTGACCGTTGGCGCCCCTCAGGAAATTCAAAACAACCCAGACGTCATCAAAGCCTATCTGGGAGAGAGAAAAAATGCCCGCGACCTCAGCGCTTCTTGACATTCATGACCTGTCCGTTTATTACGGCGGTATTCGCGCCCTGAATAAAATCAACCTGAGGGTAGACCAGGGCGAAATTGTGGCGGTTATTGGCGCAAACGGCGCCGGAAAATCAACGCTGATGAAAACCATCGCAGCGGTCAAGTCGTATAGCGAAGGCACCATTACGTTCAAAGGGCAACCGTTAGTAAAAGACACTCACAAAGTCGTTACAAGCGGAATTACGCTCGTACCAGAAGGCCGCCGTATCTTTGCCCCACTTTCGGTGCGTGAAAACCTGTTGGTTGGCGCATACACCCGTTCCAACCGCCAGGACATCGAAAAAAATATGGAAGAAGTCTTCATGCTCTTCCCGCGATTAAAAGAACGAATCAACCAGCGTGGCGGCACGCTCTCGGGGGGCGAACAGCAAATGCTCGCGGTTGGGCGCGCGCTCATGTCGCAGCCACAATTACTCATGCTCGACGAGCCTTCGCTTGGGTTGGCGCCGATTGTGATTGACGCCATGTTCGAGACCATCGTGCGCCTGAACCATGAACTGGGACTGACCATCCTGCTGGTCGAGCAAAACGCATCGCTTGCGCTGGAAATGTGTCATCGCGCCTATGTGCTAAAAACCGGCGAAATTGTTATGGAAGGCACAGGGAAAGAATTACTCGAAGACCCGCGCGTGCGTGCCAGTTATCTTGGAATCAAATAGTCAGGGGACAAAGAAAACAAGCAAATGGGGCAGTAGGGAACAGAAGTAAAAAAGAACAAGGCGAGGAGTTTCTCTCGCCTTGTTTGGGTGATTGGGATAATTTTCTCAGTCTGCGGGCGCGTTATCGAGCATAATGCCATGTCCGCGCACGGTAACGATGTAATTGTGAGAGGGGTCCATCGCAGCCAGACGGTCGCGCAGGCGGCGGATGAGAGCGTCCAGGGCCTGGTCAGTCACCCCCGCCGACTGCTCATCACCCCAAACTGCCGAGACCAATTCATCGCGCGTGACCACCCGCCCGGCGTTCTGGTATAACGTCCAGAGCAACTGAAATTGCTGGGCTGAAAGCGGCGGTGTCAGTTGAGCCTGATTCAGCCAGACCTGGCGGGCGCGCATATCGAGCAACAACCGCCCGCTACGCGCCGGGGCTGCTTGAAGCGGCATGGTGGCATCAGAACTCAGAAACTGGAACTCCTGCGTTGCCGCGATATGGATGGTATCACCATCCTGCAATACTACAGGCGCCGACAGCAGTGTGCCGTTATAGTGAGTTCCATTTTTACTGCCCAAATCTTCCAGCACCACTCCATTGGCACCGGGCGTTAATCGGGCATGATACCGGGAGACCTGCCGGTCAGGGATGGCTACCTCGCAACTGGGTTCACGGCCAATGACCAAAGGGCGGTCTAACAGCCAGCGCTCCCCTTTGAGCGGGCCGTTTTGGGCAACCAAAAGTGGAAAATCTTTCTGGTTATGAAAATCGCTCATTTGTTATAATATAGCAGAAAACTTTCATTCTGTGCAGAAACTACGCCGACTTTTTAGCACAGACCACCAAAAAGGAGATTCAATCTAAATGCCGACCCCGATTCAACCGGGTGAGGTCCTGCGCGAACGCTATCGCGTCCGTGAGCGCATCGGGCAAGGTGGAATGGGAAACATCTACCTGGCGGATGATTTGCGCCTCGAAGGGCGCAAGTGCGCGCTTAAGGAGGTCGAACACGACCGCAACCTGCCTGAAAAGGTATTCAACGAGGCTCGCGACCAGTTTTTGCGCGAGGCCACTGTTCTCGCGCGCCTCGACCATCCCAACCTTCCCAAAGTCTCCGACTTTTTCTCCATCGCCGAGAGAGATTATCTCGTGATGGATTATGTGGCGGGCAAAGACCTGCGAACCATGATGTTGGAAGCCAAATCACGCAATATGTATCTCGACGAAAGCCTGGTTCTCGATTGGGCAGCCCAACTGACAGACGCTCTCGCTTACCTGCACAAACAAAAACCGCCCATCGTCCACCGCGATATCAAACCATCCAACCTTAAACTGACTCCTGAAGGGCTGCTCAAACTGGTCGATTTTGGACTGGTTAAAGTGCTTTCACCCGATGAAGAAACCATTACCATCATTCAGGGTCAAGGTACAGTGCTTTATACCCCTCTTGAACAATATGGCGGCTCTGAAAGCCATACGGATGTGCGCTCTGACCTGTATGCTTTTGGAGCCACACTCTATCACCTGCTCACCAATCAGCCGCCAGTCGATGCGCGTCAACGGTTCCTGCACCCCGAAGGACTGGTTTCGCCCCGCAAAATCAATCCGCAAATCAGCCTGCGGACCGAAAAAGCCATCTTGTGGGCCATGGAACTGCATCCCGACCTGCGTCCTGATAGTGTAGAAACTTTCCGCCAATATCTGTTTGGAACAAAAGACCTGCCACAGCGCCCGATGATGCGCCAAAAGCGCCATCCTACATTAGATACGCTGTTTGCGCCGCCCGAAAGCATCCTGTTTGGGATTTCAGCCGCGCTACTGCTCGTGAGCCTGATTGCCACCCTCAGCCGCTGAGCGCCAGACCCAGCCAAGGATAAACCCAACGACCTGCCCCACCAGCACGGCCTGCAAAAAAGACGACAGGCCGCGGCCGCCCAGCCAACTCTCCGCGCCCGGAAAATCTAAAACTAAATAGTTATATACCAGGACGCCACTCAAAAATACCAGCAGCGCCCAACGAACCGCCCAGCGCGGTTCAACCACTTGCGTTCCCAGCCAGTACGACAACAGCGCCCCAGCAAACAGAACAAGCACCACCATAAACCAGCCCCAGGCATTCGGGTATCCATCCGTCATCATCGGTAAAGCAGAGATGGGCATGGGGGTTGGCGTTGGCAACGGCAAGGTAGGGGTCACGGTTGGCGTAGGAAGAAGTGCGCTGGTTGGCGTACTAATTAGCACCGAAACGCCTTCGTTGCTGACATCCAATTGAATGGTGTCTGAAACCCGCGCCGGTTCACTGGCCGCTCGAATTTCTATCAAGCCGGGCTTATCCAAACGGTAAGCCACAATCGCCACCCCCTCCGATGTGACGGTATCTACCTGCTGGAAAAGTCCGCTTTCTCCTTGCGAGAAGGTGAAACGCACAACCGTTCCATCTGGAACGGGACGCTGGTTATGGTCGAGAATGACGCCTGTACGCAGGGAAATCGTATCCCCCACGCGAAACACCGGCACAACGGTCGGCTCTGGAGTAACCGTACTTCCGACTGAAGTGGGCGAAGGCGCCGGAAGATTCAGACTCAGGCGAATAATCTGATTGGGGTCAGGAGCAGTGATGGAAATCAAGTCGTAGCCAATGCCCGGCACCGAAACCGGCAATGACCCGGACGGAGTGATTTCCTGAAACAAGAGCCGCGCGGCTACGTCGATAAAAGGCTCCGATTCGCTGTATAGACCATAATAGGCCGTCAGATTCGAAATATCGGTCGCATCGAGATAAAAAGGCGCGCTAAACGAGAACAGGATAACCTTCTTGCTACTCAACAAACGTTGACGCTCGGTCAGAAAACGCCGCAGGATTGACAAACTCTCAGAACCCTCCGGCATATCCAGCGTGGAAATCACCACCCAGGTTGCGCGGTTCAAATCATTGGACAGGTCAGGCGTAGGAGCCTTATCGTTCATCATCAGATTCAAATCATCAAAACTATAGGATGAAAGATAACTAGGCGTTATCAAGCCCCCGCCCAACGGCCCATACAAACGCTGCACGGCCAATTGAAAAGAGGTTTTGCTCAATACATTGATATCATCACATCCCGCGCATTGCCGCGCCACTCGAGAATCTGAGAGGAAAACTATCCGGTCCGACAAGCCAGGCGGAGAAGGCAGCACCGTTGCCAGGTCGCCCGGCGCAGGGCTGATAAGCGTCGCAGCGTTACGCGCCACTTCGAATACCTGGCTTTGCCCCGCCCCCAATACTGCCAGGTCAGACGCAAGAGGCGAAGCCACAGGCTGACGAAATGTCCCATACAATCGGTACTTGGCCGCCAAAATACGATAGACTGACTCGTCCACCCGGCTGGCAAAAGCCGAGTCTTCTCGATACTTTTGGGCAAAAAATTCCAGTGACCGAATCACAGTGGTATAGGTGTCGGGCGCATCGGATGAAACGATGTTCCCCATGTAAATCAGGTCATTACCAGCCAGGAAGGCATCGCGCGCTACCAGCCGACCAGAAAAATTGCGCCCATCGGGGTCATAAAAACGGCGCACGGCAGGCGTTCCCAGGTTGTCGCTCACCAGCAAGCCACCGTTTGCACGCCAATCTGCCAGTTCTGGCAAGGAAAGCACTTGCCCCAGCGCCTGCTGGTCAAGGCTAATGGGGCGAGTGGTGGCGCGAATATTTCCCTGGAACCCCTGATAACGCATGTGCGAAACCAACAGGCCATCTACTTTCGCATTGGGGTCAGGCGCGCCACCGGTAACGGCAAAAAAAGGGAGGAGTTCGACCGATTTCAATTCATCCAGCGAACGACGGACGGTGGAAATCTCCTGCGCGGCCGGCCGGTTGGCCCCGCCGCTGCCAGGAAAATGCTTGGCAATAACCAGCATACGTCCAGATGCCCCCTCATGCAAACCGGTCACATATGCTTTTCCCAACTCGCTCACCCAGTAAGGGTCGCCGCCAAAGGAACGGGTATTAAGGTCGCTGTTCGTAGCCGGATTGGTCAGGGTTTGCACATCGAGCGAAAGGCCCAGGTAAAGGTTAAAACCAAGCGCCGCAAGCTCACGCCCCATCGTTGCGCCTACGCCCTGAGCCAACGCGCGATTCCAGGTGGCTCCAATAGCCATTTGGTCAGGCAAAGGGGTCAGTCCGCTTAAAATCTGGTCGTTAGACATACCGCCGCCCTCTTGGGAAATGCCAATGAGTAAAGGCACATACACCCTGGGCATTGCATCTGGCGCAGAGTCAAACGCAGATTGAGCCTCTACGCTTTGCAGCGCGGAAATCATCTCGTAGGCGGCCTGGGTGGTGTTTTCGCCCATGAAATTGTTGTTGGCGGCCATCAACACCACGCCGCCGACATGGTGATTGACCACCAGGTCATAGATGGAGGATGTGGGACCAACCTCGGTGCCGCTAAACGAAACCAGGAATAACTGACCCACTCGCTCTTCGGGAGTCATTTTACGTAAATGCTCGGCCACCGGGTCGCGTCCTTGCGCCAATGCAGGCGAAAAAGCGGCAGCAAGCAACCCTGCCAGCGTCAGCCAGCGAAATAAAATGCTCCCAAAAGAGATTTTCTTCATTCTGCCATTTGCTCCAGAATCTTCGCGTGCTGTTGTGGATGAATATTACCACCTGAAATCAGAACGACCAGCGGCGGTTTCACCATTTTGTCTAAAACAGCGGCCAGCGCCACTGCTGCTGACGGTTCGATAACCTGACCATACTCTGACCAGGCAAAAGCCACAGCCCGGGCAATTGACTCTTCGCTCACCAGCAAAATATTGTGAATGAATTGCCGCACGAGGGGAATCGTAAGCGAACCATCTTGCACCGCGCCGGTCAGGCCATCGGCCAGGGTAGGAGATTCTACCACCGCTGATTGCGTGCCGCCGTTAAACAGGGCATGCATAAACGGTGATGCTTTTGGCTGGGCCGCCACCACCCTGGGCGGTCTGGGCAACCCACGCAATGCTGCGCCTACTCCAGCTGCCAGTCCCCCACCGCTGATTGGAACTACCACGGTAAATGACTCATCCAATGCCAGGTCGGCGGCTATCTCCAACCCAATCGTTCCCTGCCCGGCAATCACCTGGGGGTCGTTGTAGGCAGAAACCCAGGTTTTGCTGTGTTCAGCCGCAAAACAGATGCCCGCCGCTTCGGCCTGTTCATACCCGCCAGGAACAAGTACCACTTCTGCGCCCAGTTCGCGCATTGCGCTGACCTTTTTCGCAGAGGCATGTTCTGAGGCAAAAACTTTTACCGGCGTACCGGTCAGTTTCGCGGCGTAGGCCACGCCCTGACCATGATTCCCCGCTGAAGCGGTGACCAACCCTTGCTCTCGTTCCCAGGCTTCAAGCGAAAGAACTTTGTTCAACGCGCCGCGCGCCTTGAAAGAACCTGTCACCTGCTGATTTTCCCACTTTAAATACCAGTCCTGTTGGGCATCCCACACCAGCGGTGTATGCCTGATGTGTGGGCGAATCCGGGCAGCGGCAAGCGAAATCCAATGGAGGGGAAACATCGACGCAGAGGGGAAACTACATGACAGGTCTCAAAAAATGTTCATTTGCCAACAGCGGGTCGTCGGTAAAAATGGCATCTACGCCCAAAATACGCAAAGATTTCATCTCTGCCGGGTCGTTGACCGTCCATGCGTAAACGCGGCGGCCCTGGGAGTGAGTACGCTGTATCATTTCGGCGTTCACATCATCTTTGAACGGGTGCTCCGCATGAAGCGACATAAACTTTGCCCCAAACCGCTGCCACCAGCCAGAGCCACCAGGAAAGAACAATTGACCACGCGGAACCGAGGGCAGCAACTGTCGGGCGCGAATCAGATTGGTCGGGAGGAAGGATGAGAACAAGACCCATTCCTCCAGTCCGTGCTTCTTCACCAACTTAACCACTTCATCCACCAGGCCATCGAACGGAGAACCGTAATTGGTCAGTTCCACATTCATAAACAATTTTTTACCGAGAGATTCAAACACTTCGCCAAGCGTGGGGATTTTCTCGCCGCGAAAGTTGGCCGAAAATTTCGAGCCGGCATCCAGCTCACGCAGGGCTGCAAGGGGCTGTTGGCTAATCAAACCAGAGCCATCCGTGGTACGGTCGAGGGTTTGGTCATGATGGATAACCACATGACGGTCAACGGTCAATTTGACATCAAATTCAATGGCAGGCGCGCCTTGCCTGAGGGCTAACTCAAAAGCTGCCAGCGTATTTTCGGGAGCATGAGCCGAAGCGCCGCGATGGGCAAAGTAGAAAGGAGGCGAAAGCGAAATCTGCATGGGCAGGAAGAGAGTTTGCGCTTAAAGTTCCACAAAATAAGACTGTGCCGCCAGGTCGAGCAATTCTTTATTCATCACCGGCTCAACGCCACGATAACGGGCAATATCCAAAAGTTGGTCACACAAGTCACGCGGGTGCGATGCGCGCAATTTACGGTTACGCTTGATGTACCATTCCTGAAGCAAATAGGCCAGCCCCTGGTCATTGTACTGAACGCCTTTGGCCTGGGCAACACGCTGGAAAATCTGACGATACTCTTCAAAGTTGGGGTCACCGATTTCGATTTTGTGGCGCAGACGACGCAGGAAAGCCTCGTCCACCAGGTCGCGGGGAGGAAGGTTGGTCGAGAACACCACCAGCACGTCGAACGGCACTTCAATTTTGCGTCCGGTGTGTAAAGTCAGGAAATCCACCCGGTTTTCGAGTGGCACAATCCAGCGGTTGAGCAAGTCGCGCGGGCGTACCTGCTGGCGGCCAAAGTCATCAATAAGGAAGATGCCACCGTTGGCCTTCACCTGGAAGGGCGCTTCATAATATTTATGAGTATCGTCAAAAACCAGGTCCAGACCGGCCAGCGTCAATTCTCCACCCACGACAATAAAGGGGCGGCGAATATGAACCCAGCGCGGGTCACGCTTTTGCCCGGAACGAAGCGACCCCGTCCCGGCGGAGGTGGCATCATCATCTGCCGCGCGCTGATGATTGACCGAATCGTACAATTTGATGACCTGCCCATCCACATACAGCGCATAAGGAATGTACATATCCTGCTGGAGGATGAGATTGCCAAAAGCGCGTGCTACGCTGGTTTTGCCGTTGCCAGGAGGCCCATAGAGGAAAATCGAAGTGCCTGAGTTCAAGGCCGGGCCAAGCCGCTCAAAGGTCGTATTCGACATCACCAATTGCGAGAGCAATTGGCGCATATGACGCTGGGTAACCACCACGCGATGACGACTCTGTTTACGGATGGCTTCGTTATAGATTTCGATGGGAACGGGAGCCGGTCCAGCATACTGGCTGCGCTCAAGCGCCTCGCGCGCACGGTCAATTCCAGCCCCAGTGATGGCATATTGGTACGAGCCTTCTCCCAATCCCATGGAGGACGATTTGACTTCGACCAGTTTCTCGCGCTTGAGCGATTCTAAAATCTGGTCGGTCACGCCTGCAAAGGGCAGAGCGATTTCCTCGGCGATTTTGAAGCCAGAGAGAAAACCCTGAAAGTAAAGGATTTTAAGCGCCAGGTCTTGAAGCCAGAGTTGCGATAGACCTGTGTCATCCAGCCGCGAAATGGGAGGCGGCAGGAAACCCGAACCAGACGAAGGCGAAGGAGGAGCAGCCTGCGGACGAGGCGCGCCTGCGTTCACCGCCGCGCGGAGTGAGTTAGCATTTCCTCCCCCTGAGGACGGAGGCCGTGACTGGTTGATATTCGACATAAGTGCCTGCCATTTATGTAGAGAATGAAAACGAATAGAATTATAAAAATTATACTGCCTATTCATCCAATCTCTATAAAGAAAAATCCCACCTTGAGTGGGATTTGGTGTGGCGAGGGTGGGATTTGAACCCACGACCGAGCGATTATGAGCCGCTTGCTCTGCCGCTGAGCTACCTCGCCCTGGGCGGGTAGTATGTTACTATGCGTCCGTTTTTTTGTCAATCTGGAATTTTGGCTTTTGGAAAATTGTAGTTGTTTTTGCGCAAAACTGTGGTTAAATCGAAACAGGCAAGCCATCCCCCCCCACGCCCAGAAAGGATGCCACCTTGGCAAAAACAAATTACAAGTACGAAAAACGCCAAAAAGAAATCGCAAAGAAGAAAAAGAAAGAACAAAAGTTGCAACAAAAGATGTCCAGGAAAAATGAGCAGGCCAAAGCCGATGAAAAGGCTGGGCAGCCAGATAACGAGGAAAAACAGGAGCAGTAGACCCAAAAAATCGCCCCGTTTGACAAGCATTTCTCCCAAACACGGCATCCACCCCAACCAACAGCGACGCTACGGAAATCGACTCTGCTGTTGACATGCTCCTGAATGCCTTTATAAGCCCATCTACCCAATCATGCAATCCCGCCTGATTTCTATGCTAAAATTTAAACTTGCAATTAATTGATTCCTCTTGCGTGGCAAAACCGTGAAAAATAAGCGATTTCTTTCCCAACCCGTCCTGGCCAAACTTCAAACCGTATACAGCCAACTCAACAATGTACCGAATACGGCCCCGGCTATTTCACCTTTTGCCGTTTCGTTGAAAGATTTCCTGGAAAAATTCGGGCAGGATGTCGAACTGACCCCTGGGGAAATCTTGTTTTTGCAGAACGAATCGGGAGAAAATTTATACTGGATAGACTCAGGCATCCTTGCCATTGTACAGGGAAAATTGCGCAGCCCACAACTGCTCACCTTCCGGCGTCCAGGACATGTCGTTGGGGAAATTGCTTTGCTCGAAAACGTTCCACGCACCGCCACAGTTGTCGCCATCACCAGCGCTCGGCTAAAATGCCTGAACAAAGAAAAATTTCAGGAGATGCTGGCCACCGTTCCTGAAATCGGCATTGAACTCATGCGCCTGCTCTCGGAGCGAGTGCGCGAGGTGAAACCGATGGACTTTGGGCCTGGAATGTTCGACCACCTGACCGGCGCGTACTCACGCCAGGCACTTGACCTGCGCTTGCAGGAAGAAATTGAACGCGCGCAACGATACAACTACAAATTCGCGCTGGTTTTCATCGACCTGAATAAGTTTAAGGAAATCAATGACACATACGGCCATGCCTGTGGCGATGAAGTGCTGGTTTCAGTAGTGCGCCGCATTGCCGCCGACCTTCGCACCACCGACTTATTGTTTCGCTATGGCGGCGATGAATTCATCCTGATGCTGCCTGGAATCGACCTGATACGCGGGCCCGTATTGGTGCAGCGGTTGGCCGACCTGGTCAGCATGACCCCCATCTCGACCAATCCGCTCATCTTCTTATCCTTTAGCTCTGGCATCTCCTGCTACCCCGACGATGGCGAAACGCCCGAAGCACTGCTGGCTGCCGCTGACCAACGCTTGTACCACAAAAAAGGCACAACCGGGCGTCTGGGGAGCGGGAGACGCTAATCCCCCCGCAGTTATCCATCAGGGCGCGGCTGTTTTTTGACCTGACTACCTGGACAAAAAACAGCCGCCCTCGCGCTTTGATACAATATCGCGCATGAACCAACCACGTTCCTTCCGGGCCGAGGCCATTGTCCTCCGTCATTCTGACTGGGGCGAGGCCGACCGGCTGCTGACCCTGTTCACGCGCGAGCATGGCAAACTGCGCGCCATCGCCAAAGGCGCGCGCAAGGTGCTCTCGCGCAAAGCCGGGCACCTGGAGCCATTTACACGGGTCACAATTCAGCTGGCGCGTGGGCGCGAACTGCCGATTGTCGCTCAGGTCGAGACGCTCGATGCCTATCTGCCCATCCGCGAGGATTTGGTGAAGATGGGGTATGCCGCCTATGTACTCGAACTGATTGACCGCTTCACTTACGATGAAGAAGGCAACAATCCGGTCATTTTCCGCGCGCTCACCGAGACGCTGGCGCGAATTGCGAACGAGCCAGACGGCTGGCTGGCGGTGCGTTACTACGAGATGCGCCTGCTCGACTTTTTGGGTTTCCGCCCGAAATTGTTCGAATGCGCCAATTGTGGCCGCGAAATTGAGCCGCTCAACCAGTATTTCTCGCCCTCGGCGGGCGGTGTCATCTGCCCGAAGTGCGGGATGGGCCTGCCGGGCCTGTGGAGCATCAGCATGGAGGCGCTCAAGTACCTGCGGCACTTTCAGCGCAGTAATTATGCTGAGGCGGCGCGGGCGCGCCCCAATGCCGAAAGTCAGAAGCAGGTGGAAGCGGTGATGCAGGGCTATTTCACCTACCTGCTGGAGCGGGAACTGAACACACCGGGGTTTTTGAAACGAGTGAAAGGATGATGGTCGAGCAGGCGGCGGGGTCTCGATACAGGCCAGTCTCGACAAGCTCGACCAACACGGCCCTGTTCGACCACTGCCGCTGTATCGAAACCAGATTCAGCCGGGTTGAGTTCCGCGCGGAGAAAATTATCAGCCTGCAATCTGTTGGGCGCGCGTCTCCATGATATACTAAAAACACCCCCTATTCTCGGAGAAACTATGCCCTACGCACCCGTCAACGGCACCGAAATTTTTTACGAAACCTTTGGCACGCCCAAACCCGGTCAGGCCCCAGTCTTGCTGATTCATGGCTCGACTCAAACTGGCCGCTCGTGCTGGTATAACGTCGTAACCCGGCTTGAAAGCCAATATTTCATGATTTTGCCCGATTGCCGGGGACACGGAAAATCGGGCAACCCGCGCATGACCTATACCTTCAAGGAACTGGCCGCCGATATGGCCGGGCTGGTACGCGCGCTCGGTTTCGAAAAGGCGCATATTGTAGGACACAGCAACGGCGGGAATGTGGCCCTGCTGGTGCTGATGGAACACCCCGATGTAACCGAAACCTGCGTCATCCAGGCCGGGAATGCCTGGGTTAGTCCCGACCTTCCCGAAAAAGAACCGCCGATTTTCGACCCGGATTTTATTGAACGTGAACGGCCTGCCTGGATGCGCGAAATGCAGGAATTGCACGGCGGCCTGGGCGCGGATTACTGGCGCGAACTGGTGCGGCTGACGGTGGCAGAACTCATCAAGGAGCCAAATTACACGCCCGAAGACCTGGCGCGCGTCACCCGCCCGGTGCTGATTGTGCAGGGCGCAGAAGACCGCGTCAACGCGCCGATGAAGCATGCCGAATTCATGGCGCGACACATTCCAGCCAGCGAGTTATGGGTCCCAAAAGGGATTGGACACAATGTCCACGAGGATGTGCTGGGTGAGTGGCTGGCGCGCGTCACCGATTTTTGGGCGCGGCGCGGCAACCCGGTCAGCGACACGCTTTACCGTTACAAGATGGAACATTACGCCGATGACCGCGAGGGGATTTTTGATGTGCGCCTGAATGCAAACGGCGCGCTGACCGGTATGGTGCTGACCGAGGCCATGCGCGCCGAGGCGCGCAATATTGCCGGTCGGTTTGAGACCGACGAAATTAAGGTACTGCTAACCAGCGAGACGCCCTGGGCGCTGGTGAACCGCCCGGTGGACGATGTGCGGCGCGGGCAGGGTATCCTGACGGAGCGCGTCAGCCAGGTGCGGCTGGGCGAGGCGGTGCGCATTCTGGAAAACGGGGGCGATTGGACGCGGGTGTACGTGGTCCACGATGGCTACATCGGCTGGATTCATACCCGCGCGCTGCATCCCTGTTCCGAGGCGCGCGTCCGGGAGTATCAGGCAGGCTGCGCAGCGATTGTTTCCGCAGTGTTGGCCGAAGCCCGTGACGAGAGCGGCGCGCTGGTGCAAAAAATTCCATTTGCCACGCCGGTTTACTTAAAAGAAACGCGCGAAGGCGATGCCTGGATAGAACTGCCCGATGGCCGCCTTTGGCGATTAACCCCCTCCGACCTGACCGCGCCCGAATTCCGCCCGACCACCACCCCGGCGGGCATCGACCTGACCCTGAACCTGATGCGCCGTTTCGTCGGCGTGCCTTATCTGTGGGGCGGGCGGACGCCCTACGGCTTCGACTGCTCCGGTTTCGCCGGGACGTTCTATGCCTACATGGGCGTCACCATCCCACGCGACGCCGACCAGCAGTTCATGAAAGGCGAGCCGGTCGAAGGCCCGCTCCAGCCTGGCGACCTGGTCTTTTTCGGCGAGATTTCGGAAGATGACATCCCTGGCCCGGATGCGCGGGGTTACGTCCGCGCCGCCCGCATCACCCACGTCGGCATCTCGCTGGGCGGGCAGGAATTCATCCACGCCAACGGCACCGATTGGGGCGTTTCTTACAACAGCTTCGACCCGCAAAGCAAAATCTATGGCAAGTGGCTGCATGAAAATTATCGCGGAGCGAGGCGGTTTCGATGAATCTGACCGCATCCCCTCTCACCCTCAACCTGAAAACCACCTTCCGCGTGGCGCATGGGGCCAGCGACCAGCGGCATAACGTGCTGGCGCGCATTGAACACAACGGATGGACCGGCTACGGAGAGGCCGCCGCTGTGCCATATTACGGCGATACCCAGGAGAGCCTGCTGGCCTACCTCAACGCCCTCCCTCCTCTCGGTGAAAACCCCTACGCGCTGGAAGACATACTCAACGCCCTGCCGCAAGGCGCGCACGCCGCCCAGGCTGCGGTTGATATTGCCCTGCACGACCTGTGGGGAAAACTGCTCAACCAGCCGCTCTACCGCCTGTTTGGTCTAACTCCGGCCCCACTGCCACAGACTTCCTTCACCATCAGCATCGACAAGCCTGAAGTGATGGCCAAAAGCGCCCGCGAAAGCGGCTATCCCATCATCAAAGTCAAACTGGGGCCCGATGACCCCGAAGGCGCAATTGCGGCCATTCGCTCGGCAACCGACGCCCGCCTGCGCGTCGATGCCAACGCCGGTTGGACGCCCCAGCAAGCCCTCGAATTGATTCCACGCCTCGAAAAATACAACCTGGAACTGGTCGAACAACCCCTGCCGGTTGGCGACCCGCAAGCCTATCGCTGGCTGCACGCTGAACTCCAGAAAAAAGGCGTCAAACTGAGGATTTTTGCCGATGAAAGCGTCAAAACGGCAGCGGATGTGGCCCGTTATGCCGGGGCAATTGATGGGGTGGTGGTCAAACTGATGAAAACCGGCGGCATCCGCGAGGCGCTGCGCGCCATCCACACCGCCCGCGCGCATGGCATGAAAATCATGCTCTCGTGCATGGTCGAAAGTTCGGTCGGCGTCACCGCCGCCGCACATCTTGCCCCGCTATGTGACTATCTCGACCTCGACGGCCCTCTGTTGGTCGCCAACGACCCTTTCAACGGCATCCAATATGAGGGCGCAACCCTCACCCTGCCAGATGGCCCAGGGTTAGGGGTTGTGCCGCGTTGAGCAATCAAATTCTGTCCCGAAGGCTCCATCCACAGAATCTTCGGGATTTTTGTTTCCAAAATCTATATAGAGAATTGCTACCAGCATTAGGTATAATTCTAGTAATGAGCATTACTCTCAACCTGTACCGCTTACAACAAATTGACACCCGTCTCGACCAGGTAACTTCCCGCCTGACGACCATCCAGGCCGCGCTGGAAAACAACGCCGAGTTGAAGGCTACGCGCCTGCGCCAGGAACAAGCCGAAACGGCGGTGAACGAATTAGAGCGAAGACTGAAACAGGCTGAGGCGGAATCTGCCAGCCAGCGCATTAAACTCGAACAGGCCGAATCGAGTCTGTATGGAGGCAGAATCCAAAACCCCAAAGAATTGCAAGATTTACAAAACGATGTCGCCGCGCTCAAGCGTCACCTCGCCACGCTGGAAGACCGCCAGTTGGAGGCCATGCTCGCGCTGGAGGAGGCTCGCGCCGCGCTTGAGGCTGCCCGGAAAGACGTTCTCCTTACGCAAGGGGAGGTCATTCGTAAAAACGCATCCTTGAACAGCGAGCAGACCGCGCTCCAAAAGGAAGCCGAAACGCTCTCCGCCCAACGGCTGGCGGTCTTGCCTGTCATTGACACAGAATCGCTCTCCCTCTACGATGCTCTGCGCCAGCAGCGGCGGGGATTAGCGGTTGCTACCATCAGCGAGGATGCCTGTAATGCCTGCGGCGCATCTCTCACACGCGGTCACGCTCAATCGGTGCGTTTTTCCCAACAAATTGTCTGTTGTCCATCCTGCGGCAGGATTTTATTTGGCGGTTGAACAGGAAAACCAAACCATGCGCAACCTACTCTCCTGGTTCGAATTCCGTTCTTTCTTGTTCGGCATTATCGTCGCCAGCGTCATCTGGTGGGCCTTGTCGTTGCTCAAGCCCCTGTTCCGGCAATTGCTGGAATCCATCCGCCAGCAAGGGCGTGAACGCGCCTTGCAAGGCAATTCCGACCTGGAAAACACCTACCGAAAAATCGTCTTTCGCCAAACGCAAAGCGCGCACCTGGCTGCCTCACTGTTTGCCCTGGATGAAATTGCAATGGAAACCCGCCTGCTTGCGCCGCCTGCTTATGTCGAACCCAATGAGCCCCGCCCCCACACCGACATCACCGAACAGGCCATCCCCTACCTGCCCGATTTCCCCGAACTGGCGGCGGTCTATCAGGGCGCAACACTGACCATTCCTGAAGCCATCTCCGGCGGGGTCAATCTTATTATCACCGGACAGCCCGGAACCGGCAAAACCACCGCTCTGGCGCATCTGGCCTCTCAAATCGTCAACCGCCGCCCCGAGGTCGAATCACTGCATGAAAGCATCCCCTTCTTCATCCATGCTGCCGACCTGGGACTGCCGCTGAAAGACCCAAAGAATCTCACGGATTTCCTGACTCCCATCACATCGAAACTGCTCGAGGCGAGCGGCGCGCTCACCGCTGGCAAAATTCCTGGCTTTGTAGAATATGCTTTCCAAAGCGGGCGCGCCCTGCTCTTGCTGGACGGAGTTGATGAACTTACCCCAACCGGCTTGCAAGAAGTGACCGCTTACCTGCGGGTCATTCTGCGCCAATTCCCACGCACGCGCATCATCACGACCGGCGCCCCTGAATATGTAGGTGGCCTGCTTTCGCTGGGATTTGTTCCGATGACCATCATGCCCTGGACATCCCAAAAGCAGCGTGAATTCCTGCAAATCTGGACCATGCTCTGGCAAAAGTACGTCGCCACCGAAGCCTGGGCGCAAACCATCCTCACCCCCATTGACCCCATCCTGCTCAACCGCTGGCTGCTAGAAGGCAACCTGGGGCTGACCCCGCTGGAATTGACCCTTAAAGTGTGGGCCGCCTATGCAGGCGACGCGCGCGGCGCGCGCCCCACCGACGCAATTGAAGCCCATCTGCGCCGCCTGTTACCTCATCAAGCGCCCATCGAAGCCCTATACGCCCTGGGCGCGCAAGCCAGCCTGAACGGGTTGACGCTATTTGAAGCCGGACGCGCAAAAGAATGGACAAAATCCTTTGAGCCTGCCATGCCCCCCTCTATGGCAGAGACCGGGCCTGGTACGGCGGATACCCCCCCGCTTGCCCCCCCCACACCCCCTGCCGGCACCGGCCCGCTCGAAGCCAAAGCCGGACTCAAAAAGCAGACCGGCCCTCTCCCACGCCCGGCCAGCCTGGTTTCGCAAATGACCGTCTCTGGAATCCTGGCGGCGCATGGCGGGAGCCTGGTGCGGTTTGCGCACCCCATTTACCTGGGCTTCCTGGCCGGGAAAGGCTTAAGTGCCGCTGATGCTCAAACCTTGCTCAAACAGCCCACCTGGGTGGGACAAACAACCACCCTGCGCTACCTGGCAGCCTTTAGCGACGCTACCAGCCTGGTGAATACTCTGCTCACCACCGAAGATAACATTCTGCTGCGCCCACGCCTGACCACTGCGCGCCTGCTGCGCGACGCCCCCCCTAAAGCACCCTGGCGCAACACCGTGATGGGCGCGCTCATTCAAATATTACAAGACGAAACCCATCCCGCTGGGCTGCGAGGGCAGGTCATTGCCGCCCTTGCCTTGAGCGGCGACCCCAACACGGGCGCTTTGTTCCGTCAGTTAATGTTATCCCCCTCCAACGAACTGCGCCGCCTGGCTGCGCTCGGTGTGGGAATGGTGCATGACAGCAAATCGGTGGATGCACTGATTGAGGTACTCAACACCTCCGCCGGGACAGCCCGCCAGGCCGCCTGCCTCGCCCTGGTCGAAATAGGCACACCACATGCGCTTGAAGCCATTGCATCCGCCCTCATGCAAGGAGACGAGCAGTTACGCATTGCCGCCGCCGAAGCCCTGGCAAACCATCCCATTGAAGGCCACGAGACGCTCAAAGACGGCATTACCAGCGCAGATATCCTCTTGCGCCGCGCCATTGTATATGGCCTGGCGCGCGTCCACGAGCCATGGGCCCAGGAACTCCTTGGAAAAATCCCCACTCAGGATGACCAGTGGGTCGTGCGCAACGCTGCCGTCGAGGTGCTGGAAGCCCTTCAGCGCCCCAACCCGCACATCCCTCAGCGCCAACTCCCCCCCGAAAACATGCCCTGGCTGATTGAATTTGCCGGCAAATATGGCATGGGCGTTACGCCGGGCGAACCAGCCACCGACCTGCTCTTATTGGCGCTCAAAGACGAAAACCCCGAATACCGCCAGGCCGCGCTTCATTACCTGCGCCACACCCCCACAGAGGGAGTGTTGGCCAGCCTCTACCCACACCTGTTTGGCACCGACGACGAAATGCGCGACGGCGTGTTCCGCGTCTTGCAAGAAATGGCAATGAGCGGCGCTCGCCTGCCCTCTCCACGGCAATTTGGGCTTGGCTAGTGGAACAGATTGATAATTTGTTCCACCCAATTTCCCCGGAGGGAATATGCTGATTACCAATGCAACACTCGTCACCTGGGAAAAACCAAACCAGATTTTACCGGGCTGGGGAATTTACATCGAAGACGGGAAAATCGCCGACCTGGGGCCGGATTCCGATTTGAAAACCCGCCACCCCAACGCCTCGCTATTTGATGCGCGTGGACAACTGGTTCTGCCTGGAAATATTTGCGCCCACACCCATTACTACGGTGCGTTTTCGCGCGGCATGGCTATCCCCGGCGAAGCCCCCACGCAGTTTTCTGAAATTCTCCAAAAACTGTGGTGGCCGCTCGACCGCTCTCTCACCGAGGAGGACATTCGCTATTCAGCCCTGCTATGTCTGGTAGATGCCATCAGGCACGGCACAACCACCCTGTTCGACCACCACGCTTCGCCCAATGCCATTGTCGGCTCGCTCGATATCATTGCCGAGGCCGTGGAAATGGCCGGGGTGCGTTCCTGCCTGTGTTACGAGGTCACCGACCGTGACGGGCCGGAGCGGATGAAGGCCGGGGTGCAGGAAAATGTGCGTTTCATCGAAAAAGTCCGGGGCGCGAAACATCCCCTCCTTTCAGCAACTTTTGGCCTGCACGCCTCGCTCACCCTGTCCGATTCCACCCTCAACCTGTGCCGCCAGGCCGCACCAGATGGAACCGGCTTCCACATCCACCTTTCCGAAAGCGAAGATGATGGCCGCGCCGTGCAGGAACGAGCCGGGATGCGCCCCGTGCAATGGCTGGAAAAACATGGCATCCTCGGCCCGAACAGCATTGCCGCGCACTGCGTCCATCTCAACGAGCGCGAACGCGAAATCCTGGCCGTTTCGGGAACCTGGGTCACGCATCAGCCGCGCTCGAACATGAACAACGCCGTGGGAGTGGCCCCGGTGGAAAAATATCTCGAAATGGGCATCCCGGTCTGCCTGGGAAACGATGGCTTCTCCAACGCCATGTGGGAGGAGTGGAAAGCGGCCTACCTGCTGCACAAAATCCACCATCGCGACCCGCGCCGCATGGACGGCTACACAGTCATTGAGATGGCAATTTACAACAATGCCGCGCAGGCCAGCCATTTCTTTGGGCAGGAAATTGGCAAACTGGCGATTGGCGCCGCCGCCGACTTGATGTTTGTGGATTACACCCCGCCCACCCCGCTGACCGAAGGCAACCTGCCCTGGCACATTCTGTTTGGCTTCCGTGAAACGATGATAACGACCACCATCGTCAACGGCCAAATCCTGATGAAAGACCGCGAACTGCTGACGCTGGACGAAAAGGAAATTGCCGCCAAAGCCTGCGAACTGGCCGCCAAGACATGGAAGCGGTACCAGGAAAAATTCTAATTCGATATTCGATGTTCGATATCAGGTGATTGCACCAACCAACGAACATCGAGTATCCAGTATCGAATATCTATCTCAAAAAAGGACTCATCCATGACTGATTCTCTGCTCTACACCATCGCCGTTTTGGGTGGAACCGGCAAAGAAGGCAAAGGGCTGGCCTATCGCTGGGCCAAAGCGGGCTACAAAGTCATCATCGGCTCGCGCATGCCTGAAAAAGCGCAAGTCACCGCCGCCGAAGTCACCGAACTGCTCGGCGGAAACGCATCCGTTGAAGGACTGGATAACCTGACCGCCGCCCAAAAAGCCGACATCGCCGTGCTGACCGTGCCGTATGCCGCCCACAAAGACACCCTGCTGGGACTGAAAGAGGCCTTGCAGGGCAAAATCCTGGTGGATGTGACCGTACCGCTCGTCCCACCCAAAGTGACCAAAGTGCAGATGCCGCCCGCCGGGTCCGCCGCGCAGGAAGCAGTCGAAATCCTGGGTGAAGGCGTGCAGGTAGTGGATGCCTTCCAAAACATCTCTTTTGAGCATTTGATGCATGGAGATGAAATTCCTTGCGATGTGCTGGTGACAGGCACGAGCAAAGCCGCGCGCGAGGAAGTGCTTAAACTGGTCGAAGCGGCTGGCCTGACCGGCTGGGATGCCGGTCCCATCGAAAACTCGGTGGTCGTTGAAGGTCTGACCTCGATTTTGATATACCTGAACAAACAATACGGCGCGACTCATGCCGGAATCAAATTGACAGGCATTGGATAATCCACAGATTACACAGATTTCGCAGATTTTGAGCATGAGAAACAGCGCGAATGATGGCCCGCAGACCTATGCCATCATTCGCGCGTGCATGGAAATTCACCGTCAATTAGGTCATGGTTTTTTGGAGGATGTCTATCAAGAAGCCGCCGTAATCGAATTTCCCAAACAAAAAGTTCCTTTCGAGCGCGAAGTCCAACTGCCCGTTCAATACAAAGGGATTGTTCTACCAACAAAGTACCGCGCCGACTTTATTTGCTTTTCAGACATCATCGTAGAGTTCAAGGCCATTTCCAACTTGACGAACGTAGACGAGGCCCAGATACTGAATTACTTGAAGGCCACTGGCTTCAGACGCGGATTGGTAATTAACTTTGGCGCGCCCAGTTTGCAAAAAATTCGGCGTATCTGGGGATAGCCCAAAATAAATCTGCGTAATCTGTGGAATCTGTGGATAAATTAACCCTCACCCCCCTCCCCAACATCCCGCTCATCCAACCCGGCGATGACCTCGCCGGGCTGATTCTGTCCTCGCTCAAACAAGCCGAAATCACCCTGCAAGATGGCGATATCATCGTTCTGGCGCAGAAAATTGTCAGCAAGGCCGAAAACCGGCTGGTTAATCTTGCCACTGTGACACCCTCCCCCGCCGCGCTGGACATCGCTGAAAAAACCGGTAAAGACCCCCGGCTGGCTGAATTACTCGTGCGCGAGAGCAACGAAATCTTGCGGATGCGCACCGGCACGGCAATCGTCGAACACCGCCTGGGGTTTGTGTGCGCCAACGCCGGGATTGACCACTCAAACGTCGCCGGGGAGGGAGACCAGACCGAAGAATGGGTGCTGCTCCTGCCTGAAAACCCCGACCAATCCGCCGCCGAACTCCGCGCCCGGCTGGAAGCGGCCAGCGGCAAACGTCTGGGCATCCTCATCATCGATTCACACGGACGCGCCTGGCGGCTGGGAACGGTCGGCGTTGCCATCGGCCTGAGCGGGCTTCCGGGCCTGGTGGACGAACGCGGCTGGAACGACCTTTTCGGTTACACGCTAAAAATCACCGTCGTTGGCGTAGCCGACGAACTGGCCGCTGCGGCCAGCCTGGTTATGGGGCAGGCCGCCGAGGGGACGCCGGTGGTCCACGTGCGCGGCTTCCCCTACCCGCTGCGGGAAGGCTCATTGAAAGAATTATTGCGCCCCAAAGACCAGGATATGTTCAGGTAAAGGCACGATTCATTCTTGGACGAGCGAAATCAAACTGTAGCCCGGCTGCAAGCCGACAGAAGCCGGGGCCATCGTTCATCTCCACAATCCTGGCTCAATGCAGGCCAAAGTTCTAACCCGACGCTGCGCAATGGGAGGGGAGAAAGATGTCCAGCGCAAACCAACGACTAAACACTGGTTAAGCGCCTAAATAATCGCTATACCCACCCAAATGCCCGACGAGTTGGCCGTTTTCGATGGTCAGGATGCGCTCCACCGTCCGGTCGAGAAAGTAGCGGTCGTGGGAGATGACCAGCACCGTGCCGACGAAATCGGCCAGGGCGTTTTCCAGCACTTCGGCGGAGGCAATGTCGAGGTTGTTGGTGGGTTCATCCAGCAGAAGGAAGTTCGCGCCTGAAAGCACGAGCAGGGCCAGTTGCAGGCGGCTGCGCTCCCCACCCGATAAGTCGCCTACGCGCTGTTGGGACTGCTGGTAGGTGAACAGGTAACGCAGCAGGAACGAGACCGCGTTTGGTTCGCTCATGTTCCCGGCCAGGCGCACCGTATCCAGCACGGTCTTGTCGAAGTCAAGCGTTTCGTGTTCCTGGGCGTAGTAGCCAATTTTGACGCTCGGCCCGAGGAGGATTTCGCCGCCATCGGGCTGTTCCTGGCCCAAAATCAGGCGGAACAGGACAGATTTTCCTGACCCGTTTGGCCCGACCACGCCAACGCGCTCGCCGTGCCAGAGAATCTCGTTCACGCCGTTTAAAATCACCCGTTCCCCAAACGCTTTCGATACCCCGCGCAGTTCCAGCACTTTGTTCGAGCCGCGCCAACCGTTCAGTTCCAATCCCATCCGTTTGCGGTCGAGGATGGGACGGTCGAGGCGGTCGACCTTTTCGAGGCGGGTCTGCATGGAGCGAACGCGGCTGGCGAATTTGTCGCTGACCTGCACCCAAACCTGGTAACGTTTGAGGGCCATCTCCATGCGGCGAATGGCGCGCTGTTGAATTTGAAAGAGTTCCTCCTGACGAGCCAGGCGCTGTTCCTTGTCGAGGATGTAGTCGGTGTAGTTGCCGGTGAAGGTGGTTAATTTACCGTCTTCGATTTCGGCGATGTGGGTGACGACAGCATCCAGCAGGTAACGGTCATGCGAAATGATGACGACCGCGCCGGGGTAGTCCAGGATGAGACGCTCCAGATAGGCTTTGCCGGGTAAATCGAGATGGTTATCGGGTTCGTCGAGCATCAGCACGGCGGGACGCAGCAACAACAGGCGCACAAGGCCGACGAGTTTTTTCTGTCCGTCGGAGAGAAGGCCCAGGGGTTTTTGCAAATCGGATTCAGGCAGGCCGAGTCCCTGCAAAAGGTCACGCACCCGCTGAGGGTAAGAATCTCCCCCCAAAGCGGCATACTGTTCGAGCAGGGTTTCCTGCAAAGCGAGCGCTTTTTCGAGGGCTTTTGGATTTTCATAAACGGAAGGCTGGCCCAGCCGCGATTCGACCTCCAGCAGTTGAGCGTGGACTTCGGCATAGCGCGGGTTGCCTGCCAGGGCGGAATCGAAAGCAGTCTGGCTGAGGTCGAGTTCCGGCTGTTGGGACAGGCAGCCGACCGTCACGCCCCTGGCGCGGGTCATACTGCCGCCCGGTTCAGGCGCGTATTCGCCGAGTATCATTTTGAACAGCGAGGATTTGCCCGCGCCATTGGGGCCAATCAGACCGATGCGCTGGTCGTGCTGAATTTCCCAGTTGAGATGACGAAAAATGACTTTGGCCCCCAGGACGAGGGTGGCGTTGGAGATGGCAATCGAAATCATGGCTTTTCCTTGTCCAATAAAAACGCCGCAGGGGCTACCTGCGGCGCGAGAAATTGAAGCGTAGACGGTCAATCTTTCCGGGCAACAGGCGCAATACGACAAGGAAGAGCCAAATCGAAGCCGTTCAGGGTGCGGGCAATGATGGGGTGAGCGAGGGAGAAAACGTAAAGCATGGCGCGATTATATCATTGATGGCGAAAACTGCCGAATGCGCAACGTTGGCCGCACAATTGCGTATGCATTGTGATGCTTTTCACGTTCATGAAAGGAGTCGTCCCCTATGTCGAAACTCGATTTGCTTGTCAAGGATTTCCTGGCGCAAAAGTCCATTGCGGTGGTGGGCGTTTCAGACAAGCGCGAGACCGGCTGCAATGCAACTTACGATAAGTTCGCGCAGGCAGGCTACCAGGTGTACGCGGTCAACCCGCGCATCTCCGAGTTCAAGGGCGCGCCCTGCTACCCGGATTTGAAGTCCATCCCGACCAAACCGGATGCGGTCTTCATCCTTGCCAGCCCCAAAGTCACCGACCTGATTGTGGATGAATGCGTTGCGCTGGGGGTCAAGCACGTCTGGATGCACTGCATGATGGGTACAAAGCCCGGCCTGGCGGCTGAAATGACCAGCGTGTCGGCAAGGGCAGCGCAGAAATGCCGCGAGAATGGCATTCAGGTTATCCCCGGCTCCTGCCCCAACCAGTTTTTGAATCCCGACCCTGGTCACAGGCTGATGCGCGGTCTGTGGAATCTGCTCGGTTTTATGAAAGTGCCAAATTAGGCGGAGTTTTCCTTCCAAAAAGCCAGCCTGGACCAGGCTGGCTTTTGTTGTCTATGGTGCTACCGCTCAGCACTTGCGCCGAGCGCGAAAATCTTGTCAAACGTCCGCGGTCAGGTCGCGGAATGAATTCCGCGTTACGCGCTTGCCAGCTTCTCCTCCAGGCGCGCTTTGACCAGCGGCCATTCAGTATCGAGGATGCTGTAATAGACCGAATGGCGGATGACCCCATCATCCAGAATCATGTGATTGCGTAACATGCCTTCGCGCACAGCCCCCAGCCGTTCGATGGCGCGCTGGGAGCGTTCGTTGCGGCTGTCGGTTTTGAACTGCACGCGGATTGCGCCGAGGGTCTCAAAGGCGTGGCGCAGGAGCAGGTATTTGGCTTCGGTGTTGACGGCGGTGCGCTGGAACTGGACGCCGTACCACGTCCCGCCAATTTCCAAACCACGATGCGGAGGGCGAATTTCCATGTAGCGGGTGGCTCCGGCCACCATGCCGCTTTCCTTGTGGATGACGACAAAGGGCTGGTCGGTTCCGGCGGCTTTTCGCGCCAGCATATCGCGCACCCATGCTAACATGCTCTGTTCAGTGGTCAATTCTCCGTAGAGCATGTAGCGCCAGATGGAGGGGTCATTGCCGATGATGAACAGGCGGTAGGCGTGTTCCTCGGTCATCGGCTCGAGGCGGACGAATTTTCCTTCCAGAGTAATGGGTTCGACCCACATAAACATTCCCTTTCGAATGAGATGGCCTAATTTTACCAGTCCATTTTGCAACATTTCGCCTGTTCAGATTGTATTAAACTTTAGGCATGGATGCGCTTTCTGACCGCGACTTAATTCTGCGCGCGCGTCGCGGTGAGACCGAGGCGTTTGGCGAACTCGTCCGCCGGGCGCAGACGGCGGTTTTCAACGTCTGTTATCGCCTGCTGGGTGAGCGCCGCGAGGCCGAAGACCTGACCCAGGAAACCTTCCTGCGCGCCTGGGAACGCCTGCACACCTTTGACGTGGAGCGTCCCTTTTTGCCCTGGATTCGACGCGTCGCGGCGAATCTGTGCCTGAATCACTTATCTGCGCGCGCCCCTGCCTCGCCAGAACTGGATGAGGAGCGCGACCGGGCCAATCCCGAATCCGGGCCGCCCCAACTCGTTGAACAGCGTCAGCAATCTGAGCAGATTCGCGCCGCCCTGCTCAGTCTGCCGCCTCGTTACCGCCTGGTCATTGAATTACGCCACTTTCAGGAACTGAGCTACGACGAAATTGCCCAAACCCTCAACCGACCGCTTTCGGATGTCAAATCGGACCTGTTCCGCGCCCGTAAATTGTTGGCAGAGAAATTGAAACATGACCCACCTTTCTGACGAATTACTCAACGAAACCCTCGATGAAACCCTCGCGCCAGAAGCCCGCGCCGCCGCCGAGGCTCACCTCGCCGCCTGCCCGGACTGTTCTGCCCGCCTGGCCGAACTGCGCGCCCTGTTCGCCGACCTCGACTCCCTGGCCGAATTGTCCCTCGAAGTCGATTTTGCCCCGGTCATCCTGGCCCGGCTGGAGCAAACCACTTCGCTGCCGCGCCTCATCCGCTGGCTGACAGCCCTTCAAGCCATCGGCGCGGTGTTAGCAGCCAGTTTGGTCTGGCCGCTGGCCCAAACCATGCTCCCAGCCTGGAATCTGCCGTCGCTGCAAAACATTTTCGCGGACTTAACCACCTCCCTGCTTCAAACCATGGCCGACTTTCGTTTCCCACATCTCGTTTTTGACCTGCCCAGCCTCAACCTCGATTTGCCCGCCGCCACCCTGACTGTGACCCTGCTCGGCGCGGCACTGCTCTGGCTCGTTGCCAACGGCCTGCTGCTCATCCCTCGCTCCCGGAGAACTCCATGAACGAACTCCTGACCGTCACGCTTGTCATCGTCATCCTGACTCTCAACCTGATTCCCTTTTTCATTGTACTGGTCACGCTCTTCCCGGCGCGCGCGGCCAGGACCCTCGAAGCCGCCAACCACATGCCGGGACGTTCTTTCGTGATTGGGCTGGTCAACTTTCTGTTCCTGCTCCTGATTTCGCTGGCCTTGTTTTCGCTCGCCGAGCGGGCTCATGACTTGCTCAAAGTTATCCTGCTCTTTCCTGCGCTGATTTTCACCGTCCTGCTCGCCGTTGCGCTCAGCTTTGGCCTGGGGAGCATGGCCGCTCTGGTGGGTGAGCGCCTGGCTCCGGCTCAAGCCGCCTGGAAACGAACGTTTTGGGGCGCGCTCCTGCTCGGGTTGGGCGGCTCCGTCCCACTGCTGGGCTGGTTCCTGCTCCTGCCCTACGCCGCCTGGGTTGGGATGGGCGCTTTCATCATCGGCTTTTTTCAAAAAACGAACAGTTAACCCACAAAACAGTTCGCTGGTCGAGCAGGCGGCGGAATTCGTTCTGTCTGAATCAGACCAACCATCTCCGCCGCCGTATCGAGACCAACTTTTCTAAGATACTTCAACGCGCCTTTGGGCGCGTTTTTTTAGTCGCCCCCCAAATTCCAGGTGCGGGAATTTAGGGCAGGCTGGGAGGGGTTTGCAACATTTTCCTAAAATCGCCTGTATTCCTTACATAAACCACACCCGAAAGGACTCTCCGATGGCTGACATTTCCGCGATATTTGGTTCCCTGCTCATCTTCGGCATCGCCTTCCCCGGCCTGCTAACCGCCTGGTGGCTGCTCTTCCCCGCCACCGTCGAACGCGCCCAAACCCGCCTCGAACAGACCCCCTGGCAATGCTTCTGGTTCGGCGGAATTATCACCGCCGCCGTAGTCATCCCAACCGTCATCCTGCTCGTCCTGCCCTTTGGCCCGGCCAAATTCCTCGGCTGGACGCTGATGATGGTCACGCTGGCCGTCTCCAGTCTCGGTTCGGCGGGCATCGCCGCCAAAATGGGCAAACGCCTGGTCGAGACCTCCCATGCCAGCCCGGCGGCAGCCTTTGTTCGTGGGGCCATTGCCCTCGAGCTGGCGGTTTTCTTCCCCCTGCTCGGCTGGCTGCTGGTCTTCCCGCTCACCATTGTCACCGCCCTGGGCGCCACTGGCTTTGCAGTATTACGCTGGGCACCCAAAACCGCCCCCGCCAAGGTTGCGGAAAGTTCACCCGCCCAGGCCTGAACGAACTCTTTCCGCTTTCTGCTTTCTACTGATTCTCATCATGCGCCGACTTCTACTCTCCCTCACCATCCTGCTCCTCGCCTCCCTGGCCTGTGGGAAAAGCACCGCCGTGCCCTTCCCCGACCCAACCTACACCCCCAAGGCCTCCATTTTTGAGAGCGACCGCACCGCCTATGGCTTTTTCCCGACCCCGCCCGAAGTCTCGCTGGAGAGCGTCTTCGCCCACTACAAAGTCATGGGTCAGCACGCCGATGTCTCGCTGGTGCAGGAACCCATCCCCTGGGCCGAGTTCGTGAATGGAATTGATGCTGAGGCGCAGAAAATCACCGACCTGCAAAACGCCCGCACCCTGGCTCTTGCTCATAATCTGGAGAGCATCTACATCGTTGACCCGCTCAACGGGCTGAATCGCCGCGAATTTGCCGGGCTGCCTGCGGGGTGGGAAGCCTCCTTCGCCAACCCCAATATGCGCGCGGCCTACAAAAACTACACCCTGCGCATCCTGCGCGAGTTTCAGCCGCGCTACCTGGGGCTGGCATCCGAAATCAACACCTATATGGAAGCCTATCCCGACGATGTGGAAAACTTCCTCAGCCTGTACCGTGAAACCTATGCCGCCATCAAAGCCGAAGCGCCCCAAACCCAGGTGTTCGTCACTTTTCAATGGGAACAATTAAACAGCCTGATTGGCAACGCGCCCGCGCAGGGACGCCGCATCCAATGGGAACAGATGGAAGCCTTCGAGCCGCAACTCGACCTGTGGGTGATTTCCTCCTACCCGTTTGTGGTCTACCGCAGCGGAGCCGAGATTCCCACCGATTACTACTCCCCGCTGCTCGAGCGCACCACCAAACCACTGGCCGTGGCCGAAGGCGGATTTGTCTCGCGCCAGACCGGCCACATTCCTGGCACACCGCAAGACCAGGTCGATTATCTCAACGCCATCCACACCCAAATCGGCGAGCGCCTCGACTTCTGGATTTACCTGCTGCTCTGCGACCTGAACGAAGACTCTTACTCCAGATTCTTCCGCCAGCAGGGCGTCAACGAAAATGACATCACCACCCTCGGCTGGTTCGTCAACGTCGGCCTGCTCGAAAAAGACGGCCAAACCCCCAAACCCGCCCTGGCTGTCTGGGATTCCTATCGCCAGGCGCCGTAACCACGAAAACCAAAGAATTTCCGTCGTGCTCCTTTGTTACCGTCGTGGTGAAAGGGTTTCCCCATCTGTCTATCCCGGTCTCGATACGTCCCTGGTCTCGATAACCTCGACCAACCCGGGGCTGCTCGACCTCCATCCGTAAAAACTGATTACTGTTTACTAACCCACTGATGACTATGCCCCTCTCCCGCCGCGACTTCCTCAAACTAACCGGTCTCGTTGCCGCCAGCAGCGCCCTGGCATCCTGCCGCCCGCTCTACGAACTGGCGGGCCACCCGCCGCTGACCGGCTGGCTGCCGCTCAACCCAACCGATTTCCGCGCCCTCAACCGCCTGACCTTTGGCGCGCGCCCCGCCGAACGCGCCCGCGTCGCCGAAATCGGCCTGCTGGCCTGGGTCGAGGAACAGCTCGCCCCCGATTTGATTGATGATTTTGCCTGCAGCCTGCGCTTGCGCAACCTCGACACGCTCGCCATGACCAGCCAGCAGCTTTTCGACCTCTCCAACAAGCTGTTCGACGATTTCGACCTCGAAACCGTCCCCAACCAGTTGCGCCAGGGCACGCTCATCCGCCAGGTTTACAGCCAGCGCCAGTTGTACGAGGTGATGGTTGAGTTTTGGAACGACCACTTCAACATCGCCACCGACAAGGGCGAGTGCTACTACTTGAAAACCATCGATGACCGCCAGGTGGCCCGCGCCCACGCCCTCGGCTCCTTCCGCGACCTGCTGTGGGCCTCGGCCCACTCCCCGGCCATGCTGACCTATCTCGACAATCAGGCCAACCACAAGGGTGCGCCCAACGAAAACTATGCCCGCGAACTGCTCGAACTGCACACGCTCGGCCTGCGGGGCGGCTACAGCCAGGCCGACGTGATGGAACTGGCGCGCTGCCTCACCGGCTGGGGCGTCAAGGAGCATTTCTGGCGCGGCGAGTTCACCTTCAATGGTGAGCAACACGATTCCGGGGAGAAGTTCGTGCTTGGGGTGCGCATTCCGCCCGGCGGGCAGGACGAAGCCGAAAGCGTCCTCGAGCGCCTGGCGCGGCATCCCTCCACCGCCCAATTTGTCGTTGAAAAACTGGCCCGGCGTTTCCTCTCGGATACCCCGCCCGCCGAAATCGTCCAAAAAGCGGTGCAGGCTTTTGATGTCTCGTCCGGGGACATTCGCGCCACCCTGCGCGTGCTCCTGCTCGACGGCCTGCCCCTGACCGGGGAGAAATACCGCCGCCCTGTCAACTTTGTCGCCGCATCATTGAGAATGCTCAACGCTGAAAGCGACTGCGGCCCCGCCGTGCAAGATTACCTGCTGCGCATGGGGCAGGTCCCGTTCAACTGGCCTACACCCGATGGCTACCCCGACCAGGCCGCGGCCTGGCAGGGCAACCTGATGCCGCGCTGGCAGTTCGCCTTTGCCCTGGCGCGCAACGAACTGGACAAAACCGAGGTCGATTTGCCTGCCCTGGTGGCCGCATCCGCCTGTGATAACCCCCTGGATGCTTTTTCCACGCTCCTGCTCGGCTCCCCGCTCCCGGCGCAGGAAGGCAAGGCCTTGCTCGCATCGCTCCGCGCTGCCGGAGCCAGCGACGACGAACTGCTGCCCATCCTGGCGGGCGGCCTGCTGGCCTCCCCGGCTTTTCAGTGGCGCTAAAACTGGGAGCGCTTAAACACAAAGGACACAAAGTTCACGAAGGGAAATATTAAAAATCTTTGTGTACCTTTGTGTCCTTCGTGCCCTTCGTGTTTAAAGGTTTTTTCTTATGCTGACCAAACTTTTACCTCGTTTTGCATTTGCCCCCACCCAAACCGCCCCGCGCGGCGACACGCTGGTTGTCATCTTCCTGCGCGGCGCAGCCGATGTGCTCAACATGGTCGTACCGCACGGCGAAAACGCCTACTACCACCTGCGCCCCAGCCTGGGCATCCCCCGCCCCGATGACACCCGCGCCAAAAACGAAGCGCGCGCCCTCGACCTGGACGGTTTCTTTGGCCTGCACCCCGAAATGCGCCCGCTGCTCGAAATGTGGCAGGAAAAACACCTCGCCATCATCCACGCCTGCGGCGCGCCCGACGAATCGCGCAGCCACTTTAAGGCCATGGAACTGATGGAACGCGGCGTGGACGATGAACGCGGCCCGGCCTCCGGCTGGATTGGCCGTCACCTGGCAACGCTCGATACCGGCAACCCCTCGCCTTTGCGCGCCATTGGCCTGGGACGCCTGCCGCAGCGCTCGTTGAGCGGCTCAGTGCCAGTCTCTGCCCTGCGTTCGATTGCCGATTTCCACCTCGGCAGCGACCCGCGCGCCATAGCCCAAATGCGCGCCGCGCTCAACACGCTCTATGCCAATGACCTTTCCGGGCAGGAAACGCTTCGACTCCTCGACCTGCTCCAGAAAATCGACCCTTCGACAAGCTCAGGGCAGGCCCCTTCGACAAGCTCAGGGCAGGCCCCTTCCCCATCCCCAATTACCAGTCCGCCGTATCCCGATTCTGATTTTGGCCTCGCCCTGCGCCAGACCGCCCTGCTGATAAAGGCCGAAGTGGGGCTGGAAGTGGCGGCCATTGACCTGGGCGGCTGGGATACGCACTTTGCGCAGAGCGGCATTCAGGCCAGTTTGTTGAAAGACCTGTCGGCTGGGCTGGCCGCTTTCCATGCCGAGCTGCGCGACCATTTGGGCAGCCTGACGGTGGTCACCATGTCTGAATTTGGGCGGCGCGCCGCCGAAAACGGCTCGCTCGGCACCGACCACGGGCACGGCAGCATGATGATGGTGATGGGTGGGCATGTTAACGGCGGCCAGGTTCACGGGCAATGGCCGGGCCTCGAAGCGGAGCAGCTGGTCGGCCCCGGTGACCTGGCTGTCACCACCGATTACCGCGATGTCTTGGGCGAAATCCTCCAGAAGCGGCTGAACAACGATGCAATAAGGGAGGTGTTCCCCGGCTACCTGAGTCGTCCTGTTGGGGTGACATTCTAAGTTGTTTTCAACATGAACTTCAAAGCCATTGTTGCGCGCACCCAAGTCTGTAACCAAATCGGTTTGAAGACCTGAGCGGCCCGGCCTGGGATTTACCCGAAGCCTGCCAGCACTTTGGGCTACTGGCCACTGCCCCCTGACCACGCCAAAACACCCTTTGACGGGAAGTTTTGGCGTGGAAGTGGATTCGCAGAAACCCAGCAATAAAAAACGCGTCGAAATTATTTTGATGATTACACGCTGTCCTGCGTTGGCAGGTAGGGCATTGCAGGGCCTGGAATGCGCAAATATTCAGAGAGCGCGGCGCGCAGGGCGATGCGGTCATCCCAGGGGTATTCGGTGGTGCCAAAGCACATGGATTGTTCGTGGCCCTTTCCGCAGGCAATCACCAGGTCGCCAGGACGAGCCAATTTCAAAGCGAACTTAATCGCCTGGCCCCGGTCACGGACGCAGTAAAAGGTCTCTCCCTCCCGGCCACCTTTAGAGACTGCTCCGGCAGACATTTCGGCCAGGATGTCATCCAGCGATTCGGTGCGCGGGTCCTCGGCAGTGAGGATGGAGATGTCGGCCAGCTGAGCAGAAGTTTCAGCCATCAGGCGGCGTTTTTCGCGGTCACGCAGACCTGCCGAGCCAAAAACGGAAATCACCCTTCCGCTGGTCATCTGCCGGGCAGTTTCGAGAGCCACCCTCAGGGCGTTGGGCGTATGGGCAAAGTCCACAATGGCAGTGAAAGACTGTCCCAAATCAATGAATTCCATGCGCCCTGGAATACCAGGCAGGTTGGCAATCCCCTGCGCAGCGGTTTCTGGGGCAATCCCTAATCCGACGACCGCAGCGGAAAAAGCAGCCAGACAGTTGGAGACGTTGTATGCGCCGACCAGGCGAGTTCGCACGGGAACGCGAAAGGTCTTGCCCACCAGGTCGAACGCCAGGCCAGATGGACTGTAAGAGATGTTTTCCGCATAAGTATCGGCTTGCGGAGTCAGACCATAAGAGACCTGGCGCAAGGAACGCTGGGCAAGCAGCATGGAGAGATAACCATAAGATTTCTGGTCATCAAGATTCAAAACACCCAGGCGGGGATTGCCCTGTGACTTGTGGAGCGTATCCGATAACAGTTCAAACAAGCGGCCTTTGGCGGCGCGATAGTTTTCATAGGAGCCGTGTTCATCGAGGTGTTCGTGAGTAATGTTGGTAACAACGGCAATATCATATTGCGAGGCGTCTACGCGATGCTGGGCAAGGCCATGCGAGGTGGTTTCGAGGATGACATGCGTCAGCCCGGCTTCGACCATGCGCGCCAAATAACGCTGAACGTCATGGGCATCGGGCGTAGTGACATGGAAACCGGTATCCAGCACTTCATCACCAATTACGGCATTGACGGTCGAAATCATGCCTGTTTTGAGACCCGCCGCTATCAAAATTTGATAGAGGAGGTTGCTGGTGGTGGTTTTCCCATCCGTACCGGTGACGCCGATAACGGTCAGTTTTCTGGCCGGATGGCCGTAAAAAGCCGCAGCCAGATGAGTGACAGAGCGGCGCGAATCAGATACGCAGATATAAGGAACGGATAGTTCAGGAATGTCTTTCTGCCCAACGATAGCCGCCGCGCCGCGCCGGATGGCGTCAGGAATAAAATCATGTCCATCCACCGATGCGCCGGGGCGGGCGATGAAAAGGTATCCGGGTTGAACCTGCCGGTTGTCAATGGCAAGGCCAGAGAGGGGCAGGTCGGGAATGTTCGAGGGGGAAAAAGGCAAGGGAAAATCGGCAAACAAGGCGCGAAGCGTAATCATAGGCGCAATTATTCCATAAAAAACAAAGACCTGACAGGTTTCTTAAACCTGTCAGGCCAATTTCGTACTAATTCAGTTAGCGCAGGCTGGCGCGCAAGCCTTCCAGTTTGCCAGCAACGGAGCCGTCGAGGACTTTATCGCCAATTTTGATAACCAAGCCACCGAGAATGGCAGGGTCAACGCGGAAGGAGACTGCGGCCGCGCCAGATTTGGCAAGTACATCCTTTTTCACAACTTCCTGCTCATCTTTCGTAAGAGGCAAAGCACTGGTCACTTCAGCAGAGGAACCAGCAACGGACGCGCTGTCCATGACAACGACTTTGCCAGACTTGACGCCGGAAAAGAACTCATCAATCAGGGCGCGCTGGCGCTTCTCATCGAGAGCTTCGCCAACCAGTTTTTGGGTGGCGGCAATGGAGAGAGCGGCAACCTGACCACGCAGGTCTCCAAGGATGCGGTTGCGCTCCTCTTCGACTTCAGCCAGGGCCTTTTCGGCGGCTTTTTTGGCTTCGGCATCAGCAGCGGCTTTCACATCACGAGCCGCAGATTCGGCGCGCTCGGTGGCTTCACGGACAATTTGACTGGCCCGGGCCTGCGCATCTGCCGTGATTTTTTGAGCTTCTCTTTCGGCATTGGCGCGGGCTTCAGCGGCAATGCGGGCATCTTCGAGGCCCTGAGCAATCGTCTGGCGGCGCTTCTCAAGCAAACCGGTGACGGGGCCAACAATCCACTTGGTAATCACCGTGTAGACGATAATCAGGTTGACCACCTGAACGAGGAAAAAGGGCAGGTTTAAACCCAGTGCTTCCAAGGTATCCTCCCGTTTTTAGAAGACGAACAGGATGAGCAGGGCAACAACCAGACAATAAATGGCGACGGCTTCGGCGAAGGCAATGCCAAGAATCATATTGGTCTGAATAGTGCCGGTGGCATCGGGATTGCGTCCCATTGCCTGGACAGCGCCGCTGGTAACGATACCGATGCCAGCGCCTGCGCCAATGGCTCCAATCATCGCGAGACCAGCGCCAATCAATTTTGCAGCTTCAGCTTCCATTGTGTATCCTCCGTGACTCAGTTTCGGGCGGGATAGACCGCCACTATGAAATGGTGTTTAACCCGGGCAGTAACTCGCCCGAAATTTACGCGTGCGCTTCTTCGTGATGCTCACCACCATGGCCCTGGGTGGCCTGGGCCATGAAGACCATTGTCAACATGCCAAAGACAATCGCCTGAATAAGCCCCACGAAGAATTCCAACAAATAGAACAAGGCCTGAGCAAAGACAGGCACGAGTGAGCCAATGACAAACAACAACACTGCGCCCGCAAACATGTTACCAAAAAGACGGAAGGCAAACGAGAGCACCTTCGAGAACTCAGAAACCAGTTCAAGCAGGCCGACCCCGAAGTCAATGAAACCAAAAATTGGTTTGCTGAACAGGCCGCCGACGTTCCAGAACTTCCATAGATAGGAAATGCCCTGAGAACGGAAACCTATCACCTGAATCATCACCACTGCAACGACTGCTAATGCAAAAGTGAAGTTCAGGTCGGTGGAAACGGGGCGCATAAAAGGAATAACAGCGTAACTTTCAGCATGGTCGCCTTCAGCGGCGTGGCCGTCATCCCAAATGGTGGTGATGGGACCAATATGCTTCAATGCATAGCCATGGCCTTCATACTCGTGGATGATGCCGATGGTTTCGTTGCCCGGCACCAGTCCCGACCAGTTGGCGGCCAGCACCAGCAAGGTGATGGTAGCAAACCAGGGGAAGATTTGCCTGGTCCATTTCCCAGCCGTGCTTTCGGTAATGCCGTAGAGCATCTCAATCAGCGCTTCTACCGCGCCAGAAATGCCGGTGAGCACCATTTTTCCGCTCTTAACTCCACGCGAGACGCCAATCGCCAGCAAGATAACGATGAGGTCCGCCACAATCAGGCCAAAGGTAGTATTGGTGAAATAAAACGGCCCAATCAGGGGGATGGTAAAAAGCGGGACTTCGCTATATTTTTCACCAGGCAGGTAAACATGCGGCATGATGGGCTTAATTCCCAGGCCGATTCCAAAGAACCCGGTAAACAGGAATAACCCCAGGATGATGGCCGCAAGTACAACCCAGCGTCCCCAGACACGTTTCTTGGGTTTTTCACTCACGATTCGCTTCCTCCTCAGAAAATTTGGCTGGATGATTTGTTGTTTTTAATCGGCTGGTGGCCGATTTCACAATGCGATACAGGACAATGACTGAAATTGGACCGCTTCCTACCACAAAAAGAATGGTGAAGAAAGGTTTTGATTCCAGATACCGGTCGAGCCACAATCCCGCAAACAATGCTCCAAGTAAAATGACCGGTGTAACACAACCAACCTGGCCAACAACCGCCGCCAGTGTCATATTAAATTGGTGATTGGCGTTTTGTCGATTGTCTTGCGGGTTGGATGCTGTCATCGGTTGCGGATTATATCACAAGGATTTTTATCAGCAAAGTGAATAAACTTTGTCAGGAATCGCCCATCCTGACCTCTCCCAAAAATCCAAAGAGTGGATTTTTGGGAGAGGAAAAGCATTGTTTTTTGAGAAGAGTCGGGAAAGTGAAATTAGAAGAACAGGCTGAGAGCGGCATCCGTAGAAAGGCCGAACCAGGGGGCAAAGATGGTCCCGGTCAAGATGATGCCGATGGTCAGAACCACGATGGCAATCGCGTAAGGCCGCGTGACGGGGATGGGATGCGCTTCCTCGTTCTCGCCTTCCATGCGGTAGAGGTAAACATACTTCATCACGGTCAGGTAGTAGTATACGCCCACCACCGAATTGATGACACCCACGATGACCAGCCAGTACCATCCCGACTGGACCGCGGCGGCGAAGACCAACACTTTGGCAACGAACCCGCCAAAGGGCGGCATTCCAGAAAGGGAAAGGAAAGCCACCAGCATCGCAATCGCCAGATAGGGCGAGCGACGGCTCATTCCGTCGTAGGCGCGGATTTCGTCCGAGCCGGTTATGCGCCCAAAGGCTGCCACAATGCCGAAGGCGGCAAGGTTGGTCAGGACATAGGCAATCAGATAATAGACGACGGATTTGATACCCAATTCACTTCCCGCAACCACGCCCACCAGAGCATAACCCGCGTGCGCGATGGAGGAGTAAGCCAGCAGGCGCTTGAGGTTCTTTTGGGCCAAAGCGACCAGATTACCGATGGTCATGGAAAGCGCAGCCAGTACCGCCAGGATGACCTGCCAGTTCGCATCAACCTGTGGAAAAGCGGTGATGAACAGGCGGATAAGGACGGCCAACCCGGCGGCTTTGGAGGCTGTCGAAAGAATGCCAGAAACTGGCGTCGGGGCGCCTTCGTAGGTATCGGGGGCCCAAAAGTGAAAGGGGGCCAGCGAAATCTTGAAGCCAAGTCCGACCACCAGCAGGAACAAGACACCAACCGAAATGGGATTCAGGCTGGTGAAGTAGCTGCGCATGTTCTCCATTTGGGTAGTACCAGAAAAGCCGTAGACCAGCGACAGGCCATAGAGGAAAATACCGGAGGTCATCGCGCCGAACAAAAGGTACTTGAAGCCTGCTTCGGTAGATTTCTTGTCATCGAGCATGAACCCGGCCAGCACATACATCGGGATAGAAGTCGTCTCGATGGCGAGGAATAACATTACCAGGTCACTGGCAGAGACCATCAGGCACATGCCAATCGTAGCGGCCAGCAACAGGAGATAGGCTTCGGCGCGTTTCCCAAGCCGCTCTACATCCATGAAAAACAGGGTGGTGATGGCCGAAGCAAAGAGGATGAACATCTTGAAGACGAAAGCCAGCCAGTCGAAGCGCACCATGCCGCCCCAGGCCAGGGTTGGTTCCCCTGGCTGGTCGAGCAACAGGCTGAGGACCAGCGCGGCGGTCAGACCACCGGCGGTCAGCCAGCCCAGGTTGACCCGGCGGTTTTCGTCCTTCTTCCAGAACGGGTCGAGGACCAGTACCAGAATCCCGACGACCAGGATGAAGATTTCAGGCAGGACTGCCAGGATATTGAGGCTCATTTATGCACCTCCCAAAATGCGGAGAATGTTCTCCACGCCGGTCGAAACCATCGGCGCCATCAGACCGGGGAAAAGGCCAAGTAAAACCATGCAGACGCACAGAGTCACGATGGCGACTTTATCCAGCGGGGTGATGGGTGTAATGTGATGCTCGAATTGCGCGGGCATTTCGCCAAAAAAGGCACGCCGAACAACCAGCAAGACGTAGGCTGCGGTGACGACAATCGAAATAGATGCGATGATGGCCGCCAAAGCGCTCTTTTGCCAGACACCCATAAAAATGGGGAACTCGGCCACAAAACCAGAGAAGCCGGGCATGCCCATCGAAACCAGGCTGCCGATGATGAAGCCAATCGCTACCCAGGGCAGGGGTTTAACCATGCCGCCCAGTTCGGGGATTTGACGGGTATGCGCGCGGTCATAGACCATGCCGACGGCAGCAAAGAAGAGCGCCGTCATCACGCCGTGCGAGAACATCTGAATGCCTGCGCCCAGCATCCCCTCGCGGGTGAGGGTGGCAAAGCCAAGCGCCACCAGCCCCATGTGCGAAACTGAAGAGAAGCCGATGACGTATTTCATGTCCTGCTGAATCATGGCGATGAACGCGCCATACACCACGTTCACCATCGCCAGACCGAAGATGAGCCAGGCCCACTGTTTGGCGCCTTCGGGGAGGAGCATGATGCCCACCCGCAGGGCGGCGAACGCACCCAGTTTCATCAAGACGCCCGCATGGAACATCGAGACGGCGGTTGGCGCGGCGACGTGACCATCAGGCGACCAGTTGTGGAAGGGGAAGATGCCGCCCAGCACCGCAAAGCCCAAAAAGGTTGGCAGGAACCAGACGTACTGAAAGGCTTGCGAGAACCCGGCTTTTTCGAGCGCGAGCATATCAAAGGTGAGAACGCCGGTATTCTGGTAGTTGACAAAGACCATTGCCAGCGCGCCGACCAGGGCAAAGACCGAGCCAACGAAAAGATACAGGGTCAGTTTCATCGCCGCATACTCGCGGGTGACCTTCCAGCCCCAGATGGCAATCAGGAGGTACATCGGGAAGACGGCGATTTCGTAGAAGAAGAACAGCATGAACAGGTCAAGCGAGACGAACACGCCGAACACGCCGCCCGCCAGCAGAAACAGGAAGGCGAAGAATTCACGCGGGCGGTCGTCAATGCCCCATGAAATCAGAACGCCGGTGAACATGACGATTCCGGTCAGCAGGACAAGCGGGGCGCTCATGCCATCCACGCCAAAGTGCAGTGAAATGCCCAGCACCGGCAGCCAGTCATATTTTTCGATGAACTGATACTCCAGCGAGGGATGCATATAGACCTGGTAATAAACCCAGCCCGAAAGAACCAGGTCAAAGACTGCCGCCGCCAGCGCCGTAACGCGGACTTCATTCCTGGCTTCCGGCTTCATCAACAACATGATGACGGCAGCAATGAACGGAGCGAAAACGATGATGCTCAAGACGGGAAATTGCATTTTGTCACCTCGCTCTACGAGAACAGAAGGAGCATGGCTTTGTTGATGACATCCAACAGCCACATCGGCCAGACGCCGAGGACAAGGATGAGTACCATGAGCGGGGCCATGACCAGAATCTCGCGGGGGTTGATTTCGGTCAGTTTGTGTTCACCGTGCGCCCAGTGTTCGTTGAGCGGCCCATGCAACACTTTGCGAATCCCTTTCAGAATGTACGCGCCGGTAAACAACAGGCCAAGCATGGCGATGGCGGTATAGACGGCCATGGAGTTCCATTCGCCAGCGGCAAAGCCAACCCCAAACGCGCCCCGCACCACCAGGAATTCCGAGACGAAGCCATTCAGGCCGGGCAGACCGAGCGAGGCCATGCTGGTGAAGATGAGAATCCCGCCATAGACCGGCACGAGCGGGAACAGGCCGCCGAACTCGTTCAGGTCGCGGGTATGCGTCCGCTCGTAAATCACGCCGACCAGGAAGAACATGCCTGCCGCCGAGAGGCCGTGATTGAACATCTGGAGCACAGCGCCGTTCAGAGCAATGGTCGCGTCCTGCGTCCCAATGGCTTGGGCCGCCGCGGCAACACCGAGCAACACGAAGCCCATGTGGTTGACTGAGGAATAGGCCACCAGGCGTTTGAAATCGGTCTGCCCGAAGGAGGCAAACGCGCCAAAAACAATCGCCATCGTTGCCAGGAAGGCCAGCCAACCGGCGAATTGCTGCGATTCAGCAGGGTAGAAAGGCAAGACCAGCCGCAGGAAGCCATACGCGCCCAGTTTGAGCAGGACACCAGCCAGAATCATCGAACCGGCGGTGGGGGCTTCGGTGTGCGCATCGGGCAGCCAGGTGTGGAAGGGCCAGACGGGAACTTTCAGGGCAAAGGCGATGGTAAATGCCCAGAAGGCAATTGCTTTGACGGTAGAAACGTTCATCCCAAGCAGGGTTCCCTCGTTGAAGCCGCTCCATTTTTCGGTCAGCGCCATCAGGTCATAGGTTTGGAACAACACGCCGAGCATTTGGATGGCCAGCAAAAGACCGAGCGAACCGGCCATGGTGTAGACCATGAACTTGAGCGAGGCATAGTTGCGGGCCGAAACTTTCATCCCGCCCCACAGTTCGCGCTCACCCTTGGGGCTGCCCCATTGATTGATGAGGAAGTACATGGGGACCAGGCCGATTTCCCAGAAGACGAAGAAAATCAGCAGGTCGAGTGCCAAAAAGACGCCCAACATGCCCGTCTCTAGAAACAGGAAGAGCATCATGTAGGCCTTGACCTTCTCTGTGATATTGAAGGAGGCCAGCAGGGCAAGCGGGGTCAGCAGGGTGGTCAGCAAGACCATTGTGAGCGAAAGTCCATCCACGCCAACGTGGAAGGTGGAATGAATCGCCTCGTACCAGGTGTACTGTTCTTCGAATTGGAAGCCAGGCGCAGAGGGGTTGAACTGCGTCCACAGCCAGACGGACAAACCGAAAGGCACCAGGCTGGCGAGAAAGGCCGTCCATCGAATGACCTTGGGCTGGTCGGCGGGCAGGAACCAGATGAGCAACGCCGCAGCGACCGGGAAAAACAAAATCGTAGTAAGCAGGTGAGTGCTGATGAAGTCCATTGTCCACTCCCCTTTAGAAAGCGAACAGATATAGCGCGGCGCCGATGGCAATCAGCACGGCAATTGCGCCAATCAGGTAAGTCTGGATGCGTCCGGTCTGGGCCTTGCTCAGCACGCGCCCGGCGGGCTGGAAGGTCCAGTAAGCACCCAGTTTGTCACCGATGAGTTCGTTAATCACCGGCTTATCGAAGTAGTTGCGGAAGACGTGACCAATTCCCAGCGCCAGGCGGGCAAAGAAATGCAGGATACCGTCAATGGCGCCGCGGTCCATCCATTGGTAGGTGAACACTTCCGAAACCCAGGTCATCGGCCTGACTACGAAGAAGGCGTAGAACTCGTCAAAGTACCACTTGTTCTTGAGGAACGGGTACAGGAAACCGAGTGACTTTTCGAGCGGGTCAGCCTCGCCCGCCTTCACGTCTTTATAGACCAGCCAGCCAAGCGCCAGGCCGCCGAGGGCGACCACCAGTGAGATGGTCAGCGGAACGAAACTGAATTCCACTGGTTTGGGATGTTCGATGAGCGTGCCGCCGACGAATTCGTGGAACCAGTTCGGAATCAGGCCGCCCAGCCCCGGGAAGTGTTCCGGAATGCCAACCCAACCGAATCCAACCGCGAAGACCGAGAGAAAGACCAGCGGGACGGTCATCGTCCAGGGCGTCTCGTGAGCGTGTTCGGCTTCTTTGGTGCGCGGCTCGCCCAGGAAGGTGAGCGTAATCTGCCGCATGGTGTAGAAGGCAGTCATCAGCGCGGCAATCGAGAGAGTGATGAGAATGGCCCAGTGTTCATGCGCGAAAGCGTCGGCCAGGATTTCATCCTTCGACCAGAACCCGGCCGTGACCAGGGGGAAGCCCGCCAGTGCAAAACCGCCAATGACGAAAGTCCAGAATGTAACCGGCATTTTATCTTTCAGGCCGCCCATGTTGCGCATGTCCTGTGGGTCCACGTGATGGTTGCCCGTGTGCAGTACGCCATGTTCCATGCCGTGAATGACCGAGCCAGAGCCGAGGAACAACAGCGCCTTGAAGAAGGCATGCGTCACCAGGTGGAAGGCGGCGGCGATATACGCGCCCATGCCCAGCGCGGAAATCATAAAACCGAGTTGGGAGATGGTGGAATAGGCCAGCACCTTCTTGATGTCGTTCTGCGCGACGGCAATCGTCGCCGCGAAGATGGCCGTGAACGTGCCGATGAAAGCAATTACGCTCATCGCAGTGGTCAGTTCATGGCCGTGCCAGTCGGCAGTGACCAGTGGGAAGATGCGGATGACCATATAGACGCCCGCCGAAACCATCGTAGCCGCATGAATCATGGCGCTGACGGGGGTCGGGCCTTCCATCGCATCGGGCAGCCAGATGTGCAGCGGCCACTGCGCCGATTTGCCGATGGTGCCGATGAACAGGAGCAGGCCAATCAGCCCGGCAGCGGAAAGGCCAAAGACCGGGGTCATTGTTTCGGCCAGGCGGGTGAGAACTTCTTCGTTATAGAAGATGGCGCGGTAGTTGAGCGTGCCAGTGGCCGAATAGAGCAAGGCCAAACCCAAGAGCATGAAGACATCGCCGACGCGGGTCGTCATGAAGGCTTTAACCGCCGCATTGCGCGCGGAGGGCTTGCCATACCAGAAGCCAATCAGCAGGTACGAGCAAAGACCCATGATTTCCCAGCCAACGAACAGGGTCAACAGGTTGTCGGAAACAACCAGGACGTACATGCCGAAGGCAAACAGCGCCAGGAAAGCAAAGAAGCGGCTGTACATCGGCTCGACTGAAAGGACAGTGTGTTGGTGACCGTGTTCGTCGGTCACGGTCGCGCCGTGCGGGGGCAGGCCGGGGCGGTCGTGGTCGCCTTTGGGCTGGCCGAAGTTGTGGTAGCCCACGCTGTAAACAAAAATCATCACAATCGTCCAGGCTACGAAGAAGAGCGTAATGGCACCGAGCGGGTCAATCTGCACACCGATTTTCAAGAAATCCGTGCCGGTCGGCAGCCAGTTGATGGACGATGCAAAAATTTCCTTTCCGAAGTGTTCCATGCCAAGTGCGCGGAAGAAAACGACCATGCTCCCCAGCCAGGAAAGCGCAACTGCCGTAATGGCAATCGTGTGGCTGAGGGATTTGCTCTTGTTGGTGAACAGCACAATCAGAAAGAATGCCAGCAAAGGTGGCAGGGGAAGAAGCCAGATGATGGTTTCAGTCGCCATAGAATGTGTCTCCTACCACTTCATCAAGTCAAGTTCATCAGCAATGACGGTCTTACGGGCGCGGTAGATGGAAATGACCAGCGAGAGGCCCACCGCCACTTCTGCCGCCGCTACCGCGAAGACGATAATCGCAAACACCTGACCGGCCATCTGCGCCGGGTTGGCATAGCGCCAGAAGGCCACCAGGTTGATGTTGGCGGCGTTCAACATCAATTCGATGCCAAGCAGAATGGCGATGGCGTTCTTGCGGGCCAGCACGCCATACAATCCAATGACAAATAGAGCCGCCGAAAGATAGAGGTACCAGGAAAGAGGAATCATGCGCGTCTCCTACTTTTTGTTCCAGGCGAGGTAGACAGAGCCGATGAGCGCCGCGAGGAGCAGGATTGAAGCCACTTCAAACGGCAAGACAAACTGATTCGGCGAAGTCAACGCCTCCCCCAACCTTTGGAGGGCGTCGCCCGTCAGGGGCGCCGGAATTCGTTCGAGCGAAAACACAAATCCGCGCGCAATGAAGGCAATTCCGACAAAAACCAACGCGCTTATCCCCAGGGCCACAGGCCAGTTGGGGTTGGTCTGTTCCGATTTGCTGAGCAGGTCACGGCGAGTCAGCATCACTGCGAAGATGAACAATATCGCAATCGCGCCAATGTAGACCACCACCTGCACCACTGCCAGGAACCCGGCTTCGAGCAGGACATATAACATCGCCACCCCAAACAGGGTTGCGATGAGCCACAACGCCGCATGAACCAGGTTACGGACAGTCACCACCAGCACCGCCGAAACCAGAATGAGGGCTGCGCTCAGGAAAAACATCACTTGAGATGCATCAGGCATAACATTGCTCCCGATTTAATGTTGCGCCATGGGCGCGGGCGTTTTTGCAGATTCGTGCTGCTTGCGAGCGTAACTGCGTAGAATTTCTAAAGTAACCCAGCCCACCAGGATATTCGAGAGGAACATCGCCAGGACGTACACCCAAAGCGATTGTTCCTTAAACAATGAATGGACAACCGCCATGACCATCAGCAAGGCAAAGGCCAACGGCGTTAAGAACTTCCAGTTGAAGGCCAGCATGTGGTCAATGCGAATGCGCGGAACGGTGTACTTAATCCACATGATAATCCAGTAGCCAATCAGGGCTTTGCCAAGTACCGCAATTGCGCCAAAGAATGGCGTATCGAGCCAGGGAAGCAGTTTTTCCAGTCCAAACCAGCCCCAACCGCCAAAGAACAGAATGCCCATGAGGCCGCCGACAGTGTAGGAGTGAAGCAGTTCACCCGCGTAGAACCAGCCGAATTTCATCCCAGAGTATTCAATGTGAAAACCAGAGACGATTTCGCTTTCGCCCTCGTTCAAATCAAAAGGCGAGCGGCCCAATTCAGCAATCGCGCTGATTAAGAAAATCAGGAAAGCCAGCGGCGCAAGCAGAAAGAACGGCACGCTGTTAATTTGCGCTTCGCTGATGGCTTTCAGGCTCATTGAGCCGGTTATCACAACCGGTATCATTAAGGCGACCACCAGCGGGATTTCAAATGAAATCATTGTTGCCACGCTGCGGAAGGCGCCCAACAAGGCATACTTGTTGTTCGAGGACCAGCCCGCCATAATCACTGAGAGCGTGCCAAATGCGCCTGCGGCAATCAGATATAGCACGCCGACATTTAAATCAGTGCCGTAGATGCGCGCTGCGAGCGGGAAAATCGCCCAAAGGATAATGACCGACATAGCCGAAATGACCGGAGCCATGTTGAAGACCACCTTATCGGCGCCGGCCGGGGTGATGTCTTCTTTGATAATCAGTTTGACGATGTCCGGGAAAGGCTGAAACAGGCCAAACGGGCCAACCCGGTTGGGGCCAAGCCGGCCCTGAAAACGGGCCACCACCTTGCGCTCCACCCACACCAGCATAATGTCCAAAACCAGGGCAAAAACGACCAGCGCCACTATCCCGATTAGGCTAACCAGCAAACTTACCCAAAATTCAGGCATGCCCCAGCCAGCAAACAAGCCGCGTAGCCAGGCGTCTGCGCTCCCAATCGGGTCTGTCCAAAAATTCCAAAAACTCATGGGACACTCCTTCTGCCCCGCTAAAAACGGGGGATATTAGACAGATAAAAGGCTGATAGGGAATCTCCTAATCAGCCTTCCGATTCCTGATTTGGGCTAGACCCACTCCAGCATTCCTTTGCGCCAGAGATAGACCAAACCTGCGAGCAGGATGAGGATAAAAATAATCCCCTCCGCCACCACAAAGAAGGGTAGGATGTTCAAGGAGAATGCCCAGGGAAACAGAAAGACCGTTTCGACATCAAAAATGAGAAACGCCAGGGCAAAGACGTAATATTGGGCCTTGAACTGTACCCAACTCTCGCCGACAGTTTCCATGCCGCATTCATAGGTGCTTTGTTTGATTGGATTGGGCTTTTTGGGAGCAATCACCGCTGCGATAATCAGCGGCGCAACCGGAACGACAATCCCGATGACCAAAAACAAGCCGATATATATCCAGGGATTCTGCATAGATACTCCTTCGCGCTTGGGGATTTTGTCACAAACTGATGTCATTGTATCATAGGGGTAGTTTTCGATAAACTTACCCTTGTAATTCAACAAAGTGATATTTGTCATATATTTGAGTTACTTAGTCAAAGTTGACAAATCTATTACCATTATTGATAAACAGGACACAGGTGGGCGGAGGCCTTGAGGCCGTTTTAAGTGCGTTTCTGCAACCTCAAAATAATCCATTGGAGGACATCCTCGATGAAAGGGAAGCCTAACACCGCGCCGACCACTGTCCCCAACATCCCCAACCAGCGCGCCGGGCCGGCTTTCAACCCGAACAATGTCACCGCATCCACTTCAATGAACTGCGCCGAAAGCGCCTGCCTCGAATCGTCCCCCCCCGCTTTGGGGATAAAGCGCAAATAAAACCAGACTATCCCTTTATAGTTGCCAACCTCCCGCGGTCGGACGCTCCAGAAAAAGACGACCTTCTGTCCGGGCAGCATGGTCTCGCTGACAGTTTCGGCGGGTTGTACCTGCATTCCGGCCAAATCCAAACGAGCCTCGGCCATCAGGTTGTGGGTATCGTAGACATTTGGAATTTCAATGACTTCTCCCTGAATCACATGAGTGCCGACCTGCGCCGTGGGCGTCAATTTGCCCTGTTCATCTACATCCAAAGTCAAGATGACCCGGTCGGCATCGCCAACGCGGATGGTGGCGGGATATTCAAGCGAAAGCATCCGCTTTTCAAGGATGGCTGGCTGCCGGGGCGCAGTCACCGCCGGAGTGGAGAACACTGCCTGGGAGGGAACTGGCGCGGGGGCAACCGGGCTGAAGCCACAAGCCAGTTGAAGAACCATCCAACTGAAAACCAGCACGAACAACGAGAACAAGCAGCGGAATGGGAGTTTCATCTACCGCTCCACTTCCTCCACTTCCATATACCAGCGCAGGCGCGTACCAACGCGGTCGCGCGCCAGCCACAGAATATTCTTCTTCATCAGTGCTAACGCCTTACGAATTTCTTCGATACGCCGCAGGACAATTTCGCGTTCGGGCGTGGTCAGGTTAAGGTCATCGGAAGTAACCAGGTCCTCGACCCGTTTGAGATTGATGGATGTGGTTTTGAATAAACCCCAATCACGCAGACACAGATGGCAAATGCGTTCAAGATTGATTTTATCGTCCCCGCGCCCAATTTCATTGTCCAGTAAAAGCGCCACCAGGTCCAGCGCATCTTTACGGTTGAGTTCAATGATTTGGGTTTTGGAGAGGAACAATTCTGCCAATGGCACGGTAATGGGATGAACTTGCAAACGGTCCTTGAGCGGCAGTTTGTGACACATTTCAAAATCGCCTATAAAGACATCAATGCGGCGGCCTGTACCCTCTTGAATGAAAATCTGACGCTTATCTCCATTCAGCAGGTTGAAACGGCGGTCAGGCAGATAGCCCATGCGCCGGAAAAATTCGTCCAATTTGCGGCGTTCGTGCTTTTGGACGACGAAATCAATATCGGCGTATTCGCGCTGGAAGGTTTGCTGACGCATGGGACTATGATGATGCACGGCCAATCCACCGATGGCGCGCAGGTGAATCTGGTCGCGTCGGGCGGCTTCGACCAAACGGTTCATTTCGAGCGCAATTTCGATTGAGTTAGATTTCATAGAACTCCGGGGCAAGGGGATGGTAAATGTGGAATGCGGAACGTCTTCGCATTCCGCATTCCACATCTTTACTCTACTGGGATTTCGGCATGAACCTTATCCAGGTCAATGCCTGCGCGTTTACGGTAGGCTTTGAAACCCCAATAGATGGCGGCAGCAATGCCATAGAGAACGCCCATGAAAACCAGAGATGTGCCGTTTTTGTAGCCATTTGGGTTAACGCTGTAGCCAATGCCATACAGCGCGTTGGGGTCAAACAACCACTGGTAGAGCAGAAAAACCAGGAAACCACCAAAGATAACTCCCGAAACAGTGATAAGCGGAATGCCTAAAATTTTGTATTTGGCAATTGGCGAGGCGTTATACATTTCGGGCTTGCGATAGGGCAACAGAATAGCCGCAACCGTCGTGCCCAGGTAGGTCACAGCAATGACCAACGTAGCCGCCAGGGTCAGCGATTTGAAGCCGAAAATATCGTAGGCAAACAGCCAGGCGACAATGACAGAGGGAACAACCATGAGCAGGAGCGCGATAATGGGCGTGCCGGTACGCTCATCCACTTCGGCTACTTTTTCCGGCAGCAGACGGTCGAAGGCGGCGGCAAAAACAACTCGGGTGGAGGAGAGAAAGACCGTTCCGCTCCAACCGAACCACCACAGGCTCATCAACACAATCACCAGCAATTGCAGTGTTCGGTTGTCGGTCAGAAAAGCCGCGAACAGGGCCGGATACGGCCAAACCGGCAGGGCTGGCTGGGCTTGGGAAAATCCCCAGGCATAACTCCACCAGGAGCCGTTGGCCTGTATGTAGAAATCCCAACCAATGGCGCGGTCTATCGCCAGGAGAACCACAATGCCCAGGGCAGTGGTGATGACCAGCGCCGAGGCCATGCCAGCAAAATTACGCTTAAAATCCGCCGCGCCGCGCACTTCGCCATACAGAGTCGCACCCCAATTGGGATAGAGGTTGAAAAAGACAATATACGGCAAAGTCAGGAAGAGCGCGGTCAGCGTACCGCCGGTCAGACCCAACACCGACCCGGCATTCTGCCCGGCGGCGGCAGTCGCCGAATACACGCCTTGCGCCACGCCAAACAATTCTGCCGCGTTGCGTTCCAAAGCGGGCCGAAACGCCTCGGGAGAAGAACCAAAAAACAGAACAACCATCAACAACAGCCCGGCCATGCCGCCAAAGAAGCACATTTTCTGAATCTGGGCATAGCGCTTCATGCCGAGCATGATATAGCCCGTCACAATTGCCAGTGTAAGCAGGGTGGCAACGAACAAGCCATGATTGGTCTGCGCGAACCACATCGCGGCATCACGCATTCCCAACAGGGCCAGAATGGGGGTGATAAACATGTGGCGAAGCATATCGCCATAGAGCGGCACCCACAGCCAAAGGATAAACCACCAGCCGGTGACGGCCAGGATGAAACCAATCCCCCCGCCCAGAATGCGGCTCTGCCAGACGTAATCGCCGCCAGAACGCGGCATGACGGCAATCAACCCGGCATAGACCACCACCTCAAACAGGATAAAGAACGCGCTCAACAGGAGCGAACCTATTAAGCCGCCCTCAAAGTAGTACATCTGGCTAAAGATGTACAGGCCAAGCGTGACGAGATTGATAGAAAAAAACGCATAGACGAACGCATCGAAGACAGACCATGAACGTACCAGGCCAGTTGCTTTGCGAATGAAAAGGTCAGACATCATTCAGTCTCCTTTGAAAGAGGGCATTCAGTTATCAGTTATCAGTTATCAGTTATCAGTTATCAGTTATCAGTTTGCCATCGATTCCACTCATTGCTGCTCACGGATGAGTGATGGTGATGACTGGCTCAACCTTGCGTCAGTACGTAACTTTCGATTTTGGTTTTGCCCAACTTCACCAGCGCGCCCTGCAAAACGCCCTGCTCATAAAGAGAGCCGGGGTTGATGCAAAGCGTCTTCCCAATTCGGCTGTGTCCGCGTCCTTCGTGGATGTGGCCGTGCAAGCCCAACATTGGCTGGTATTTCTCGATGACCGCGCGCAGGGCCGTCGAGCCGACCGGTTTGAGCGCGTTTCCAGCATATTTGGGACGCAATTGTTCATCCAGTTCGGGGGCTTCATCGAGGTTCGATTTATAGGGCGGAACATGAATGTTAAAAACCGCCTGCTGCGGGTTTTTTACCCCTGCAATCATCGCCTCGTAGCGCCGCGCCAGGTCAGGCTCGTCCTCTTCCCGGTAAGTATTCCAGGGTGTGCGGTTGCTCCAACCGGATGAAATCATCTCGATATTTGAGTCGAGCGGGATGACCTTTCCTTCTGCAAGGGTGATGACCGGCGACTGGCGAATCATCTCATCAATCTCGAACTGGTCATCGTTGCCAGGGGAGACAAACACGCGGATGCCCGTCCCGGCCAGTTTGCGGGCGGCAATCTCCATCCACTGCTCAAAAACCCGCAATACCTCACGGATGAAAATTTCATGAACTTGATCGGGATTTCTGGAAAGGGCTTCCAATTCATCGGGCGTCACGCAATAGGGGTAATAGCCCCGGCTGCGCACCCGCTTAACCATTTCCTGATATTCGGCCTGGCCTTCTACATGAAATTCCTGTTGTAACAGCATTACTTTGTATTTGCCCCCGCCCAAATCGAGAAACGGAACAACTGCCTTGCCGGTCATATCGCCGCCCAGGATGAGCACCTCTGCCCCGTAGAATTTCCCCGCGTTCAAAAATTTATTCCAGCAAATATCCGAGCCGTGAATATCGGTCGCAAAAAAGAGCGTGGTCAACCTGGTGAGTTCCTTTCTGTTCACAAAATTAAAGCAAAACGGTCTGCCACGCGGATTGGGCAGGCCATTTCAAGCGGCTGATTCGTCCAGCCCAGGTCACGCTGCAACAAAAGCGAACCACCCGGCGTTGGTAACTGCATTTCGGTGGGTTGAAGGAACCGGCGACGAACAATCCGTTCGCCCGGCCAAAAGGCCCAGACCAATAGAAACAATGAGCCAGCCAGGATAACCAATGCCAGGGTGTAACGCAATGGTTTGGACATGCCCTAATTATAACGGGTGTTAATCATCCGTTAATTCATCCAGGCAAAATACAAAACTATCGATTCCACCAAAGCAAGCGCGGAGTTGCCTCCCGCACAAGTACCGATGAAATTTCTACCAAATACACCCCCGGTCAGATTTGGGAAAAAACTGATTGACAATCTTCGGGCCAATTTTAAAATTAGAGTAGAATCTAAACTATGGAAGTACAAATTGCGGTTGCCAAGACAAACAAATACGCTGTCTCTGAGAGCGGCGATACGCTGGAGGTCGTGGAACGACCTGGCGGCGGGTTGTCGGTGGTGCTGGCCGATGGGCAGTCTTCGGGGCGCGGGGCCAAGATTATCTCGATGATGGTAGTGCGCAAGGTCATTGGATTGCTGGCCGAGGGCGTGCGCGATGGCGCAGCCGCGCGGGCCGCTTCGGATTACCTGTACAGTGAACGCAGCGGTAAAGTCTCCAGTACGCTTAATATCCTTTCGATTGATTTACAAACCAGAACAGTGGTTTTGGCACGCAACAACGAATCACCGATGTATCTGGCCCACGGCGAGAGTATTGAACGGATTGACGAACCAAGCCAGTCGATTGGGTCAGGACGCAATATCAAGCCCAAAATTACCGAAATCCCGCTTGAAATGGGCCTGACGGTCGTGATATACACAGACGGACTCGTTCATGCCGGAGCGCGGCGCGGCGAGAGCATGGACATCGGCGTTACTCTGCGCGGCCTCCTGGAAGACGGCGACCCCCCTGCGCAAATGGTGGCCGATTCACTTCTGGCGCAGGCGATGCGGCTCGATGAAGGCCGCCCCGCAGACGACATGAGCGTGGTGGTGATGCGCGTTATGCCGCGCAATGAGGAAAATGTACGTCGGATGACCGTACGTCTGCCGCTTAATTTATGAAAGTGAACACGCGAAAAATCAAGGCGTCATGGCGCGATACCATGCTCCTCTTACGGGAGTTTCGCCAGCCGTTGATTTTATTCTCGCTGGCGATGTTGCTTGGCGCAAGCCTGTATTACCAGCTGGCGCAAGGGTATGGCGAGCCAGTGCGGTCGTTCAGCGAGGCCATTTACCTCATGCTCACGCTGACGTTTTTGCAGGCTGGCGGAGAATTCCCCCCCTACCCCCTTTTGCAAATTTTTTATTTCTTAATGCCGCTCATCGGTATGGTCATCTTCGCGCAAGGGCTGGCAGACTTCGGCTACCTGTTGTTCAACCGACGCGCGCGCAGTAAGGAGTGGGAAATGGCAGTGGCTTCCACCTTCGAGAATCACACCATCCTGGTTGGGCTGGGACACCTGGGCTATCGGGTGGTCCAGAATCTACACAAAATGGAAGAGCCCGTCGTGGTCATTGAACTCAACCCCAATGCCGACCTGGTAGGAACCGTGCAGTCTATGAATATTCCGGTCATTCAAGACGACGCCTCGCGCCAGACGGTGCTGGAAGCAGCAAACATTCGCCAGGCAAAAACGATTGTACTGTGTACGCAGAATGATTCTTTGAACCTGCAAATCGCCGTCAAGGCGCGCAGTCTGAACCCAGATATTCGAGTGGTTATCCGCATTTTCGATGATGACTTTGCCGAATCTCTGCAAAATCAGTTCGGGTTCTCTGCTCTGAGCGCAACCAGCATGGCCGCGCCCGCTTTTGCCGCCTCCGCCGCCGGGGCCGATGTGACCCGCCCAATTACCGTGGAAGGGCAATCGCTCAGCCTGGGACGCCTGACCATCAACCAGGGGAGCAAACTGCACTGGCGTTCGATTTCCGAGATTGAATCGCGCTACAATGTGAGCATCGTCTTGTTGAAAAATGAGAAAAAACTCGACCTGCATCCCAGCGCAAAGCAAATGCTGAGAACCGGCGACATTATTGCGGTGCTTGGCGGACCAGACCAATTGAATATGATTGTGCACGACAACCAATAAACGCGCTGGCAACCGATTCCGCGTCCCGGAGAATATGAATCCAGACAGTTCCTCTGAGCAACCTCCCAGTACCAGCCTTTGGATTGGCCTGGTGGGGCCTTGCGGCGCAGGAAAATCGACCCTGGCCAGGCGGCTGAAAATGCGCGGCTATCAGGTCAAGCATATCGCGCAGGAACACTCCTTCGTCAAGGATATGTGGAAACGGATTGCCAACCCGGATGTGCTGGTCTTTCTCGATGCGTCTTATCCCGTCACCAATGCGCGGCGCAACCTGGGCTGGTCAGAATCCGACTATCAAGAGCAACATCGCCGCCTGGCGCACGCCCGCGCGCACGCCGACCTGTATATTTTTACCGATTCGCTCAGCGTGGACGAAGTGGAGCAAACCATCATCCACTTTCTGAAAAAAAACGCCTGATTGGCCGATTTGCCGATTTCGCTTGAATGGGGGTATAATTTGCCCTCGCAATCAGGCCAGCCAATGGCTGGTATTTTTTGTGCATGGAGATGTCTGTACATGATTCGCAACCTCACCGCAAGGCTGGTGGTCATCCTCGTCATTGCCGCCCTGGCAATTTGGGTTGATGCCAGCGATAAGTTCACCATCCGCAATCCCATCAACCAGGCCATCATCTACGAGCGCGATGTCACCCCGCGCCTGGGTCTCGACCTGCGCGGCGGGCTGCAGGTTCTGATGGAAGCCGACCTGCCTGAAGATGCCGCCATCACCGCCGAGTCGATGGAAGTTGCCCGCACCATCCTCGAAAACCGCACCAACGCCCTGGGCGTCGCCGAAAACACCATCCAGGTCGCTGGAGACCGCCGCATTGTGGGTGAATTCCCCGGCGTGCAAGACTCCGACGCGGTGCTTAACACCATCCAACAGACCGGCCTGCTCGAATTTATTGACACTGGTTCTGTACCGCTCGCCGAAGGAACGGAGGTCGTGACCGACTTCAGCGCCACCGGCGAACCAGCCCCCTCGCCTGAACCGTTGGAAGATGGAACCATCCCTACGGTGTATCGAACCATCATGACCGGCGCCGACCTGAAGAGCGTCACCGTTGTCCCCGCGCAGCTGGCCGGTTCCTATCAGATTGCATTTACCTTAAGTGACAGCGGGGCAAAAGTTTTCGCTGAACACACGGCCGCCAACGTGGGAAAATACCTGACCATTGTGCTGGACAAGAAAGTCATCTCCAGCCCGCGCATCGAGAACGCCATTACAGGCGGCGAAGGCGTGATTACCGGCAATTACACCGCCGAATCGGCCAACGCTTTCGCAGTACAGTTGCGTTACGGCTCACTGCCCATCCCCCTCAAGATTGTCGAAACCCGCTACATCGGCGCCACCCTCGGTGAAGATTCACTGCAAAAGAGCCTGATTGCAGGCCTGGTGGGCATGTCGATTGTGATTCTGTTCATGGGCTTTTACTATCGCCTGCCAGGCATCGTGGCAGATGTCGCCATCCTGTTCTATGCAGCAGTCGCCTTTGCTCTATTCAAGTGGATGCCCGTCACGCTGACTCTGCCTGGGATTGCCGGGTTCCTGCTCTCAACCGGCTCCGCGCTGGATGCCAACATCCTGATTTTCGAGCGCATCAAAGAAGAATTGCGCTCTGGCCGCACGCTCGAACAAGCCATTGACCTGGGCTGGATGCGGGCGCGTTCATCCATCTTCGACTCGAACATCGCCACCGTCATCACTTCGCTCATCCTTTTCTGGTTTGGCTCATCGTTTGGCGCCACCATTGTCAAAGGCTTCTCGCTGACCCTGATGCTGGGCGTGGCAATCTCACTGTTCACCGCCATTTTCGTTACGCGCAGCCTGCTGGCGGTGGTGCTGAAAACATTTAAGCCGAAGAACCTTGAGTTCTGGTTCGGCATCTAACCGGAGGCAGCCATGAATATTCTCGGAAAACGCTACATCTTCTTTGCTGTTTCGCTCCTCGTCATTGTCCCCGGTTTGTTGGTGCTGGCTTTTGGTGGGTTGCCCCTGGCGCTCGACTTCACCGGTGGTTCGCTGCTCGAAGTCAGCTTCCCTGGCGCGCAACAGCCCCAGCCTGCCGAAATTATCGCCCTGTACAACGAACTCGGCGTCAAAGACACCCAGGTACAGACCACAGATGCGGGCAGCCTGGTCATTCGCTCCACCTTTCTGGATGATGCAACCCGTGAACAGGTACTGAGCGCGCTCCAGGAGAAGTTTGGCTCGAAACCAACCATGATTCGGTTCGACAGCGTCGGCCCTACCATTGGCGCGCAAGTCACATCCCGTGCCGCTCTGGCTGTTGCCGTCGCCGCGCTCGTGGTCGTCCTCTACATCACCATCACCTTCCGTGGCATTGCGCACGCCTTCCGCTATGGCATTTGCGCCATCCTGGCGATGGTACACGATGTGGCCGTTGTATTCAGCGTAGCCGGGTTGGGCGCGCTTTTCCTGGGCTGGGAAATAGATTCGCTCTTCCTGACGGCCCTGCTGACGGTTATCGGCTTTTCGGTACAGGACAAAATTGTGGTCTTCGACCGCATCCGCGAGAACTCGAACATTCTGCGCCGCCTCAATTTTGAGACTCTGGTCAATCATTCGGTGGTCCAGACCCTGCAGCGCTCCATCAACACTCAGTTGATGACGGTAGAATTCTTGCTGCTGGCGCTGGCCTTGTTTGGCGGCGTGACGTTGCAGGAATTCTCAGTCCTGATGCTGGTCGGCCTGTTCAGTGGAACCTACTCCTCCATTTTCATCGCCGCACCAGTGCTGGTGGTGTGGGAAAATAAAGAGTGGAAGAACTGGTTCGGGCGCAACAAAGCCGAATCGGCAGCGTAAATGCCAACTTGCTCCTACAAAAGCGCGTGGAAAACTCCGCGCGCTTTTTCTTTCGAACCATCCAGTGACCATCAACTCTAAAGGAATGACCCAAAGCGTGTAAAATTACCCTACCAGAAAGGACAATGCTATGCAACTCCTTCCAGAGGACCTTCTCAAATTGGGGCTTGCCGTCCTGGTCGGCGGGCTGATTGGGGCCGAGCGCGAATTCCGCGACAAATCGGCCGGGTTGCGCACCATCATTTTCATCACCATCGGCTCAACCCTGTTCACCATCCTGTCTCCCCAACTCGGTGACGATGCGCACACCGCGCGCGTAGCCGCCAACATTGTTACCGGCATTGGCTTCCTGGGAGCAGGCGCTATCATCCGCGAGGGAACGAAAATCGCCGGGCTTACAACCGCCGCCACCATCTGGCTGGCAGCCTCGCTCGGCATGGGCATCGGCGCGGAACAATACGCGCTTGTCATGATTTCCACCCTTGCCATTCTGGCCATCCTGTGGCTGTTCCCCTGGTTTGAGCGCCTGATTAACCACATGCGCGAGGCCCGCACTTATGAAATCCTGTTGCCGCTCAACCACGAACGCGCCGAACAAATCATCGATACATTCAAACAAGTCGGCCTGCATGTCATACACCACAAAGAACACAAGACAAACAGCGGACTTCTGCTTATCATCTCCACCATGGGACGTCCGAGCCATCACGCCCGGCTCACTCAAATGCTCCTGCCGGACAGCGAAATCATCGAATTCCGATACTAGCCATGCCCCTCAAGACCCTCAGTCAATCCTCCTTGCAAGATTACGTCGACTGCGCCCGGCGCTTTCAACTGCGCTACCTCGACCAGCTGATTTACCCCGCGGTTGAGACCGAACCCGCGCTCGAAAATGAACAGCACTTGCAGGAGGGGGAGACCTTCCATCGCCTTGTCCAGCAACACCTGCTCGGCATCCCAACGGATAAAATAAGCAGACTGGCAAACACCCTCAACCTTCGGACCTGGTGGGAAAACTACCTGTCCTCTTTTCACTTTCCTGATACCCCCAACGCTCTTTACCCCGAGTTGACCCTCTCCGCCCCGTTGCCGCCCTTCCGTCTGCTGGCAAAATTCGACCTGGTGGCATTCTTCCCGAATGGCAAAGCCATCATCTACGACTGGAAAACCTACCGCCAACGCCCTCACAACGAATCGCTGGCCATTCGCTGGCAAACGCGCGTTTACCGCGCCCTGCTGACCAAAGCCGGCAACCCCCTGAATGGTGGACAACCCATCACGCCGGAACACGTCGAGATAGTTTATTGGTTCAGCAATTTTCCCAACAACCCGGCGAGTTTTCCTTATACGACCGCCCAATTCAAGCGCGACTGGGACGCGCTCGAAAAGCTCGCCGCCGAAATCTCAACCACCCGGTACTTCCCACTCACCGACAACGAACAAAAATGCACCCGCTGTACTTACCGCTCCTACTGCAACCGCGGCGTTGGAGCCGGGCAAGGCGAAGACGAGGAAATCGAGACTAGCCAGGAAATCCACTTCGAACAAATTGGAGAAATTGAATTGTGACCACAAAACAGCCAAGTGTTGCAGAAGGTTACACCCCAGACCGATATTCTTGATACCGCGAAAACGATAACCGATTAAAATTGCCCCATGATTCGACCCACCTCTTTAACTCTGCTCATCAGCCTGTTTGCCATAATTTTAACAGCGTGCGCGCCCCAGGCTGCCGCCCTGCCCCCTGCCGCCACCATTGACGTCCATGCTGCCAGTACCCAGGCAGTTGCCACCGTCTATGCCGCGGCATCACAAACCGCCCAGGCTGCCCTGCCCACTGCCACAGCCACCCCCCCGCCAACCGCCACCCTCGACCCAAACCGCACGCCTCCGCCCCTGCCCAGCGGCTTCACCACCAGTTTGCTCAAACCGCTCGACATCCCGCGCGCCTACATCAACGACACCTGTCAATATCTGCGTGCCAAATGGGACCCGAACAATGCCGCCCCCGGCACCGTACTGATGCCCATCATGTTTCATGGCATTGCCAAAGGCGAAATCAATTCCGCGGCAACCGGCGTCTATCACGATATGTCGATGGATGACTTCAATCGCCTCATGAAAGACCTGAAAGAACAGGGCTTCGAGGCCATTACCATGCAGCAAGCCGCTGATTTCCTATATCATAATGCAAAAATTCCCAAACGCTCGGTGCTGTTAATTGTGGATGACCGCAAATTCCGCCAGAGTTTCGACGATACTTTTTATCAATACTACCAAGATTGGGGCTGGAAAGTCATCAATTCCTACATCACCCTTGATGAACGCCCCGACCTTTGGCAACAGAATGCCGAACTGGAAGCGGAAGGCTGGGTAGACCATCAGGCGCATGGCTACGTTCACAATGAAAACATCACTGCGAATTCCAGCGAAGATTACATGCGGCAGGAACTGGGCAAGCCCTTTGAAATGATGCAAAAATATTTCAACAAGGTACCCATCGCCTACATCTGGCCTGGCGGCAGTTTTACCCCACGCGCGGTTGAAATCGCCCGCGAATACAATTACCAGTTGGGATTCACCGTCAACCCACGCGGCCCGGTCATGTTCAACTGGGTTCCCCAGGCCGAACAAAGCGACCCGGCACGTCCATCCTATTTGCCCGAAGTGCCAGCCGGAGACCCACTAATGACCCTGCCGCGCTATTGGTCTCCCGACGCGCGCAATCACATCGACACAGTGCGCCGGATTGGCGCAGAAGCCGCCGTCTACGCAGAGAGCGTGCGGGCGACAGAAATCGAATACTACGATATCGTCTGTGCGCCCGCTTACGGGCCTCTGCCAGTGGTGGGGCCATAAACTTCATCCAAATCATTAAGAAATATTGAGCAAACTGTTTGCGCCATGCTGAGGCCATTCGCATTATCTGTTTACTCTCATTTATCGAAGTTTATCCATGCCATGAATCCCAACTGTATCTTCTGCAAAATCGCCGCCGGGCAGGCCAGCGCCAAAATTCTTTACCAGGATGAGCAAGTGACCGCCTTTCGCGATATTCACCCCGTTGCGCCAACCCACGTGCTTCTCATACCAAACCGCCACATCGAATCGGTCAACCACGCCAGCCTGGAAGACGAACTCACCCTGGGTCACCTGTTCGTCATAGCCCGCAAAGTCGCCGAGGCCGAGGGAATTGCCCATCGCGGCTACCGCCTGGTCATTAACACCAATGCCGATGGCGGACAAACCGTCTTCCATCTTCATATGCACCTTATCGGCGGGCAGCGGATGAGATATCCGATGGGATAAACAGATTCAATTTACAAGTTTAAATTTACGAGCGCCAATGACCTTAACCGACCGCCAAACCCGCTGGAAACAGCAAAAAATCATCACCCCTGAAAAACTTGCCCAGGCACGGGTGATTTTGAACGAAATCATCAACGGAGCCGACCCACTGGAAGCCTTGCGCGATAACCCCATGCCTGGCGGAGGAGTGCTATCCAAAGCAGCGCTGGTAGCCGCTTATAACGAGATGACAGCGCAAGGCCAACTCCATCCCGATAAAAATCTGCTCGACCGGATTCGCATGAAGCCGGTGCGTACGCTCTCAGGGGTCACCACTGTCACCGTCTTAACCAAGCCTTACCCTTGCCCTGGCAAATGCATCTTTTGCCCAACCGATGTGCGCATGCCGAAATCATACCTGCCCGATGAACCGGGCGCCATGCGCGGGCTGGAGCATCAGTTTGACCCCTATGCGCAAGTTCGCGCGCGCATTGAGGCGCTCGAATCGCTGGGGCATCCCACCGACAAAATCGAACTGCTCATCCTGGGCGGCACATGGAGTTCCTACCGCCGTGATTATCAGGAATGGTTCATCAAACGCTGTTTTGATGCAATGAACACTTCCGCCCCCTCTGCATCCCCATCTTTTGCGAACCAAAGCGAAGAACGCTGCGCCCCTGGTGAACTGACCGCGGCCCAGGCATTGAACGAAACCGCTTTGCACCGCAATGTCGGCCTGGTCATCGAAACCCGACCCGATGAGATTACCCCCAAAGAACTCGCCTGGCTGCGCTATTTAGGCGTCACCAAGGTACAAATGGGCGCCCAAAGCCTGGATGACCGCATTCTGACGATGAACAAACGTGGTCATGATGTCGCCGAAACACGCAAAGCAACGTCCTTGTTGCGCGCTGCCGGGTTCAAAATCGTCCTGCATTGGATGCCCAACCTGCATGGCGCAACTCCTGAAAGCGACCGGGCCGATTTTGCCCGCCTGTGGGATGGCTTCTGCCCCGATGAAATCAAAATTTACCCCAATCAACTGCTCGCCAACGCAGAATTGTACGAGGTCTGGCAGCGCGGCGAGTTCCGGCCTTACACCACGCAAGAACTTATCGACCTGCTTGCAGACATCAAACCAACTGTGCCGCGCTACTGCCGCATTAACCGCGTCATTCGCGACATTCCATCCACCAACGTGGTGGAAGGCAACAAGCGCACCTCACTGCGGCAGGATGTCTATGAAGAGATGAAGCGGCGCGGAACAAACTGCAACTGTATCCGTTGCCGCGAGGTGAGAAAGACGCTGGTTGAGCTCTCCACGCTTCGCCTGGATGACCTGGTATATACCGCTGCATATACCGAGGAACATTTTATCTCGTATGTAACTCCCGATGACAAGATTGTGGGGTTCGCGCGATTGGCTCTCCCGGCAAAAAATTCCCCTGTGACTGGCCTCGCTGACCTCGATAACGCTGCCCTCATTCGTGAAGTTCACGTTTACGGCCAATCCCTGCCCGTTGGCGCGGAGGGCAATGGCGCGGCACAGCACGCCGGCCTGGGGACGCGGCTGCTCAAGGAGGCCGAACGGATTGCCCGTTCAAGCGGATTCAGGCGCATGGCGGTCATTTCTGCAGTTGGCACGCGCAAATATTATCTCGAAAGAGGCTTCGAGCGCGGCGAATTGTACCTGGTGAAAAATTTATAGGGAAACTCAGCGTCCCAAAGGCATAGAAAAACCTTTGGGACGCTTTGCATCAGGGATACAGGCCAATCGCGTCGACATCCGCGCCATCGCCGCCGCCGATAGGAACGGACAGCCGCACATAGCGATAGATGCCCGTCAGGCCCAGCGAGTCGATATCAATCATGACCCCGGTGGACAGCGCGCCATACAAATCACCAGGGTCGATAAATGTGTTATCCGCTTCTGAATAAACAGGGCCGCCGAGAAGGCCGCCCAGGCTGGTATTTGCATCAATGCCAGCCACCATCGTATTGCACCAATCCAAAACCACAAACCAGGGCCCGCCAAAGCCTTCTGAGATTTCTATCGTGATACAGTCCATATAGATTCCGCCACTAGCAGCCATTTCGTAATAGACCATATCGGGTGTCGCATTTGAGCCATCGCCGATAATCAGGCTGGTTCCCATATCGACAATTAAAGAGCCTCCATCACCAGGATTCTGTATCAGTCCATCGCCAGAGCCAATATTGACATTGCCAGGGGGCGGCGCGATGGTTGGAGTGGATGTCGTCGTCGAAGTGGCTGTTGCGGTTGCGGTCTCAGTTGGCGTGGTTGTCTCAGTTGGCGTTTCAGTGGGCGTGCCGGTCGAGGTGGACGTGGCGGTTTCGGTGATGGTAGCGGTTAGAGTTGGCGTAATGGTCAAAGTGGGGGTAATGGTAGCAGTTGAGGTGATTGTGGCCGTGGGGGTTCCTGTGGGGGTGAGAGTGGAGGTGGATAGATTGGTTGGGCGCGGGGTAAACGTGCGGGTAGGGAAAATCAAAGTCGGGTAAATGACAGGCGTCCATGTGTAAAACGGCAACGGGGTCCAGGTCTGGGTGGGCTGGCGGGTGCTGGTCTGGCTGGTCTGCAAGGGTGAGGGGGAAGAAGTCGGTGTAAAAGTCCCTTCGGGTGTTGACCGAATCACCGGGATGGTTGAGAAGTTCACAGGCCCGCCCGGGGTCAGGAAAGTATCCCAGGGAAATGGAGTGAGGATTCCTTCTTTGAGAGGCGCAAATCCCCCGCCCTCTGGGGTGGTCATCAGAATGACATCAGGATTGATGACTGACCGCATTTCAAAGCCTGGGGCCATCCAACGAGGAAGCAGCCGCACCCCAAGTTGACCGGCAATGCACATTAAAAGCACCCCAATCAAAAGAAGGGGGAAAAAGACGAGCGCCTCCCGCCGTTCCCGGTTATGCTTCTGGCTGCTGGCGCGATTCATACCTTGACCTTTGCCGGAATGCGAACGAAAAACTTGCTGCCTGGGAAATTGGTTTCATCATGCCCCGGGCTTTCAACCCAAATCCTACCGCCGTGCGCTTCGATGATGCCGCGGGCAATGGCCAGGCCCAGGCCGGGCCCCCCGCCTTTAAATTTGGTTTTTCCTGTCGAGTGCATGTACACTTCGCCAGTCTGGTAAAATTTTTCAAAGATGAGCTCGTGATGCTCCGGGTCAATACCAATGCCGGTATCGCTGACCACAATTTCGACCTCGTTTTGCCCTTGCTCGGTTTGAACGAGATGGCCATGAACCGAAATGCGACCTCCATCGGGCGTATATTTGATGGCATTAATGACCAGGTGGTAAAACACCTTGTAGAGTTGGTCAGGGTCAGCCTGGATAGTAGGAAGCCCATCCACGCCTTGCATTGCGAGGGTTAGATTTCTTTCTTGAAGCGCCTCGCGAAAGGTTTTTACGACGCGCGCCATCACCACGCCGAGATTGGTATCTTCGGGAATGATTTTCAGGAGATTGCTATCGATACGCGAGACATCCAACATGCTGCCGACGATTTCCTGCATCCGGTCTGAACCATCCAGAATGCCCTGGGTAAGAGCTATCATTTCTGGTTCATCTTTAAGCTTCATGGCGAGCATTTGGGTATAGCCTTTAACGAGAGTCAATGGGGTGCGAAGTTCATGCGCCGCAACCTCAATGAAGCTGACTTTGGTGCGGTCCATTTGCTCCAACACTTTGTAGGTTTTCTCCAGTTCATTCGTGCGCTCTTGTAAGCGCTCTGTCATCTCGTCGAACGTACTGGCCAATTCGCCGATTTCATCGCGCGCCTGAATGCCAGTGCGCTGGTTCAGGTCACCGCCAGCAATGGCCTGCGAGGCGCGCAACAGCGCCATCAGCGGGTTGATGATGAGGCGTGAAATTCGATAGCCCAATAATACTACCACCAATACCACCGCCGTAAACAACAAAACATATGTGTTCCGGCTGGTCGAGCCGGCTTCCACAACAAAATCAGCGGGCAGGGCAACCCCAAACACGCCCAGCCGGTCCTTGCCCACAATAAGCGGGCCATAGGCAATGCTGTAAGTGCGTCCACCAAACGCAAGGGTTTGGCCATGCACAATCTCCGAAGATGAAAGAACCTCGAGATAGTGTTCGCGCGAAAGAGAGAGTAGTTCAAGTTCTTGCGAGTTGTTGGTCTGCCCCGCCAGCGTAGAGATGACTGGCTGGCCGCTTTCGATGTAAATTATCACATCGGCCAGCGAAGTGCTCTTGAGAATGGGGAGCAAGGTTTCCAGGGAGGTACCCGCTACGACTACGCCAACGACCTTCTCTTGAAGCGAAACGCCAATGGCGGTGTAATAATAATATCGGTTATCGGCGGGGTTCACTCCAAAAGCGCGGCGAGGTAACTGGTTATCGGGGTTGCCCAACAACAAGGATTGAATCATCTCTACTTTTCCGAACCCCGTTGACATGTTTGTTTCCTTAAGAACGCCATCTGACTGCAAAAGCAAATGGAGGATTTCCTGCCCGGTTTCATCAATGACGACCAGGTTTTGGATGCCCTGAGCGCTAGCAATCGGCTCCACCAGTTGTTTAAGTGTTTCCTGGTTTCCGTCTCGAATGGCCTCGGCTACCCCTGTGGTGTATGCGACAAGGCGCGCATTTTCGACATGCCTGATCTCCTGGCGGGCAAAGGTATCTGAGACAACACGCCCGGCCTCGAGCAATTGATTTTTGAGACGTTCAGTCAGAGAACTGGAAACAAGCCTGGTCACCACATAAACCCCTGTGATGGCAACCACGAGGGTGAGGAGTAAATAAGGAAGAATAACCTTGAAACGAATGCTCACTCTATGACCTCAACGGCCTGCCTGATTTTGAATTATAAACCTCGCCATCCCAATGATTGAGTGATGAAATCATGACGATTTCCCTCGTCGGAGCGAAAAAATTGCTATTAAGATTATACACACCTCGACAAGTGTGGCACTCTACGATATTGTTGGTAGTACCCGCACAACGATATTGCAATCAGCATCCGCTCAAGTGTTCAAAAATGGGTAAAATTCGTTCATTCTTATTCTAAGGAGAAATCCATGCCCGCGCTCTTACAAGCAGTACGAAAAAATCCCCTCTATGCCCTGTTGCTGGCCCTGCCCTTTGCCCTGCTGGGAGAATATCTCTTCCACTGGAGTCCCGTGCTGATTTTCATGCTGGCTGCGGCGGCAGTGATTCCGCTTGCCTCGCTAATTGGCACGGCGACTGAATCTCTGGCACATTACACTGGCCCGCGCATTGGCGGCCTCTTGAACGCAACTCTGGGAAATGCCGCCGAATTGATTATCACCATCGTTGCCGTTCGCGCCGGGCTGCTGGAACTCGTCAAAGCATCTATCACTGGTTCGATTTTAGGCAACCTCCTGCTGGTAATGGGGCTTTCAATGTTGTATGGCGGCCTTCGGAACGGAGTCCAAAAATTCAATTCTGCTCAGGCCGGGCGCAATGCCATTTTATTGGTGCTGGCAACTCTGGCCATGCTCATTCCCTCGCTATTTTCTGGCTCAATTGGCGACGAAACCAGCCTCAAAGTAGAAGCACTCAGCATTGGCGTGGCAATCGTCATGATTGCCCTCTATGGCCTCGGTTTGCTTTATTCTCTGCGCGACACCAGCGCCATCGACCATCACACCGTGGAAGAAGGAGCGACCCCGCACTGGTCGATGCGCGCGTCCATCATCATCTTGACCATTGTAACCGCCGGTATCGTCTGGATGAGTGAAGTGCTGGTAGGTGTGGTAGAACCGGTCATGGCCCAGTTGGGCGTTTCTGAGTTTTTCCTCGGCATTATCCTTGTCCCACTCATTGGCAACGTGGCAGAACACCTGGTCGCGGTAGAATTGGCCGGAAAGAATAAAATGGACATCTCCGTAGAGATTGCCGTCTCCTCGAGCCTGCAAATTGCGCTCCTGGTTGCGCCCTTATTGGTTTTTCTCAGCCTCATGCTCGGTCATCCACTGCAACTGATTTTCAATAATTTTGAATTGCTGGCGCTGATGGCAGGCGTTGTTATTTCAGCAATGGTTTCTTTTGACGGAGAATCAAACTGGCTGGAGGGCGCATCCTTGCTCGGAATTTACCTGATTCTTGGCCTGGCCTTCTTCCTGCTGCCCTGATTATGACTCATGCGCATTGACTGGCGTTCTGCCCTCACTCCGCGTGCCATGGCTGGTGCGCTCGTAATTGCGCTCTTCCTGCTGGGATTCACTTTCACCTGGATGGCCTGGTCTGTTCCGCCCAAACCCGACCCGGCAGGATTCATGGCCGCCATGACACTCATCCCCGCCCCAACCAGCACGGCGGCCTCTGCGCTTGCGACCATTGACCCCTACGCGCCCACGCCTACGCCAACCCTTGCTCCTGGTCAACTGACCACCGGCGTCTATGTCCAGATTACCGGCACGGGTGGCGTGGGGTTGAACATCCGTTCTGCCCCAGGGCTGGATGCCAGCCAGCAGTTTATGGGTTTCGATTCGGAGGTCTTCCTCATCGAAGATGGCCCACGGGAACGGGATGGCTACACCTGGTGGTATCTCGTCTCAAATTATGACGATGGCCGCGCCGGGTGGGCCGCCGCTAATTTCCTCCAATATATCCCGTCACCCAATCCGTAAAATTCATCTGTCGCGGCGTTTAAAATCCATTCTGGAGAAATTGTGATGAAAGAAAAACCCGTGAATATCACTGCCAATCGGCCAGCCCTTGAAATGACCATCACCTGGGGTGATGGACACGAGAGCATTTACCCGTTTTCCCTTCTGCGGGCGGCCTGCCCCTGCGCCCAGTGCCGGGGCGGACACGAAAAAATGTCCCCCGAACCCGACCCAGGCGTGTTCAACGTTCAACTGGAAGAGTCTCCCGCCACGCGGCTGGTCAACGTCAAAGCAACCGGCTCTTATGGAATTACTCTGGTTTGGGATGACGGCCATGATTACGGGATTTACAACTGGCACTACCTGCGCGCCCTGTGTCCTTGCCCGGCTTGCCGCCCAGGCAAATAATTGCGCTCTGCAATGCAAACAAAAAGACGAAAGAGTTGTTCTCTTTCGTCTTTCTTTTTTCGTCTGCGGCCCAATTTAAGGGGTAGGAGATGGCTGGCGGGTATTGGTCGCCGAGGGAGTAACCGAGGGTTGACGAGTGGCGCGTGGCGTGGGAGTGGCCGTTACCGTGCCAGTGGGCAGCGGGGTTCGCGTTTCAGTGACTGTCGGCGGCGCTTTCGTGGGAGTCTTGAGCATCTCCAACTGTGCCTGGGCCTCAGCGCGGCGTTCTGGTGGAACAGCATCTTCGGGCAAGGCCAGCAAAGCGTTCCAATCTCGGATGGCTTGACCAACCGCATTTAACTTTTGATTGGCAGTTGCCGCAATATAAAGATATTGTCCTTGCTCAACATCGTTCTTAATCGATTTTTTGACCTTTTCGACGGTGATATAGGCCTGCCCCCACCGGCCCACCGCCATGTAGGCACGCGCCAATCCCTCCGCGTTGCGGAACGATTCGGCGTTGTACTGCACCGACTTTTCGAAGTTTTCCACGGCCAGGGTCCGATACTCCTCGCGCTGGGCTTCGGCCAGACCTTCTTCGGCGCTCTTTTTGAGATACAACTCACCCATCCAGTAATAGGCGTCGGAACTCGTCCGGTCCAGCCGCAGAGCCTGTTGCAGGCTCTTGAGGGCTTTTTCTTCCTCGCCGTTGGTGAAATATGCTGAACCCAACACCGTAAATGCTTCCGAGTTGTCAGGCTGGTAGTTGGCATAAATTTCCAGCGCTTTGACAGCTTCTTCCATCTCGCCGTTGGCGCGATAGGCCATACCAAGTACCAGATAGCCTTCAAGCATCGTGATGTCCAGTTGATTGGCCTCAAGGGCGGCCTCTAGCGCCGCATCGTTCTCGCCCATTGCCAACAACACGCGCGCCAGGGTCAACTTAATCAGCGGCGAACCGGGGTTGATGGCATCGGCCTCTTGCACGTCATTCAGCGCTGCCGCATAACTGGCGCGCTTCACGTGATAGAGGGCGCGCTCCAGGTAGGCTTCGGCAAAGTTCGGGTCACTGGTAATGGCCTTATCCAGGTCGGCCAGCACATTCCTGTTTGGGTTTAATCCCAAATTGGCGCGCGCTTTGCCCAGATAACTGGGCGCATAATTAGGATTGATGCGAATGGCCTCATTGTAAAACGTCAGGGCTTCGTTATAACGTTTGGCCAAACGGCGCGCTTCCCCGGCAAAATACAGGGCATCTACCGAACCAGGTTCCACAGTGGCAAGTTGCAGCCACATAATGACTGAATTATCCCACTGTTGACCCAGCAAAGAACGCTGAGCCGACCGGTAAATATCTTGCGCGGCTCCCATGTGCGGGGTAGCGCCATAAATGGGCGTAGGCGTATAGGTTGCTTCCAATTGCGCAGCCAGCGGGGGCAGCGTGGGTTTTACATCGGGCGGGTTGGTACGGTAGGGCGTAACCGTCGGACGCGGCGTTCCCATAACGACAGGCGCAGGCGTGGGGCGATTGGCAATCACCATCCCCAGGCCAATTACAGCCCCGAGGATGACTATTCCCACCACGCTGAAAATCGCCGCCAACCGAAAAAGCGGGTTGCCCGTCACCCGCTTTAGGCCTTTGGGCTTGGGCTTTTCATCAGCCAGTTTTAACTTGTTTTCCCAGGGACGCGGGTGATTCATCGGAAACGGCTGAATCGAATCATCTGGCTGAAGCGCCCCCATCAGAATCAGGCCACGCCGCGCGGCGACATCGGTCGGGTCAAGTTTGTAGGCCGCCTGCAGGCAATACAGCCGTTCCTTCTGAGTTTCCATCGCCGCGCTCATCCAAACCCAATAGGCGGGATTGTTCTGGTCAGCCTTCAGCAGTTTGGTCAGGATATCGCGCGCTTGCGAAAAGTTCTCCTGGCGAATCAATTCAACGGCGTGCTGGAGCATTCGCTCTTGCGGGGAAGGTTCAGACGGGAGAAGTTCAGGATTCATGCTATGAGTTTAGCACAGCCCTGCGGGGCGGGCAAGCACTTACAGCTTGATATAATGCAAAGCATGATTTTTTTTGATTACGCCAGGTGGCGGATGGTTGCCCTTGCGGCGATTCTCTTGCTGGCAGGCTGCCGCCAGGCAGAACCAACTGCGCCCAAGCCGGTCTTGCCGTTAAGCCTGACGGCTTACGCCACTCAAACGCTTTCGGTTCACCCTGGTCTGGTTCTTTCTACGCCCCCGGTTGTATCCACCATTGCCGCCCCCACCCCTACCCCATCAGCGTACACCATTCAACAGGGCGATACACTGCTTGAGATTGCTCAACGCTTTGGGGTTTCGCTGGCCGAAGTGCTGGCCGCCAACCCTGGCATTCGCCCTGAATCTCTTTCGGTGGGGCAGGTGATTCAGATTCCGGTGGCGCGTTCGCCCGAGGTTCTGCCGACTCCGGCAGTCAATTTGGGCGAGCCGGTTTGCTTTCCTTCCGCCAGCGGGTGGTACTGCTTTGTCCCGGTGCATTCTCCAGGCAAGAGATGGCTGGAAAATGTGAAGGTGCAGATGACACTACTCGATGCGGAAGGCAGGCTTGTGATGAGTCAGGAAGCGCTTACGCCACTGACTAGTTTGAGGGCGGGTCAAACGCTGCCAGCGGTTGCTTTCTTCCCGGGCGTTCAGTCCTTCAGTACCATACAGACGCAATTTCTAAGCGCCGTTCAGACCGATGGAATGGGCTACTTACCCGTTGAACTCAAAAACCTGCTCGTAAGCATTGCCTGGGGTGGTCTTTCGGCGCAGGTGGAGGGGCAAATCTGGCTGCCGGGTGATGCAAAACCCGCCAGCGTAATCTGGCTGGCGGGGGTGGCTTATGACAGAAATGGAAATCTGGTAGGGGTTCGGCGCTGGGAGTGGAGCGGCTCGCTTGCGCCGGGCGAAAGTTTGCCGTTCGTGTTTTCGGTCTACAGCACGGGTGCGCCCATCGGACGGGTGGAGGCGCTGGTGGAGGCCCGCCCGTAAGGGGTTAATGCGTCAACCAGCTTTCGGTGACGCAAACTGGCGCGCCGCCGGGTTGGGTAATGCAAATTTTATAGTTCACCGTTTCGCCCGTTTTGATATCGGACAGTTGCACAGACAGGTAGGTGGTGCCGCCCGCCGAGGTGGGGGGGAAAGTCATTTTCCGAACTGAGCCATCGGGAAGGAAAAGTTCGAGCGTGGGTTCAATATTTTGCATGGGCTGGGCAGGGGTGTCGTTATAGACCATGACGCCCAGTACCTGTTGCCCGCCTGGCGCAACGGTCGATTGGGTTTCCCATGCGACCAGCCTCATTTGGGCAGGCAGGTAATTTTTCTGGCGCAGGTAAGTATGACCAAGCGGGGTGGGACGAATTTGAGCCCCAGGGGGCGCGGCAGGGTCAAAATCGAGGCAATAATTGGTAAAACACTGGCGCCGGATGCCCTTTTCTTCGAACAGTTCGCCCATTGGCTGACCGGCCAGTTCATTGCCGCCATGAGCGGCAATGTATTCCAGAAAGGGTTTGGGAACATTGTGACCCCGGTGATTGCCCTGGTCGAGCGGGAAAAACACCATGCGATGGTCACTGATGGGAGGGGCAAGCGGGCCTGGCTGGTAGCCGGTCAGCAAAGGCAGGGGACGCAGGCCAATGGTACGCAGGTTGGCAGGGTCAACCGCCAGGACGACGTTTTCATAGATTTGCTCCAACATGCCATCGGATGCGCGGTATGGTTCTGAAAGTGGCGTGCCGGTAAAGTCCTGGCCAAGGCGCTGAACAATGGGCAAGAAAGGCTGAGGCAGGTATTCGGTGGAGGCAATCATGGCATCTGCCGCGGTCAAGGAACAGCCGGGTTCGGTTTGCCGCTCACGACAGGCAATTAATCCGTAAGGAATGAGGTAGATTTGGGTTTGCCCTTGTCTTTGATAAAATCCCATTTTTTCAAAATATTGCTCATAGCGGCTTTGTTCGGCGTTCCAGCGGACTTCTGTGAGGGGCTTGCCAACAAAACGCGCCCCTCCCAACTGGTCGAAGAGCGGCACGAAATCGGCAAAAACGACATGCCCGTTCAGGTAACGGACATCGGGTTGGTTTGCGGGGGCAGGCAGGGGTGGGTCGCTGATTTGAAAGGTCAGGCCAAGCGGTTCAAAGTTGAAGCGTTCCCCGGTTGGCAGGCTTTCGTCGTAGACCAACAGGACATTTTCGGTGTATTGGTAAGTTTTTCCGTTTTGCTGAAACGCCGGGCCAAGCGCTTTGCCTAATTGCGCTTCTCCGCCCAGTAAATTGTAGAATTCATGAAAGCGGGAATCGATTGCGGGCCCAGGTGTCATCTTTGCGACCCTGGCTGCTTGACCGCAACCCATCAGAGCAATGGCAATGATTTGCACAAAAAAGACAACCGTGAAGTTTTTATTCATCTTTGCAGGTCCGCCACTGTCCAAAATTGTTCATAAACACCCATAGATATTCTTATTATAGTTGACCGCGCCTTGATGAATATCGGAAAAACCATACGGTTATGTAAGCCAGATTATACTGTTGAAAAAAGGTGACAGTCACGGGCAAAGCGACTGTCACCTTTGGTTTCTGAAGAGGTGGGACGTTTCTATGGCGCGGGCCAGGTCAATTTGGCGGCGTCTTCGGCAGTGCGAGGCATCCCGGCCAGCACCCAGCGGCGGAAGGCTTCGATGACCTCTGGTTTGAGCGTGCCTTTGGGCGGCATGACACCGATTTCCTCGCTGCCATCGGCGTTGAGAATGGGGTTGCCCTGAATGACTTGCAGGAGGAAGCTGTTCTCATCGCCAGCGACAATGTTCATATCTCCGTTGTCGCCGCTGGTGAGAAGGTTTTCGTAAGTATCCATGAAATAGTCGTTGCTGTCTTTGCCAGGGCGGTGACAGGAGATGCAGTAGCGCTTGACAATGGGGGCAATGTGAACCTCGTAAGAGGGGACTTCGGTTTCGGCCAGCGGCGGGAAGAGCGGCTTGATTTTGGGCATCTCGAAGCGGTCATCCCAGGCGTAACGCATGAAGGTCACAAGATAATCTATCTCGCTGCGGGTGAGGCCTTCAGGGTTGTAGGCTTTGCCGAGCGGCGGCATGCCCGAATCGGGGCGGCCATAGGCAATGATTTCCGCCAGCGATGCGTCATTGACCGTGTACAACACGTCCTTGCTGTGAATGGCGCTGATGGCTTTGCCTTCCAGCCCCTCGACGCCTTCGATGACGGTGACGGTGCCATCTTCGCCATGGCATTCTACGCAATGGAGGGAGTATAAATCCTGCCCGGCCATAATCTGGTCAACGAGCGTGGTTGGGACCTCGACCGTTTCTGGGGCTGGTGGCTGGTACATGACCAGTACGGCAACGGTCAAGCCGGTCATCAATACGCCAGAAATGCCCGCAGTCCAGGAAATCCACCGAACTGCGTTTTGCTTTGCGAGGTAAGCAAAAATAATAAAAAGGATGTAGGCCAGGCTGGGGATGACAATGCCGGCCAGAGTTTGCAGCCGGCCAAGCAACGGCGAGCCATCTGCCGATACGGTTGGGACATCTGCCAGAAAAGTGAGCAGAACCATGCCCAATACCATAATGCCCATGATGCCGAGCGGCAGGGCGCGCCTGGCATAATAGCGGTGCGGAGATTTGTCGATGAAAGGCAACAGGGTGAGCAAACCAATGGCAATGCCTGGAATCAGTACCGTTGCTATCCATTCGATTTTGCCCAACACGGGGATTTGCCCGTAAAGCGCCAGGAATTTGAACAAGAACAGGAAATACCATTCGGGGCGGGGGATGTAGCTGGTATCGGAGGGGTCGGCTTTGGGGGAGTCGTGAACGCCCACGAAAGTTGCCAGCAAAATCAGGATGATGAAAATCGCCAGCGCCATGATGGCGTCTTTAAAAATGCTGTCGGGCCAAAATCGTTCGCCGCGTTGAAGTTCGCGCTCGTATTTTTCGTTGATTTTTTTCTTGATATCGTTGTTCATGGCGGCGCTCCTTAGTCGTCCTTATCTGGAAAGTGCGATTCGCCGTGCTTGATGATGAGGTACAGGTGTACGCCGATGAGCGCGACCAATAGGGCCGGTAAAATCCAAATGTGGGCGGCGAAGAAGCGTTGTAGGGTGAGGGCGCTTAAATCTGGCCCGCCGCGCAGTGACTTGAGGATGAACTCTCCCAGGAATGGGACACTGCCAGCAATCTGCGTGCCAACAGTGGTGGCCCAGTAGGCCATTTGGTGCCAGGGCAACAAATAGCCAGTGAAGCCCATGCCAACCGTTAATAAGAGCAGGCCAATGCCAACCAGCCAGGTCAGTTCTCGCGGGTATTTGTAAGAAGCAGTAACAAAGGTGCGCAGCATGTGAATGAAGACCACCAAAACCATCAGAGAGGCGCCCCAGTGGTGGATGCCGCGAATTAACCAGCCAAAAGCGACATCGTTCATAATATATTGAATTGAGTCGTAGGCATGGTCGGGTGATGGGGTGTAGTAGACGGTGAGAAAGATGCCGGTGGCGCCCTGCAGCAGGAACAGGAACAGGCTGGCCGAACCGAGCGTATTCCACCAGTTGCCGAGCGGCTCGGGGCGGTCGAGCAGGTTTTTGTACATATCGTTCAGGCCGAGGCGTTCATCCAGCCAGGCGAAGATGTGATTCCACAAATTCCTGAGCATGGTTATTCTCCCTTGCGTTCGACGGGGATGATGGTGACGTTGCCTGCGGCATCGACGCTGTATTCAAAGCGGCCAAGCGGCTCGGGCGGCGGGCCGTTGACCACTTTGCCTTCTTTGTCGAACATGGCGTCATGGCAGGGACAGAGAAACCCCTGGGCTTCTTCATTCCAGTTTACGCGGCACGAGAGGTGCGTGCAACGGCTGGAAAGGACAAGGACATCTGTTGGGGATTCCGATTTGCGGAGGATGAACCCGCCAAAGGTGCTGGCGGTTCGCTCCCAACCATTGACTTTGGTGATGGTAAAGGAGAAGGGGTAAGGCGTACCAACGGGAATATCTGCAAGATTGCCAATGAATACGGATTTTCCGGCTTTGTCTTCGCGCAAGGCAGGAGCAATCATGTAGCCTACGGCAGGAATGCCGACCCCGGCGGCAATGACGCCTCCGATGGTTCCCGTAGCAAGTTTAATAAAATCACGCCGGGTGACCCGGTTTGAACCTGACATTCGCACCTCCTCATTTTTTCCCGCCAGGGCGGGTTGGGCATATCCCCGCTTTGGCGAGAGCAGGGGCCGCGCTGATAGTGTAATCACTCTTTTTGATGAAGGTGAAACAACCCAGAATCGATTAGAATTGTTGCAAGGTAGTTACCACTCAAGGATATCACGCTCCCAAAACGCAAAATAAATTTGCATATAGGATTATAAGGTTCTTCGCGCGGTTTTTTACAGGATAACAAGAATGAAATAAGCAGGATGATTGTCACTTTCTTTGTTAAATTGGGCGTGTGATAATCTTTAAATGGACATTCGGTGACAGTTCATTGAATATCAGACGATTTTTCGTCGAATCGCGCCGCAGTGTTGTTCATTTCCTGCGGAATGTATTGGTCACCTCATTCATCAAATCATATCAAGGAGGAACAGATGGGCATGACCCGCAATGTCAGCCTGTTCACCGCATTGGGATACAAGGGGAAGGGGCCTTTCTTAACCTTTATCCTGCATCGCATTGGCGGTCTGGGCATGGCGATTTTTGTTACGATGCACATTTTGGCATCGTTCTTGAGTGGGGATATTGGGCAATTTTTGAACAATATCTATGAACACTGGCTGTTCCAGGTTTTTGTGTACTTCTGCGCTCTGTTTCATGTGATTAACGGCCTGCGCATTACCATCCTTGACCTGTGGCCAAAGCTATTGGAATATCAGCGCGAAGCCATCTGGATAGAGTGGGCGGTGTTTCTGCCAGTGTTTGCGCTATCGGTGGTGGTTCTTGTTCAAACAGCGGGAGGCTAGCATGAGTACATCGAACCCTCTTGCCTCTACGCGGTCGCGTACCCTGCCGCTTCGCAAACGTGGTTTGAATTTTGAAATGCTGATGTGGATTTACACCCGGCTTTCGGCGTTGGGGATGTACTTTTTTATGTTGATTGCGCTGATTGGGGCGTTGTACATGGGCGCCCGCTACCAGATGAGCCTGGCGGACCTGATGCGCTGGCTGTTTATGCCGAACGTCTCGCATGTCGAACAGATACCAACCATTCAAAATATTGATGCGTGGGCCACCGTTTTCTGGAAACTGGTGGCAAGTGGGATGTACCTGTTGGCGACTTCGCACGGCGTGCATGGGCTGGTGGTCATTGCCGATGATTACATCGTTTCTCCGGCTGGCCGCAAGACGGTGCGCTTTTTGAGCATTCTCATGATGATTTCGATGACGCTCATCGGTCTGTATCTTATCTGGCAGGAACCTCTGCTGAAGCTATTGGGAGGGACGGAATGAGCCTTCATCAATTTGATGTGATTGTGGTGGGCGCGGGCGGCGCCGGGCTAATGGCCGGCCTGTATGCCTCGCGCACGGCCAAAACGGCGGTGATTAGCAAGTTATATCCAACGCGCTCGCACACCGGAGCGGCGCAAGGCGGCATTAGCGCCGCACTTGGCAACCTGGAAGAAGACCGGGTGGAATGGCACACTTACGATTCGGTCAAAGGCTCTGACTACCTGGGCGACCAGGATGCGATTGAGTTTATGTGCCAGGAGGCTCCACAAGCCATCCTTGAACTGGAGCACATGGGGCTGCCTTTTGACCGCACCCCAGATGGCAAAATTTCGCAGCGCCCCTTCGGCGGCCACACCAACAACATCACCGGCAAACCCGTCCGGCGCGCGGCGCATGCGGCCGACCGCACCGGTCATATGATTTTGCAGACGCTCTATCAGCAGTGCCTGAAGAATAACGTCAATTTCTTCGATGAATTTCAGGTGCTAGACCTGCTCATCAACGATGGCAAAGCGGTTGGGGTGGTGGCAGTGAACCTGGCAGATGGCGAATTGCATATTTTTCACGCCAAGAGTATCATCTTCGCCACCGGCGGGCATGGCCGGGTTTGGGAAATCACCTCCAACGCTTATGCCTATTCGGGTGACGGAACGGCCATTGTGTTCCGGCGCGGCCTCCCGCTGGAGGATATGGAATTCTTTCAGTTTCACCCAACGGGGATTTACAAACTGGGCATTCTGATTACCGAGGGCGTGCGCGGCGAGGGGGGCATTCTGATTAACGGCAAGGGCGAACGCTTTATGGAAAAATATGCCCCGCGCGTGAAGGATTTGGCCTCGCGTGATGTCATCAGCCGGGCAATTTATCTCGAAATTCGCGAGGGGCGCGGCATCAACGGTTCCAATTACGTTTATCTCGATGTGCGGCCTGAAGTAGTGAACAAATACGCGGCCCTGGATGGCCGCACCCACCCGGACGGTTCGCCCTATCAAGTGACCGCCAATGAACTGCTCAAGAAACTGCCCGATATTATTGACTTTAACCGCGTTTACCTGGGGATTGACCCGATGACCCAGCCCATGCCCATTCAGCCAACGGCGCACTACGCCATGGGCGGCATTCCTACCAACCAGTATGGCGAGGTGGTCATTGACGATAAGAAGACGGTTTTTCCGGGTCTGTATGCGGCGGGCGAGGTGGCCTGCGTTTCTATTCACGGCGCAAACCGCCTGGGGACCAACTCGCTGCTTGACCTGGTGGTCTTTGGCAAATATGCCGGGCTGCGGGCTGCCGAATATGCCAACGGAGTGGACTTCACTCCCCTGCCCGCCGACCCCGAAGGCTTTGCCCGCCAACAGTTTGAGACACTGCGCAACGGCTCAGGAAAAGAAAACCTGACCGACCTCTCAAACCAAATGAAGAAAGTGATGTTTGAAGAGGTGGGCGTCTTTCGCACGGAGGCAGGGATGAAACGCGCGCTGGAGGTGATACGAGAGTTGAAAGAGCGCTACAAGCAAGTGCGCGTGAGCGATAGCGGCAAGATTTTCAACACCGAATTGCTGAATGCCTGGGAACTGGGCAACCTGCTCGATATTGCGGAGGTGACGACGATTTCGGCCCTCAACCGCACCGAAAGCCGCGGCGGCCATGCCCGCGAGGATTATCCAAATCGGGATGATGTGAACTGGCTCAAGCATACCCTGGTGCGGATGCGGGATGGCAAGTTCGAGATTGGGTATAAGCCGGTTGTGATTACCAAATACCCACCGAAAGAGCGCACGTATTAGGATTCGCGGAGGCACCCTATGAAGGTTACGCTCAAAATCTTTCGTTTTAACCCTGAAGTCGATAAAAAATGGCACTACGAGACGTATGTCATCGATGCGCAACCGACCGACCGCGTGCTGGATTTATTGGAATATGTGAAGGGCTATATTGACGGCACGCTTTCGTTCCGCCGTTCTTGTGCGCACGGCGTATGTGGTTCAGATGCCATGCGCATCAATGGGGCCAACCGGCTGGCTTGCAAGACGCTGGTGCGCGACCTGGGCGACAAAATTACTGTCGACCCGATTATGGGGCTGAAGGTCATCAAAGACTTGATTGTGGATATGGAGCCGTTCTTCGAGAACTATAAGAAGGTGTTGCCCTGGTTCATCAATAACAGCCCATTGCCCGCCGATGGCAAGGAACGCCTGCAAAGCCCCGAGGCGCGCGAGCGGTTTGATGATACGACGAAGTGTATTTTATGCGCTTGCTGCACCACTTCCTGTCCATCGTTTTGGGGCAGTGATGACTACCTGGGCCCGGCGGCGCTGGTGACGGCGCATCGGTTCATCTTTGATGACCGCGATGAGGCGGCTTCGGAACGCCTGCACATCATCAGCGAGACAAGCGGCCTGGCGCGCTGCCACACGGCTTTTAACTGTACGCTGGCTTGTCCGCGCGAAATTCAGATTACAAAGGCAATTGGCGAGTTGAAGATGGCGACGATTACGGGAAAATTGGGTTGAGAATTCACCTGGAAAAAGACCGGGGCAGGTTGCTCCGGTCTTTTTGTTTGTTTTCAGCGCCGAACGGTTATCTGGCGAGACGGAGATGAGTATTTTGACCCTGCTCTGAGAACAAGGCGTCGCGTTGCAGGCATGGGTGTAGAGCAGACAGGTTTCAGTCATCGAGGGGAGATTTGACAGCGAACCCACCACGCTGGAGGACGTGGGTGTATATCATGGTGGTTTTGACGTCTTTGTGGCCGAGCAGTTCCTGCACGGTGCGAATGTCGTAGCCATTTTGGAGCAGGTGAGTGGCGAAGGAGTGGCGGAAGGTATGGGGAGACACGGTTTTTTGAATACCTGCGGCGCGGGCGGCAGCGCGAACGGCTTTTTGCAGGGCGCTTTCGTGAATGTGATGCCGTTGTATCTTGCCGGTTTGCGGGTCTTTGGCAAGGGCAGAGGCGGGGAAGAGGTATTGCCAAATCCATTGTTTGTGGGCGTTGGGGAATTTTTTATCCAGTCCGTAAGGCATGTAAACAGAGCCAAAACCAGCGGAAAGGTCTTGCTGATGCAGTTTTTGAACTTCGGCCAGGTGTTGGCGCAATGGCGCAATCAGGTTATCGGGCAGCATGGTGATTCGGTCATCGCCGCCTTTGCCGTCTCGGACGATGATACAGTGGCTTTGGAAGTCTATATCTTTGACGCGCAGGCGCAGACATTCCATTAGACGAAGGCCAGCGCCGTAGAGGATTTGCGCCATCAGTTTGTATTGTCCATTCATCTTGGAGAGGACGGCCCGCGCTTCTTCTTTTGAGAGGACGGTGGGAACGCGCTTGCCTTTTTGGGGGCGAAGGATGGTAAGTTGGGTTTCGTCCAGCTCTCGTTGGAGGACATTGCGGTAGAGGAAGAGAATGGCGCTCAGAGCCTGGGTTTGGGTGGAGGCGGAGACTTTTCGTTCAACGACCAGGTGGGTGATGAACTGGTTGATGTGTTGGACACTCATCTCTTTGGGATGGAGGGTGATTTTTCCAGCATCGAGTGATGGGTTATGGAAACAGATGAATTCGCGCACCCAGTGAAGGTAGGTTTTTTCGGTTCGAAATGAGTATTGTTTGACGCGCAAGGCTTCGCGATAGGTTTCGAGGAGTTTTTTCTGTGTCATTGGTGATTTTTTTCCTTGACTTGCTGTGCTATACTATTTCATAATTTTACTTACTTTTTGGGGATGAGTGGCGAGATGCAAACGCTTTTGACGAGGAAGCCGGGGCAAAAAGGGACGAAGCAGTTGATGCTTCGGTATGGAAAACAGTTGGTGTGCGTGCGTTATCGGTATGATGCGGAGCAAAGGCGCAGGTTGAAGACGGTGGAATTGGTGGTGGATGAGCGCGAGTGGATGCCTGAAGAGACGCCGGTGTTTGTCAAGGTGGCTTATGATGAGTTCGACTTGCGAAAAAAGGTGAAGCAGGCTGGTGGTCGTTGGCGACAAGAACGCCAATTGTGGGAGATGGCGTATGGGAAGGTGGTGGATTTGGGTCTGCAGGAAAGGATGGTGAGGGATTGGGAGGGGATGAAATGACGGTTATTGTATGTAATCACTGGTTGCTATATATGGCAACCCATGCTTTTGGGTATCCTGATATGGATACCTGTCTGTATAATTAATAGTTGGCACGCCCCTTGCACAACAGGGTAAAAAAACATCACATCACATCGAAAGGGAAAAATCATGAAAAAATACATCATAATTCTATCAGTCGTTCTATCGCTTGTTGTTCTTTTAGCGGGTTGTACTCCG
>DAOTZC010000021.1:0-77661 GCA_034434535.1 Anaerolineales bacterium | reverse complement strand
CTCGTGCCGCTGGTTCTGCTCCACGCGTTCAATGACTTTTTGCAGTTCAGCGCCACAGGCGGCATGGAAGCGGGAGACGTGAACCTTACCATCCCCATTCTGAAGGTCGTCCTTTCGGGGCTGATGGCGTTATACGGCTTTTATTTGTTGCGCGGTTACAAGGAAGAAGCCAGCGAGTAAAAAACTGACGGTCGTCTGCGGGCGACCGTCAGTTGATTAGCCCCAACTCACGCGCCTTGTTTGCCGCGTTCACGCGGTCATCCACGCCCAACTTGGCGTAAATGTGCTTGACGTGCGTCTTGACCGTGCCGACCGAGAGATACAGTTTTTCCGCAATCTCAGGGTTCGAGCAGCCTTCGGCAATCCACTTCAACACGTCCATCTCGCGCTCGGTGAGCGGCTCAATCAGGGCAGACTGGTCAATGTGGACGGGCTTTCCAAACGCCGCCAGCAGGTTCGCCGCAAAGTCATCCTTGCGGAACTGCGCCAGCAGAGCGCGCATCGCTTCGCCTTCGTCGAGAAAGACGCGCATGTAGCCGCCCGCTTTGCCAATTTCCAGGGCGCGTTCCAGCATTTTGATGGCGCTGGATGGATTGCCCGCCGCCTGTTCCATCAACGCGCCGACGATATGCAATTCCATCTCGTATTCGACGTACCCCGCTTCACGCGCCAGCCGAACCTGTTCCTGCATCAGACGGCGGCTCTCATCCCAGGCTTTTTGCCGCGCCAGATAGCGGATTTGGAGCAGAGTCTCCAGCCGATAGGGGAAGAACAGCGGTTGCTGCGGCGGACGGTACGCCCGCGCATACGCGTCAAACGCCGCCCAATCGCCCAACCTGAACATCAACTCGGCGCGAACCGCCTGCGCCCAGTCTATGGCATTGGTCACCCCGCCGCGATGGGTGAGCGCGAGCAAATCATCTGCGGCTTTGCGGGCGGCGGCTGGGTCGCCGTTCAGGAGTTCGAGTTTGCTCAAGAGCGCGTACAGGCGCAGACCCACGTCGGGCATGCCGCCCGTTTGGGCTTCGAGCGCCTGCGTCAAATGAATTTCCCGCCAGGCGTTCTTGACGTCGTTGAGCAGATAATCTCCCCAGGCGTTGTTGATATGCACCCAGCCGCGCACCAGCGCAGGCGCGCCGCGATGTTCAAACATTTCGAGCAATGCGCGGTTCAGGGCAAGGGCGCGCGGCAAATCGCCGCTCTCGCGCACCACCTGCACGCGGGCGCATTCGGCAATCCAGGCGGTGGTCGGGTCGCCCGCCGCGCGGCACAAGCGTACCGTTTCGGCGTAGGCGGTCTCCGCTTTGGCAAGCCCCAGCCCCATCGAGTGCGCCAAAATAGCAATGTTGAGTTGGGCAAACCCGCGCCAGAGAAAATCATCGGCGGGAAGTTGTGTTAACGCCTGTTCGGCAAGCGCTAACGCTTCAGGCGAATCGTTGTTGATTGCGCGGGCGAGATAACTGCGGATGACCTGAAAGCGTCCGCGCGCATGGCGGGCGTGCGGCTCATCTTTCAGGTTTCTTTCGGCGCGCTCCAGCAAGGGCGGAATGCGGGACGTATCGTAACCGAGCCAAAGCCACGTCCACGCCAGGAAGGCGGTCAGCGCAGGATGCTGTGCCAGAACGTCTTCGGGCAGGGTTTCGACCCGCTTGACCAGCCCGTGAATTTCCGCCCGCCCCCAGGTCTGGCTCAGGATGCGTTCCACCAGCGCCGCCACCCGCTCAGGCGCATCCGCCGCCAGCCAGTGACGGACGGCTTCGAGCGGCAGTTCGTTCTGCTCAAACCATTCGGCGGCGCGGCGGTGCAGTTCAGCAATTTCGTTCTGATGGGCTTGAGTCAGCCGCCGCCGCAACAGGTCGGCAAAAAGATGATGGTAGCGATACCAGTTAGATTCGGAATCGAGCGGGATGAGAAACAGGTTGGCGCGTTCCAGTTCCGCCAGAGTGGCTGCGGCATGGTTCACATCCAAAACGGCATTACACAGCGGCGCGTTGAAGCGTTCGAGAATGGACGTTTTCAGCAAAAATTCGCGCAGGGCTTCGGGTTGGCGCGAGAGCGCTTCGTCGGTCAGATAATCGGCAATGAAGCGGTGCGTGCCCGCAAAGGCGGCAATGACTTCGCGCGGGTTGGCGGATTTTTGCAGGGAAAGCGCGGCGAGTTGCAGTCCCGCCACCCAGCCTTCGGTGCGCGCTTCGAGCGCGCGGATGTCTTCGGCGCTCAGCGAAAGCCCCATCGTCTGATTCAGGAATTGCGCGGCTTCTTCTTCGGTGAAGCGCAAGTCGTCGGCGCGGATTTCGGTCAACTGTCCACGCGCGCGCCAGCGGCCAAGCGGCAGGGGCGGGTCGGCGCGGCTGATGAAGACGATGTGAATGTTGTTGGGGAGATGGTCAATGAGGTAGGCGATTGCGTCGTGGATGGGTTGTTGGGTGATGTGGTGGTAGTCGTCCAGCGCGAGCGTCACATCTTCGTAGAACGTTTCGGCAAAATCGTTGATGAGCGCGGCGGCGAACTCGCGGGGGGCGGCGGAACCCGCCTCCAGCGTGGAGTCGAGCGTCGAAACGGAATCAGGCTCAACGTTCCGCAGCGAAGCGGCGATGTAGGCGAAGAAACGGGCGGGGTCGTTGTCGTCTTCATCCAGCGCGTACCAGGCGACTCGGCTCTCTGGATGTGACGCAATCCATGCCGCCAGCAGGGTGGTCTTCCCAAACCCTGGCGGCGCGGAGATGATGGTGACTTTGCCTGTCACCCCTGCTTGCAGGCGGGTCAGCAAGCCGGGGCGGGGAACAAAACCATCCGCCGGGAGCGGGGGGTAGAGTTTGGTCGGGAGAATGGAAAGCGCCATTCGCGCAATTATAAGGGCGAATACTCATGCTGGCGGGCGCGGCGGCTGAGATGACCAGCGCAAGTATCGCCAGCATGAGTATTTCCGAAAAAGAATGCCGATTAAGGCTATGACTTTGGCAGTTCAAACGCCGCCCAAATCATGCAAAGAAAACTCAGGTAGTTAATCGGCGTGCGGATGGCGTTGAGGGTGTTCCAGGTGTTGCGGGCGGTTTCCCAATCGGCGGGCGGGGCGGCGGGGTCCCACGTCAAAACGGTATTGTTGATGGGGACGTTCAACACGATGGTAAAAATTCCCACCCCAAAGAAAAACAGCGCCCAGCCCAGCGCGGTCAGCCGCCAATAAGCCGTGCGGCGTTCCCCCCACAGCCGCGCCAGCGGATAGAGCGGCAGCAACATGGAAAGCGTTGCCACCACAATCACCCCGGTCGGGAAGGCATCCAGCGAACGAATCAAGCCCTGCTCCACTTTGGTATATTCGAGCGCATTGAGCGTCGTCAGGGTGGGAATCACGCCCTGCTCAAAGGTGTACAACAGCCCGGCGAACAACCCAATGCCAAACGTGAACAGCAAATGGACGATACGAATACTTCGCATGACATCCTCCTTTTGATTTACCACAGCGGCGGCTCAAAAATTTTGAGCAGCAGAATGACGACGACCAGAATTCCCATGAACGCGCCAATCTGGTTGGAACGCTGTGCCAGCCGTTGATATTCCGCGTCGTCCGCGCCTTTGGCGGCCAGCGTTTGGATTTGACGGCTGAGCAGGGGGGTATAAACGCCATACGCAATGACCATCGCCAGCACATACAACCCAATTGCCACCCACAGGAACGGCGCAACGGCTTTGCCCATCAGAATCATCAGCACGCCCGTCACGCCGCCTGCCAGATAGCAGGGGTTGGCAACGTAATCGTCAATGAACTTGACGCCGCGCAAGGCAAAGGGCAGGCTGGCGCTCTCTTTCGAGCCGCGCAAAATCCAGATGACGTAACTGGCGTTCAAGCCAACCGCCACCATCGTGGCGAAGATGTGAATGAACACAAGCAGGGTGTAGAGAAAGGGGTTTGCGCCTTCAGGCGGGGTGTGCATGGTGCGCCTCCATTGACCAAATGAGAATGCTGGGAATATAATCGAGAAGAATTGGACGGTCTATGATAAATCGTCCGCTTTTCTTTGCCATTCGTCCAAAATGTCCGATACGCTCACTCAAGTCTTAAGTCTCGCCCGCCTGAAAAGCAGTGTCTATTGCCGCTCCGAACTCGGCTCGCCGTGGGGGTTGCACTTTGCGCCGCGCGCCTGCGCGGTGTTTCACGTTCTGTATCGGGGAAACGGCTACTTTCGCCTGCAAGGCGACCCCGCCGCTCTGCCCCTGCGCGAAGGGGATGTGCTGCTCTTGCCGGGCGGGGAAGAACATTCCCTGCTGGAAACGCCAGACGCGCCGGTCTTTGGCAACCTGGAACTCGACCAGTGGGGCGAATGCGCCCTGATGCGCTGGAGCGAAACCCCCTCGGCGGTGGTGTTGTGCGGCACGTTCGACTTTGAGTTTGCCGAAACCGCCGCTTTTCTCAAACGCCTGCCGCGCGTCATCCACATTCCCTATCAGCCAGAAAGCGCCCTGAGCGCCACGCTGGAGATGATGGCGCGCGAAGCCGAGGCGATGCGCCCTGCTAAAGAAGCCGTTTTGCGCCGTTTGGCGGATATTCTGTTCGTGCAGATGATTCAACGCTGGGTGGAAATGCAGGGCGTGGCACACAGCGGCTGGCTGGGCGCTCTGCACGACCCGTTGATTGGCAAAGCCCTGAACCTGATGCATACCCAGCCCGACCACCCATGGACGGTCGCTTCGCTGGCGCGGGCGGTTGCCTGTTCGCGTTCGGCGTTTGCGGCACGCTTTGCCGCGCTGACGGGCGAGCCGCCGATGGAATATCTCACCCGCTGGCGGATGCAAATGGCGGCGCGGCTTCTGGCGCAACAGGCAGATTTGCGCGTGAACGAAGCCGCCGCGCGGGTGGGCTACCGCTCCGAAGCGGCTTTCAGCAAAGCCTTCAAACGGGTGATGGGCAGCGCGCCGCGCGGCTATCGGACGGCAGGACGAGCTTAAGGTTGTCCAACCTTAAACCCGTACAGATTCGCGGTAATGAGGTAGCCGATGAAGACCTGTTTGTTCACGGGGTCGTAGGCGGCGGTGGCGAGGTTGGATGAAGACTCAGGCATGGGTTGGCTGTGACGGATGGCAAGCGTGGCACGGTCAATGGCGAGGATGGCGCTGTTGACGTTGTCGAGCGCCCAATAGAGGTTGTCTTCGCTGTCCATACCGAAGATTTTGTTTCCGGCGGGGAGCGTCTTGCCGGTGGGCTGACCCGTCATGGCGTCCAATTCCAGCGCGCCGAGAAAGAGACGGTTGGATGCGGCGTCGAAGAAAAACTGGTCGGCATCGGCTTGACCGATGGATTTGGATTGGGCTTTCATGTCTACGCTGTTGAGCAAGGCGAAGTTGTTTGCCGTGTCGAAAACATGGAGCGTCTGTGCGTGAGGCTCATAGACGAAGAGTCGGTTGGCGCTTTCGTTGACCATGACCTGCAATTGACCCGGTCCGCCGCCGGTGTCGCCTGTCTCTGCGTTGGGGATGTTGATGGTGGTGACGGGCTGCATGGTCTCCCAATTGACCACGGCGACCAAGCCGAATTCGGGGTAGGCGGCATAGGCGAGTTTGTGAGTCGAGTCAATGGCGAGGTCGGGCAGGCGGTCGGTGGAACCAGCAGGGATGCCGAGCGGAATTGTGCCGAGCAAAGTTTCGGAGGGAGTCATCGAATAGACGGAGAGGGTACTGTCCCAGGCGTTGAGGGAGAAGAGAAAATCTCCGGCGGAGTCGCGCCTGAGGGGGATGGGCCAGGTTCCGGCGGAGAAGGAGGCGAAGTTTCCATCCGCAAGAGAATAACGGGCGAGGTAACTTCCACCGAGGCGGCTGGAGAGGTAAAGTGTACTGCCGTCGCCAGAGACAATGATTTGCTCGATGCTGTCGCCGAGTCGCAGAGGAACGGCTTGTGTCGGCGCGGCGGCGTTAATGCTCCACAGCACGGAGGCGTCGCCGTTGGCGATGTAGAGGTGTCCGTTTGCAGGGTTGAGATGCATGTTGTGCGGCTTGCGCCCGAAGTCAAAACTGTGGGTGAGGCTGCCGCTTTTGTCGTACACGTCTATGTGGCCGCCGACGCCCGCGACTTGACCGTTTGCAGGTTGAGCCACTGAGAGCGCGAAGGTCTGGCCGCTGGCGGGGTCGTAGAGAAGGTCTTCGAGGACGCCGCTGTTTTTGAGCGAGAAGGCGCGAAGTTCGTTTCCGTTCATATCGAGGACGATGACGGCGCGCTCCAAGCCGATGATGAAATTGCGCTCTGCGGAGTCGAACGAGAACCAGCGCGCGCGTCCGTTGGCTTGAGTAGTGTATTGAATTTCGTCTATGACCTTTCCGCTGGCGGCGTCTATGACGATGAGGGAGCGGGCGGTTTTGTCCTGCGTGGCGAGCAGGTAAATGGAATCCACCGCTTCGTCATAGACCATCGGTCCCGCGTTTTCGCCCAAGCCCTTTACCACATAGAGTTCTTGAAGCGTATTTCCGTCGAAGGCGGTCAGTCCCTTTTTGGTGAAGATGTAAAAGCGGGTGCGGGCTTCATCCACAAAGGCGAGGTTGCCGAAACCGCCGTTGAGTTTGGCGGGCGCTGTCAATTCGCCAGTTGCAACGTTGACGCGATGAAGCATGGTGGTGTTGACTTCAAAGACGTACAGATATTGCGCGGCAGAATCGAAGTAGAGGTACTTGAGTCCACGCTCGGCGATGCCTGTCTTGACGATGCCAATCCATTCTTCGGTCACGCTATCCAGAATCGCCACGTCGGGAGTCATGATGCCTGCGACATAGACGCGGTTGCGCTCGTCATCTACGGCGACGGAGAAGAGTTTGACCACGTTCTCGTCGAGAGGGCGGTTTTGCAGGTCGAGCAGAGAAAATGATGTGGTCAGGCAGAGCGGGTCGGGGCAGGGGGCGAGGGGGAGCGTTCCAGTGTCAGGTGTTCCAGTGTCAGGAGTTCCAGTGTCAGGTGTTACAGTGTCAAGTGTTTCAGTGTCAGGAGTGGAGGTGGCGGGTGTTCCCTCACCCCCCATCCCCTCTCCCACTGGGAGAGGGGGTAAGAGTCCGCAGGCGAGGGAGGCGGCGACGAGGGTGAGGATGGAAAGAAAGAGGGGAATTTTTTTGAACATAGGGTCTCCTTTTGGCGGGGCATAGGGCGACATGAATGTCGCTCTACTTGACCGAAAATCTCACCAGCCGTTCCGAGAATTTGAATTCGCCAACCCACAGGTAACTGCCGTCGAAGGCGAGGCGGGTGGGCCAGAAGAGTTTGTCCACGCCGATTTCGGGGACGAGGTCTTGGGCGTCGTCTTCGCCAAGGATGACGTCGAAGGGCGCGCCCGCCAGCGCGTCTTCCACGCTTTGCCAGACCAGCACGCGGTTGTTGTTGGCGTCGGCGACGAAGAGATGTCCCTGCGCGGTGATGGCGGAGGCGGCCATGTTGAACGCGCCTTGTGGCGCGCCTGGCTGATTCGCTTCAAAGACGAGACCAAAGCCGCCAGGGTTCGGAACAAGCGCGGGGGAGGAAGAGGCGGTCAGTTCATCCACGCGATAGACGCCGACTTCACGATTCATCTTCAGCATGACGGTCAGGTATTCGCCGTCGCTGTAAATGCGGAGGGGCGACTCGGCGCTCAGGGTGAAGGCAGGCGGCGTGTCGGATGATTGCGGCAAACCGTCCCAAACGTGGATGGCGTTGGCGGCGGCGTCGGCGAGGTAGAAATATTTGCCGTCGTAGGTCATTCCGCTCATTTTGCCGAGGTCGTAGCCGTTGAGCGTGAGGGAGGTATCGGGCAGTTCGCCGTTGAGCGGAAGTTGATTCCAGATGTAGAGGGCGCTGCGTCCCATCACCACCAGTTGACCGTTTGCCATCGCGAAGCCGTTGGGCTGTTCGGGGAAGGAGTAGACCCAGTTGGGGTAGGCGTTGCTGTTATCGGGAATTTGAGTCCAGACGTAGAGTTTCCTGTCAAAGTCCGAAAGCACGAAGAGACTCTTGCCATCGGTGAGCGGGTTGGGATTGCTGATGATGAAGTTTGTTTGGAGGGTGTTGGTGTAAATGTCGGGCGCGCCGATGGCGAAATCGGGGAGTTGGTTAGGTGAAGTGGGCAGGCTGTTGTAGACGACGATGCGGTTGCCGTTGGAAAGCACGATGTAAGCGCGTCCGTCCGCGATGGCGATGTCGGAGCCGTCGCCTGCATTGAAGTCAAAGGAGTTGAGTCCGCCGACGATGAAGTCGGGAGCGGGGTCGGCGGCGGTGGGGAGCGAGTTCCACACCGACATACTGCGCCCCGTGGAACTGACCATCAGCATTTTGCCGTCGTCGGTGATTTCGCCTTGCAGCCATTCTTCGAGCATGAAATCGGCGGGCGCGTCAGACGTGGGGAAGGTCGTCCATACGAAGGTGGCGTTTTTCACGCCGAATTGCGCGCCGCCCGTGCTGGCGTTGTGGTCGCCGATGATGAAGTATTCGCCGTTGGAGGTGATGGAGCGCGGTGTGCCCATTTGCCTGGCGGCGGTCAGGCGGAAATCGGCGGGCTGGTCGGACGAAGCAGGGAAGGTATTCCAAATCAACACTTCGCCTTTGGGGGTGTTGACCACCGCCAGGCGCGTGCCGTCTGTCCACACGCCCCAGGGCCATTCAATGGGTTGAGAATCACTGCCCGTCAAAATCAGGTCGGCGGGCTGAGCGTTTTGGGTGGGGAACGAATTCCAAACCAGAATGCGGTTGTTGTACGCATCTGCCACCAGCAGTTTGCCGCCGCCGACTGCCATGGCAACGGGCCAGTTCATCTGGTCTGCGCCTGTGCCGGGGTTGTTGGAAATGAAATCGGGCTGACCCAAAACCAAATCGGGTTCTTCGTTCGCGGTCGGCAGTTCGTTCCAAATCAGCACGCGGTTGTTGTTGCGGTCTGCCAGCGCGAGATGCGTTCCGTCGGTGACGATGGCGGTGGGATGATTGAAGAACAGCCCGCCGCCCGCGTTGTTGAAGTCCACCGCGCTCAGGGTGAGGTCGGCGGCTTGCCCGGTGGTGAACCAGCCAGAGAGTCCGCCGGGGGCAATGGCGTAACTGGTTTGGATTTGCTCGACGGTAATCTGTCCGTTTTGCGGGGGAAGATTTCCCGCTTCATTCTGGACATTGGGCTGGGTGACTGCTTCGGCGGGCTGGGTCTCTGCTGATGGCGTTGCCGTCCCTTGCGCACTGAAATTACACGCCAGCGCAACAAGCGCTAAAAGAGTGATGAGGGAGGAGAAGCGTTTCATGGTTGTCCTTTCGCTATTTCTAAAATGTCTTCCGAAGTCACGACCTGTAAATTTTCGGCGGCGTAAGCGACCAATTCTTCATACGCCTGCCAGATAGCGGATTGCTCTTCGGCGGAACGCAGCGTGGAGGGGTCGGGCGCGTTCAGGTTCCAGGGCGGGGGCAGGGGCTGGTCTTTCTTGCCGCCTTGCATGGTGAAGTAAATCGAAGTCCAGCCTTCCGCGCCGCGGCGATAGAAGTTGTTTTCGTGAATCAGGGAGGTGATGAACGGGGCGCGGGCGTAGGGCGAACCTTCCGTTTTCTTCTCCCATTCCGCCAGGCCCAACTCCAGCAAATGCAGGGGACGGTAATCGGCGGCATTGGGCTTGCTCATCATGTTCCACCAGAAGTTGTCCGTGCCATCCACGAGGGTGTTGCGCGTCACGCTGAAGTCGCTGGGGCGGACGAGCAGACCGTTGACGTACTCGAAGGGCTGTTCGAGTTTCGTGCCTTCTTCATGATAGAGAATGGTCATCTGCGCGCCGAGCGAGGCATAGACCTTTTGCGCGGTGTCTTTGATGCGCCCGCTGTTCGGCACAGAGGCGACGACGGGTTTGCGCCCGAAGACCTGAGCGACGTAGGTGTAGCCGCCGGGGCGGGAACGGTCGAGGTCGCCGGTCGTCAGGTCGAGGGCGTAGGTTTCGTAATCCAGCAGGGTTTGATAGAGCGCGGCGTCATCCAGTCCTTGCAGGCGGTCATCGAAGCCGGTGTAGAGCGGGTGCGGTGGGCGAATGTGGTAACTGATGGTCATGTTCGAGTTCTTGAATCGCTCGATGACGTCAGGACGCTTCTCCGCCAGTTCGCGGATGATTTCGGCGGTGAAGTAGAAGTCGCCGCGCACGCCGTATTTCTCGAACAAGTCAACGAGTTTGAGCAGGATGTCGGCGCTTTCGGTCGGGTGAGTCCAGTCGTGGACATTGATGATGAAGGAGATGTAGGGTGTATCAGTGTCAAGTGTTTTGGTGTCAGGTGTTGAAGTGCCAGGTGTTTCCGTGTCGGGCGTCGAGGAAGCAGGCGTGAGGGTGGGGATGGGAGGCGGGGCGCAGCAGACCCAGCCGGGCAGGAGACTGCACGAGAGTGTGAGAAGGACAAGGAGGGCAAGGAAGAAGAGGAAGGGACGTTTCATGGCAAGTTTCTCCACGAGTCTTATCGTTGGTAGAACAAGTTAGCCTACTTGCGCCGGAAAAAGGCGAACCACAAACCGCCAAGCAGCACGAGAGGAGACAGTACCATCGTACACAAACCAGCAAAGAACAGTCCTTGCGCTGCTTCACGCAAACTCTCCTCGAAGGCGACGCGGTCGCCGGCGAAGAGATGGTTGGGAATCACGCCGCCATCGCTGGCTTTTTTGCCCAGCACGGTCACTCGGTCGCCGTCCATCAGGCCGCGATAGCGGCGCGTGCCATCGGGAAGCAGTTCGTCCATGTCCATCGCTTGTAATGCGCTGTCGCTTTTGACCATCTTCTCATGCAAGTCGCCGCTCAAGCGGACTGGCGTGGTTCGGTGGAGCAAAATCGCCTGCCCGCCGAGTTCGACGGTCAACTCCGGCGCGACCGTTTCGACCGCCTGCCAGTGACCGGAGGGCTGGGGAGCATCGCCGCCGCGCCCGCTATCGGAAGGGACGGTCACCCGCCACTCCTGCACGGTGTAGGCGACCATGTTCACCCCCTCCTGCGGCGGGACGTTGCCGGTCAGAGCGGCGGTGAAGAGCAGGGTCTCGCCCGGCGCGGCGGATTGGACATCCTGCGCATCCATCTGCGGCAGTTGCGAGACGCGAAACGCCTCCAGCGCCTGCGCCGGGCTGAGCACGAATGCCATCAAAGCGCCGAAGAGGCAGCAAAAGAGGGAGAATCCCAGAGCGGCGAGGACAGTGTTGATGCGCTGGCGAAAAGAAGTAAGCAGACTCAGGCTGAACATGGTTATCAATTCCGGAATCACCTAATCTCGAACAAGGCGGAATGTCCAAGACAAGTTTCAACGTATCCGTTTCAAACTTCCATCGGGGCAGACGAGATGGACCTGGTCCTGGATTCCATCCTGCCCGCCAGAGACGCTGGAGGGCTGGGCTTTCTCCAACTGTTTCAGCCGCCTGCGCGCGGCGCGGATGGCTGCGCTCTCGCTCAGGAAGATTCCCGGCAGCGGATACCATTCTCCAGCGAAGGCGTCGTAGCCGCGCAACCGCCAAACTTGAAGGTGTAAAAGGCGCAAAATCGTTTCGAGCATAGGTCGGCTGCCTCTGGACAACTCATATGAGTTGTCCTACATAGCAAACAGTTCTTTGGCATATTCCACAATAAAGCGGTCTTGCTGACGGTCGAGGGTGGCATCGGGCAGCATGGCGGGCGGATTGGCAAGGTCATAGGTCTGGTTGGGCGTTTCGTTGTTCAGCCGCACCCAGGGGACGCCGCCGCTCACGGCATTGTTGACCATCAGAATCGCATGGGCGTTATCGGGCTGGACGTGGTCGGTTTGCGACTGCACGCGCTGATACGGGACGCGAATCTGTGCGATGAACGTGCTGGCTTCACGCTCCGCCCAGAAAGATTCATCGGAGCAAGAAGCAACGTCTTTCAAATGACCCAGCCCCGCGCCATCACAGCCGCCGGTGTCGTTTCGGTTGGCGGGACCTTCCCAATCAATCAGAAACCTGACCGGCAAATCGGGATGACGCGCCAGCGCGCCCGCGCCCATCGTGATTCCGTAGGAGTAAGTGACCAGGCCAATTTTGGCAGAATCCACGCCGGGCAGGGTCGCGGCGAAGCGAATCACTTCCGCCAGACCGTCCTGATGAACGAAGCCATTGTAGTTCTCCGTCCCGCCGCTGCGGCCGCGCCCATCCGGGTCGAAGACGACGGCGGCATAACCCGCCTGATTGATGACCTCCACGGTGGAAGCGCCTTTTGGAGTCTGCCCTGTGAACGCGCCGCTGTTGCCGCTGCCGCCGGGGACAAGGACGAGAGTCGGCAGTTTGGTTTGCCCGTCCCAGTTGTCGGGATAAAAGACCGCCACATACAACGCCGCGCCGCTGGAGGGATTGGTGACGGTGTACTCGCCATCGCTCTTTGCCGCCGCGCCGGGGGGCTGGTTTCCCTGTCCGGGCGCGCCAGGGGTTCGATTGCTCTGTCCCGGCCCGCCCAAAGGCGGCGTAACGGATGTGGAAGAGCAATCTGCCGGGCAGTTCTGCGCGTTCTCCGGTCCCTGACAAACGCCATCGCCGCAGGGTTTGCCGGAGGGAGGCTGACCGGCGGGCGGCTGGACGGAGGGAAGCGCCGCCGCAAGGGTCGCGGTTGGGACGTTTTCGTTCGCAGAGAGGGGCGGCGTTTCCGTTCCCTGTGTGAGCGGGGCGGTCAACGCGCACGCCATGAGAAAGAGACTCGTCAACAAGAGGGGAAAAGTTTTCATAGCATCTCTCCATCGCTGTTTACTGTTTACTTTTCACTGATTACTGACTCTCACTTTGGCTCCACACCCGGATTCGCCGCCTCCCATGCCGCGTAAGCGTCCGCCATCTGGGAGAAAGTCGCCCACTGCACCTGACCGCTGGCAACGAGCGGGTCCACGACTTCGGTCAGGAACTTCTCGATGACGGCGAAGGGCTGACTCGGGTCGCCGCGAAACTCGCCCGGGTGGATGGTGAAGTGGAAGACGTTGACCTTGCCTTCTTCGGCGGCTTCGAGCGAGGCATAGAGTTGCGTCTTGAGATACTCGAAGTAGGCTTCATCGCCGCCCGCCTCCTGACTGCGGCGCATGGAGGCGAAATCATTCTTATCATATTGACCTTCAGGCAGGAAGACAATCGCGCCGTTTGGGTCATGCTGGGTGAAAAGCGTGAAGTCCACGCCATCCGTGCCGCCCGCCGGACGCCAGGGGTTGACGCCTACCAGCGAGAGGTCGGTGCTTTGCATGTTTGGATTTTTCCAGTCGCTGTTCACGTCCAGGCCAGCGCATTCGGCGGCTTCGTACATATTCGGGTAAAGATTGCCGCCGCTCCAATAGCGGACGTCGCTTACGCCGCTGGCCTGCTGTATTAAACCAATCTCCTGCTTCATCACGTCGCACCACTGCTGGGCAGAGAGCGCCGACGAGTTCTTGCCGAGATGCGCGTCTTCGTGGAAGTGCAGGGCAATTTCATGTCCGCGCGCGGCGAGGTCGGCGAGGAGGGTATTCCCCGATTCGATGGCGACGCTGGTGAATGGCGATTGCGCCTGAATCGTCATCCGTCCGCCGTGCGCCTCGATGATGCCCGTCACCGTCAGAATATCCTGCACATGACGCTGAAAAAACTTCGGCGTGCGATAATCGGATTGGCCGTGTTGATACCCCTGGGCGGTCTCGCCCATCGGCTCGATGTGCATCCCAATCGTGAAGTAGAGGACGGCGGGAGAGGAAGAAGATGATTGGGCAGTTGGCGTGGGGGAACTGATAACTGGTGACTGATTACTGATAACTGGTGACTGGGTGGGGGTGGGCGCGCTTTCAGATGCAGGAGCGGCAGGCGCGCCACTCAGCGAACACGCCAGGCTGAGCGAAACCAGAAGGGTAAGAAAAAAGGCAATTCGTTTCATAAGAGACTCCTTTTGTCCATTTTCCTTCAGTGTAATGAAACGCCCAGGAAGCCAAAAGTGCCTGGGGTCATTGTTTTCAGGGGAAATCCCTTTGATTTTGACGCCCATCCATGACACGGGTCATGGTTCAAAGTGGGCAGAATAGGAAGGCTGTCATGGCGGATTTCGCGCGCCGCACCGCGCGTCACGGCAGGCAATCGTATAGCGTCAACCCTTGACCAGGTCCGGTTTGCGGCAGGGGGACACCCGTCACCGCCTGGCAGGAAGCCGAGAGCCAGGCTGTAATTTCGGGCTTTTGCCCCTTTTCGCCGCCATACAGCACATAGCGCAGTTCCCCAGCGGCAACCATCGCCTGCAAATCCGCCGCCGTCACCACGTCATCCTGCCCGCCAAAGCCGCCCATGTAAAGCACGGGGCGGCCCGTGGCAATCACCAGCGGCGCGCCCTGCTGGGAGGAAGGCACAGCCGCCAGGTACTTCATCCTCTGTGTGTTGGCTTGCAGAAAGTCCAGCAGAGCATCGTTCGAGGGTTGTTCGCCGGGCGGGGGCATCGGAGCGGCGGGACGGTTTGCGCCGCCGCGTCCCTCATACGCCGTAGGCAGGTTGTGGTTCGCGCTGGACAGGACGGTCATCCCGCTCCACCAGGCAGGGATGACGAGCATCGCGCCCAGAATGAGCAGGAATGCCGCCCGCCTCGAAACGGACGCGAGCAGGACTCCCAACCCCAACAGCAGTCCCGCCCCCAGCATCCACCCGGAGAAAGCCCCATATTGCGCGGCGGCGAAACACTGAAAGCCAAGCGTGACCGCAGCCGCCACTGCCAGCCCCGCCATTGCCAGGCGCGAGCCTTCCGACCAGCGGTAAAACTGCGCCAGCCCCACTCCCACCATGCCGCCCAGGGCGGGCGCAAGCATGATGGCGTAATAAGCGTGGAAAATGCCCGACACCGCGCTGAAGAAAACCAGACAGGTGAGCAGCCAGCCGCCCCACAGGACGAGCGCCTGATGGATACCTGCCTGGAGCGGAAACCGCACCCTCGCGCCGAAGACGGCGAGCAAAACGCTGACGAGCGCAAAGGGCAGCAGCCAGGACATCTGTTTGGAGAGCGGCGCAACAAAGAAGCGGAACACACCGGGCGAACCGGTCTCGTTGCTGAAGGGCGCGCCGCCGTTGGGTCCGGCGTTCGGCTGTCCATTCGGGGCTTGTCCCGGAGTCATGCCCTGCGGCGCGCAAGCCAGCGCGTTGAGATTGGGCGGGGTAATGCACGCGCCGCGAAGGATGTTTCCATTCGGTTGGGAAAACGAACAGGGCGCCCCCTGTGTCTGACCTTCGCAGGCTGCCAGAGCGGCGGGTGGAGGACCTTGAATCGGTCGCGATGGACCCGTAGAGGGATTGCCCGGTGAAAGCGCCGGGGCAGGATTCGGCTGAGGCGAGGCATCTGCATCGGAAGAAGTGGCAGGCTGAGGTCCGGTTCGAGGTGGGTTTCCCATCCCCAGCAAATTCCCCAGCCGCGCCGCGCCGTTGTGTCCGAGAATCAGTCCCATCACTGTGTTGTTCCCGCTGGAGCCGATGTAGGGACGGTTTTCAGCAGGGACGAAATCCACGATGAGCGCCCACGAGAGCGAAACCGCCGCGAGCAGGAGGCTGGAGACGCCCAGATGGAACACTTTTTTGAACCAGCCTTCCTTCGCGCCGAGGAAATACAGCGCATAGAAGGCAGGCAGGGGCAGGAAGGCTTGCAGCATCTTGATATTGAAGCCCAGCCCGACCAGGAACGCGCCCAGCAAGAGCCAGCGCAATTTGCCCGCTTCAGTTGCCCGGACGAACGCCCACGCCGCCAGCAGGAGCGTGAAGACCAGCAATCCGTCCATGGTGTTGTTGCGGTTGGTGGCGAGGAAGATGGGCGTGAGCGCCAGCGCCAGCGCCGCCGTGAGACCGGCCAGTTTGCCCATCTGCTTTTCGACGAGGTGATAGAGCAAGCCCACACTCAGCACGCCCGCCAGGATGTTGGGGAGGGAGGTGCTGAAGCCGCTCACGCCGAGAACGTACGCAAAGAGCGCTTCCACCCACAGCCCCAGCGGAGGCTTGTCCACCGTCACCGAACCGCCCGGCTCGGCGGCGGCGAAGAAAAAGTTGTGCCACGACTCCAGCATGGACTTCACCGCCGCTGTGTAGTAGGGGTTAGCATCGCCGAGCGCTTCGGTGTTGACGAGATGCAGCACCAGCGAGAGCGCCATGAGGGTCAGTGCCAGCAACCCGCCGAGGGAGAGGCGGGGGAGAATTTTTCTTTCGAGGGAGAGAAAAGCCATGGTTTTCATCGAATACTCCTGCCCACAGTGTATCTTTCTCCTTCTTGCGGACAAAGTGAAAAGTATCATGCTTTTCGCCCCTGGGGGTGACACGCGTCACGGTAGAGGGTATGAAACTGTGACTGCACTCACATCTCCCCATCGGTCGCTTCGTGATAAGATGGGAATATGCAAACGTCGGCTGACTCCACCCGAATTCTTCGCCTTGCCGCGTGGATTTGGCTCGGCTTCCTGCTGGGCATGGCGCTGTTGGATTTCATCCTGTACCTGCCCCAGGTACAACGGGTGCTGACCGGGCGTCCTTTCCAGATACTCCAGAATCAACCGCTCCTGCCTCTCCCTGCTCCCCGTTTTCCATTGCTGCCTGTCTATCTCTTTTATGCCGCCAATGGCGCGGCGGCATTGCTCTTTCTGGCGTTTGCTCATTGGGGTTGGGTAAAAGAAGCGCTCTCTCGTTCGTATTTCCCCTTCATGGTTCTGCTCATCTCCGGCGCGCCGCTTCTCATCAACACGCTGCTCGTGCCGCGCTTTCCGGGCGGTCCGCTGGCAAACGCGGAGGGGATGGCGCTGCGGCAAGTGCCGGTGTTGCTGGTCGCATTGTCACTGGTGGCATGGGAATACCGCCTCGCCCATGTTCTGCGGTTTGCGTTTGGGGTGGCGGCGTTCGAGTGGGGATTGCTTCTCTTTCAACCCTTCAACCTGTCCAATCTGGTCATTCTGTTTTTCATCACCCTCATCCGCACCATCAGTTTCATCGCGGTTGGGATTTTCATCAACGTCCTGATGACCCGACTGCGCGAAGCGAACGCCGCCCTGGCCCAATACGCCGCCACGCGCGAACAACTGGCCGAAAGCCGCGAACGCAACCGTCTCGCCCGCGAACTGCACGATACGCTCGCCCATTCGCTCACCGCGCTCACCGTCTCGCTGGAGACCACCAAAGCCTACCTCGACCTCGACCCCGAAAAAGCCCGTTCGCTGCTGGAGACTTCTCTGCAATCCGCCCGCGCCGGCGCCGAGGAAACCCGCCGCGCCCTGCGCGCTTTGCGCTCTTCGGATTTGGAAGACCTTGGACTGCGCCTCGCCCTGCAAAAACTGGCAGAATCCGCCGCCGCCCGCGCCCGCCTGGACCTCGAACTGGACCTGCAAGACCCTCTGCCATCCCTCCGCCCCGACGTGGAGCAGACCCTCTACCGCATTGTGCAAGAAGCCCTCGAAAACATCGTCCGTCACGCGCAGGCAAAGAAACTCACCCTCCGCCTCGCCTGCAACGGGCGAACGCATCTCATCGTGGAAGATGACGGCGTTGGCTTCGACTCGCGGCAGGCGGCCAGCAGCGGTCACTTTGGGCTGGCAGGCATGAAAGAGCGGGCCGAGTTGGCTGGCGGAAAGTTGAAAGTCGAGAGTCAAAAAGGAAAAGGGACGAAAATCAGTCTGGAGATTTAAGGCATTATGAAACTGCTCATCTGTGACGACCAGGCCGTCATCCGCGACGGATTAGAACTGCTCCTCAAACTGGAAAAGGACTTTCAAGTCGTTGGCTGCGCCCAGGACGGCGCGGAAGCCGTGGAACTGGCCGCCAAACATCAGCCCGACCTGGTGCTGATGGATTTGAAAATGCCGGGCATGAACGGCATCGAAGCCACGCGCGAGATTCGCCGCAAATTCCCCCACATCAAGGTTCTTGTGCTAACCACCTACGACGATGACGAATGGGTTTTCGACGCCATCCGCGCCGGAGCGAGCGGCTACCTGCTCAAAGATACCCCGCGCCAGAAACTCATCGAAGCGGTTCGCGGCACAGTAGAGGGCAAATCGTTTGTAGACCCGGCGGTGGCAGGTAAATTGATTCAGCAGGTGGCCGGTCATCAGCCTCAGCCCGCCTCCCTGTTGACGCAGAAACTGACCGAACGCGAACTGGACGTGCTGCGCCTGCTCGCCAAAGGCATGACCAACGCCGAGATTGCCTCCGCCCTCTACCTTTCCGAAGGCACAGTGCGCAATCATATCAGCGCCATTCTGGAGAAGTTGGGCGTCTCCGACCGCACGCAGGCGGCAGTGATTGCCATTCAACACGGAATTTGAGTCGCCCCGATTTGCGCCACGAGCAGGCAGAGCCTGCATGGAGCAAGACTCTCTGCAAAAAACATGAACAAACGAACCTTAAAACGACAGCTCAATCTGGCCCAGGTGGTCATGCTTGGCACTGCCGGGGCAATTGGCGCGCAGCTATTCGTTCTCACTGGCTATGGCGCGGAAATGGTTGGACCAGCTTTTGTGCTGGCCATTATTATTGGCGGCTTGTTGAGCTACAGCATTGCGCTCAACTATGGCGAACTGGCAACCATGTTCCCCGAAACAGGCGGGGCCATGACCTATGTGCGTGAAGCCTGGGGGCGCAACCTGCTGTCCTACCTGGTTGGCTCGCTGGATTGTCTTTCCAGCACCTTTTTTGCGGCTCTTTCTGCTGTTGGGTTCGCATACTCGTTGCGAGTCTTTCTCCCGGCGCTGCCGATTGTGCCAACCGCCCTTGGCATCGTCCTGTTCTTCATCACCTTGAACCTGCTTGGGGTGGGAAAGATTGGCAATGTCCAGGTTGTGTTGGGGGGCGTTTTATTAGTCTTGTTGCTGGGCTACATTACGCTTGGGTTCATCCTGCCAGGCGGGTTTCGTTGGGAAACTTTTGTCCCGAATGGAAAATTTTTCATCCATAACACTCATTGGGATAATTTCTACACGCTACTTTCAGCGGTTGCGCTGGCGTACGTGGCTTACATTGGCTTTGAAGTGCTGGCAGATGATGCTGAAGAAATTAAAAACCCAGACCGCGCGCTGCCCCTCGGCATTCTCATCAGTCTGACGGTGCTTATCGTCCTCTACCCGCTGATTGTTCTGGTCACGCTCGGCACCATCTCCTGGCCAGAACTGTCTGGCTCCGAAACCGCCATGACCGACGCCGCCGAACAATTCCTGCCCCATTGGGGGCCAATAGCCCTGGGCATGGGGGGGATAGTTGCAACCTTAACTTCGCTCAACACCGCCTTGCTCAGCGCCACTCGCGAGGCCTTCACCCTCAGCCGAGATGGCATGTGGCCGCGCGTTTTATCCCGCATGGGACGATTTCGCACCCCGTATGTTTCGGTGCTGCTCATTGGCTTCATTGTAATGGCAGTAGCCGCCATTGGGCTGGTCGACTTCCTCAGTTACATTTCCAGCTCGGGATACTTGTTTGTGCTGTTTTGGTCCAACCTGGCCCTCGTTCGGCTTCGCCACCGCTACCCCGATTTACGCAGGCCGTTTAAGGCGCCTTTTTTTCCGCTCACAGCCTACCTTGCGGTGGCATCCTGCATCCTGATTATTTCCTTTACGGAATGGCGCGCCCTGGCGTTTGGGGCGGGTTTGTTACTCACGCTTACCATCATCTACTATGCGGCTCCCTTCATCCGGCGCATTTACCTGACGCACATCCAGCCCATCAAAAATATGAAAAACCGTATCCTCGTGCCAATTGCCAACCCGCGCAGTGGCGCTCAGTTGGTGAAGATGGCCTCCATCCTGGCCCAGGCCAGCGAAGGAACCAGCATTTGCGTTTTCAACATTGAATTGGAAGACAGGCCTCCCAAGACGACCCCGCGCCTTCCGGAAGAAACTTTTCGTGAAGCCTTTAAGCGCAACGTGCCTATTTATACAAAAAATCGCTCTGCCGAAAGCATTGCAGACGGAATTTTGGAGGAGATTGAAACGCACCCGAACATCAAATTTGTGCTGATGGGATGGCCCGGCCCCCTCCAGCCGGAAACGGACGCGCCCAACCCGGTCAAAATCCTGCTTGAAAGAGCCTCCACCAACATTGCGGTTTTGCTCAGCCGCAATCCTGGCAAAATTCGCCACATTCTGGTTCCCATCGGCGGTGGGCTGCACTCGCGGTTGGCGCTACGCATGGCCTACGAGATTGCCGACCAGGAAAATGCCCAAATCATTGCATTGCACATCTACCCGCCCAGCACCGATGTAGAAGATGTGGATGACAAACTGGCATTCCTGCGTGAAGTCGTTTTGGATGAACTGGGGTCAGTGCCTGCGCGCGTGGAACTCCGCGTTGTTCAGGCCAAACGCGTGACCGATGGGGTTTTACAAGAAGCCCGCCGGTATCCGTATGATTTACTGGTCATGGGCGCATCGGAAGAATACGGCTCAAAAACGCGCCTGTTTGGCTCAGTGGACGACTGGATTGTTGAACACATCGAGCATTGCTCGGTACTGCTGGTACGTCAGCACGAGGCAGCGCCCATCCACTGGCTGCGCCGGAACATCGCGCGCGAAGAACAGTAACTTCAAAATTCTGATAATTTTTTTATGCTCCAAACTGGACATTTCCTGTATAATTTGGTCGCTCCGATGGGGAGTAGCCGCCCAAATTTGGGTTGCGCAGCCGTCATGACGGGCATTTGCCCCGGTTGCTCAACAAAAGGCAAGACCATCGTCACCTGCGTGGCGGTGGTCTTTTTTATACGTGCCGCCCGCTGCCAAATCATCAAAACATAAACAAGGAGATTGCGCATGGAAAACAAGACAAACTGGCATCAACAAAGCCTGGAGGAAGTCTGGCGGCAGAGCCAATCCACCCCTCAGGGGCTTTCGATGCAGGAAGCGGCCACCCGGCTGGCAAAATTTGGCCCGAATGAGTTGATAGAAAAAAGCGCCCGCGGGGTATGGAAAATCCTGTGGGAGCAGTTCACCGCCACGATGGTGCTGATTCTGATTGCGGCGGGCGGTGTTTCGGCCTTGTTGGGCAAATGGCAGGAGGCCTCGGCCATTTTCGGCATTGTGCTGTTGTTTGGGCTGCTGGGCTTTTTCCAGGAATATCGCGCTGAAAAGGCGATGGCGGCCCTCAAGAAACTGGCCGTCCCCAGGGTGCGCGTCCGGCGCGATGGACAGGTGAGCGAAATCTCGGCCCGCGACCTGGTTCCGGGCGATGTCGTCCTGCTCGAAGCGGGAAATCTCGTCCCGGCCGATTTGCGCCTGACGGAGAGCGTCAACCTGCGGGTGCAGGAAGCCGCCCTGACTGGTGAATCGGACGCAGTTGAAAAAGACATCCACCCCCTCCAAAAGGCCGACCTGCCCCTGGGCGACCGGGTGAACATGGCCTACATGGGGACGACCGTCACCTACGGGCGCGGCGCGGGGGTGGTGGTGGCAACCGGAATGCAGACAGAACTGGGCAACATTGCCAACCTGCTCCAGCAGGGCGAAGACGACCTGACGCCCCTGCAAAAACGGCTCGACCAGTTGGGCAAAGTGCTGGCCGGAATTGGCGTGGTGGTGGCAGTGTTGATTGCGCTGTTCGATTTCCTGCGCGGCGCGCCAGCGGTGGATGCCTTTCTGCTGGCCGTGAGCGTGGCGGTGGCGGTTGTGCCTGAAGGCTTGCCTGCGGTGGTGACGATTACCCTGGCGCTTGGCGCGCGCCGAATGCTGGCGCGTAATGCGCTCATCCGCAAACTGCCCGCCGTGGAAACGCTCGGTTCGGTGACCACCATTTGTTCCGATAAAACCGGCACACTGACCGAAAACCGCATGACCGTCACCGTGCTGGATGTGGCCGGGCATCGCGCCGAAGTGAGCGAGGATACCGACCAGCGCGGGCATGGCATTGTGGAGTTGAGCGGCGAGGCGCTCTCCACGCCCAAAGGCGCGCTCAGCCTGTTGTTGATTGGCGGCGCGTTGTGCAATGACGCCCGCCTGCAGGTGGAAGAAGGCTCAGGCGGCAGGAAATTCCACGCCATCGGCGACCCAACCGAGGGGGCGCTGGTGGTGGCGGCGGCCAAATTCGGATTGATGAAAGCCGATTTGGAGGCGCACAAGCCCCGCGTGGGCGAAGTCCCCTTCGATTCTGACCGCAAGCGCATGACCACTCTGCACAGCCTGGCCCAAAGCGAGCAATCGGCCATTCGCGATTTGCTGAATGTGGTTGCGCCCAATGCTGCCTTCATCTCGTTTACCAAAGGCGCGGTAGATGGATTGCTGGAAATTTCGACGCATGTCTGGGAAAACGGGGCGCGCCACCCGCTGACAGCGGAGTACCGCGCCCGCATCGAGGCTGCCAACCGCTCGCTGGCCGAAAACGGGATGCGCGTGCTGGGTGTGGCTTTCAAAACCTATGACCAGCCCGAAAGCGGCGCGGCGCTCGAAAGCGGGCTGACGATGGTGGGTTTTGTGGGCATTATAGACCCGCCCCGCCCCGAAGTGAAAGACGCGGTGGCCCAGGCCAAAAGCGCGGGCATTCGCCCGGTGATGATTACCGGCGACCATCCGCTGACCGCCCTGCACATTGCGCGGGAGTTGGGCATGACCGATTCAAACGGGCGGGCCATGACCGGCGCGGAACTCAACCAGATTAGTGATGAGCGGTTGCGCGAGGTGGTGGAAGAGATTGCCGTCTTTGCGCGCGTCTCGCCTGAACACAAATTGCGGATTGTGAACGCCCTGCAAGCGCGCGGCCATGTGACTGCCATGACCGGCGATGGCGTGAACGATGCCCCAGCCCTGAAAACCGCCGATATTGGCGTGGCGATGGGCATAACCGGCACGGATGTCTCGAAAGAAGCCGCCAGGATGGTCTTGCAGGATGATAACTTCAAGACGATTGTGGCGGCAATTGAAGAAGGGCGTGTCATTTATGACAACCTGCGCAAGTTCATCAAGTTTTCGATTGGCGGCAACCTGGGCAAGATTCTGGTGATGCTGGCAGGCGTGCTGATTGGCCTGCCCGCCCCCTTGCTGCCCCTGCAGCTGCTCTGGCTCAACCTGCTGACCGATGGTTTGCTGGGTGTGGGGTTGGGCGTGGAACCTGCCGAACAGAACGTGATGAAGCGCAAGCCGATTGCGCCCAATGCGGGCATCTTCAGCGGCGGGGTAGGCGGGCAGGTGATTCGCTTCGGCATTCTGATTGGCGCCATCTCGCTTAGCATGGGCGCCTGGCATTACTTTACCGGTCACGAAGACTGGCAAACCATCATGTTCACCACCCTGGCGTTTGCGCAGGTCTGGCAGGCAATGGGCATTCGCAGCGGCAACGACTCGCTTTTCAAGGTGGGCTTGCTCTCAAATAAACCCCTGCTTGGGCTGATGGCAATGGTGATTGTGGCGCAGTTGGCGGCCATTTACCTCCCGGCTTTGCAGGAATATCTGAAGACCACCCCGTTGACCCTGCCCGACCTGCTTTTGAGCATTGGCGCAGGCGCGCTGGTATTCGTCTATGCGGAAATCGAAAAGTTTTTCGCCCGTAAGGTCAGATAAGAACAAAGCAGATGAAAATTAGGGTCTTATTCTCACCTCGTCCAGAAGGACGACGCCCTGAGAGGAGCGGTCAAACACGAAGCGGATTTCAACCAGTTGGGTCGGGTCGAAACGTGGGTTTTGAATCGCGAAATCGCTCAGCGCAAACTCGAACGTCTGAAAAATCGGTTCGGAGCGCGGCAGGGCGCTCATCCAGCCTGCTTTGCCCAAATGAACGCGCACCGGCGGCTGAAGCAGGGAAAAATGACTGAGCGGCAGGCGGGCAACCTCCTCAGAGCGGTCCATCAGTTCCAGGGTCAGGTCGAGCGGGGCGGGGTCATCCGCTGAAAGGCGCTTCTCGTCGGGCTGGGGACTTTCATCGGCGGCCGCCAGGGCAAACGTTAACCGGCTCTGGGGCCAAAGGGTGAGTGATTCGTGGGAAATCGTAAAAATATAACGGGGCGCACCCGACGCAGATGCGGCATCCCAGCCAAGATAGACCGCGCTGTTGTGCGAATTGCCCCAACGTAAGGGGACGACCTGCTCCCTCCACAGAGTCAGTTCCTCCCCATGCAGGGAAACGCCCGGCAGGCTGGCGGTTTGCAGGTCAATATCTTCTTCAAAGTCGGCAAGCCGGATGTTGCTGGAATCTTGATATTGACTCAGGTAAATTGTCTCTGGCAGCCAGGCGCGGGCGACGCGCGGGTCGCAGAACAGGGCGCGGTAGCCCGCCTGGTTGCGCAGGGCGGCTTCCATAAAGGCCGAAATAAACACTTTGGCGATTTGTTCCTGCTGCGCGGCGGGCAGCAGCGCGCCCAGGTTGAATAACTGGCGGGCAGGGCCAAGCATATCATGCCGCCCCCAGGCGCGATTAAACTGTCCATGATTAGCACCATAAATGGAAATAGCCGATTTGAACCAGGGCTTACCATCCAGAAATTGCAGGCGGTTGTATTGTCGAAGGCCGCCAAAACTGACTACGTCCATATCGTGCATGCCGTGCAAAACGAGGTAATTGACATCGGCCAGCGGCAGGGGGCGCTCACCGGGCAGGAACTGACCATCTACAGGAGCAAGCGCAGCAATGGCGCGAATGTTGAAGTGATAATCGAAGCGCAGAGCGGCATTTTCAGGGTGGCAGGGCAGGCGGTTAAAGGCGGAAGCAATGGCCACCGCCTCGCCGCCGCGCGAATGACCTATCAGCCCAATGCCATCCAGATTAACACGGCCATAGAACGGGTTGCCGGGGGTCATGCTCCAGTCGCGCCATTGCCGCAAGTGTTCCAGAATCAGCCAGGCGCGGGCATCGTTTTCATCTTCCAGCGGGGCAAACATGCCAAAATCAGCGGCCAGCGAAAGGTTGAGGAAGTTTTGGTCTATCGAAGCAACGATGAAACCCCGGCTGGCAAGCAGTTCGGCCAGATAGTCATACCCATTTTCAGAAAAATCTTCCATCGGGTGATTGCCGTGCGCAATCAAAATCAGTGGAAAAGGCCCTTCACCAACGGGAAGCCAGACGCGGGCATTGAGCGGCATGGATTCTGGCCCAAAGCCCCACCAGGCGCGGCGGATGGCAGACCAGCCCTCCAGCAGTTGCGAACCATCTACCGGCGAAGTGAGCAATGCAGCCTGCGCGCCATATTCGGGGCGACGGTCACTCCCACTGCCATAAGTCAGCACGCGGACAGCGTATTTGCCGGTCAGAGAAGGGTCAGGCAGGGGCAGCGGGGTGACGTTTTGGCCAAAACTGGCGGCGGCATTGACGGGTGGTGGAACGGGGTAGCCATCATCGAGCAGGAAGGCCCCGCCACTGGCGAGCGCAACCAGGCTGATGACGAGCATGACCAAAGCGAATTGGCGCTGGCGGGCGGCGAGACCGGTACGGAGCAGGCTGGCCAGCGCCGCGCCCAGCAGCGAGACCGTCAAAATCAGCCCGACAAGCAGCGCCAGCCAGCCATACGCCAGGGGCAGCGCCAGGTAAGCGGAAGCCAGTAGCGGCAGAGCGCCGAGCGCCACCCAGCCATAGCGCAGCGGGAAGCGATTCAAAAGCCAGACAAGGAGCAATCCAAGCCCGCCAAAGAGCACGCCCAACAAGAGGCCGCCCAGCCAGCCCAGGAGAAAGGTAAACGCTCCGGCGGGGGCAAAACCTGCCCAGGCAAGCACGCCCCACAGGAAGGCGGCAGTCAGCCCCACGCCCCAGGCAGCCCCAGTCCAGGCGCGATTGGGCAGGCGCAGCGATGCAAAAAAAGCGCGGAGGCGAAGCAAAGCATCGAACATGGTCAATTTTCCTTTTCCAGGGCTGCAATCAACAACGTTTCCAACCAGATGTTTTCCTCGAAAGCGCGCGCCTTCCAGCCGAGCAGCAAGCGGTCGAGCAGGTAAGCCTGCGCCATGCCGGAGTAGTAGAAGCGGCCATCGCCTTCGTCGTTGTACATGCGCGGCATTTGGTCCAGTTCCTGCCGCCAGCGGGTTTCAAAATTCTGGTAACGGTCAAAATTGGGCAGGCTGGCGGTTTGTGAGAGCGGCTGGTAGCCAGGCAGCCCACCCAGCCGCCAAATCTCCAGCTCGGCATAGCGCGCCAGGCCTTCCAGCCATTCACGCTGCTGTTCGTAGGCCATCAGTTCGGGGCCGAGACCAGCGGACTGGCGGCGGGCGGCGCGCAGTTCTAAAAAGCGGCGCACCTGGCTGGGGATGGTGACAGGATTATCATTGCGGAGTATCTCTGACAGGAGTTCCAGTTCTTGCCGCCAGTTCGCGGCAAGGGATTCATCCTGCCAGGGGTAGCGTTCAGCAAGGCGGGCTGCGCCTTCGGCGGTGGAAAATTTCTGTGGGGCGGCCTGTCCCTGCCAGGCGTGGAAGGATTCGTGCGCAGCGAGGGAGATGATTTTGTCATCGTTGCCCAACAGCAGACCAACAAAGGCCCGGTAAGGAAAGACCGGCTGGAGGAAGCCCGGCAAGTCGGCCCGAACGGTCTGAGCAAGTTGAATCTCCGCCCACTCACGGGTTTGCAGGCTGGAGACCCAGCGTTCTCCTACCCGCACGGCAAAATTTTCGGGGTATATTCCGTCAGAGAGCGGTTGAAAATAAACCGTTTGCCCATCGAAGGTTTCGCCTTCCAGGATTTGCCACATCCCGCCGCGCAGAGTCTCCGCGGGAACTTTGACCCAGCCCGTCGAGGGCGTACCGGGATAGCCGAGCAGGAAGGCATAACGTTCGTTGTAGGTGATGGCGGGTAACTCTGCCGCGCCCCAGCCCGGCCAGACTTCATCACCCACTTCGCGGCGCAAGTGAAAGAGTTCTGCCTGGCGGGTCAGTTCGGCCTGGCCCGGCGTTTCGGGGTGGGCGGAGGCGAGCGGCAGGCCGAGGTTGATGAGCGTGGAAACCACCAGCAAGCCGACGCATAGACCGGCGAGGGAGAGAAGAACAACAAGAGAGATTTTCGATGCTTTTTTCATGGTGTCGTTTTTCCAAATTACATCGAGAGAGCCGTCATGGCGACGTTGTAAAACGTGGCGGAAATCAGCCCGAGCCAAATGCCAGCCAGCAATACACACTGACGCACAGACCGCCTGACGCGGGAAGCGATTGAGCAAAAGAGCGCATCAGAAACTCATTTCGGCGCTTCATGTCCATCTTACGCCAACCGCCCGCGCGGGACATCCGACGGGCGGTCAGATAATCTATATCTACCTGGAGAGCATTTCACCTGGTCAGTTGGGCAGGTGTTTGGGGGGAGGCCTGCTCTGCAAACAAGATGCGGATAACCAGCCGCGATGACGCGCCTGATTTGGAGAGTCACATCTCCAGGCAGGCATCTGCTGCCAGCCAGAACAGGCTCTCGCGCACTTCTTTGCGCGATTGCCATCCGCGATTGTCCCAATCTTCGCCGCTCAAATCATCACCGGCGTACAAAATTTGCCCAAGCAGGACTCGCCTGAACCGCGCCACTGCCAAGAGACTGGCGGCTTCCATTTCAACGGTCAGGCAGCCCTCGGCGCGGCGGGCGTCAATCATGGATTGGGTTTCGCGGTAAGGGGCGTCGGTCGTCCAGGTTTTGCCGCTCACAAAAGGAACGCGGCGCGCTTCGAGAGCGGCGCGAATCACTGCCAGAGCCTGCGGCTGCGCCTGAACTTCGCGGTCAGGCGCGAGGTAGTGATACGACAGCCCCTCATCCCGCACTGCGCTTTCTACCAGGATAAGTTTGCCAACAGTGAGTTCCTTGACCAAAACGCCCGCGCCGCCCACCGCCACGAACTTTTTGCAGCCAAAAGCAATCACTTCTTCAAGCAAGCCAGCCGCAATCGGCGCGCCCACGCCAGGATGAAAGAACGCCAGCCGTTTGCCGCGATGCTCCATCTCGTAGAGAGGATGTTCCCCATCTTCCCAGCGGTTCGCAACGGCAACCCTGGCCTGCTTCTCAAAAACGACTTTTTCATTCACTTCCCGAAAGAAGGAAATGACGCAATGTTGCGGCACATCGCGGGGTTTGATGAGGCGCGCAGGTTCGAGTTTCGCTTCCGAAGCGTAATCATGTTCCAGGATGGGATAAGAAGGATTCATGGTTCGCCCTGTGACTTGATTTTCTTACGCCCGGACGTGCTTGAGCAGGACGATGGTCATCACCACGCCCGTTAGCGCCATGCCGGGGAAGATGACCAGCTCGCCAACGCCCACCGGCAAGCCCAGACGCGCCATGTTCAAGCCCATCAGGCTGACGGCGACGCCGAGGGTCAGGAACTTGGTCAGCGCGACGGAAGCCAGCAGGTAGCCCCAGGGTTTTTGGCGCAGGAGCAGAACGCCGGACAGGATGCAGACCGGAACGATGAGTGCCAAATCCATCGCCTGGATGAACATGCTGGTAACGTTATCCAGCGCGGGAACGGCGCCGGGCGCAAAGGTCGCGGCGATGCGTCCCAGCCAGGCGAGCGAGAGAAAGGCGGCAGCGAAGAACAGCAACCCGGCAATCCAGCCGCGCGGCAGCCGGTCGGAAAAATGCGCGGGCAGGCTGTCCAGGTCGAAGGTCATCATCACCAGCACAAAGGCGAACAGGCTCAGGCTGAACAGGGCGACATAGACCAGGAACAGGGCGTTGTACTGCGCGCCAAAGCACATGGTGATGTAGGTGTAGAGAATGAAGCCGAGCGTTCCAGCCAGAAGCAGACGTCCGCGCAGGGAGCCGCGCCACGCCAGCCAGGAGGAAAGCGCCAGCAGGGGCAAACCCAGCGCGAGCGTCACCAGGTCGTTGGCTTGCATTTGGGCGGCGGAACTGACCGTATCCCAGTAGTACAGGCCGCGCGCGTTGATGGTCACTTGTTCACCGCGAAAGGTGGTCAGCGGGTAGGGCGTCCCTTCGGCGGGCCACAGCCCCGCCAGCGCGGCGATGAGGGCCAGGATAAAAATGAGCGGGACGAGCCATTTCAGAGCAGGGTTCATTGTTGTTCTCCTGAATCAAGCCGGTAGAAAAATGTGGCGAATTCATTGACATGTCCCAGTGTGCCATACAGGTAAATGGTTTTGTCATAACCGCCCGAAAGGTAGGCTGTGCCGATATGATGTTCGTGCAACGCGCGCAAGCAGGCGCGCAACGTCATCTTCGAGTAGCCCTTGTTGTAATGGTCGACATGTGTGCAGACGCGCTCGATTTCTGCCGTGTTGTTGGCATAGTCTATAAACGCTTCGCATCCTGACAGATGAGCGCCAGATTCATCCACCAGCACAAAGTCGAAGTGGGCGTTATAGATGGGGCTGGTGCGAAGATAGTCGCCAATAGCCTTGTCGGTTTGAGAGTCATTGTGGGGGTTGGGCCAGGCGCTGCGCCGCAAGATTGACTGGTTGGCATAATTTTTGTTTTGTGCCATGCTCTCAAAGCGCAGCGGCGCAGGCGGGTGGGGAATGTCGCGGAAATGCGACGTATCAAAGATGCGGGTCATTTCCACTTCGCCTGTGCGTTGATACCCGGCCTGTTCCAGCGCAATAATTCGTTTTTGGTGCGTCTCAACAGCGCTGGTAATCAGTTGGCGATATTGCGTACCCCATTCAGCATGAGCCCAGGCAAGCATGTCAGGATAAAGATGCATGTATTCATCCAGCAGGATGATGTCGAATTGTTCGTCGAACTCTTCGGAAATCACAAATCCAACCAGTTCATCGCAGTAGTTGAACCATAGATGCGCTGCCGCGGCATAATTGCCAGGGAAGCGGCGCTTGAAATTGCACAGGTTGTATTTCCAATCAATTAGCCGGGCAATGTGCCAGATAAACGACTCGCGTTTGCTGGCGTTGTCACGCACAAGCAAAGCGCACATGCGCTTGAAATCTGAACTTTCGTAAACAAATGGGCGGTGATGGGTTTTCATAAGGATTTCTCTTGACGCTATGAAAGTAGTTCATTTGCCCAGGCGCGGATTTTCTCCCAATCGCGCTGGTCGGATTCGACGGCTTTGACCATGCTGGCAATGAAGCGGTCGAGGAAAGACAGGCGCGAGAAGTCCATCAGCCCGGTGAAGAAGGTTTCAGGCGCATTCGGCAACAAGGCGCGGACGGGCGCGGTGTAGGCGGCGCGCGCGGCGCGGCTGGTTTCGTCATCCGACGCATTCAGCATGTGAACGGTGAACAGCGCGGTTGGCAAAGCATTGAGCGCGGGCTGATTGGTCTGGATGAATTTGACCATCTCCGGCAGCCAACTGCCCATGCGGATGGCGCTACCCAGGATAACAGCGCCATAACCATCGAGCAGCAGCTGTGAATGAATGGATTTGACGTCCACGCGAAAGCCGCGTTCGGCAAGGGTTTCGCCAATGACCGCCGCAATTTCGGCGGTGGAACCGGCGCGGGTGGCGTAAGCGACGAGAACAGCGTTTTTCATTGAGTTTTCCTTTCCATAACGGAGGTCAGGCGTATAAATTTTTGGAGACCGGGTGGCGGCATAACCCAACCCGGAACAGGTCAGCGCGGCGCCGCCCAGCGCCAAACCAGAAAGTTTGAGAAAATCGCGGCGGGAAAGTTTGGATGTGGTCATGAGAGAGTATTCCTATTTTGTTTCTCGAACCAGCGTCAGGGTCAAGCCCAAATCGCGGATGCGGGCGAGGACGCCGTGCAAGGCGGACTGGTCCATGACGGCGCCGCGCAGAACCGTTTCGCCTTCGGGGGTACGTTCCACGTCGAACCCATCGAACCAGATGGCGGCGTTTTCTCCGAGATAGCCCCGGACGCGGATTTCATAATTGAGCGGCGCGGTTGGTGTTTTCATGCTTTGAATATACGGGAAAGGACGCGGAAACTGAACACACGATGGTGGGATTCTGGAAAATAAAATCGCCTAACACCAAAGTGTTAGGCGACATCAGATGTGGGAGCAAGATAGTATCTTGCTCCACTTGCGAAGAAAAAATTAGACCAACCCCAGCCTGCGCGCTTCGAGAATTGCCTGGGCGCGGCGTTGGACGCTCAATTTGCCATAGATGTTGTTGGCATGGCGCTTGACCGTATCGAGCGCGATGAAAAGTTCATCGGCAATTTCCTGATTTGACTTGCCCGCGCAAATCAGGCGCAATACGTCCAGTTCGCGTTCGCTCAACGGTTCGATGAGTGGCTGGGCGGGCGAGGCCTGGGCTTCCATCTCGCGCCTGACTTGGGAAACAGCGTCGGTCAGGAAGCGATTGTGAAGCGCTTCCGCGATTTGCTCCGCGCGGCGCATCTCTTCCTGCGCCTGGGCGGTTTTGCCATGCGCCTGATGCAAACGCGCGGCTATCAAATAGCCGTGCGCCAGATAGAATTGATGTCCGCTCTTTTGGGCAGTTTCCAGCCCTTGCGTCAGATGCTTTTCGGCTTCGTCCCAGGCTTTCTTTTCGCGCAAAACATTCGCCATCGCCAGATGAATCAGGCAGAAGGCGGGGTAGTCGGCGTAGGCGGGCTGTTCTGCAAGCGCCAACTCATCCCGGCAGCTTTTTTCCGCCTGTTCCTGCCGCCCCAAAGCGAGAGAAATTCGCGCCAGTTCGATGGTGGTATGCGCGAGCGCGAGAAAATTGCCACAGCGGCGGGCGTGCGGACTGACGCGGCTCAAGAAATGGGCGGCGCGCTCCAAATCGTTCGCCGCTGCATAGGTGTATCCCATCTGCGAGTAGCAGGCGGTGTAGCCCATGTCGGCGACCACATCTCCAAGCGTTTGGCGCAAGCCTTCGATGGTTGGCAGGAGTTCTTCGATTGCTTTGAGCGCGGCAGGGATGTTGCCGCGATTCCGCTGGACAATGGCGCGCAACAGAATCACTTGTTGCAAGACGATGTTGTATTCGGGATGGTCTTTGGGCAGTTTGCCTGCCGCGACCATTTGCTCAAAGGTCTGTGTAATTTCATCGAGATAAGTTTCGATGCGGTCATAATCCCCGCGCACGAAGAGTGTCCAGCAGTAAGCCACGCCCAACGGCGGCGACTGGCGGAGGAAATCGGGAGGCAGGGAATCCAGCCATTCAACGGCGGTGTTCAAGCGTCCCTGATGGTAGATGCGCCGCCAGTTATCCACCACCAGGCGGCTGGCATAGGCGTAATCGGGAATGGCGAAGGCGTGGCGCAGAGCGTCTTCGGCGTAGTGATTTGCCTGGAACCATTGCGCGGCGCGGCGGTGCAGGTCGGGCAAATCGGCTGGGCGGGTGCGTTTCAGGCGGCTGATGAGAAATTCGGCAAACAGATGATGATAACGAAACCAGGTATGTTCTCCATCCAGCGGAATGACGAAGAGATTGCGGCGATGCAACTCTGCCAGCGATTCCGCGCCGCGCGCCGCCCCGGTGACTGCATCGCACAGCGGGGCGGACATGCGCGCGAGGATGGAAGTTTCAAGCAGGAAGTTTTGCAAATCTTGCGGCTGGCGTTGTAATACTTCTTCCACCAGGTATTCCAGCACAAAATGCTGACTGCCCGTGAAGTTTTGGATGAACGTCTGGGCGTCATCGCGCCCCTGCATGGAAATGGCCGCCAGTTGCAGCCCGGCCACCCAGCCTTCGGTGCGCGTTTCGAGCGCGCGGACGTCGCTTGCCGTCAGTTGCAGGTTCATCAAATCGTTCAGGAAAGAGGATGCTTCGTCTGTATCAAAGCGCAAATCGGCAATCCGAATCTCGGTCACCTGTCCGCGCACCCGCAGGCGGCTGAGCGGCAGGGGCGGGTCGGTTCGGGTGGCGATGACGAGGTGCAGGCTGGGGGGCAAATGCTCCACCAAAAAGTTCATCCCGGCGTGAATGTCCGCATGAGAGATGACATGATAATCATCCAGCACAAGCATTACCGGCTGTTCCAGCACGGCGGCTTCATTGACCAGGGCGGTCAGAAAGCGCTGGGAATCAAACTCCTGGGCAGATTCCGGCACGGTGAACCCGCCCTGCCCCACCGCTTGAGAGACGGTTTGAAGCGCGGCGATAAAATACGTCCAAAAACGCAGGGGGGAATTGTCGCGCTCATCGAGCGAGAGCCAGGCGGCGCGGTCTTTGCAGCTGCTCAACCATTCTGCCAGGAGGGTGGATTTGCCGTATCCCGCCGGGGCGGAGACAAGCGTGAGGGGTTTTCCCGCTTTCAAACCTGCCGCCAGTCGCTCAATCAGGCGAGTTCGATGAATGATTTGAGGGGGTAGGGCGGGGATGAAGAGTTTGGTGCGCAGAAGAGAGGAGTCCATTGGCGGTATTTTAGCATATCGAAACCGTCCGCCCGCAACGATGGCGCAGATAACTGGGGCGCATCGGATAATACGATGAAACTTCTCCCCCCCCGTTTTGCTTTCACCACTCATCCTGCCCAAGCCGCGCCCGGTTTCCCCGTCAGGCCGAAATAAGAGGGAAGTCGATTGACATTCAGGGCATTCTGTGCTCTTTCAGCATGAATCATCCCCTGCCAGATTTACATCTGATTTTCCTTGCAGGCCCAGCGCGTGGCCCACTCGCGCGGCAAACATCTCTGCTGTTTCTGTGGCGCTGCGGGCGCAGGTAGCGAGGCCACTCGCCCGGCTCTCTTGAAAAATCGTTGCAGTGATAAGCGCATCAAACGCCAAAAATTTCCGCCACATCTCTTCAGGCTCGGGCAATTGGTCAATCCATGCTTTCATCTCACCCCGTTCACCGTCTGCCTGCCATATCTGTTCGCTCGATAGTTGGGGCGCGGTCAGGCAAACGATTTGCGCCGGTGAAATGACCTGAGCCAGGAGGGCCGGGTTGCACACGCCGCCATCAATCAGGACGCCGCGTGCATACTGCGGGCTGCGCAGGTCTTCGGCCAGCAAATCCAGGTATTCTGGCAGCGCGGCGCGGTTGAACTGGTCAAACTCCTGCCAGGACATGCTCAGCAACCAGGCGAGACCGTTGGGAGACTGAGACCAGGCGCGATTGACCGGATGTTGCGCGGTAAAGCGAGCATGGTATTCCCCGTAAATATGCGCGTCCATATCATAGACGGGCAATCCAAATTGCTTTGAAAGAATGCTGCAAACGCGCGTCTTACCCGCGCCTGCGCCGCCAATGAGCCAGTACAGCCTTTGATGCCGGGTCAGAACGGAGCGGGCGTTTTTCATCAGAACGTCATTGATTTCAAACTGCATACCATTTGCTCCTGTGGCAGTTGAGTGGTCATACAATCCACTGCGTCTGATGATATTTTCGCCAGATGGTCAGGCAGGGATACATTTTTTCGACTTGAATTCCTGCATTCTGCACAAAACCTGAAAAACCTTTTTGCGTTTTATAAATTCCAAAGCAATCTATGCCGCTTCCGGCGCAAAGCGAAGGAACATATTGCGTAAACTGAAAGCAGCGCAAACGGCAATTGCGCAGAGGGAACACTATCGCCAGGTCGAGTTCAACGCTGCTTCGCCAATGGTTGAGAGTCACTGAAATCATATCAGCAAATAGTTTGCCCAGGTCATTGCAAATGATAGGAGGATTGGACGAAGCCACCAGCAGACTCAAATCCATATCCGAATCAGGGCGAGGGCGCCCATTCAGGCCGCGAGAACCGTGTAAAGTTACTTGAGCCACCAGGGGATGTACAACCAGGTTGGCAGTTTGCAACAGAGCGGCGGTATCAGGCACTTCCGTGTGAAGCAAAGGAGAGAAATGCGATATTTTGACCATCTTGAACTCCTGTCCGTTGTTCCGATGATAAGCCGGGGATGCAATCCGTACATCCTCAAAAAGTATGGTATGCGTTCTACTCAATAGGTGAGATTTGTACCTGGTCAGTTGGGGAGGTGTCTGGCCGTTGCGTAAACAGCCAGGTTAAAACCCCAGCATAGAGCAAACCATCGGCCAGCAGTTCCAGACCGTGAAAGAGGCGCATTTGCCAGGGAAACCAGTAGGCCGTGAGAACGGCCATGAAAGCGGTGCAGGCAAAGATGGCAAAGCCCAAAGCAAGCCACAAGTTGCCTCGCGAGTCGTTCCAGCGGACAATGATGGGCAAACAAACCAGCAGGAAGAGCAAGCTGCGCACCAGTTGCAGGGGAATCATCTGCTCCCAGGTGGGGGTGGTCAGTTCATACTGACCGGTCGCGTAAAAATCACCAATCAACGGCTGAACAAGCAAGCCAAATGTGAAGTAAATCAGCGGGTAGGAAAGCAAAGCGACCAGGGCGCGCCATAACCCGCCGCGAACGGTTGGCGCGGTCAATGGCTGAGAGGGGGCTGCTGGCGCGGGGCGAAACAGACTGGCAACCATCCCGCCCAGGAACACGGCAGGCAGCAGGAAGTTAAGCGCCGTAAACAGGGCGTTTTCGAGCGATGAAACAGCGCCAGTCGTCATGAAGAAGAACGATTCCAGCACCATGCCCACTGCCGCAAAGACCCATACGAACAGGGAAAGAATCAGCCCGCGTGTCAGACCTCCGGCAGTTAAACAACGGGAAAGCGGAGCAAGTAGAGCCGCCAAAATCATACTGCCCAGTAAAAACCAGAGGGTAATTGTCCCTGCGTCGGTTCCGGCGGGCATTTCGGGCGGGGTGAAACCAAGTTGAGGAAGAACTACTCCGCTTAGCGCCATGCCCAAAAAGAAGGCCAGGCTGCACAAAGGCAGTTTCCAAACATAGGCGAGGAAGTTCTTGGCGTTCATGGGCTGAAGTCTCCTATTTTTCGTTGAGCGCAAAGTGAAAATAACCCGAACGACGCGGGCGACGGGCAGAATCATCGCCCAGATAGAAATCAATCTCCAGAGCGAGTGCTTCAGCATCGTAGAGAGCGTGCCAGAGGGTGCGGTCTGGGACCGGTTGTGGTTCGGGATAAGATTCATCGGTAATAGCCACTGAAGCGTGAATGGCTCGAATTTGTTCGCGGCTGAAAGGCGCATGGGATTGTTGAATTTGAGCGTTCAGCGCGCAATAGCGGGCAAACGTTCCAGCGGCAAAGTTTTCGCGCGGCAGGTCATCTGAAGAAGGATGACGGTGCAAGAGGTGATTGGTGAGAATTTGCGGGCGTTCATGTCCCTCGAGGATGTATTCCACGTTACGGGTGGGCGAGAACTCCCATACAAAAGATTGCCCGGAACGGTCGGCAATGAGGTAATGACAGGGAGCGCACATGTAGAAGTGCTTGGTCTCCAGCAAAAGTTCTCTGGCTTCGGCTACCGTGGCGCAAGTATCCAGTAACAAGCGCGGCAGTTGAATTTCACTCACGCCTACGGCGCTTCCACAAGCGGGTTGGAGCGGAAAACCAGCCGTAGATTCGGCATCAGCATTGAGCGCCACCATCAGCCCGGCAGCGTTGATTCCATCGGTGCAACCGGCCAGTAAATCGAAGGCTGCCAGATAGAGACTGGGATAGCCCTTATCAGGGTAAGATTCGATGACATAGGGCCGGGAGACGGCGGGCAGTTCACCCGGGGCAGGCACAGTTGCCATAAACGTCCCGGTCGTGAAATCGAAGTTACGGCTGAGCAGAGGGTGCGAATCGGTGGTGTAGGCCGGAGGATAAAAGGCAGTAGAACAAGCAGGCAGACGCGGAGCATAGTTCAGATAGCTGCAATCGACCTCGTCTTTTTCCAGGTCAATTTTCAGGGCATCGGCAGCGCCGCACATGCGTTCGTAATGCAGCGGGAAGTTTTTTTGCATGTAGCGGCGCTGGGCGCGCACTTTGAGCGGCTCGGCAGCAGGTGCTTTGCGAACGCCATGCTCATACAGTCCAATTTGCGCCAGCCGGGCGCCAATTTCATATTGACTACCGCGTAAAATGAGATGCCGCACGCGCATGAAGTCATGCGTGGTGCCAACCAGGGTGCGTTCCAAAAAATTTGATGCCATCGTTTACATCCCTTATAACAAGGCTTAAGGTTTCGAAGATTCATCCAGATATTTCAGTAACATCCGATATTCTCTCACGCGCAGGCCGGGCAGGCTGAAGAAAACCTGTGCCGCGCTCTTGTCCAGCAGACAGGTCGCCACGCCCGCCGCCTGTCCAGCCAGAATGTCGCTCTCGCGGCGGCCAATGAGCAGGGTTTCGGCGGGATTGAGGGCGTGTTTTTCAAGCGCGGCAAGCAGAATGGCCGGGTTTGGCTTGCAAGGATAGCCCTGTTCCAGGCTGAAGATGTCGCTGAAAAAGTCGGTCATGGCATGTGCGGAGAGCAGCGCGCGGGTTGAAGCCACTTGGCGGTCGGTGACAATCAGGTTTAAGCCGCCACCTGCCACCACCCAGGCGCAGACTTCACGCACGCCAGGAAAGGGTAATTGTCGTTCCGGCGGAATCTGGCGATAATGTTCGGCAGAACGCTGACGCAACAGAGCAGAGTCGAGCTTGAATCGCGCCGCCAGCGTATCCACGCAATTCTCCAGTGACTGACGGGCGAGGCCATCCACCACATTGAGGGCGATGGCGCAGCCCATTTCGTTGAGCGATTGGCTGATGGCATAGGTAACAGCGGGATGCGTATCGAACAAAACGTCGTCCGTCTCCCACAGTAAATGCCGAATCATGGCCGCTCCCATCAGGCGAACCAGGTTAGAACGGCCAATAAAAGAGCAGCAGGCAGCCGGGCAAGCGCCACTTTGCGCCAGTTCTGGTCGCCTTCGATGGCAGAAATGCCCAGGCGCCCCTGGGGGTTAAAAATCACCAGCGCGGCTTTCAAACCCCAGCCAATGGGCAAAATGACCATCAACAGCCAGCCCGCCCAGGTCTTGGGCGCGGCATTGATGAAGTGATAAAGCGCAAAGAGGTAAAAGCCAATCAGCAAGAGGCTGGCCGCCACAAACCACCACGGACGGCGTTGGCCCGCGTAGGCCGATTGTTCCACCGCCTGCCAGCGCGCGCCCATCAGCGCCATGGCCATGCTGGTCAACAGCACCGCCAAAGCCAGAAAGTAACCGAACAGTTTGATGTAGAACATAGGAGACTCCTTTTGAGAAATTGGATTTTGCAACGCAAAAAGTTGCGTTGGGTCAAGTTGTTGAGCCGCCAGCAAGTCGGGGTCGCGGCCTTGCCGGAAATCGGCGAGGGTGTATGAGATGGGAATATCAGGTTGGATGCCATTCCCTTCCACCAATAACCCAGAGCGGGTATGAAACGCGCCCGTGGAAAAGCGTGCCAGGCCGTTGCCAGGCAGCGGGAAGGTAAGCGGGTTGCCGCTGGAGCCGCCGCTTGGCCGCCCAATGGCAATGGCGCGCCCGCTTTCGGTAAAAGCGGCAATAAATTGTTCGGCGCTGCTCATGTTGCGGTTATCCATCAACAAAACCAGCCCAACGGTCACAATCTCGCCGCGCGGTTGGATGCAGTACTCGAAGCGCAGGCTCCAGGCGCGCCAGGGGAGGCGCTGGCGAAAGCGGTCTTGCCCGTAACAGAAGGGCTGCGAGAAAAAACGCCCCGCCATGCGTTCAGCCAGCCGCGAATCGCCGCCGCCGTTGCCGCGCAGGTCGAGAATCAGACCAGAAGCAGCGCGTACCTGCTCAAGGGCCTGGTCAAATTCGGCCACCAGGTCCTGACCCTTGCGGGCAGAAAAGGTCGGGATGCGAATCAGCCCCCAGCCAGAAGGCAATATTTCTGCGCTCATCAGGGCGCCGGGGCGCGCATTCTGCTGGCGGTATGACAGAGGTGGTTTTTGGGGGCGATGCAGGAGGACGGTTTCAGCCGGGCCGTCCGGGTTCTGGTAGGTCAATTCAAGAACATCTTCAGAGGTACTCAGGATATGAAAGGCGGCGTGCGCGCGGCTTTGGCGGCTGTTCGCGCCCACTTTGAGCGCGGCAGGCAGGGCTTCCAGGGCTTGTTCCACAGGCAGACCATTTACAGCAAGGATTTGCGCGCCTCGCGCAACCCCAACCGCATGAGCCGTATCGCCCACCTGGTCTATCACCACGCCATCGTCCAGATACAGTCCAATGCCAAAATACATCCGCCCTTCCCCAGGAGAAGGCCGAACCAACCCGGTGTGCAGGTCGCCCAATTCGGCCAGCATATTGGCAACAAGAGCATGGTATTCCGCGTCGGTTTGTACGCTCTGCGCCGAAGGTTGATAACGCTGGTAAATTTCATTCCAGTGGATGTTCTTTTCTTCAAAATATGGGTAATGCGCCTGCATCACCTGCCAGAGCTGTTCGAAATTTTTACGATAGTTTGATATATTGACGCCAACCTGCCCCGCGTTGCGCATCTGAACCAGGCTGAACAACCCCAATCCAAAGACAAAAGTGATGGCGAGCATGGTCAGCAGGCGTGTCCGCAGGGGAGAACGGAGCGCCCAACCCCATAACGCTCCCACCAGCAAAGCAACCCCCAGGGCAATGAGGACAATCCACGGCAGAGGGAGTTCCAATATGCCAAAGGCCAGAGTCCCGCCGCCGAGAGCGGCCAGCAAAGCATGGAGGAGTATCAGGAAAGAAGAGAAAATTTGTTTCATGGTCTGCAACAACCGCGCGCAGTCAGGGCGGAGGAAGTGACCCTGCCCGCGCGTTTTGAAAAGAAGGCTGCACTTCGCTTTCATCATAAAATCAAACCTCCCCAGTCACATCGGCAGACTGGGGAGATTTGCACCTGGTCAGTTGGACAGGTTCACAGAAGCGCGCCCTGCCAGTAACGCAGAATGGCAAGCGCCAGGAAGATGGCAACAAACAGATAGGGAACAAATGATTTGTTCTGTAACGTAATGGCAGGACCGCGAAAGAATTGCAGCAGGGTGGCGTAGACCCCCGTAAGTAAAGCCAGATAAGGTAGAAAACCGCCAAAAAAGCAGGGGGAAAGGCCATAGATAAATCCTTGCGCGGCATGTAACAGGCTGCGCTGCCATGGTTCGCGCTTTCCACCTAAAAACCGAAACACAAAGAAAACCATTGGAATCCAGATAAACGAGATGATGAACATCTCCAGCATAATGAACGCCATGGCAAATGGGTAAGAAAGCGCGCCGTATTTGGGCAGCAGGGTATCGCGCCAGTAAGGATATATGTCCATTTGGGCGCCGAGCGATGAGTTGACAGGGGTATCGCCAGGCACCCCCGCGCTCCAGGCCAAGACCGACCCCAAGGAAAGCCATAATGCAAGCAAAAACAGATGGGCAAACGGTCTTCTCCAGGAGGTCTCGTCTTGCAGGATTTGGAAGAAGGTTTCAGGGTGGAAGGTGGCTTCCCAAACTTGTTTGAAAAATTTTTTCATGACAGTTCTCCGGCAGGTAATCGTTAAAATTCCATCCGCTCCAGCCTGACCAATGCCAGGCCAACCAAGAGCAGGCTCCAAAACAGAGCAGCAGCGAACGGCGCCCAGAACATGGGGGCTGGCACCACCTGTTGGTTGGCCACCAGCGCGGAGACTTTGGGCAACATCCAGGGAGTGATGTACAGCAATGGCTGGAAGAAAGAACCCAGCAAAGCGCCCCCCAACGCAGAACCTAATCCGATTCCCAGAATGGGCGCGCGGCTGTTGAAGAATATTCCAAGCGACAGAGTGAGAGTGAGGTAAAAAAGCGTGTGCGCAGTCAGCGCGCCCACGCCCATCAGAAAGGGCAAAGCGGGAAATGGCGCGCCCAGGCGAAAGGATAACAGCCCATAGCCAGACGCCGTTGGCAGGCCCACCAACAAAACCAGCACTGCCAGGCTATGGGCAGTAAGTTTGGCGAGAAAATACGCCCGGCGCGTAACCGGCTGAGAGAGCAGCCATTCTGTCAAGCCATTTTGCCTTTCTCCTAAAATTGCGTCCTGGCTTAAGATGACGACGCCAATTGCCAGCGCTGCCGCACCAAACTCAAAGAGAACGCCTGCCCCCATCTGAACCATATAGGCCGTCAGCCCGCCCGCTTGCTCAACTTCGGCTGCGCTTGCCAGAGCAGCAAGAGTGGGGACGAAGAGCATATTGGTCATCAGGCCGCCAATCAGCCCCGGCCAGACCAGGGCATTGAGCCACCAGCGACGGGTTCCCCACCAGGCGCGATTTTCCTTGCGCAACAGGTTGAAAAACCCGCGAAATGGCCGCCATTCTTTTACAGATTGAACATTTCGTTCAGAGGTCATTGGAATCACCTCGCACAATTTGCATGAAAACTTCTTCCAACTCGTATTTTTTGCGGCTGAACTCAACGATTTTGAGGGCCGGGTCGCTGAGCGCGTGCCGCAGGAGATGGGTTTCGGCGGCATCCTCGTCGCTGACGCTGACCAGCCAGGTCGTCTGCCCGTTCTTCTCGCCTGGTCGAACCTGCGTGACCCAGGGCAGGCTTTCCAGTCGTGCTGGGAAATCAGGCGGGGCATTCCTGACTGTGAGGGTGTAAACCAGCCCGTCTTTGCCGCTCAAAAGTTGCTCAATGGGCCCGCTGGCCACCACCTGCCCATGATTCAAGATGGCAACCGTATCACTGACACGTTGAACATCATCAAGGATGTGGGTCGAATAAAAAATGGTGGCGTGGCGGCGCAGGCGTTCCATAATTTCCAACACAGATTGGCGGCCAAGCGGGTCCAGCGCAGCGGCTGGCTCGTCCAGAATGAGCAGTTCAGGCGAGTGGATTTGCGCCAGGGCAATGCCAAGCCGCTGTTTCTCGCCGCCAGAAAAACCGCCAATAGGGCGCTCGGCCTTGTCGGTCAGACCAACCAGTTCGAGCATTTCGTCACAACGCGCGCGAATTTGGGCGCGGGAGGCGCGAAAAAAGAATTGGGCGGCAAATTCGAGATTCTCGCGCGCAGTCATGTAATCGATGAAGCGCGGCTGCTGAGGCAAATAGCCTGTGCGTTCGCGGATTGCCACGCTTTCGCGGGCAATATCCAACCCAAAAATTGTCCCACCACCGCCCGTGGGACGCGCCAGGCCGAGCAGAATTTTCATGGTGGTGGTTTTGCCCGCTCCATTGGGGCCGAGAAACCCGAAGATGGAATTGCGCGGCACTTGCAAATCTACCCCTTTGAGGGCCTGCACAGCGCCAAAGGACTTGCTCAACCCGCGCATTTCAATGACAGTGTCATTCGACGAGATGATGGGCGTTTTGAGTTGCATGAGAAGAGTTCCTGTTTACAAAACGCCAGGAGCGAAAAATGCGCCCCTGACGTATAGGAAGCAACCTAAGGCTGGCAGGTCACTTTTTCAATCAGCCAGTTTCCATCAACCCGAACCAGCTCGACAGTAAAAGCATGTCCTTCAAAATCCGTGCTAACCGTCACAAAAGCCCGGTTGGCCGATATTTGCGGTTGAGCAACCTCGATTTTTCCAGGCCTGTCCTGCGCGCACAAGAGGGGGTCATAAACCATCTCATCCCGTTTGAAGTCGTCCAGAAATGCCATCATCTCTGGGCTGAGATACGGACTGGCATGGTAGGCAAAGTCCATCAACGGATGACCTTCGTAGGACAGGTACCAGTTGTAAAAATTCTGCGCAACCTTCCGAGCCTTTGCCTGTTGATTGCCGGTGTTAATAGTGGGCCAAAGTACGAAAGCCAGCGTGGTAAAGGCGGCCAAAACCAGGATGATTAGAAATCCAAATTGATTTTTGTTGTTCATTCTGTTCTCCTTGTTTGAACTGTTCTGACTATAAATGCAATCTCCCCAGGCTGTATCGGCAGCCTGGGGAGATTTGTAATTAGCCGCTTGACCAGACTACAGCCTGGTCACCTGACCAGTTTGTTTTGCAGGGCAATGGCCACCGCCTCGGTACGGGTGGACGCGCCCAGTTTGGAAAGCACGCTGCTGACATGAAATTTGGCGGTCGAGGGGCTAACCACCAGCCGTTTGGCAATCTGATTGTTGTTCAGGCCCTCCACCATCAACACCAGCACTTCGCGCTCGCGGTCGGTCAGGTCAAAGCCCACTTTTTCAGCAGGATGGCGCGCCGCCTGAATGAGCGCCTGGGCGGCTTCTGGCGCAAGGGTGGGTTTGCCCATCGAAGCGGCGCGGATGGCGCCGGCCAGTTCCTGCGCAGTCACATCTTTGAGCAAATAGCCAATCGCCCCCGCTTGCAGCGCGCCCTGCACCAGTTCCTGCTCTTTGAAACTGGTCAGCACGATGACCTGCACTTCAGGACAGATTTCACGCAGCCGCCGGGTGGCGGTCGCGCCGTCCATGCCAGGCATCACCAAATCCATCAAGACGACATCCGGTTTAACCAATGGACAGCGCGCCAGGGCTTGTTCGCCGCTTGCGGCCTCGCCCACCAGTTCCATATCATCGCAAGTCATCAAAAAAGTCGCCAGGCCGCTGCGCACCACCGCATGGTCATCCACCAGCAAGACGCGAATTTTGTTTTCCATGAAAGGCTCCATTTTATTTTGTCAAAATGACCGTTGTTCCTTCACCAGGGCGGCTTTGGAGGTCGAAATGCGCTCCAATCGCCTGGGCGCGTTCACGCATAATGCCCAGGCCCAGGCTTGCAGATGGAATCTGACCGGGGTCGAATCCGCGCCCGTTATCGCGCACGCGCAAAAGCGTGGCGTTTTCTTTTCTCTGTAAGGTAATGAAGACCTTGGAAGCCGCCGCATGTTTCGTGATGTTGTTGAGGGCCTCCTGCGCCACGCGGTAAAAAACGGCTTTCACCTCGGTGGGCGGGTCGAACTGCCCTTCCACCGAGACTTCCACCGGCAAACGCGCCCGCGCCGTAAAAGCATTTGCCAGATGACGCAGCAGGTCGGCCAAATCCACCTCTGCCAGCGCGGCAGGACGCAGTTCAAACAACAGCGTGCGCATTTCAGAGAGCGCGCCGCGCGTCAGTTCGCGCAGTTCTTCCAGTTTTTGAGCGGCGGATTCGGGCTGCCGCTCCCACAGTTTGGGTAACACTTCGGCAATCAGGCTGGCAGAAAAAAGCGTCTGCGAAACGGCATCATGCAGGTCGCGCGCCAGGCGGCTGCGCTCCGAAAGCGCCGCCCCCTCGGCGGCTTGCGCGCGTAGCAGAGCATTTTCGATGGCAAGCGAAGCCTGGCTGGCAAACGCAGAAGCCAATTCAATTTCCTCCGGCTGAATGTTGCGCGGCGTAGGGTAATACAACACCAACCCGCCGTACATTTCACCCTGCACGCTCATTGGCACAGCCAATACCGCACCGTAACGGTCAGAAAATTTCTGCAACCGGTCAGTCAGGCTGGTATCAAGCAAAACCGATTCTCCTTCGGCGGTGTACACGGCCTGCCCGTGAAAGACCTGGGTGGTATCGTTCACGGCCACCGGCTGACGGGTGAGAACCGCCCGCCCCAGCGCGCCCTGCCCCAGCGGCAGGCGGATTTGCGCGGCGTATTCGGCGGAAAGCCCCACCGAAGCCTGCGGAGAAAGCATTCCCGCCGCCTGGTCAAGTTTGTGAACCGCCACCGCCTGAGCATGGAGCAATTGCCGGGCCTGCGCCACAATGTGCCGCAAAATCTCATCCAGCGGCCGGGCGGTGTTCAAAATTGAAAGAGTCTCGCGCAGGCTCTCGGCCACATTCCGGCGCTGCTCGGTCTCTTGCAGCAGGCGGGCATTCTCAAGCGCCACCGCCACCTGCTCGGCAAACGCCAACCCTAATTGAATTTGTTCCTCGTGAAAATCTTGCGGCTCGACATAATAGAAAACCATCCCGCCATAGAGTTTATCCTGGATATAGAGCGGCACGGCAAAGGAACCGGCGTAGCGCTCGCGCAAGGCAATCCGCTCACGCTTGATGGTTTCGGGGATGGCTGGGTCGCGGCGAATCTCTTCCACCCGCTCTGGCAGGGGCGGATAGTTGCCATAAATCGGCTGACGATTAAGCAAGGCCTGCAGGTAAGCCTCGCCCCCCGAAGGTTTAAGCGCCGAAAACGGGCGAATGCCATGTTTGGGGAAGATTCCTTCCAGACCATAACTGGCCGCCTGGGTGATGACTTCCTTCTCCAGGTCGAAGTGATGCAAAACGCACGCCCCCGCGCCCAATTGCCGCGCTGCCAGTTCCACTGCCCGCCCCAAAAATTCATCCAGCGGCAGGTTAGAGTTAATCATGCGAATAATGTCTCGCAAACTTTCGGCAGTCGCGCGCCGCCGTTCAATTTCTTCGGTGCGCGCCCGCACGCGCTCCTCCAACGAGGCATTGACTTCCTGCAAAGCCAACTCGGCTTCTTTTTGTTCGGTCAGGTCAATGACCATGCCATCAAAGTGAGTTAACTGTCCCGCCGAATCATAGCCGGGGTTGGAAATAGTCTGCACCCAGCGCCAGCGTCCCTGAAGAGGATTGTAAACGCGCGTCACCTGGTTGTATGGCTCGCCATATTCGAAAGCGCGGCGGTTGGCTTCTTGCACACGAGGAGCGTCTTCAGGATGCAGATTTTTGAACCAGTTGGCAAAATCGTAATAGTCTTCCACCCCAGTTAATTCGCGGATGGAGGGGCTGGCAAGCATGACTCGCCCCCCATAAGGGCTGAAAGGGTCCAGTGCGACGCGATAAATGGCAAAATGACGGGCGTTCTCAAGAATGGAACGTAAAAGCGATTCGCTGGCAGCCAGGCGGGTGAGCGTTTCGCGCAGTTGGGGTTCATCCAGACCGCCATACAAGGAAGAGAGCGTTCCAAGCGCCGGGTCGGGCGTAAAAGCAATCACCTGCTGGCCTTTGGCCTGCGCAGCAGGAATTAATTCGAACTCGCAAATTTCGTCGCCACAAGCCTGGCAGCGTCGTTCGATACAAACCACATCCCGCCGCTGTGTAACTGCGTTGATGAAGCCCACCAGCACTCCGGCAGTATAGGCGCAGACCGGGCTGGAGGCGCGCCAACCATGCCGTTTCATCATCCAGGCTTCAAAAGCATCCCGCCCCTGAAGGCGCACCCGTCCAGGCAGCCATTCCGCCTCAACAATATCGAACTGGCCAAAGCCCGCCGCCTGATAAGCCTGAACGCATTGGGAAAACAAAATGCCTTGCGCTTGCGGTTGGTCTGAGCGCCCTTTCGTAACAGCATACGAAGCGCCCCCATCCGCGCCCGCCTGCTGAAAGATTTTCTCCGCTGTTTTTGTTCCCAACAGGCTTTCCACCTGGCGGCGCAGGCTCCAAAAGCCAGATTCGATATCGAAAAACGCCATGCGTGCCCTGCCGATGGTCAACACGCCAGGAGCAGTTTGAGCGAGGTATTCAGACAGGGATGCTGTTTTCATGCCATGATTCTACCAAAAGGGGCAGCAGGTGGAATCGATATGAACGATTCTCACAAACAGGCATTTTCCGCCACGCGGTCTGGCTGCCTTGCCCCTCTCTGGCTATATTCCACCAGGAGAAAATCAAACAGCGCGGCAAGGGCAACCTGTGAGCCGGGCCGCCCATCAATCGTTGGGGCGCTGCGGGTAGCGCAATGCAACCTGGATGGTTCCCCACAGGCCGACCAATCCAAAGATGGCAATCACCGCCTCCAGTGTCCAGATTTTTTCGAGCGTGTTTGCGCCCCAGAAAGCCGCAAACCCGGCGGGCGCATCCAGCAAGGTTTTGTAGAGAATGGCAAGCCACCCCCATTTGGATTCACCGCTGACAATTCCGTAAAGAATCAAAACACAAGAAAAGATATGCGCAAAAATGACCGACAGCCGCTCGACAACGGGAGCCAGCCCCATGCCGAGCGTGGCATTGTTCGCCAGGCTGCCCAGGGCAGAAACGGGAAGCACATCCGGCGACAGAAGGGCCGCCAGGGAAGAGCCGAACCCAACCAGGCCGAGCAAAAAGGCTTCAATGGCTCCAAAGCCAATCCCAAAAACCAGCGCCTCACTCCAGCTTGCCTGCCCCCAGCGTATCTTGCTCAAGATAAACCAGGCCAGCCCCGCCTCAAAAACACCGGTCAACGCGCCGATATAAAGATACGCAACCAGGTTGCCAGGCGAGAAAAGCCGGTCGCTTGTGACTCCCAACGCCTGATAAACCAGGGGATTAACCGGAATGGCAAAGGCAAACTTGACGGTCACCGTCAACACCCAGAACAATGCACCCAGTCCCAGGTATCGCCACCCCAAGATTTTCTGGTGGGCAGCATAAATGACGAAGGCCAGCGCTACCAGGGTCATGCCTATACCAGGCAGGAGAATCATCGGGTCAAGCCGGAGGGCATGCCAGCCCAGGTTGTAAATGGCAGTGGTATTCGCGCTATAGACCAGGCCCAGCGTATACGTTCCGGTTTGGTCGGCGGGAATGGCATACGTTGTGCTAATGCTGTAATCGCCCGGGTTAATCGTCCCGGAATGCCAGACCGGGTATCCATCCGGACGGCGCAGTTCGAACCGCACCGAGCCGCTGCTGACCTTGCCGCTGACCTTGATGTTGACCGGCGAACCTTCCGCAATCATGCCTTCATCGACCAGAATATTGAAGTAAAACTGTTCACCAGCCCGGGCTTCCTGCACCTGGCTCCCTTCTACGCTGGCCCAGCGATACTCCGCTGGCACCTCCGACCCCTGCGCTGTACAGCCAGACAGGCAGGCGGAGAATAAGATGACAAGAAACAAAAAGGCGGGAACAATTAGAATTTTTCTCATTACTTTATCCTTTTCATCAAACTGAAGCCAGCACCACCAGCCCGAAAACATCCCCCAGCAGATGCGCCAGCCCAAACAGGAGCGAAGCCATCCCCACCGCTGCCGGGATGCCGATAAAGGGAGCGAGTCGGCCCTCTAAATCAACGTCCGGCAAGTCATCTCCTCGCCCAACAGGGAAACCGCCAGCAGGAGCAGCAAGACACCCCGCCTCGAAAGGCAGACGCGCCTGGACATGCGCCAGGAAAGCCGGGAAATAGGCTCTTGCCCACCAAGCAACGACGGGCTGAATGACGAACCCCAGGAGGAGAAACAAAACTCAGTTGGCGCGCAAATCGTCCCAAAACGTGTGAACTTTAAACCCCAACTCTCCCCAGGCGCGCCTGCGCAGTCGCCGTTCTACCAGCAGGTAAACGACCGGCAAAAGTGCAAACAGCGTTTTGGCGGTTGGGATGAGCAGCATACCCAACAGGGTAACAATGGTGATAACGGTGGTTTCAAAAAGGACGCGCTTGTTTTTCATATTTACCGCAGTTCCTCCCGTAAGACAAAATGCCTTCCCAAAAAGGCAAAAACAATCAACAAGATGGCTGTCAGCCAGCCGCCCAGGCTAAAAACGTCCGGGCCATACAGCGCCAGGCCAGCCCCGGCGACAACCAGCAGACCCGCCAGGAGACCGAACATTTTCATCCCGTACAAGGTGATGAAGGGCAGGTAATGCGCGCCAACCACCACCATCGCCGCCGGAAAAAACCAATTCTCACGGTAAAGCGTGGCCGCGCCCACCAGGAGGAAGTTGAGCGGCACGGTAAAAGCAACCTGCGAGCCAAGCGCCCACAGTTCGTTCCTCGGGCTGACTTTGCCAGAACGGCCCAGCAGCCGCACCACACCCTGAGTCAGCGGGAAAATGCCCATGCTGCCAAAAAAAAGCGCGGCCATGCCCACGCCCGGCGAGAGCCAGGTGCCAAGCGCAGCAGCGACCAGCCAAATCACCCCAGATACCAATTGCCCGGCAAACCCGCCCAGAAAGGCGGAACGCATTTCACGTTGACAGTCATTTAGATTCATAGTATCTCCATTTAGAAAACTGGTTTTGTAGTAAGAGAAGGTGCTGATTCCATGCCACCGGCCCCGTAACCATCAAGGGGCTGATGTCCACCTGTCGTTTTCCATCCAGGTCATATTCGGTGTAGCCCCAGCGAAAACCCGCCAGGCAGGAAATGGTGTACTCATTCGCCCGAGTCGGCATGGTCACAAAGAAAGTATCAGCCAACCACTCCAATTTGGCAAGGCCGTTCAGGTTGTTGCAGGGAGCATCGAAAATCTCGGCCGGGAAGCCAAACGCAAAAAACGGGATGCCTGAATCGGCCAGAGTTGGGTGCGTGTCCACGCTGGGCAGACCGGTCGTCGGTTGGGCTGCTTTGAGAGAATGAAATTCCCGCCGGGTGACGATTTGAATCCAGGCGCAGGCGGTGGCATAGCCCATACCATCATAAGATTCAATGCGGGCGCGCATGGTCGGATAGCCAATGCACATCTTAACATCAAAGCCGTTCCCGGCAAACAGGTCAAAGCCAGATTTTTCTGCGCTTTGGTTGGGTTCGTATTCAACTTTCAAAATGCCCGGCTTGTGGTTAAGCACAAAATCGATATGAGTGATAGTCATGGTCTGTTCCTGTTTCATCACATTTGCGATTGCATTTTCAACTCATCCAAAACCGCCCGTCCTTCGATGAGTTCTTTGAGCGTTTGGGCAAAACGGGCGGCGGGCGCGCCATCCACCAGGTCGTGGTCAAAACTGATGGTCACGCACAATACCTGGCGATTTTCCAGACGGCCATCCACCAGGGCTGGCCGTCTGGCAATGCCGCCCAGCGTAATCTGAAGCGTGTGATTGGAAACCGGCAGTCCCCAGCCGCCGCCCGCTCCAAACATGCCCACCGAGGTCAGCGCCACGGTGCCGTTCATCTCTTTCAGCCAGCGCGGGTTTCGGAACAACATTCGCAGAAAAAAACGCCGCAGGACGCCGGGCAACAAAACGAACCAGTCAATCAATTTGCTTTCGCGGCTTTCGGCATGATTGGCCTGAAACGCGCGAATTTCGGCATGAATCTCGGTTGGGCTTTTGCGGTTCACGGCGCGCAAAATATGCGGACGGATGATTTTCTGCCCAGCCACATCGACCTCGAACATGGTATTGACATCCACCTCATCGAACAAGACAATTTTATCGCCCCAGGCGCGGCAAGCCTGGATGGGTTTGTGGCGCGCCACTGCCCGACCCACGCAGGCTATCACAAACGCCATAAACGAAAGTCCCTGACCAGCGCGAGCGCGGTATTGCCGAATGGCGCGTCGGACCTCGGTCACATCCATTTCGAACAGACCGTGAATCAGGTGCTTCTCGCGGCCCAGCCGCCCGCCATCTTCCATCAGGCGGCGGATTTTCGGAAAAGGCAGGGTTTTATATCCGGCACTGTTCATTTTACGCTCCCAGGTGTTGGCGGATGATTGCAACGGCAGTCTTTACGCCATTTTCGGCGCGGATAGCGCGTCCCAGCGCTTTGGCCCGCTCGCGCATGGTTGGTTCACTGACAGCCCTGTCAATGGCTGCTGCCAAATGGGCGGATGTCAATCGTCGGGCAGGAATCGGTTCTGCCCCCGCGCCCAGCGCCTGAACACGCTTGCCCCAGAACAGTTGATCCACGATGAAGGGGACAATCACAGCCGCTTTCCCGGCGCGCAAGCCCTCGGCGGTCGTCCCTGCGCCGCCGTGATGGACAACGGCGGCCATGCGCGGGAACAGCCAGCCATGCGGCGCTTCTTTCAAGATAAAAACATTCTCCGGCGCATCCAGCGCGTTCAACCCGCCCCAGCCTGCCGCCAGAATACCGCGCTGTCCGCTTTGCGCCAGGGCATCCAGCACAATCCCGGCAAGACGGCGCGGATAGCGCCCCGCCATGCTGCCAAACCCAACATACACCGGCGGCTCGCCCTGGTCGAGAAAAGCCTGCAGGCCAGCGGCAGGCTGCCAGGCGGCCTGCGCGTCATCGAACCAGTAACCTGTGATGTGGGCATTCCCTGGCCAATCCTGTGGATGACGAATCACCGCCGGGCTGTACGCGCCCAAGAGCGGGACAGCGGTCAGGGCGCGGTAAAAATCCGCGCTGTTCAGGGAGCGCAGGCCAAAACGCTGGCGAAACTGGTTGACAAAAGGCCGATACCACTGCCAGATGACTTCCAGCATGGCAAAGCCAGAAAAGCGGTTGTGCCACCGGCCCAGGTCTTTTTGGATAGGCCAGCCAGGGGCAGGGAAATCGCCCGTTGGCAGCACCGGCGTCGGCTCAACCAGGATGAGCGGAATGCCACAGATTTCCGCAAGGGTGACCCCTAATGGGGCAAACACGGCCAGAGTGATGAAAGCATCGGCCTGACGGCAGGCTGCCAGTGCATCCTCTGCCATTTGAAGGGCCACCGGCCCAAGCATTTTGCGCATCGCCAGAATGGAATGGAGCGGGTTCCCGCCGCCCGATTCCATGTACTTTTGCCCGGCCTCGCCCGCCATCATTTGCTGCACATCCCCGCGCAGGGCGTGGAAAGGCAGCCCTGCGTCGCGCGCCAGGGCGGCAAAGTTCTGCGGGGCCGCCAGGGATACATCAAACCCCGCCTGCTGCAATCCTTTGCCCAGCCGAAGGCAGGGCTGAATATCGCCCTGAGACCCCGCGCAAAAGAAAACAATGCGCATTTCAGCCTCCGTTATCCTACAAGTCTACGCAGCGGCTGGTCCTCTTTTGGCGCGAATAGCGGCGACCAATCCGCTTTCCAAAGCAGGACAGCGCCAAAGACCAGCGTAACGGACATCTCCCAAATGCTGACCAGCGGACCGAAACCAATGCCCCGGTCGAGGGCGTCGCGGACTTCATCGTAAGCCGAATGATACACGCTAACCACCGCCAGGCTTTGGGAGGCTTTCCAAACATAGGCATACAAGACAGCGTTCATCATGGCAGGCAGCAGGCTGATAAGCAGGGTCACGATGACCGAGAGCCAGGGATTGGCCTGCGCGCCTTCCACTTGCCAACCGATTTTGGCCAATACCGGGATATGCCAGGCCCACCAGATAAAGGCGTGGAGCAGCAGGGCTTTGCGCAGGCTATAGCGCTGCGCCAGGCGCGGCAGCAGGTAGGCTCGCCAGCCGAACTCCTCGCCAAAACCGGGAATGATGGTCAGGATAAAACTGGTCAGGAAACTGCCCAGAAGCGCCCCGGCGGAGATGTTTTCGGGCAGGCGGCGCAGGCCAAGCAGGTTCTCGAGCAGGACCGGCGCGCCAAAGATGAACAGCGCCAGGGCAAAAACAGCCAGGTAATGTTTGGGTTTGCCCCAGCGCCAGCCCATATTTTTGAAGCCGTCGCGGAAAACCCAACGTCCGGCAATAAACGTTCCAACTGTAACCATGACCATCGAGAACGAACTGAGCAGATAGCCACTGGTCGGGTCGTTGCTCCATAAGGCATAAACAATTTGCGGCGGCCACGAAAGGGCAAAGACTATCAGCAGGTAAAGACTGAGGGAAAACGGTCGCCCGGTATTCGTTTGAGTCACGGAAGTGGTTTGCAGGGTGGTTGTCATTGGTCTCTCCTGTTTAGCGGTATGTTTCAGGCAGGACGGTCTCCACCATCAAGCGGTGAAACTTGTCGGTTTCCTGCCAGAGCATGCCGTGACCAGAATCTTCAAAGAAAATCAATTCTTTTTTCGGCGCTTCGAGTAAGTGGAAGTATTCTTCAGGAAGAGGGGAGGGATTGTTCATGTCATGCCGCCCCAGCACGATGTAAACAGGCAGGTCGAGGCGGGCGGCGTCCACGCGGAAGTCCATCTCCTGCAACTGAGGGTAAACCACATTGAAGGTGTTCATCAGCCCAAGCAGATAGTAAATTCGGTCGAGCCAGCCATATTCAGGCTGTTTGAGCATGAGCAGGATGGCGTCTCCCTCGCGGCGATAGGTTTCATCCTTAATGTGCGGTACTTCAAACGCCTGATACTCGCGTCCAAACAGGGTGGCATAAGGTTGGATGGGGTTCTGGCCCAAATAAGGCGGCGGGCCTTGCTTTTCGAGAGTTTGCGCAAAAGCCATATCACCGGTTTGGCGAGCATGTTCCAGCATAAGGTCATAAATCATCTGGTCGGTTTCCAGCACATCCACCATCTGGGCGGTGCCGATGTAAGCATGGAACAGGTCGGGGCGCTGTTGGGCGGCCAGCAGACCGATGATGGTTCCCCACGAGTGACCCACCAGGTAGATTTTCTGTTCGTCGAAGCGCGCGCGCAGCATGTCGGTCAGTTCGATGAGGTCGGCAACATACTGGTCAACGGTCAGGCCAGATTTGGGATTGATGGATGGGTACGATTTGCCGCAGCCGCGCTGTTCCCAGATGACGACCACGAAGTGCTTTTCCAGCTCGCGGTTGAAGCGCAGCACGCGCGCCGCCTCGCTTGCGCCAGGGCCGCCAGAGAGAAAGAGCAAAACGGGTTTATTAACATCGTGACCGCGAATGATGAGCCACTGGTCCACACCGCCCAGTTTGACTTTTTCGAGCGAGGCAATACTGCCGGGCAGGGGCTTTCCGTCCGCGCCGAGAATGGCGGGGGTATGGGCCGCCCACTGTGAATACAGCACAAAAGCGGCCAGCAGGAGCAGGGGAATCAGCAGGAAGAGCATACCGCCTCCGATTTTTTTGGGTTTATTCATGGGAAACTCCTTTTTCATTTTTGTTGGGATAACTTTGGAGAGAGAGCAGCACCAGCCCCAGGTCACGGATGCGCCCGAGGACGCCATGCAGCGCGGCCTGGTCCATTCGCCCGCTGAGCACGGTCTCGCCGTCAGGACGCAGGGCAATCACCAGACCTTCGAACCAGTCCTCGCGGACATGTCCCTCCACCCGGATTCGGTAAATGATGGAACGGTCACTGTGATTCATTCAATCCCCTTTGGTAAATAAGCGCTTTGCCGCCGCGCCAACTCCAACCAAAACCAAGCCGAGGGCAGGCAATATCACATTCAACGGAGATTCCAATCGCCCCAAAAGCAGGGCAATGGCGCCAACGAGAAAACACGCCACTCCCAAAAAGAGAATCAGGTTTGAATATTCTGGTTTCATAGACATTTCCTTTCTCAAGTACGGTGATGGTTGCAGTGTATCTCCTGCAAGTCAAGTTGTCCCCTATCCCCGGATAGGTTGGGCGGGTAGGTTAAACAAAAAAGCCGCTTACGCGGCTCGATTGTGCGCCAATGGCGGATTAAAAACCCAGTTCCCTGGCGCGGACAATCGCCTGCGGGCGGTTTTTTGCTCCCAATTTTTGCAGCACATTGTGGACATGCCACTTGGCTGTCCCAACGCTGATGACCAGTTCATCGGCGATTTCTACATTGGATTTCCCGGCCACGACCAGTTTCAACACCCGGATTTCCTGCTCGCTCAACGGGTCGGGCAACTGAGCGAGGGGCGAGGAGCGGGACTCCGCTGGGGCTGAGGTGGCGTTCAAGAGGGCGTCCACCAGCCCGGGCGCGGCGCGCCGAACCCTGGGCAGCAGGTCGAGCAGCGGCGGCCCTTCATCGAGGAAAATACGAAGGTATCCTTCGGGAGCAGCCCGCTCCAACGACTTCGCCAGCCATTCCAACGCCAGGGCAGTCTCTCCCCGCGCGCGAGAATACAGCCCCAGGAGCAGCATGGCTTCGAACACAGTTGGTATTCGCCCAACCGCAGCCGCTTTTTCCAAAATCGGGTACAGAATTTCGGGCAGGGACTCCAGGCAATTGGTCGAAAGCAAAATCCGCGCCAGGGTCAGGTCTGCGAACTCCTCCGGTTGTTGTGAGCGGTATTCGTCGGCCCAACGTAAAGCCGCATCCGTTTGGCCGACGAAGTGTTGATGGCGGGCAATATGGGCATAAGCCAATTGCTCTGAGCGAGGAATGTTGACTGAGCGAATGATAGACAGGGCCTCGTCCATCGCGGACTGCATCCCAGCGGGATTGCCCTGGCAGGCGCACAATCGCCCCAGCGAAAATAGCTCCACAATCAGGTCAGAGCGCAAGCCCCCCTGCCGGGAGAGGGCAATCCCGTCGCGCAAATGCCGCTCGGCGGCGGGCAGGTCATTCCGTTCAATCGCAATTGCCCCCAAAATGCCCCAGGCCAGGCCCACAGGCGGAATGCGCCTTCCGCCCGCCCATTGGATTGCCTCCAGGCAAAAATTCTCAGCAAGCCGCAAGCGTCCTTGCTGCATTTGCGCCTGGGCCGCCGAGCACAAACCGCTTATTGCCAGAAAGAGAACGCCCGCCGCGCGCGCTTCCGCGCTGGATTGGATGTAGTTTTCGATGGCCCGTTCAGGCTGCCCGGCATTTTCATAAGCAATGCCCAGGCTAAAAAAGGCGCGGGCGTGCGCCAGGTGGTTTTCAGGCGGAATACGGGCCTGCGCAGGCGGAACCAGCGCAAGGACTTTTTGGAATTCACCGCGTACCGAGGCAATTGCTCCACGATGGAGATGCGCAATGGCCCACAATTGCTCTGTCTCTGACTCGGCAGGCTGATTTTGCAGGAATTGCTCCGCCTGAGTCAGCCGCGCTTCCGAGGTTGTAAAACGCCCCTGCACATAAAATGCGCGGGCAGCATGAAGCGCCAAACGCGGGCGGGCCTGGAAACATTCGTCTGGCAACGCCTCGAGCCAGGACACCAGTTGCGCCAGGTTGCCATCGGACCAGGTGGCGTTTTTCCCCAGGGCATGTTCAATCACCTGCGCGGCAAAATCAGCATGGCCGCAAGCCAATGCGTAACGAACGGCTTCGGTCGAAAAGTCGTTTTTTTCGTGCCAGGCGGCGGCTTTCTGACACAAGGCGGCTTGTTCGGTTTTCGAAAGCAAACTGCGCAGATAATCGGCAAACAGGTGGTGATAACGATACCAGCAGCGTTCGTCATCGAGCGGGACAATAAACAGGTTGGATTGCTCCAGCCGGGTGATGATTGCCTGAGAATCCTCGCGCCCGGTGAGCGCGTTGCACAGGTCGGCATTGAAACGGTCGAGGATGCTGGTGCGCGTCAGGAAGGCGCGTATCTCCTGGCTCTGCTGCTGAATGACTTCCCCGGCCAGGTAATCCAGCACGTAACGGTGACTCCCGCGAAAAGTCCCAATGAAAGATGCCGGGTCAGGCTGGTGTTGCAAAGCCAGAGCCGCCAACTGCAAGCCTGCCGCCCAGCCTTCGGTACGTTCACCCAGGGCGCGCAGGGCGCTTTCAGCCAGCGGCAGGTTTGCCAGACCGAAGAAGGCGCGGGCTTCGTCTGGCGTGAAGCGCAGGTTGCGAGCGCGCAGTTCGGTCATCTGGCGGCGGGCGCGCAGCCGGGCCAGCGGCAGGGGCGGGTCGAAACGCGTGGTCAGTACCAGGTGAAGGGAGGCCGGTTGGTGTTCGAGGAAATAATCCAGGGCGGCATGAATCTGGGGGTTGGTGATGACGTGATAATCGTCGAGAACCAGCACTAGCGGAGAAGCGAGCGCCGCCAGGTCGTTAAGCAGGTCATCCAGCAGGCTGGAGAGCGGCGGCAGGTTTGGCATGTCTAAAAGGGCTTGCGCCTGCCCGCCGAGCGCAGGGTCTATGCGCTGGAAGGCAGCCAGGAAGTAGCGCAAAAAGCGCGCCGGGTCGTTGTCGGCTTCATCGAGGGAGAGCCAGGAAAGGCAGGGGGTTCGGTTTTCAGGGTCAGATTGGAGTTGGGCAAGCCATTCTGCCACAATGGTGGTCTTGCCATAACCCGCCGGAGCCGAAACGAGGGTCAGTTTGCGGTTTTCCACCCATCCATTTTGAAGTTCTTCCAACAGGCGCGGGCGCGCCACCAGCCCAGCCCGCCAGGGCGGAATGTGAAATTTGGTGGCGAGCAGGCGAATAGGCATGCTGAAAATTATAACCATGAACCGCGCCGTTGCCCCTCATTTTGGATGAAACTGGAGCGTGATTTGGAAAAGCACAACCGTAAAAGTGGTTATAATCCAGACACTCTCCTGTTTTAGGGATATTATGGCGCGCGCAAAAAATCAAATTGATTTCCGTCTACTGACCAAAGTCAGCAAATTGTATTACGAAGATAATTTCAATCAAGATGAAATTGTGGCCCGGCTGCACATTTCACGCTCAACCATCTCGCGGCTGCTGGCGCAGGCGCGAGAGACGGGCATCGTCAAGATTATGGTCATCCCCCCCACAGGAACCTATGCGGCATTGGAATCGCTCATCGAGCAAAAATTTGGCATAGAAGAAGTCATTATCGTAGATGTGCCTGACACCCATTCTCCGCAAATCATTGCCAGAGAGCTGGGCGCGGCTGCCGCGAGTTACCTGTTCCGGGTCATAGGTCCGGAAGATGTGATTGGCGTTTCCTGGGGATATACAATTCGCGGCATGGTGGCTGCGCTTGAGCCAAAGAATTTCCCCAATGTGCGCATTGTTCAGATGACCGGAGGCATCGGCAAACCTGAATCTGAAGCTCATGCCACAGAATTGTGCCGCGCCATGGCGCGCATGCTTGCCTGCAAACTGGCGCTCTTACCTGCGCCGGGGGTGGTGCAAAATCGAGAAACGCGAGAAGTTTACCTGATGGATGAACATGTTCGCGCGGCGATGAGTCTGCTTCCCAAAATCACGCTGGCCTTTGTTGGAATTGGTTCGCTCAATTCTTACACCATCGCCACCCGAGATGAAACCATCCTGACCCAGGCCGACCTGGATGAAGCCATTGCGAATGGCGCCGTGGGCGATATTGCCAATCGCTTTATCAATGTAAATGGAGAGCCAGTGCAAGTGGAGTTGAATGAGCGTATTATCGGAATCGAACTCAAACAATTGCTTCAAGTACCTCGCGTGGTTGGCGTTGCCGGGGGCGAAAATAAAATTGACGCAATCCGCGCCGCGCTGCGAGGAAAATTGCTCGATGTACTGATTACCGACCAGATTACCGCGAAAATGTTGACAAACTCATAATCTCCAGCGCGCGAACGATTAATTGACTTCTGCCGCGTTATAGTCGATTGATTCCCAGGTTACAAAGCCAGATTCGATGTTGCGATAGCGGCACGCAGCGACTTAATCCCCGTAAAGATTCCATCCGGGTGCTGGAAAATGGCGCTGCCGCTGACAAAAGCGCACGCCCCGGCCTGATAGGCTTCTGGCAGGGTTTGGGCAGTCATACCACCGTCAACCTGGATGATGGCCGCTGACTCCGCCTGCTCCAGAAAGTGCGCCACCCGGCTGATTTTTGCAGCCATTTCGGAAAACCAGCCCTGCCCGGAGAAACCCGGATTATTCCCCAGCACCAGCACCAAATCGAGCAAATGGACGACTTCGCGCAGGCTCTCAACCGGCGTGGCGGGGTTGAGCGCTGCACCTGCTTTGCAACCCGCCGCGCGGATGGTCTGCAAAGTCCGGTACAGGTGCGGACAGGTCTCGACATGGACGGTAATGTAGTTCGCGCCGCCTGCGATGAAGGCCGGGATGAGCGCATCCGGGTTGGCAATCATCAGGTGGACATCGATTGGTAAACGGGAATGTTTCTTGATGATGGGGAGAATGAAGGGGCCAAAACTCAGGTTCGGGACGAAATGGCCGTCCATCACATCGACATGAATCCAATCTGCGCCAGCCTGCTCAAGGGTGGCAAGCTGTTCGCCCAGGCAGGAAAAATCGGCCGAGAGAAGCGACGGGGCCAGGATGATACTCATTGCGCGCCGCCCGACAGAGTTTGTTCGATGCGCATTTCCTCGGCGCGGGTTTCATCGGGGCTTAAGACGCCTACTTCCAGTTCTGACGTGAATATCTCGCCACCCAAAAGCGTACGAAGATTGCCTTTGGCTTTTTCGGCGCTGAAGCCTTCCACTTCGGCGGTGCAGGGTTCCATGCCCAGCGCCTCCTGGTCGGCGGTGCGGCAAATCCAGCGCACGCCATGATTCAACTGCTCAGGACGGTGACGAACAACATCGGCAGAACCATCGGGATGAATGTGCAGGGTGCGCGCCCAACCATTTTCATCGGCTTGATAATTCAGGTAAAGCACCATCTCCGGGTCGTAAACCAGGCCGGGGTCAAAAACGAGGTGTTTTTCGGGGTGTTCCTGCAAAATTTTGACGAATTCGCGGTAGCCGGGGGCAACTTCCATGAAGGGCGGGATGTTGGCGCGCACGCGCATATTTTCAGGGTCGCAAACAACGCTCTGGGCCAGCCGCCCGCCATCTACCGGGCGAAAGTTGACATGCTCGAGGAACATGAGCGGCATGGGGCTGGCTTTCAGGTTGTGAATGGTCATCGAGACGGTGAAAACAGATGAGGCGGCGTAGAGTTTGACCAGCGGCGTGGCGGTGTAATTGTAGTTGAAGGCCACAGTGTGACGGTAACAGCCAGTCAGGCCAAGATATTCGCCTTTTTCATCTGCGCCAAAAACCAGGTCTGCCGACTGGTAGGGCGCGTTCGGCAATTCGCCGTGCAAGGGATGGGTATCTTGCGCGCCGGGAGCACCCATGGCAGTTGCCCCGCAATGCAACAGGAAGCCGCCATAGGTGGCGAGGAAGTCGCGCGTGGGGTAGGGCTGGCTGAACATGGATTTCATCGTCAGCCGCCGCCCGCGCAGGGTTGCATCCCAGATTTGCTGGCCTTGATACGGTAACATGACCAACTCGCCGAGGGCGTTTTTCAGACGCAAGGCGCAGACTCCGCTGGGGTAGCGGAAGATGCTGGCGGTCAGTTCGCCGCGTTCGGCAAGCAAGGTTTCTTGGGCGGTAAATTGGTCGGGGGATAGGTGGAGAGTGGTTTGCATGATGAATTCCTCGGAATCGAAAGTCTCCAGACTTTCGCATGACCCTCCAAAGTCAGGAGACGTTGGAGCCCGGTTAGAGTTGATGTGTAATCGGCGCAACAGCGGGGTAAACCTGCCGGTAGAGTTCGAACTGGCGGGTGTAGGCGGCGTGACGGGCGGAATCCGGTTCGTAGGTATCGGTCAGTTGCAAAAAGCGGTTGGCGGCTTCGGCAGCGGAGAGGAAAACCCCCGCGCCCACCCCGGCCAGCAGCGCCGCGCCGAACCCGGCGGCTTCGGTGATTTTGGGGGTGACGACCGGAATGCCGGTAATATCTGCTTTGAGTTGCAGCCACAATTTGGATTTCGCGCCGCCGCCAATGGCGCGCAGCACATCAATTTGCGCGCCACCTGAGCGCAGTAAATCCAGGTTCAGGCGCAGTTCATAGGTCAGGCCTTCGAGAAAGGCTTTGGCGAGGGCCGGGCGGTCGTGGGAAAACGTCAGGCCGAGAATGGCGGCTTTGGATTGGGTATCGAAGGTCGGCGTGCCGCTGCCGGAGAAATGCGGCAGGACGAGCAAGCCAGTAGGACCTTCGGGCGCGCCCGATACCATCAGGTCGTAGGCGTCCGCGCCGCTTTGGTCGGCCTGCGCGCGCTGCGGTTCACAAAAATTATCGCGCAGCCAGCGCAGCGAAAGGCCGCCGCTGTGGTTGAGAGTCATTGCCAGAAACAGGCCGGGGACAACATGCCGATAGACGGAGAGATTGCCCTGGTAGAGCGGCTGGCTGACGTTGGGGGAAGCAAGCGCCAGTTCGACCACTTCCGCGGTGCCGGTGGAGACGGAGGCAATCCCTGGCGTGGTGGAGCCAACCCCCAGCGCGCCGCAGGCCTGGTCGTGTCCGCCGGTGACAATGAGCGGGGGGCGAATCAGCCCGAAATTGGAGGCAAGTTCCGGCTTGAGCGTTCCAGCGGGCGCTCCCGAAGGGCGGATTTGCGCCAGGCGGGATGAATCCAGTCCCAAATCGGCCAGAATCTCCTCATCCCAATTGCCGCGCGCCAGGCCAAACAGTTGGGTGCGCGAAGCCAGGCAGTCGCTGATGACGGCCTGACCAGTCAGTTTGTGGATGAGAAAATCTTCGACCAGCAAAAATTTATCGGCGGTTTTCCATATTTCCGGTTCGTTCTGGCGCAGCCACAGGAGTTTGGGCAGGGTGTTAATGGTGTGAATGGGCATGCCCGTGCGCTGAAAGAGCGCCTGACCGCCAAATCGTTCGCGCAGATAGTCATTTTGCGCGTCGGTGCGGGTATCCATGCCCAAAATGGTGGGGCGCAGGGGGTGGCCGTTGCGGTCCACCGGGGTGATGGCTTCGCCGTGTACCGAAAGAGCAATGGCGGCAATTTCGTTTACCTTCGCGGCGGCCAGAGCCTCGCGGATGGCTTGCTGCGCCAGCCGCCAGACGGTTTCCATATCCTGTTCGGCCCACTGCGGGTGGGGAAAGGAGACGGCGTATTCGCGCGAGGCTTTGGCAAGCAAAGCGCCATCGCTGTCGAACAAGAGGGCTTTACAGCCAGTGGTGCCGATGTCGAGACCGAGGAGGGTTACTGCCATGCCGTCCACTCCAGTTTTTTTGCTTCGGCAGGCCGGGCAATCCGCTTTTCCAGCCGGATGTTGCGCCGTTCCAGCCGCTTAATCAGGCTCATGCGCTGCGCGTCTACGAAGACTGCAAAGAGAATGACCAGCGCTTTGACCATTTCTTGCAGGTACAGGTCAACGCGCATGAAAATCAGGCCGTTTTGTATCATTTGAATCAACAAAATGCCGATGACCGTGCCAGGGAAGACGTTGCCCACGCCGCCGAACAGGCTGGTGCCGCCCAGCACGGAGGCGGCAATGGCCTGAAATTCGATTCCCCGCCCAAACGAGGCCGAAACGCTGCCCACCTGGCTGATGGAAATGATGGACGCCACCGCCGCGCAAAAGCCGCTGATGATGTAAACGGCCGCGGTGAGGCGGGTGGTATTGAGACCGGCTTTCTTGGCGGCTTCTCCATCGTTGCCCATGGCGTAAATCTGACGGCCAAAGGGCGTGTATTTGAGAATGACGACCGCAACCAGCACCATCAACGCAAAGACCAGCACGGGAATCGGCGCCAGGTCGAAGAGACGCACGGCGCCAAAGCGCATTTCATTGGGAACGGAGATGTGGCGGGATTGGGTGATGAGCAGGCCCAGGCCGCGCCCGGCGGTAAGCGTGCCGAGCGTGACCATGAAGGGGATGATGCGTACCCGGCTAATCAGGAGTGCGTTGAAACAGCCCCACAGCGTTCCGGCCAAAATTCCGCATGGAATGGAGGCGGCCAGGCCCCAGCCGTCTTCCAGCATGAGCGCCACCACCGCGCCAGTGATGTACATGGTTGCGCCGACCGAAAGGTCAATCCCGCCGGTCAACAGGACAAAGGTCATGCCAATGGCGACAATGCCCACATCGGCGGAGGCCAGGATGATGTTCTCGAAGTTGCGCAACGAGGCAAAACGTTCATTGAACAGGCTGAACGCAACGAAAATGAACACGAACAAGAGGAGCGAGATATTCCGCAAGACGAAGAGCAGCCAGCGGTGATTGGTCTGGATTCTCATTTGCCACCTTCCCGAAACGCGGTTTGTAAAATGCGTTCGCGGTTGAATTCTGATTTGCTGAATTGTCCTAAAATTTCGCCAAAGCCCATCACCAGAATGCGGTCGCACACGCCAATCAGTTCTTCGATTTCCGAAGAGATGAACAAGACCGCCGCGCCTTTGGCGGCGATGTCGTTGATGATGGAGTAAATTTCGTATTTCGCGCCCACATCCACGCCGCGCGTTGGCTCATCCACAATCAGGATGGAGGGGTAATTCATCAGCCACTTGCCCAACACCACCTTTTGCTGGTTGCCGCCGCTCAATCCTTTGGCCTGGTTCTGGAAGGCGTCGTTCACTTTGACGCGCAGGGATGAGACGGTATTTCGGATGGCTTCCGAAAGCAGGGATTGACGGATAACTCCACCGGTGGATGTGGCGTAACGGGGCAGGGCCACCAGCCCCATATTTTCGGCAACCGTGGCGGTCATCAACAGCCCTTCTTCGCGCCGGTTTTCGGTGACGAAGGCCATGTTTTGTTGAATGCTCTTGCGCGGCGTGCGGTGATTGCGTGGGCAGCCTTGCACCACGATTTCGCCGGTGTCATAGGTATCGAGGCCGAACAGAATTTGAGCCAATTCCGAACGCCCGGAGCCCATCAACCCAAAGACGCCCAAAATTTCACCCTTATAGAGCGAGAAGGCGATGTCATGCACGATGCCTGATTTAGAAAGATGCCGCACTTCCAGCGCGACTTCATCGGTCGGCTGAGAGGCACGCTCCGGGTAGAGCGTGCCGAGATAGCGCCCAACCATCGAGGAAATCATGGTCTGGATGTTGAAGTCGCGCCGGGGGCCGGTCTTGACCACTTCGCCATCGCGCAAGACGACAATTTCATCGGCCAGGCGCAGCACGTCGCGCAGAATGTGAGAAATGTAGATGATGGTCTTTCCGGCAGATTTGAGCCGCTCGATGATATCGAACAGCCGCTCGGTTTCGCGGGTGGTGAGGGATGTGGTGGGTTCATCGAAGATGATGATGCGCGCGTCCTGGCTGAGGGCTTTTGCCACTTCCACCAGTTGCCGTTCGCCGGGGGAGAGTTTTTCCACCGTTGTATCTGGCGAAACGTTCAAATCGACCTGCGCCAGGAATTCCTGCGCTGCAAGTCGGATGCGTTTGCGGTCAATCAACGGCGTTTTTCTCCATTTTGGGAATCCACTGATGAAGAAATTTTCGGCGATGCTCAAATTGTTGAACAGGTTCAATTCCTGGTGAATGAACGCAACGCCGAACTGCGCGGCTTCCGCCGGGTCGCGCGGGGCATATTCCTGCCCGTCGAGCAGCAGTTTTCCGCTATCGAATGGCACAACGCCGCCCAGGATGTTCATGAGCGTTGATTTTCCCGCGCCGTTTTCGCCAATCAGCCCCACCACATGCCCGCGCTGAATGTCAATGCTGACGTTTTTCAGCACTTTGACGCCAAAGAAACTTTTGTTGATGCCGCAAAACTGAAGAATCAAATCGTCCATCGTCTTCACCTTTAGACGTTGTATTGCAAAATGCGGGTACGGGTCACGTCAATCAGCGCGGCGGCCAGGATGACCGAGCCTTTGACAATTTCAATCCAGAAAAACGGTACATTGAGCAAAGAAAGCGCATTGCCGAGCAGAGAAAGGAACAGGACGCCCAAAAAAGTCCAGATGACTTTGCCCTTGCCGCCCGCCAAACTGGAGCCGCCGATGACCGCCCCGCCGACAATATCGAGCAGGAACGGCGCGCCCAGGGTGGGGCGTCCCATTTCCATGCGCGAGGAGTAAATGATAGACGCGAACGCGGCGCAAAACCCGCTGAACATGTAGGTCAGGATGATGACTTTGCGCTCTGGCACGCCCGAAACAACAGCGGCGCGAAGGTTTGTGCCAATTGAGTAGAGCCAGCGCCCAAACACAGTGCGGCTCAAGACGAATTGCGCCGCCACCGCCAGGATGACCGTCATCACCATTGGGATGGAAAGCAGACCAGAATCCGCGCCGATGCTGGTGAAACTTTTGGGCAGATTGATGATGTTTTCGGATTTGACGAAGTAAATTGCCAGCGAAGCAAAGAACATCTGCGTAACCAGCGTGACCATAAAGGCCGGAATGCGCGCGAAAGCAATAATTGCGCCGTTGATGAAGCCAATGAGCAGGCCCACCAGTATCATCGTCAACAGCGCAACCGGCACGCCCAGCGGCGTATGCGCCAGGATAGCGCCGTCCTCGAAGAGCAGTTTGCCCCAAATGGGGCTTTGCCCGAAGACAGCAGAATCCACTTTTGTGGCAATCAGCGATGCGCCGATGACGCTGGTGATGGAGATGATTGCGCCTTGCGACAGGTCAATCCCGGCAATAATCAGCACAAAGGTCTGCCCAATGGCAACGGCAAAGAGCGGCCAGGTATTCGAGAGCAGGTTAGAGAGATTATAGGGACTGGCGATGACCGGAATGAAGGGCGTGAGGGCAACAAACAGCGCAATGCAAAGGTAGAAAATGAAAAATTCCGACAGGAGCAACCGCTGGAAAAATTTTTTCAGCATACCGGCGGTTGATTCTGGAGAGAAACGAGGCGTAACGGTCATTCCGAGTCCTTTCCGAGAGTGATTTTTTTCGGGGGCAGAGCGTGGGGGACGGGCGGAGGCCCGCCCCCACGCAGGAGAAGGAGAAATGTCTATTTGCCGTGGAACAGCTTGCAGCCCCACATATCCAGTTCGCGCTGGGCCATGTTGCCCTGGGTGAGGGCAAAGCCGGGGTCATCCAGCCAGGCATCGGGCTGCTTGTCGCCAGATTCAATGGCTTTGACGATGGCGTCGAGCAGAGTCTGGGCTTCGAAGTACAGGTCTTGCACGCCAGTCGCGTCCACATACGCATTGCCGGGCTGCATGAGCGAGCAGGCGGTCTTGTCGCCATCCAGGCCGCCCATAATGACATGACCTTCTTCGCCCATCTTCTTCCACTTGCCAAGCGGCTCCAGCACGCCCTGGATGGTGGGATAGAGGAAGTCGGACGATGTGAAGATGAAGTCAATATCGGGATTGGCGGTCATTGCGGCTTGCAGGCCGTCGCGGGCTACATCGGCGTTCCACTTGGTCGCCACTTCTACCGGGGTTTCAAACAGGTCAGGGTACTTGTTGATGACGTTGTAGAAGCCCTGTTTGCGGCCTACGGCATTCGGGTCGCCCAAATCGCCGACCATGATGAGCGGCTTTACTTTGCGCCCAAGTTTTTTGGCTTCCTGCGCCATGTATTCGACGGTGGCTTCGGCAATTTTCTCATTGTTGGCAACCACCGTCAGGGCATTGCCTTCATCGCTCTGGGGCGGGCGGTTAAAAATACCAATCGGAATATTGGCTTTGTTGGCTTCGGCAATCAGTTTCAGGGCAATCGAGCCATCCACCGGGATGACGATGATGCCATCCACTTTTTGGGCAATGCAGTTCTTGACCTGCTCCAACTGCTTGTTGGCATCTTCCTGCGAGTTGACTTCGACCACCTTGTACCCGCGCGCTTTCAGGGTTTCGGTGATGGCCTTGTGACCAGCCATCCAGAACTCGGTTTCCAGGTCCTGGAAGGCAAAGCAGATGGTATATTGCTTGGGGCCGCTATCTGCCGCCGGTTGAGCCGGTTGAGCAGGCTGAGCAGCGGGAGAACAGGCCGCCATCAGGAATGCAAAGACGAGCAGAACGGAAAAGATACGAACCTGGGATTTCATTTTCTACTCCTTTTTGTCAAAATAAGACGGGTTTGGTAGAATACAGCCGTTATGGATTTTTCTCCATAACCATCGGGTACAGATTGCCAGATTCCTTTTGCCTGGATGGACAGTCTGTATCCTTTTTATTTCTTATCTCCTCTTTCCTTGCCAATCACCTCCTTCTGCATATTACAGGTCATCGTCATCCTTACCCGGCATGATGATACACATCCCAGCCGAAGTACGTCTCGAAGGCTTCGGCCAGGATGGCGGCGGAGTGCGAGGCGTTCATGGCGCAGTGATGCTCGAAGCCGTTCTTGCAGATGTATTTCATCATTTTTTGCAGGCCGGGGACGTGAACGACAGCGCGGGCGCCAAAGGTATCGAGCGGGTCATCGGTGAACATGCCTTCGCCCACATAGGTACGGATAAGTCCCTGGTTGTCATCGGTGCTGATGCGCGCAAAGGTGAGCGGGCCGGGCGGAACGCGTCCCGCCACCGCGCCGTAGGTGTTTTCGGTGCCGAGGGTGGTCGCCAGAATTTCGGCATTCTTGATTTCGATATCGGGCAGGAAACTCTTGGCCCAGTTGCCGCAGTGGAACAGAACGCATTTATCGGGGTCGCCGCCGTAGTTGTTGTTCCAATCCACCAGCGCGCTGGGCGTGCCGGAGGCCAGTTGAAGGGCATACATGGAGGCCACGCCGGTAATATCTACCTCACAGGCCGAGGGCATGAGTTGGTCGCTCATCATGCTCATCAACGTACAGACGTTGATGTGATAATTCTGTTGCAGCGAAGTCCAGCACTGAATGGCGCTGGCGACCAGGTCGTATTCTTTCATCCAGTCTTCAATAACCAGGCCAATTTTTGCCATGCGCAGGAGCGAGGGCGAGGGGACGGAATCGTGCTTTGCATAGCCCTTGATGGCGGCCAGTTTGTCTTTCACGCGAGAGTCGTCATCGGTCAGTTTGGCGGCTTTGCCGAAGATTTCCGAAAGGTCCACCGTTACCACGCTCATGCCGTAGTTCTGGAGCATTTTCTCGCTAAAGCGCATGGTGTTGAAGTTGCCGGGCCGCGCGCCGATGGCGCCAAAGCGAGCGTTCTTTAGCCCCTTCACCACCCGGCAAACGCCCACGAAGCGCGCCAGGTCGGCGCGGAAACTCTCGCTGAGCGGATGGACGGTGTGCAGGTCGGTGAGGGTGTAAGCATAGCCATATTGCCGCAGGTCGTTGCAGACCGAAATCTTGCCGCAAAATCCATCGCGGCGGCGCTCCACTGTCAATTGGTTCAGGTCATCGGGGTATGCCTGCACCAGAATCGGCACGTTCAGCCCGGAGAGTTTGACCGTATCGGCCACGCCTTTTTCATCGCCAAAGTTGGGCAAAACGACCAGAATGCCGTCTATGCGGTCGGCATGCTTTTTAAACAGGTCGGCGCAAATGCGGGCATGCGCCCAGGTTTCCACGCCGCCCAGTTTGGTGGCGTGTTCATCCAGAATGACCGGTTCAATGTCCATTTCTTTGAAGAGCGCCAGGATGTCGGCGCGCGCTTCGGTCACGAGCCGGTCGGGGAAGAAATCGCGGTTGCCGATGATAACGGCCAGGGTTGCTTGGGGCATGGTACATTTCTCCTTTTCAGGTCATCCAATTAATCGGTTGCCAGCGCATCCAGGGCGGCGAGCAATTCGGTTTCGCCGGTTTTGCGCTCAAACCATTGTTCCTGCAATTGCCGCAGTTGCAAAACGGTGGAAGGCTGAATTTCAACATCTGCGCAGGTGATGGGCGTATCCATTTTGACCGGGCGGGTGACTCGCGCGCCTTTTGCCAGGCCAATTGGCAGCAGGCACTCGGCTTTGGCGTTTTCGTAAGTATCAATCAGGCTGTAATAGGCCGTGCCGCCAATCGCGTCGAGCGTATCGCCGGGCTGCAGGTCGCGCTTGGCAACGGCGAAGACTTCCGAAACCAGCCGGTCGAGCGGCACCATGTTCGATTTTTTGCGAATCTGGAGCATGGCGCAGGTGAGCGGAACTTCGATACTGCACAGATGGAAGGGGCGGAACAGGGTGTAGTAGGGGCCTTTGCCCATGTCGCGCAAGACCATCGCCTCTCGCAGGCGTGGGTGATTGGTGTAGGCGATGACGAACACGCCCGGCGCCACGCGCCCAATGCCATAATCCACCACGCCCATCCGGTTCAGAATGCCGCCATCTTCTTTCAGGGCAAAGGTCTGGTGCAGGTGGTCGCGGTCGGTCGTGGGGCCGTGCATGCCGCGTACATCCGGCACGAGGCCGGTGGCGTTGGAGATGGCGGCCATTTCAATCATCGTCTTCGAGCCATCCACAAATTCAACCAGCATGTTCGGGTTCAGGCCGCGCCGCGCGGCTTCTTTTTGAATGGCCGGGTCGGCGGGAGAAGCGTGACGGTCGAGCGGGTTGTTCTTGCCCTTTCCGGCGGCGACGACTGTAAAGCCCATTGAAACGGCCAGGTCGTACAATTCCTTGCAGGCGGCGGGTTCATCCCCGGCGGCCAGGGCGTAGAGCGCGCCTTTTTGCCGGGCGTACCAGTGCAGGATGGGCCCAACGGTGATGTCAGTCTCCACGTTCATCATCGCCAAATCCTGCCCGGCGCGCACGGCGCGCAGAGCGGCGCGCGCGCCGATTTCGGGAACGCCGGTGGCTTCCAGCAGCACCTGGACGGTCTTCATGCCCGTAACCACGCGGTAATCGCGGGCGGCCACCCGTTTTCCAGCGGCAACGGCTTCATCAGCCTGGGCCGGGCTTTCGGCCACCACCACTTCGTCTTCGATTTGGGCAATCTTATAAGCAGAAATAGCCCGCTCGAGGTCAATATCGGCCGTGACAACCACCCGCGCGCCCTTCATCATCTTCGTGGTGGCGACGACATCGGTGCCCATCTGACCGGCGCCGACCAGCCCAATGCGCACGGGGTTTCCAGCGGCTTCGCGTTGTTCGAGTTCTTCATTGAGTCCAATCATGGTTCTACTCCATTGTGACCATGACCTTGAGCGCTTCGCCGCTGGCGGCCTTTTCAAAGGCCTGGGCAGCCTGCGCAAGCGGAAAGGCATGGGTGATGATTTGTTCGCTGTTCACCAACCCGCGCCGGATGGCCTCCAGCGCCAGAGCATGGTAAGTGGGGTGATAGGAAAACGTGCCTATAATGCGCAATTCGTCATAGTGAATGCGGTTGCCGTTCAAGATGGTCATTGGGTTGGCTTTAGGCAAGCCGCCGAACAGAATGACCGCGCCGCGCTTGCGGACCAGTTCCACCGCCTGCGCGTGGGTGGCGGCCACCGGGTTGGCGCAGATGGCGGTTTCGGCCCCGCGCCCGCCTGTTGCCCGGCGTACTTCCTCCACCACGTCCTGGCTGGAAGGGTCAAGCACCAGTTCCGGGCCAAAGCGTTTGGCAATCTGGCGGCGGATGGCGCTTGGCTCGGAGAGAATGACCCGCGCCCCGCGCGCCCGCGCAACGGCCATGTGCAAACAGCCAATTGGCCCGGCGCCCATCACCACCACCGTATCGCCCAGGGTAGTGCGCGCCTGCTCATGCGCGGCCAGCACCGAACTGAGCGGCTCGGACAGGGCGGCCTGGGCATAGGTCAGGCCGTTGGGAACGCGGTGAACGATGCCGTTGCGTAAAATTTCGCCATTGAGGGCCAGCACTTCGGCAAAGCCGCCGTTCCAGCCAGGGGTAATGCCAATCAGACGAAGATGGTCGCACAGGTTGTACAGGCCGTGTTCGCAGTAGTAGCACTGTCCACAGTGGACATCCGGCGCAACGGCCAGATGTTCGCCCACCTGATAGCCGGTGGCCTGCGGCCCGACTTCCAGCACCACGCCAGAAATTTCATGACCGGCAATCAGCGTTTCGCTGCCCTGGGCGGGGCCTTCGCGCCAGCGGCGCAGGTCTGAACCGCACACCCCACAGGCTTTGACGGCCAGCAGAACGCCATCGGCGGGCAGGGAGGGCGCAGGCGTTTCACGCACTTCAACTTGCATGGATGCAGTGATGTAAGCCGCTTGCATAATTAGAAGATTCCTTTCAATTTTTTCCCGACTGCCCCGCCGGGATGAGTTTCACCGAATTGTTGCAGGGTGTAGCCGCGCAGTTGCAGCAGCGCCACGCAGATGACATCGCACAAAGCCGAGTTGAACAGCGAACTGCCGGTTGCCACCATGCCAAACGGGTCCACGCCTTCGGGGGCTTTGGCTTGCAGCACCAGGTCGGCGCTTTGCCCAAGGGTAGATTGCGCGTTTTCGGTGATGGCAATGACGGTTGCCCCGCGTTTTTTGGCAACCCCGGCCAGGTAGCACACTTCGGCAGTTTCGCCGCCTTTCGAAAGGCCAATCCACACATCTCCGGCGCGCACTGCCCCCGCCGCGCCGTGCTGACTATCGCCAGGGTGAAGGAAAAAGGCCGGCGTTCCAACGCACGAAAGCAGATGGGCAAAGCGCAGGGCAACCGCGTGCGAAGTGCCGGAGCCGGAGACAATGACATGCCCCCGACAGTTCAACAGGATATCCACCGCCTGGGGAAGAGAGGGGCCAAGTTGCCCGGCCAGGCTGGAGAGCGCACGCTGTTCAGTGGCGAGAACATCCGCAGCCAGGTCTAAAATTCGTTCTTCAGTCATGTTTCTTCCTCGATAAAAAAGAATGATGGCAAGTTATTCAAGCAATCGTTCGGCTGTCAGAGAGTCAGTAATCAGCACATTCAGCAAACCACCGCGCAACGCGCCCCGAATGGATTGGATTTTTTGCAGCCCACCGGCCACGCCAATCACGCGGCGCGCCTGTTTCAATTGTTCGAGCGTAATGCCCACTACCCGCCGGTCAATCTCCGATTCCACCGGCTGGCCGTTCTCATCGAAAAAACGTAAGGCAATATCGCCGACCACGCCTTGTTCGCGCAAAAGCGATAGTTCTTCGGCAGACAGAATGGAACCAACCCGCATAAGAACGGAATCGGAGGTAGGGGCGCCAATCCCCACAAACACCAAATCCAATTGTCCAAACAAGGCCGCCGCCCGCTGGATGTCCGCATCGGCCAGCAGGACATCGCGCGCTTGCGGAGTGGGAACAATCCCCGGCGCGGGAAGCAAGACCGGTTGCGCATGAAGCGCCCTTGCCAGACGCAGACACAATTCGGTGGCATGGACTTCTGCTTCTGGACGGCCCAAACCACCGATGATTTGCACCACTTTGCCAGAGAATCCTGTTTGCGGGCGAACGGCAGCCACCATGCTGTTCAGGGTGGCGCCCCACGAGATGCCCAGCGCGTGGAAACCATTGAGCGAACGTTCCAGATAGGCCGCCGCCGCAGCGCCCAGGCCTCGTTGAATGCTTTCTGGCGAGTCTTCGGCGCGGCTTTCGACCACCAGCGCTTCTTGCAGGCCAAACTGTCGCTCCAGGCGGGTTTCCAGGTCTGAGAAAAGGTGTTTTGGCGTTACCACCGCAATTTGAACGATGCCTGCTTCGCGCGCCTGTTGCAGCAAGCGCGAAATTTTGGAACGCGAAAGATTGAGCCGCTCAAGGATTTCATCTTGCGACCAACCTTCCTCGTAATACAGTTTGCTGACCTTGACCAGCAAGCGCTTTTCGTCGAGCGAAGATAGTTTGGGCATCATCAACCTGTTCTTGAAAATATTTTCATTATTGAAATTATTTTCAAGAACATAATAGCACTACCTTGAACGAAAGTCAAGTCATATACTCGACATGACTTTTGTCACGAATAAAAGCACTCCTGTTTATAAAGAGTCGCCGATGACCGATAAGGTGGAAGCATATCCCCTTCAACGCCAGCCATCCGGTCAGTGCTGGCACGCCCTCAGCGTCATTAGGAGGTACGGAGGCCCCATAATGAAACATTGCCCCCTGCCAAGCGCCAGGCATGAACTACCGCTGGAAGTAAAAATAATATGGCAGATTGGGCAATTAGAATGCTCAACCTGCCAAAGAATGAGAACGTCAAACGGAAACGCCTGCTGACTGAATCAGCGCTGGTTCGCGTTGCTTTAAAAAAAGATGAAGGGCTGATGGCTTACTTCGCCAAAACGCGTCTTAAACACAAGTCATGCAAAAATGTGTCTGGCAAAATTTTCCCCCGCCAGGTGATTGGTGGGCCCGGCAGGATTCGAACCTGCGACCAAGAGATTATGAGTCCCCTGCGCTAACCACTGCGCCACGGGCCCGCGTTCAGTAAAAGAGTGAACAGTTATCAGTGACCAGTAGCGCGCTGATGACTGATAACTGCTCACCGACCAGGAGCGGGAGACGGGATTCGAACCCGCGAATGTTAGCTTGGAAGGCTAATGCCTTACCGCTTGGCGACTCCCGCATGGGTTTGTATTCTACTCCACAGAGGCGGGCATAGTCAAGCCAAAAAAAGAAAAATTAATATTCAGGCATTGAAATTCAGAGACTGAATATTGACACCCGCCCGAATATGCGCTATACTTTTTCTGCAACAAAGTCTAGTAATTCACTAGGGATAATCGTCCATGCACTTATCGAAACGCGGCGAATATGGCTTGCGCGCCATGATTTTTCTGGCAGAACCCGACTCAGATGGTCGCCCCGCCATGATACAAATCAAAGAAATCTCCAAACGAGAGCGCATCCCCACCAAATTTCTCGAACAGATTTTGCTAGCGCTCAAAAATGCCGGATTGTTGCATAGCAAAATGGGCGCGGGCGGTGGCTACTACCTTGCCAAGCCAGCCCGCGAAATTACGCTGGGTCAAATTATCCGCGTGCTGGATGGCCCGATTGCGCCGATTAAGTGCGTCAGCCAGATTGCCTACGAACCGTGTGAATGCCCAGACGAGGCCACTTGCGGCCTGCGCATGGTGATGTTCGATGTCCGCGCGGCGATGTCCAATATTCTCGACCAGACTTCGCTGGAAGAGGTGACCAAGCGAGTGCAGGCGCAGCGCGCGCTGCTCGGTAAACAATAACCCGTCCACCCGCCAAAGAGCGGCTTTTTCTATGGTTCAAAAGTCTACTTTATCTGTAGACTATATATAATATTCAGAGAAATTGGAGAAAAAACATGAAATTCCCTTCTCAATTCGTCTTGTTTGTCATGTTTGCAGGAATTGCACTCGTCCTGAGCGCGTGCGGCGCGGCCTTTGGCCCGGCTGGAACGGCAGCCTATAGCGGGCTGAACATTTTTGCCTTTGTGCTGGTGGGGTTTGTGGCCCAAATCATTGACGGCGCGCTCGGCATGGCGTATGGCGTCAGTTCCAACACCTTCCTGCTCAGCCTGGGATTACCGCCCGCCTCAGCCAGCGCCAGCGTTCACATGGCAGAGGTCTTTACCACCGGCATTTCCGGCATCTCACACTGGAAACTGAAAAACATCGATACCAGCCTGGCAAAACGGCTGCTCATTCCCGGCATCCTGGGTGGCATAACCGGGGCTTACATCCTCACTTCGCTGGATGGCAACCTTCTTAAGCCCTGGATTTCGGCCTATCTGCTGGTGATGGGCGTCATCATCCTGGTCAAGGCGCTGAATGGGGGCAAGAAGAACCAGGAAGAAGTGAAGCATGTGAGCCTGCTTGGCCTGGTGGGCGGATTTTTCGACGCAATTGGCGGCGGCGGTTGGGGCCCGGTGGTGACGACAACTCTGGTAGCGCGCGGCAACAATGTGCGCGTCTCCATTGGCACCGTCAATTTCTCGGAGTTCTTCGTGACACTGGCGCAATCCATCACATTCGTACTGACTCTGCGCTTTGCAGATTACTGGCAAATTATTCTCGGGCTGCTGCTTGGCGGGGTACTGGCCGCGCCACTGGCAGCCTACATTACCAGGCGATTGCCGCACAAGATTCTGATGGTGATGGTTGGGATTGTGATTATCCTGCTCAGCATCCGCACGATTTTGCTGGCGGTGATGTAAACATCCGCCCATCGAGAAGCCGCGTCCTCCGAATTCAGACGAACTGGGCTCTGAATTTGAGGGACGCGGTTATATTTTTATCCATTTCCGGCCATGCGCGAACGTATCTGACGAAGAATATATTGCCGCAGGTCTTCGAGCAAATCGCTATAGAGCACTTTCGCCAAATCGACGGCAGATTGCACCATTGGGCGCGTGACGTATAACGAGAGCGCGTAATCGAGCAGGATATCGAGGACAAGGAGTTGCACTTCGGTAGAAAACTGAGTGAGCGGCGGCGCGCTTCGGATGCGTTGAACCCACTGCGGGGGCGTGCCAGATTGAACTTTGCTGCTCGAATCCACCTGCACCTGTACATCGGGATGCGTAAAAACCAGGCCTCCGTGAAGGAGCGCGCCCAAATGAGCGGTACGCGCCAGTTTTAAAGAAAGTGTTTGTTCGATGATTTTGCGCCCTGCCAGCCAGGATTGGTCGAGCGGGGTGGTTAAACTTTCCAGCGGGGCATCGGGCGCGGGTTCACGCTGCCAAATGCCGCCCCGACAAATGACCCGCCCGCGCCAATGCCTGGTTTCAAACAACCAGATGCCAGTAGGGCCAATGACCAACACATCCACGTTGAGACTGCTTTGCAGAAGGGGACTGCGCGCGGCGAAGTAGTCATCAGGCAATTGCTGAGACAGATATTTCAGGAAAGCAATCTGCCCCGCTTCTGCCGAGTCACCGCTTTCGAGCGCATCCACGCTGGAGATGGCCTGCCACCACTGCTCGGTGATATCGAGCGAGGCCTGCGGTTCTTCTGGCGGAGGCTGAATCTTTCTCAGAGCGGCAATGGCCAGCAGTTTTTCGGCAATGGGCAAAACGAGAATGAGCGACTGGATGAAATGAATGACGCCAATCGGTAAAAGGAAAAAACGCAATTGTGGATAAGTTTCGATGAGCGCGCTAATGACCGCCATGAGCAGGACAACGACCGCCAGCAACACCAGGACCAGCCTGAGAGTGCGTTTTTCAACGTGAATTTGAGCCTGAACGGCCGCAGAAGCGCGCTTAAGCCCTTGCTCGCGCGCAAATTCGACTGACTTTTTCCAGGCGGTTTGCCAGTTTTTGAACGCTTGTTGTTCCAGGTCGCGGGCAGTTCGATAGCCTTTGGAGAGATTGGTCCATTCAGGGTGGATGATGCGCATATTCGCTCCGATGAACAAAATGGCAACAGGACAAACTCCATTTTCCATTGTACAACCAATGTCGACAAAAACCCCAAATTCAGGCAGACGGCTTTGAAAAAGTGCTTATGGAAAGAAAACGCGCGCCAGATGCGAATTTTTAAAACAAGGGAGATATAATCGATTCAGGAGTACAAGATGAAACGATTTGGAATGTGGTTTATCGTCTTTGCAGGCCTTCTGGTCTTCCTCCATCCCGCGCTGGCGCAAACTGATTCGCCACTGGTTTTAGTGATGGAGGCCAAAGGAGTGGTTGCCCCGGCCATGAAAGAGTATATCCTGCGCGGCATTAAGACTGCCGAGCAGCGCGGCACGGAAGCATTGGTGATTAAACTTAACACGCCCGGCGGCTTGATTAGCGAAATGGAGGCGATTGTGCAGGCCATCCGCGAGAGTCAGGTTCCAGTGGTGGTGTACGTTAGCCCGCGCGGCGGCACTGCCGGCAGTGCCGGAGCGGTGATTACGCTTGCTGGCCATGCTTCGGCAATGGCTCCAGAAACAATCATCGGCGCGGCCAGCCCCATCAGCGGCGAGGGGCAGGATTTGAGCGAAACGCTGGAGCGCAAACAGAAGGAGGCCTTGCGCGCCCAGGTGCGCGCGCTGGCAGCCGCCCGCCCTCCCGAAGCAATTGCGCTGGCAGAGGATATGATTGAGATTGCCAGGGCGGTCTCTGCCACCGAGGCCCTTCAGGTCGGGCTGGTGGACTTCATAGCCCGCGATGTGGATGAATTGCTGGAAAAATTGGATGGCTTTGAGGTGCAAATGCCCGAGGGCCCGCGCGCGCTCAACACCGCCAATGCCCGAACCCAGGATTTCGGAATGTCCTTTATTGAGCAGTTGCTCGACATTCTGGTCAATCCGAATATCACGTTCCTGCTGGTCACCATTGGGGTACAGGCTATCCTGATTGAAATTTCCAGCCCAGGCGGCTGGGTGGCCGGGTTTATTGGCGCAGTGTGTCTGGCGCTGGCAGCGTATGGCCTGGGGGTGTTGCCGGTCAATTGGTTTGGGTTTATCTTTTTGGCGCTGGCATTCGTTTTGTTTATTCTGGAAATAAAAACGCCCACTTTTGGCGGTCTGACGGTCGCCGGGGTGGGAGCGCTGATTGTGGGCGGGCTGGTGCTGTTCAATTCGCCAGGGATTCCGCAGTTTCAAAGAGTCAGTATTCCGTTGGTGGTTGCAACCAGCATCATCATTGGAGCAAGTTTCGCTGCCCTGGTTGGGATTGGCCTGCGGGCGCAGCGCGCTCCTATTCACGTTGGACAAGAAGCGCTGGTTGGAACGCAGGGCATTGCGCGCAGCGACATCAACCCCTATGGGCAGGTGCAGTTGCAAAGCGAGTTGTGGACCGCAGAACTGAGTGATGGCGCGGAAGTGATTAAGAGCGGGGAACGGGTGGAGGTGACGAAGGTGGAGGGGCTGCGACTGAAAGTGCGCAAAGCGCAACCCTGATGCAATCCCCGTCCGTTCTTCGATAAAACTTCAGGGCCAGGACGCTCCGACATTGCGGAGCGTCCTGGTAAGGGCTTCGACAGGCTCAACCTGCTCATTGACGAGAGAGCGGCGGAGCAATCTCAAAATGATTCTTTCTGTTCCCCCTCTGCCAGCGCGTTCCAAATGGCGCGGATTACGCCATCCAGGTCTTTCATCACATCGCTATTCCAAAAGCGGATGACTTTGTAGCCGGGCGCGTTGAGGTATTGGGTTCTTTGCTCGTCATACGCCACCTGTTCCAGATGCTGACCGCCGTCCAGTTCGATGATGAGTTTTTTTGACACAACAAAAATCGGCGATGTAGGGACCGATGGCGCGCTCGGCGACACGAGTCGCCTAACGCCCTGATGGCGGCTTGATGCCGCCTGGGGCAGTGTCTTCTAAAACTGCCTCCCAATTGGTCGCCGCGCAGGAGCGCCCAGAGTTTGCGCTCGGCGGGGGTGAGCGCTTTGCGGAGTTGGCGGGCTTTTTGGTAACCTGGCGGGGTGGTTCTTCGTGGGGGCATGGGCGTATTTTACCCCCACCCGTCCTCCCCCAAATCCTTTGGATTTGGGGGAGGTGTCCGAAGGACGGAGGGGGTCTTAACCTCCAAAACTCTCGCTCAACAACGCCTGAAACAACCCCTCCGTGTCTCGACCATCTCGACACAACGCCTGACGTTCCCCTGACGGGGATGCTTCGCAATCCGCCTCGGCTTGACGGGCGCGTCCCGCGCAAGGACAACGTCCCGAAGGTTGACTGGCAAAACCTTTGGGACGGTTCAGCCAGCGAACGATTCAGCCAGCAGGCTTTCAAAAAGATGTTCCGCCTGACGCTCCGCCTCGGCTTGACGGGCGCGCAGACCCTCCACCCGCGCCGCAACCCGCGCAAATTCTTCTTGCAGGGGGAGAGGGGGGAGGGGGATTTTCAATTCGCCAAGTTTTGTTGAGTTAACGCCTGGCTGAGTTGAGCCAGTGGCGCTTTCAGAAATTTGTTTCCAGTATTGAGCAGTTTGGAAATAGCCAAATAGAAAAACAGGATTAAGTTCTTTGGCAGGACGCACTCGAATCAGGTATGAAGCAAATACAGAATTTTCAGGACATTCCTGAATCAGAAAACTTTTTCCAGTTGTTGCGCCAGTGCGAGCAAAAACAATATCGCCTTTACTCAACAAAGAAGCATTGCGTTCTTTTTCTGAAATCTCACAATAAGGAACATCATCCCAATTCACTTTTCCTTCTTGAATATCCGTAATTCTCAAAAATTTTGGACCAACTGGCTTTAATACAGCAGAAGCGGTTACTCCATAATCAATTTTGTCAGTTAAGTTTTCAAGCAGATCTACTTTCCACTTTCCGAAACCATCCCCAAACATCTCCAAAAACACGGACTGGAGCAGGGAGTCGGTGAGTTGGCGGGCGGCGCGGCGCAGTTGACGCAGGCGGTCGGCGCGCGCCAGCAGGGAGGCGATCCGCTTTTGCTCCTCCAGCGGGGGGAGGGGGATGCGAAAATTTTCAAATGTTTCTTTGTTTACTTCTGCAAAAGTTGCCCCTCTTCCCAGTGCTTCCAATTGTGGAGTGAAATATTTCAACGCGAAGAAACCGTAAACTGCATC
>DAOTZC010000020.1:0-84162 GCA_034434535.1 Anaerolineales bacterium | reverse complement strand
GGGTTGATGGTATCCAATTTGTTGTAAACAGCAATCCCGTTGCTGTCGAGGAAATCAATCGTCAGGTTGGCCGGGCTTGTGCTGAGATTCTGAACATAGAGCGCAGAATCGTATCCACCACCAAAAGCGTTGGGAGTGGCAAAAATAATGGGCTAACATAGAGCCCGGATGAAATGTCCAAACTGTGAAGCCACAACACGCCAGAACAAAGCCGGCAAAACGGCAGCAGGTTCCCAACGCTACCGTTGTATGCACTGTCAACGGAAATACACACCCGCGCCAAAGAAACAGGGCTACTCTGAAGCCATGTGCTGGAAATGTATGTCGACGGAGGTAGTTTTCGTCGCATTGCTCGCCATCTGAAAGTCAGCCATCGCACGGTGTCGCTCTGGGTCACAGCCCATGCTGAACGTTTGCCTGCCGCGCCCGTTCCCGAAACGGTGAAGGATGCGGAAATGGACGAACTGTGCACTTTCATTGGTGATGAAAAAACGAAATCTACCGGATGACCCTGGTGGATCGCCAAACGCGCTGCATTTTAGGCTGGTCTGTGGTTTGGACGCGAACTCAAGCGTCCATCCAGCGTATAGTAGATGAAGCGCCAAAAGCAAAATGGTATTACAGCGATGGGTTTGACGCCTACCAATGGCTCTGGTATTACTTCGGACGCTGCGAAGTTTCTGTGGGCCAAGCGGACACTGATTCCGTGGAAGGCGATAACGCCGAGTTCCGCCATGACCTGGCGCGGCTGGCGCGCAGGTCACGTTGCTTTTCGCGTTGTCCCTACGCTTTGGAATGCGCTGTGCATTTGTTCGTGGATTGTTTCAACTGGCGGCAACTCTACAAGCAACAATACCCAAACTACCCCGCTCATGTAGTGGACTTTGTTTGCTAATCTATTTAGCCACTACCTAGCACCACCTCTCACCCGAAATTAATGCCCCTTATGGTAGAATGACCGCCCATAAGGAGTCCCCATGACCGTCAAGTTGGTTCTACGCGGCAAGGAATACGAGGTCAAGCCGGGCATGACGTTGCTTGATTCGCTCAAAAAAATCAACGTGTTATCTGAATCGGTGATAGCCGTGCGAGACGGCGAGATGATTCTCGATGACGAAATCCTGCAAGATGGCGATGTGGTCAAACTGGTGGCCGTCATTTCAGGAGGCGCGTCATGAAATGCCGGACATGCGGCGCCAAGGCTGCCGTCAACATGCGCCAGCATAAACTGGCTTTGTGCAAGGAACATTTTCTCGACTGGCTTCCCAACCAAACCGCGCGCTTCATCAAAAAATACCGCATGTTCGGGCCAGATGAGAAAATCCTGGTGGCGGTTTCGGGCGGCAAAGATTCGCTTTCACTCTGGGACATCCTGCACCGGCTGGGATACAACGCCGATGGCCTGTATCTCGGACTTGGCATTGACGAAGGAATCGCCTATTCGAACGAATCCCGCCGTCTCACCGAGCAATTTGCCCGCCAGCACAAGCTCAAACTGCACATCGTCGACATCCAGGCTGAATACGGCCACAGTATCCCGGTCCTTGCCGCGCTGACGCATCGGGGACAGAACCGGCCCTGCTCGGTGTGCGGCGTTGCCAAACGCCATGAGATGAACCGCATCGCCCGCGACCTGGGCTATGACGTGCTGGCGACCGGCCACAATCTTGATGACGAGGCTGCGGTTCTGTTCGGCAATACGCTCTCGTGGCAGGCCGATTTTCTGCTGCGCCAGGGGCCAGTTTTACCAGAGCATGACGGCCTGGCGCGCAAAGTTAAGCCGCTTTGCCGTTTTTACGAAAAAGAGATGGCAGCCTATGCCCTCCTGCGCGGTATTGAATACATGTACGAGGAGTGCCCGTTTTCAACCGGTTCCACCTCAATTTATTACAAAGAACTGCTCAACCGACTGGAGGCCGACCGCCCGGGCGCAAAACTGGCCTTCTACCTGAAATTTCTCGAGGCGCGCGCCAGCGGCCAACTGTTCATTCAGCCCGAAGACGCGCCTCAGGCAATGTATCACTGCCCGTCTTGCGGGCAGCCGACTCAATACGAAGGAAAATGCTCATTTTGCAGAATAATAGAAAAAGTCCAAACCGAGCCATGAAACCTGCTCTAGACTCTACCATTGATTACAAGCGCCTCGTCGCCGAGGGCTATAACATCTGCGCCGCCTCCTACGAGCAAGCCCGGCGCGAAACAAGCCACCCTGAAATCAAATGGCTCAAAAGCCAGCTTCCCAACCGGGCGCATGTTCTGGATATTGGTTGCGGCAGCGGATTGCCGGTAACGCGCGAACTGGCGAAACGATTCCTGGTTACTGGCGTGGATATTTCCGCCGAACAAATCCGCCGCGCGCGGGAGAATGTGCGCCACGCCGAGTTTTTCCACAGCGACATCATGGCGCTCGACTTCCCCGCCGCCAGTTTCGATGCGGTGGTGGCCCTCTATGTCATTTTCCACCTGCCGCGCGGCGAACACGACCGCCTGTTTCGCAACATCCGCCGCTGGCTCAAACCGGACGGCTATCTGCTTGCCACCCTGTCTCAACAGCCTCAGGAAGCCTATACGGAGGATGATTTCTTCGGCGCAGAAATGTTCTGGAGCAACTATGGCATGACCGAATACCGCGCCATGCTGGCCGAGGCCGGTTTCGAGATTCTCAGCGTTGCGCAGGCACGCAATGGCTATGACGCTGATTTCCCCGAAGAAATGCACCCCCTGGTCATTTGCAGAGCAAGTACTTAGCGGCCAGGCGCCATATTTTAAGTTCTGCTACATTCAATTTTTAAAAACGCTATGCAAACCGAAAAGAACTACCATTATTTTGACCTGATTATGGCCGCCTTTGTTACTATCCTGGTGGTCTCGAACATCGCATCTTCAGCCAAAATCGTCGACCTGGGCTTCAACGTGTTGGGCGTGCAAATGGCTTTCGACGCTGGCACAATTTTGTTCCCCGTCTCGTACATCTTTGGCGATATTCTGACCGAAGTCTATGGCTATCAGCGCTCGCGGCGCGTCATTTGGGCCGGGTTTGTTGCCCTGGCGCTCTCGGCGGCTGTCTTCTGGCTCATCCAGCAGATGCCGGGCGAGGCCACCTGGCAAAGCTATGCCGGAGACGCGGCCTATGCGGCCATCCTGGGCGGCATGTCCAGCGGAGGCATCCTGCTCGGTTCACTGGCCGGGTATTGGGGCGGGGAATTTTCCAACTCGTATGTACTGGCGAAACTAAAAATCTGGACTCAGGGCCGTCACCTATGGCTGCGCACCATAAGCAGCACGTTGATTGGGCAAGGCGTGGATACACTGGCTTTCGTGGCAGTTGCCACCCTGTTGGGCGTCTTCCCCTGGACTTTGTTCATCCCCCTGACGTTGACCAACTATCTGTTCAAATGCAGCGTTGAAGCGCTGATGACCCCCATAACCTATGCAATCGTTGGCGCCTTGAAGCGCGCAGAAAACGAAGATTTCTACGACCAGGGGACAAATTTCAACCCCTTTGTTGCCTGAAAATTACCCCAAAAGCCCCGCCTGGGGCTTTTTTATTGAAAAAGACTATGACTTGGACTTGTTTTCAAGCAATTTATACACCTGGTCAAGCAGTTGTTGAATTTCTTGACGTTCGGCAATTGCGGCTTGCAGCGAAGCGCGAATAGATTGTTGCTCCTTCTCGGGCAAAGTCTCTAGCAAATGTTCATCGCGCGCAATTTGAGTGTTTTTCTGCTTGAGTTTCATCTCCAGCCGCTTGCGATAGCCGTCATAAAACTCCATCTCTTCCATCGGTTCAGAGAGAGATGGCGCGCCCTTTGTCATCAATTGGTCAATGACCGGCAGGAAAGACTCAAAGTCAACCGGTTTCTCGATGAAGCGGGTTACGCCAATGGTTTGGGCAAAGGTTTTGTCTTCGGGAGCCACGTACGTCGCCGAAAGGAAGACCACCGGGATATCGCGCGTTTCAGGGTCGAGACGCAGGCGATGGACCAGGCTAAACCCATCCAATTTGGGCATCAAAATATCGGTGATAATCACCGACGGACGTTCTTTCTGGATGATTTCCAGCGCTTCCTGACCATTGACTGCCGTCATCACGCGATACCCCTTGAATTTAAGGGTGGTCTCAATCAACATCAGAATATCGGGGACATCCTCGACAACAAGAAGATAGCCTTTATAAATATCCATGCTGTCATTTTAGCCGTTTTTGTCCGTTTTTGCCATTATACAAACATACTAAAAACGCTCTGTTTAAAGCGATTTTGGAGATAAACTGACTTCAAGAGAAACAGAATGAACGCATTGATTGAACCGCATCAACGAATTTCACTCATCATGCAATTGGGAATCTGGATTTCTGACAGGCCAGAAGCAACTGGAATGAGCGCCGACGACATGCTGGCCGTGCGTGAACAGTTGGCGCTGGAGTTGGTTCCCAGTTTCTCGGCGCGAGAGCGGCTGGCAGTGCAGTATGCCCGGCTCCTCTCGCAAACCCCGTTCAAATTCCACCCCAAGTTCATCAAGCAGCTAAAAGCACATTTTACTGAACGCGAAATGGTTATCCTGGCCTCAACAGCGACGCAGGTCAATGATTGGGCGCAACTCATTCAGGCGCCTGGCATCCCCCGTCCGGATTCAGTGAAGAAACGCCAAAACAGAGACGCCTTTCAGCATCCCTGTTTTGGCGTAGTGCGCGTTCTTTAGTCTAACAATTTTGCCAGCACGTCGCCACATTCCATGAGAAGGTATTCCTTCCCATCCATTTTGAACTCCGTGCCAGTATATTTGGCGAACAGGACTTTATCATTCACTTTTAACTTAATGTCTTCATCATCGCCGACCGCCACCACCAGGCCGGTTTGGGGCTTCTCTTTGGCGGTATCGGGCAAGTACAGCCCGGATGAAGTTTTGCCCTCCTGCTCAAGGGGCTGGATGAGCACGCGCGCGCCCATGGGTTGGATTTTGAGATTGCTCACAGTGACCTCCAGAATTTAGATTCCAAGATATTTTTCAATTTTCGGGCGGTCGAAACCGACCACGATTTTGCCACCAATATCGATAACCGGTACGCCCTGTTGACCAGAACGGCGCACCATGTCGCGGGCTGCTGCCGCATCACGCGAAACATCTACATCTTTGAACTTGATGCCTTTTTCGCGGAAGTACTTTTTGGCCATATTGCAGTAAGTGCAGGTAGGCGTACTAAACACAATCACGCGGGGTTGGGGTTTGGATTCTGACATTGTTTGACCTCTATATCATTTGGTTCCTCTGGTTAGATGTTGTTCTGTGAAAAAAGTTACATCCCAAAATGTGTATCTTTTTAGGACATTTTGGGTAATAATTCTTGCATCAAGTAAAAAACCGCTGTATATTTGTATATTAGTGCAATTCAGAATTCATTCCACCCTTATTAATTACCCAGGAGGAACCGCACCTATGCCTGCCAAACAAACTGAATTGGAAGGTGAAGTTTATTATCCATCAAAAGAGGTCATCGCCCAGGCCATCTTGAAAGATTGGGACGAATTGGCCGAATTCGCGCGCAATGACCTGGAGGGATTCTGGGCCAGAGAGGCGGAGGAACTCTCCTGGTTCAGGAAATGGGACAAAGTCTTAGACGATTCGCAGGCGCCCTTCTACAAATGGTTTGTAGGCGGGCAGGTTAACATCGCCTACAATGCGGTCGACCGTCACCTGCTGACCTTTCGCAAGAACAAACTGGCCCTCATTTGGGAGGCTGAGGACGGCAAAAGCGAGCGAACGTTTTCATATTATGCCCTCAACCGCGAAGTAACCCGCATGGCCAACATCATCAAGTCGATGGGCGTTGGCAAAGGCGACCGTGTCACAATTTATATGGGACGCATCCCGGAGATTGTGTTTGCCATGCTGGCCTGCGCCAAAATTGGGGCAATCCACTCGGTGGTGTTTGGCGGCTTCAGCGTAGACGCGCTCCAGGGCCGAATTGCGGATTCAGAATCGAAACTGGTCATCACCTGCGATGGTTCCTACCAAAACGGGAAACTGGTCGAATTGAAGCGCATTGTGGACGAATCTCTCAAGCACTGCCCAACCGTGGAAAATGTGATTGTCGTCAAGCGCACCGGTCACGATGTGCCTATGGAGGCCATGCGCGACCACTGGTATCACGATATGTGCGCCTTGCCAATTGCCAACGGCAAATGCCCCACCGAAGTGATGGACGCCGAAGACCCGCTCTTTATCCTTTACACCAGCGGCTCAACCGGCAAACCAAAGGCCATTCTGCACACGCACGGCGGCTACATGGTCGGGACGTATGCCACGCTGAAATATGTCTTTGACCTGAACGATGAAGACCGTTTTTGGTGTACCGCTGACCCTGGCTGGATTACCGGCCACTCGTACCTGGTCTACGGTCCGCTGGTCAACGGCGCGACAGTCTTCATGTTCGAAGGAGGGCCATCGTACCCTTACCCCAACCGCTGGTGGCAGCTGATTGAGCGGTTTGGAATCACCATCTTCTACACCGCCCCAACGGCCATTCGCGGGCTGATGCGCTTTGGCGAGGCCTGGCCAAACAAGCACGACCTTTCGTCCCTGCGACTGCTTGGCACGGTGGGCGAACCCATCAACCCCGAAGCCTGGAAATGGTTCCACCGCGTAATTGGCAAGGAAAAGTGCCCCATCATGGATACCTGGTGGCAGACCGAAACCGGCGCGTTTATGATTACGCCCACGCCGGTTGTGCCGCTCAAGCCTGGTTCTGGCACGCGGCCCTTCTTTGGGCAGGTGGCAGAAATCGTAGACGAGGAAGGTAAGCCGGTCCCGGATGGCGCAGAAGGCTACCTGGTTCTCACCCGCCCCTGGCCTTCCATGCTGCGCACCATCTACAAAGACCCCGACCGCTACGTTAATCAATATTGGAGCAAGTACCCCGGCAAATACATGACCGGCGACAGCGCCCGCCGCGACAAGGACGGCTATTACTGGATTATCGGCCGCGTCGATGACGTGATTAAGGTCTCTGGTCACCGGCTTGGCACAGCAGAAATCGAATCCGCGCTGATAACACACCATGCTGTGGCGGAATCGGCGGCCATCGGCCTGCCGCACGAGGTCAAGGGCCAGGCCATTTTCTGCTTTGTGCAGCTTAAACCCGGCTTCGCCCCCACCGAGGAATTGAGCGAGGAACTGCGCCAGCACGTCTCACGCCACCTGGGCCCTATTGCCCGCCCTGAGGAAGTGCGGTTCACCGACAAATTGCCCAAGACCCGCTCCGGCAAGATTATGCGGCGCGTGCTCAAAGCCCGCGCCCAGGGCCTGCCCGAAGGCGATTTAAGCACGCTCGAAGAATAAACAACCATCCGATTGCCCCCGTAAAAACCTGCGGGGGTAATAACACAAGGAATCTTTATGGATGTTTCTACCTTTTACGCCCTGCTCTCTGGAACCTGCTTTACCCTGGTTGGCCTGTGGTGGACGGTGGTTTCCTCCAAACAAGAATGGCAGGCTGACAAAGAAATGCTGGAACTGGCCTCCGGTGTTTACCTGTCGTTCCTGATTCCCGGCCTGATGAGCCTGGTGGCGCAGGTCGGCCTGGAAAACAGCCTGGTCTGGCAAATCTCGTTTGCGCTGGCTGCAATTTTGGGCATCTTCTATACCAACCGCATTAGCAAACGCACGAAAAAAGTGGCTCCGGCAGGCAAGTTTCACCAAAACCGCTGGGGCGTCAACGTAATTTATGCGCTCATCCTGCTGGTTGCAATATTCCCTGGTCTGGGCAGTTTGGCAGGGCTGAGCGGCCTGCAAACGGAGGCCATCTTGCTGGCAGGACTGCTTTTGATTGGACATGGTTTAACCTGGGAATTTCTCACCCAAAATCAATCCACCATTCAGAAAGGCTAATCACAGCATGGGCAACATACTTTCCAGGCTCCGTTTTCTTGCTTCAGAATTGATGTTGGGAAGTCTCATCGCTATTCTGAGCGTTTTCACTGCGGTTGCCAGTTACCAGGGGTCTATGTCTGATTCTGAGCAAACGGCCAACAATGTTCAGGGCCAGCAGCGGCTGACCGACGCCAACGCCGAATATCTGACCGCCAATCAGTTAATCGTCTATGACTACCAACTCTATGACGGCTGGTACACCGCGGAAGACGAGGACAAGGCCAACTACTACCAGGCAAACTTCTCCGAAGAACTTCAGGCCAGTCTGCAAAACAGCCCGGATGACATCTTCAACGATGCTTACTACGAAGCGATGTACGCCGATGCCAATTCCTTGTTTAATGAAGCGCAGGCGCGCTTCGACAAAGCCGAAGAGTGGAACAAGCGCGGCGATGCTCTGCAACTGGTCATGTTAATTATGGCGCTCGGTCTGGCCTTTGCTGCATGGGCTTCCCTGCTCCAGGAAGAGAGTAAGATGCGCATCTTGTTTTCGGCTCTCAGCATTGGCATGTTTGTCTACGGTCTAATTACCTATCTGAATGTGCCAGTCGTGGCCGGGTAGCTGGTCACTTGCTCGATTTGACAAGCAGGCCTCCGGCATAGCGCCGGAGGCTTAAAACTTAAGCCCAAAAGAGTCTGGAACTCATGCAGCAGCAAGGCTCGTTGTTGGAGCAAGAGAACGCCTTCTGCAAACGACCAGACCAGAAGAACCGTATTACCGGTTGCCCTTCTCGCCAAAACCGGCTACACTATTGGCATGAACGCATCCCCCGAACCCGACAAACGCCTGAAGCAGTTGGAGCGGCTGGTTGAGGTCAGCCTGACGCTCAACTCCACCCAAAACCTCGATGAACTGCTCCAATCCATTATCCAGACCGCCACCGAGATTTTGGAGTGCGAAGCGGCATCCATTTTATTGCACGACGAAAAGCGCAACCGCCTGTTTTTTGCCGCCGCTACCGGCTCGGACCCCAAAAAGCTGGCCCAAATTCCCGTCCCGCTGGACGGTTCGCTGGCCGGAAACATCTTCCGCGATGATAAAACGATTATCCTGAACGACGTCACCCAAGACCCACGCCACTACGGCGCGGTCGGCGAGCAAATTGACTTCCGGCCTCGCTCTCTGCTGGGCGTGCCAATGCGCATCAAAGAGCGAGGCGTAGGAGTGTTGGAGGCGCTCAACAAACGGGAGGGCGAATTCAGCCAGGAGGACGCCCGACTTCTCAGCGTGGTCGCATCCCACGCGGCCATCGCCATCCACAATGCCCAACTCATTCACGCTTTACAAAAAGCCTACGAAGACATTAGCGAGACCGACCGGTTGAAATCCAACTTCCTGGCGCTGGCCTCTCACGAACTGCGCACCCCGCTTGGCATCATCATCGGCTACGCTTCCTTTTTACAGGAATCGAACCTGCCAGACGTAACCGACAACGCCGAACGCGTGCTTTCGGCGGCAACCCAAATGCGCTCGATTATCGAATCCATGACCAGCCTGCACCTGCTCCAGGCACGCGGACTGACCTTCAAGCCGCGCATCGTGCCAATTCAGCAGGTATTGCGCGCCGCTTACGAGGAGATGCGCCCCATCGCCGAGGAGATGCGCCACTCGGTCGCCTTGCAATTGCCGCCCCAATCGCTGCTCGTCACTGCCGACCCCGATAAACTGACCCCGGCTTTCGTCAATATCATCAACAACGCCATCCGTTTCACCCCTCCAGGCGGCGAAATCACCATTAGCGCCATAAACCGGGGCGGGAACATTCTGGCCTGGGTTAAAGACACCGGCATCGGCATTGCCCCAGAGAATCTGACCAAGATTTTCCAGGAGTTTTACCAGGTCGAGCCGCATACCACTCGTCACTTTGGCGGCCTGGGAATTGGCCTGACCATTGCGAAAGGACTGATTGAAACTCAGGGCGGGCGAATCTGGGCCGAAAGCGATGGGCTGGGCAAAGGAACCACCATCCGCGTCGTCCTGCCGCCCGCTGGAACTTCCTCGCTGGGTGTGGGACAGTGAACCAACGCAAACTTTTCGGCCTGGTTGTAATTGTCCTGACCGCCGCCTCGCTTGGTTTTGCCATGCTGACGCGCGGCCATCCCTGGTGGGACGATTTTGCATCCTACGTCATGCAGGCGCACGCCATCCTGAACGGCGATATGGACGAATTCATCATCCACAACGCCTTCACCGTCCAAAATTCATCCTACCCACCAGGCCCAGTCGCCTATCCCTGGGGTTATCCGTTGTTGCTCACGCCGGTGGTAGCGGTCTTTGGCATTCACCCGCTGGCGCTCAAACTGGTTGGAATTTTCTTTTACGCGCTGTTCCTCATTGTTTTCTTTTGGCTGGCCCAAACCCGCCTCACGGAAAACGAAGCGCTTCTCCTGACGGGCGTCTTGGCGGTCAACCCCATGTTGTTGCTGGCAAACGACCTGATTCTGTCCGATATCCCCTTCCTGGCCGTCTCCACGCTGGGAATAGTGCTGATTGACCACTGGAACAAAAAGCCTCTTCATATTCTATTGGGGGTGGCAGTTGGCATGACCATCTTCTTTGCCACCTTTCTGCGCACCAACGGAATTCTGCTCTGGGTTCCCCTGACCGTTGCTTGGCTGCTTCGCTATAAACGAGCCTTGAAAATTGCTTTGCAACAACTCCTGCCGCCGTTGAGTGCATTTGGCCTTCTGTACCTGGGCGCTGCCTCAATTTTCCCGAATGGGCAGGATTCGTACCTGAATCACTTCTCGATGTTCAGTCTTCCGCGTCTGTGGGAAAACTTTCTATTCTATCTGTGGCTTCCCTCGTGGACATTCAATCAAATCCCGGCTGGCGTGATTTTTTATCCAACTTTGGCGGTTTTCCTGCTCGTTAGCGCGTTTGCGCGCAAAAAGCGCGACCTCGCCATCCACGCCTACAGTCTCGCCACCCTCGCCTTGTTCATCCTGTGGCCCGAACGCCAGGGGTTGCGCTTTATCTACCCTGTCCTGCCCTTCCTGTTTCTCTTTGCCTTTGACGGCATGAATCGGTTGCGTGCGATTCTGCCCACCCGCTGGCAGACACTTGCCCCTTATGCCATCCATGGCTTCTGGAGCGTTCTGCTTCTGCTCTCGCTGGGCACGTCTATTTTTATGGCCTGGGGCAATTTGGCCGCCAACCGCGCAATTAACGGCCCGTTTGACGAATTCAGTTACGACCTGTACGAATTCATCCGCGAAGAAACTCCTGCGGATGCAGTCATCATCTTTGTCCGCCCGCGCGCCATGCGCCTGTTCACAGACCGCGACTCGTTCATGACCACGCGCTGCGAAGACCTGCCCAAAGGAGATTACGCCGCCATCCACGAGAAAATCGGGAATGTGGGACAAATCCCACCGGAGGAAATCAAACTCTGCACAGGGGTCACGCTGGAAGAAGTCTTTAACAACCGGCGGTTTACGGTCTATCGCATTGAGCCATGAAACCAATTCAACCTGTTCGGCCCGGTTGTTCGATATTTCCAACTGAATCAAACCAATTCATTCAAAAAAAAGCAGAGGAAATAGGATGAATATCCTACTTCATAACCCGCAAGTTTAACTGATTTTTAATGCAAATCAGACAAATATGATGTATATTATCAATAACGACACCTGCCTCCCTTTACTGGTAATTCAGGTGTCGCCACCGAAACAGGTTTGACATGTCCCCCCCATGCCGACCAAAATCGGTGGTGTCCCTCCCCCCTCAAGACTATCCGGTGTGCCATACGCATACCGGATAGTCCACTTAATTGTAAAATATTTGTATGACAACCGTTTACACATACATTTCCTCGCCCAATCATCGCTTCCCCGACCACCCAGAGCGACCAGAACGACTGAACGGACTGGCTCTGGAGCAACTTCCTGGCATCGAGCAAATTCCCATTACCCCGGCCAGCCTTGCGCAGGTGGCGCGAGTCCACCATCCGCGCATGATTGAGCAATTAGAAGCAGTTTGCGCCCAAGGACCAGGCCTGATTGACTATGCGCCAACCTATGCCACGCCGACTTCATTTACCGACGCGCTCAATGCCGCCGGGGCAGCCATCAGCGCCGTCCGCGCTGTGCTGGATGGAAGCGCCCATAACGGGTTTGCAATTGCGCGCCCGCCAGGGCATCACGCCGAACCAGGCCGGGCGATGGGCTTCTGCCTGTTCAACAATGCCGCCATTGCCGCTCAGGAAGCGCTGGCAGGCGGCCTGAAACGAGTGGCGGTAATTGATTTCGATGTTCATCACGGGAATGGGACGCAAGCCGCTTTTTTGAACGACCCGCGCTGCGGTTATCTTTCCACGCATCAGGAGGGAATCTACCCCGGAACGGGCTGGCTGGAAGATGCCGACAGCGCCGCCAGGCGCGGGCGCATCGTTAACGTTCCGCTGCCCGCGCGGACGGGGGAGACGGGGTTTCGGAAAATCCTGACGGGGGTGATAAGGCCGTTTGCGCAGGCGTTTCAACCAGAATTGTTGATTATCTCCGCCGGGTATGATGCCCACTGGCGCGACCCGTTGGCTTCAATGGGGCTTTCCACCGCCGGGTATGCCATGCTGTCGAGGGGATTGGTCGAGATAGCGGAAGAGAATTGCCAGGGTCGAATTGTCTTTCTTCTGGAAGGGGGATATGATGCCGGAAACGTGGCAAAGGGCATCGAGGCCGGATTCGCCGCATTAACCGGGCATCCATCCCAAGAAGTTGCGGATGCCTGCCCATATCGTGAGCCGGAGATTGACGACCGACTGGCGCGGACTCGGGCCTGGCATGGGTTTGGCACGGGTTGAGACAATCAGCCGGCCGCTTAGACCAGCGCATCCACCATTAGCGCCAGGAACAAAAACATCAGATACATGCTGGAGTAGCGATACATCATCCAGGCGACTTTGTTGCCTGCGTTTTTATAAACCCGCCAGGCGTAATAGAGCAGGATGCCGCCGAGCAGGATGGCCGAGAACAGGTAGACCGCGCCGGTGTAGCCGATGAGCGGAAGCAAAAATGTCACAGCGACCAATTCCACCGTGTAAATAAGCACTTGTTTGCGGGTTTCGGCTTCGCCGCGAACCACTGGCAGCATCGGTACGCCCGCTTTTTCGTAATCTTTGCGGCGCACAATGGCCAGCGCCCAAAAATGCGGTGGGGTCCACATGAAGATAATCAAAAACAGGATGAGAGCCGGGAGAGAAAGCGAACCGGTGACCGCCGCCCAACCAACCAGCGGGGGAATGGCGCCCGCCCCACCGCCGATGACGATATTCTGGACGGTGGCTTTCTTCAGGAGCATGGAGTACAAGACAACGTAGTAGATGATGCCCGCCAGCGACAGAAAGGCCGCCAGCAGGTTGACGTAGCCCGCCATGATGTAAAAACTGACGATAGACAAGCCCAGCCCAAAAGATAGCCCTTCGGCGGGGGTCATGCGCCCGGCGGCCAGAGGACGTTTGGCGGTGCGCTGCATGTTTTTATCCAGGTCGCGGTCAATGTATTGGTTAATGGCGCCAGAGCCGCCCGCCGCCAGCGCGCCGCCCAAGAGGGTCCAAAAAGCCAGCGAGAAGGAGGGCCAGGCTTTGGCCCCGGCGACCATCCCGGCAAAGGTTGTCACCAACAGCAGGCCGACAATGACAGGTTTGGTCAGGGTGAGAAAATCTTTGAGGCGCTGACGCACATCCAGCGGCGGGAAAGCAACCACGTCACGGGCGTAGAAACCAGCAGAGACGGTCAGAACGGCAAGCGAAACCCACACGGCAAGAGCCGTCAGGGCGTGCATGACCTGCAAATCGAGCGGGAAGTTGCGCGTGACGAGGAGAGCGCCAACGAAGGCCTGCGCGAAAAACAAAGTCACCGTGACAGTCGTGAGCGGAAGCAACAGGCGATGGTCGCGCTGCGCGCGCCAGGCATGGAAGAGCAGGGCCAGCATGAGGAGGGAGGCAAACCCGGCAGAAAGGCGGTGAATCAGTTGCGCCGCGCCGGTGAGGCTGCCCGGCAGACACAACGGCCAGGCGGCGCAATCTACGCCAGCAGCCTGCAAAGCCACCATCCGCCCGCCAGCAGTCAGCAAAATGACGGCCAGCAGGGTGAAAAGGGTCCGTTTGGCAAAAGAGGTGGAGAGAGAGAATTTCATGCTTGCTCCAGGAGGCAGGACAGGTCAGGGCCCCGTCTTACGCAGGTAAAAGGGGTAGCCAAAGAACAAAATGGAGGCAAAGGTGAACCATTGCAGGGCATAACCAAAATGTGGCCCTTCGGTGATTTCAATTTGTGGCTGGTAGGGGTAAGGCGGAGCATTGCGGGCGTCATCAGGATTGGGCTGGATAAACACCTGCAGCAGCGGGTAGGGCGTTTGGAGGGCGATTCGCTCCAGGTTGACGATGTTCCAGAAATCGAGGCGGGTTTGCCCTTCGGCCAGTGGCGGGTCTGGCACCCCGCCGAGGTCGGGTTTGGTTTGCCCTAATCGAATGATTCCGCGGATGGTTTGTTCACCCGGCTGGTCATATTTGCGCCAGTCGGCGGGGGTGGCGTTGCCTTCGGCGGGAATCCAGCCGCGCTCAACGAGGATGGCTGTTCCATCGGGGAGAATGAGCGGGGTGAGCAGGTGATAGCCATATTGGTTGTCGTAGTAGCGGTTGCGCAAGGCAATCTGATGCTCGAAGTCAAAAGAGCCGGTGACAGTCACGGCGCGGTATTCCATCGTGGTCAGGTCGGCCTTGGGCGCGGAATTCAGTTCGAGCGGAGGCATGGCGGTCGTCGCCAGGTAATGCGCGTTGAAAGCACGGCGCTGTTCCAGCCGGTCGAGCTGCCAAATCCCCAGCCGAGCGCAGAGCGCCGCGCCAAGAATGACAAGCAGGGTGGTTAATATCCACTTGCGGCTGAACATGGCGAGGAAAAGGTTCACACTGCCGCCTGTTCTCTCGGCTTGAGCGGCCAGAGGATGAAACTATAAAGCGCCAGCAGCGACCCCAACGGCACGCCCGCGAACAGGATGCCATAGATGCGCGTTTCCCAGGTGACCGGTTCGCGCACATCGAGGCCGAAGTAGTTAGACGGCTGGAAAGAACACTCGAAGATGAAATTTTCGGCGCGGTCGAGTTTGAGGCTGGCCGAAGTTCCTGCCGGGACGAAGAGCGGCCCCAGGCGGTGGTCGGCGGAATCTTCGTTGCGCACCACGAGGGTGTCGCCGATGACAAAAACCATGTCGGTCGGGATTTCGGGGCTGGCGTGACCTTGCGCCATCCGCTCCGCTGTTCCTGCCGGGATAAGGAGTTCAATGGCGCGCGGGGCGCGCCCGGCTTCGCTGCGCAGGAAAATAAAACTACCTTCGTTTAAGCCGATGGCTATCACAATTCCTATCGCCAGCCAGAGCAAGACGCGCTGAATAATTTGTTGTCTCATAAGGTTCAGGCAAGGGGCAAGTCAGAGACTTACCCCACCATGTCAAATCGCTTTTCCAATCAGATACAGGGCGGGGTAGTAGAAAATCCAGACCACGTCCACGAAGTGCCAGTAAACCGCCGCCGCTTCGACTGCCCAGTGTTTTTCAGAGCTATAGAGGCCGCGCCAGCCATTGCGCAGAATGACAAGCAGGAAAATCAGACCGGTGAGGACGTGAAAGGCGTGCATGCCAGTCATCAGGAAGAAGATGCCTCCGGCAGCGCTGCCATCCACCGTGAGGCCTTCATGAATGGCTTCGGGCCACTCCACGAAGACCACGCCCAGCAGAAAGGCCAGCCCTAGCAGAAAGGTGATGCTTGTGCTGATGAGGAAACCCTTGCGGTCGCCGAGCGCCATCTGCGTTTCGCCCCGGTTCATAAAAAACGAGGAGACGAGCAGAGCCGAGGTGACAATCAGGCCAAGCTCCTGATTGAGATGCGGGCGGGTGAAGCCAAGCAGGTTGAAGCGCGCCACGAACATGCCGCCAAAGACAAAGGCATCGGAGAGCAGGAAGAGCCACAACCCCAGGCGGTTGGTCGCCAACTTCCAGGCAAAACTGCTGTGGTCATGTTCATCATCGTCTTCGAGCAGTTTATAAATGTGCATGTAGTAATAAACGACCAGTCCAACTTTGAGGATGGCGGCCACCGAAAGCAGCAAAACCGAGCCGTTGGTGATAGCGATGAAGAACTCAACCGCAGTCAAAAAAGCCAACAGAACAAAAATGAACAGCCCTTGAAAAAGCGCGTCTTTTGAGACGTGCGAACCGGAATGTTGCGATGCGTGAGCGTGGGTCACAGAGTGCCTCCGAAATTACATTTTCACATACACCGAGCCGGGCAGGCCGTAATCATACGGTTCGCCAACGACCTCGAATTCTTTATCGTAGTTGTGGGCAGGCATAGGCGAGGGGACCTGCCATTCGGGCGAGCGAGAGTTCCAGATGTTGCCCGTTTCCATGACAGGACTGCGCAGGGTCTGAACGATGTTGTAGAAGAAAATCAGAACCGCAATGGCAATCAAAAAGGCCGCGATGGTCATTGCCAAATGCCAGGGGTCAAAACCGAGCATGGGGTCATAATCCGCAATGCGGCGGCGCATTCCAAGCAGACCAACGCGCATCATAAAAAGGGTGAGAACGAGGAAGGAGGGCGTCATCAGCCAGAAGTGCCATTTTCCCAGCGTTTCGTTCAAGCGTTTACCGGTGGCCTTGGGGAACCAGTAGTAAATGGCCGCGAAGAAGGGGAAGATGTAGCCGCCAAACATGGTGTCGTGGAAATGACCGACGATAAAGTAGGTGTCGTGCAGGTGCAAGTCGGTCGAAACGGTGGCATTGGGCGGGCCGGAGAGGCCACCAAGCAGAAAGACGACAATGCCACCCAACACGAAGAGCATTGGCGTAGGCGTTTCGATTTTACCTTTCCAGAGCGTAGCCACCCACGAGAAGAACTTGACGCCGGTCGGGACAGCCACCAGCAGGGTGCTGTACATGAACGGCACGCGCAGGTATTCATTCATGCCGGAGGTGAACATGTGATGCGCCCAAACCAAAAAGCCAACCAGCGCAATGCCAATGGAGGAAAGCGCCACCCATTTGTAGCCAAACAGCGGTTTGCGAACGAAAACCGGCAATAGTTCTGAAATAACACCCAGGCCGGGCAGAACGAAGACGTACACCGCCGGGTGCGAGTAGAACCAGAACAGATGCTGAAACAGGATGGGGTTGCCGCCTTTGGCGACATTGAAGAAGGGCATGCCAAACAGCCGCTCAAACATGCTCATTTGAAAAGAGAGGCCAATCAACTGCGTGGCGGTCAGCGAAATGAGCGAAGTGGCAACCGAGGCCCAGACCAAAATGGGCATTCGGAAGGCAGTCATGCCGCGCGCCCTCATGCGCAAGACGGTGGCAATTAGATTGAGCGCGCCAAGAATGGACGACCAACCGGCAATCCACACGCCCAGGTAGAACATCTGAATGCCAATGGGAGCGCGAATGGCGAGCGGAGCGTAGCCGGTCCAGCCGGTATCGAAGCCGCCTAGTCCCAGGCTGCCGAGCAGGATAACCGCCGCCGGAATGGCTATCCAGAACGAAAAAGCGTTGATACGCGGAAAAGCCATATCCGCCGCGCCAATGAGCAGTGGAACAAGATAGTTGATAACGCCAGCAATCCCAAGCAGGATGGAGATAATCATCACCATGCCATGCAGGCTCATCAGCGAGTTATAAAGATTGAGAGCGGCGGTCTGGTCAGGGGTGAGCGCGGTCAAAACTTGCAAGCCCGATTCGGCCAGTTCCAGCCGGAAGAGCAGCGCAAACAGACCGCCCACACTGAGCAAAATGAGCGAGGTCACGGTGTACTGAACGCCAATGACCTTATGGTCGAGCGAAACACCAAAATATTTGCGCCAGCCAGGAATGTCTTCATGATGGTCATGCGTGGCTTCGCCTTTGGCCCATTTCCACCAGTCGGTGAGCGCGCCCACCCCAGCCAGGAAAGAGACCGCGCCCACCAGCGCGCCAAACACCCAGGCGCCTTCATGGAAGCCGAATTTGGCCGGGTCGAAAAAGGTCAATCCCATCGCAGCGCGGATGGCGGTAAACAGAAGGATGCCCGCCAGCGTGCCAATCACCTGGAAGACCAGCCCGCGCACGATGCCATAGTAACCAAGCAAACCGTAGAAGAAGCCCAGCGTACCTACCAACAGGGCAAGCATCCATGAGGGAACATCCATCCAGTACGTTGATTGGAACCCACCAGAAGTGGCGGTATGGAGGCCAATCCCTAGCGCCAGACCCAGCAGCGTGCCAATCAACAAAAAGATGAGCGCGCGGTTGAAGTTGCCGGTTGGGGATGATGAGGCATGAGTCATTCTCGTCCTCCTATTTGAGGGTTTTGATAAATTCAATCAGGTCGGCAATTTGCCCATCTTTCAGGTAAGAGAAATTGGGCATGGCATTGGGCGAAAAACCCTGATGCACTTTTGCCGAAGGATTACGAATCGATTCGGTAATGTAGGCTTCATCCGCCAGGACGGTTGTGCCATCGGCCAGAGGCACCTGTGAACCCCACAAGCCCTTCCAGGAGGGGCCAACGCCTTTCGAGCCATCTAACGAGTGACAGGCTTTGCAGCCCGCTTCGTTATAGATTTTTTCACCGCGCTTGGGGTCAGGGTTGGCAAGGGCGGCTTCGGCCTCGGCGGCAGCAATAGCAGCCTGTTCGCTCACCCAGGCGGCATATTCATCCTGGGCAATAACTTTAATGGGAGACTCCATATAGGCATGAGAAGAGCCGCAAATTTCGGCACAGCGAACTTTGTAGTCACCAATCATGGTTGGGGTAATGCGGTAATCTTCGACGCGCCCTGGCACCAGGTCGTGTTTAACGCGGAATTCCGGCACCCAAAAGGAATGCAGCACATCGCTCGATTCCATCTTCAGCACGACCTGCTTATCCACCGGCAGGTAAAGCGTATTGGAAACAAAGCCTTGCGGATACTCAAAGCGCCAGCCCCACTGATACCCTACCACTTTAATTTCCACCGCCTGCGGGTCTACCCGCTTGACCTGCGCGAGGTTATCGGCTCCAATGTAGCCTAAAACGACCACAATCACCAGGGGAATGAAAGTCCAGGTCACCTCAAGAGAAGTGCTGCCTTCGATGTGTTCGCCATCCCCCTGCTCGCCGGGTTTGCGCCGGAAAACCACCAGGCTATAAACCAGCGGAACAACGATGAGCGCAAAGAAGAAAGCAATCAGTTTAACTTGCAGGTCCATCAACCAGTCAATCGGCCCAGCCTGCGCCGCGGCGGGGACCGGCATCAATTCTAAACCATCCAATCCCAGATAGGTCAGGACCGATACGATGGCAATCAGGACCGCTATAACGATATAGTGACGCAGATTCTGCATACTTTCATCTCCTCGAGGCAAAAGTGCTGTATTACTCTTCCCAGGGATTACTCAGCCAATCTTCGGCCTGGGCAAAGGTCATGGTGCGGCGGTCATAAACCACCACCTGGCCCGATTCTTTTAACGAGACCAGCATAACCTGCATGGGTGATTCCCCGGCCACAAAACTCTTCATAAAAATTTCCCGATTGATGGTCTTGTCGTCGTAATCCACAATCACCAGGTCAGGGCGCGTTTCCAGGGCTGGCAAGGCTTCTTCCAGGGTGGTCAACATACTGACGGTCGCCGACTTTTCGACCCAGCGTTCCGCATACAACTTTCGCAAACCTTCGCGGAACAGCGGATTCGCCGAGACAATCAAGACGCGCCGGGCATGGGCGTGGGAAGCAGTCATCGAAAAATTACTCACCTTAAAACAAGATGAAACAGAGATAATTTACCAAATTATCCCTGTTTTGTCAGTGAAAGGCTTGTGTTCTTTGGGGGATTTCAAAAAGCAAAGCGGGTGATTTCTCCATCACCCGCTTTTTCTACAGCAAATCCATCTGCGCTGCTCTGGCAACGGCTTCGGCACGGTTGTTGACTTCCATCTTCTCCAAAATATGCCGGATATGGGTTTTGACCGTGTTTTCAGAGATGAACAACACTCCGGCAATTTGCGCGGTGGTTTGCCCGCGCGCCAGGCATTTCAACACTTCCACTTCACGTTCACTCAACAACCCGCGGTTACGGTCGGTCTGTGACCGGCGAACCGCCTGCAATACCCGCGCCGTTACTTCAGGCGAAAGAACGGAGTTGCCTGCATAGACCTGCAAAATGGTATTCTTGAGCGTATCAGGTTCCGCATTTTTCAACACATAGCCATTGGCTCCGGCCACAATTGCGCCAATCAGGTCATCATCGTTCTGTGAGATGGTGAGCATGAGGACTTTTTGAGAGGCATCTCTTTTGCGAATCGCGCCCAGAGTCTGGATTCCGTCAAGGATGGGCATGTTAATATCGAGCAAAACGACATCGGGTTTTACACGCTCGATGAGGGCAAGAGATTCCTGCCCATTGGCAGCCTCTCCAACAACCTGGAACTCAGGCATCTCTTCCAGCAGGCTGATAAGTCCCCGCCGAAAGAGGGCATGGTCATCTACAACGACAATTCGCACGCGGTTCATCGTTTCTCCTTGACCGGTACAGGCAAACGCAAGGAAACCACCGTGCCTGCCCCCGGCTGGCTGGCAATTTGGAAATCAGCTCCAATGCTTTCGGCGCGCTCATGCATGCCACGCAGGCCAAAGCGAAGGCTTCCATCCACTTGTTCAGGGGCAAAACCTTTCCCATCGTCATGAACTTCGATTAAAACGCTGTCCGATTTTTGGATGCCACGTATCGACACATTGGCGGCCCCGGAATGTTTGCGAACATTGCTCAAGGCTTCCTGGATAATGCGTATCAACTGGGCCTGAACGTTGGGCGGGTACTCCACCACCAGGTTGAACTCGTCGAGCGCAATTTCCTGCCCGGTGGCCTGCTCATAATCCGATGCAACCTGCCGCACCCAATCGGCCAGGCTGGAGGAGGGAGCGCGCCGCAGGTTTTCGATGGCCTGCCGTGCGTCAATGTACGCATCGGACAGGGTGCGGTAACTGGCCTGAAGCGTGCTGGTCAGCCGTTCGGTTTCGCCGCGCGAGAGGTAATTTTGCATTTGCGCGGCCTGGATTTTCAGAAAAGCCAGGGTTTGGGCCAATCCATCATGAATTTCGCGTGCCAGGCGGGCGCGTTCATCCACCACTGCCTGATATTCCAGCTTCACCATTAGCCGGGAATTTTGAATCAACAGGGCGGCCTGCCCGGCCAGGGTTTCAAGCAGGGCCTGGTGACGCTGGGCAAAAGCCTGAGTAGAATTGGCGCCGAGCAGCAACACCCCCTCCGGGCCCTGGTCCTGCCAGACCAGCGGCACTGCGTGAAGGGTCTTCCAGGTTTCGCGCTTGTTGAGAGTGACATTTTCCAGTGACATGCTATGCCCGGTGGAGAGGACGCTTTTCCAGATTCCTTCCAGGAACAATCCATCGGGGATGGAGGGAGATTGCCCGGCGGATTCATCGCGACAGGTAAAAATTTGCGGCGCAGCCTGAATCTGGCCCGGCAAGCCAGACGGAATATACAGCAGGGCAAAATCCACTGCCAGCGTTTTGCGGATATTTTCAAGCAGGTTTTTGAGCAAAGAGGGCAGGTCGGAGCGCGGCGTGGCAGCAGTTTGCAGGTAGAGCAGCGCGCCAATCTCCTGGTTGCGCTTTTGCAAACCCTCCAAAGCCTGCCCCGTCAACTGCAAAACTTCCTCAACATACTGGCGCATTTCCTGAGCAAGGGCAGGCTTTTCATCAAAGTAAAAATTGACCACGCCCACCTCGCGCCCGCCGCTCTGAAGCATGAAACACTCTACATAAGAGGAAAACGGAGCGTCCGCCGGTATCAGCGGGCAACCCCGTTCCCCATGCCGCGATGAGCAATTTTTACAGGCCTGGCGGGTTTCGGGGCTGGCGAGGCGCTTTGACCAGGTTTGGAGAGCCGTCGAAGGCACCTGCCCCTGCAGCAACGCCGGTAGCGATTGCCGAAATTCATCAAGGGGGATAAAGGATGTCCCCGAAGCGCGCAAAACCGCCTGGCCATTTTCGAGCGCAGCCTCCAGAATGTCTCTTTCGGAATGCGCTTCAAGAAACTTACGCTGTAATGCCAGAGCCAACTGTAACCGCTGGCGGGAGTCTTCAGGCTGTGCCTGCTGGGCAGCGCGACGCAGAGAAAGCCGCAGCCAAAATTCCAGCACTGCGGTCAATAATCCGGCAGTCAGGGCGGCAACCAATGTCGAAAACCACAGCGCCCAGGGGGCCTGCATCATCAGGTAAAAACCAAGCACCAAAAAAAGCGCGGCAAACGTGGCCCAGCGAGCCCGCGCCAATTCCCGGTCATCCATGCGGGTAATTACTCCCTCACTGCCGCCAGCACTTCGGCGCTGTGGTCGGCGGGTTTTACGTTCTCAAACACTTTCTTAATTTTGCCGTCAGGGTCAATAACAAATGTGGTGCGCAGAACACCCATGTATTCTTTGCCCATGAATTTTTTCGCCCCCCACACATGGTATGCTTCACAAACCGCATGGTTTTCATCGGCGAGCAAAGAAAAGGGAAGTTGGAATTTTTGCTTGAATCTGGCGTGCGATTTCGGTGAATCAGGGCTGACGCCCAAAATCGTCACCCCGGCTTCTTGATAGGCAGAATAGTCATCACGGAAATTGCAGGCCTCTGTGGTGCAGCCTGGGGTATCATCTTTTGGATAAAAATACAAGACAACGGTCTGCCCACGAAAATCGCTCAAGCGGCGCACGACGCCGGTTTCATCGGCCAGCGCAAAGTCGGGAGCAGGGGTACCAGGTAAAATCGTCATCGCTTTTTCCTCCGGCTGTTATTATAACCATCTTCGCCCTCAGCAATTACGCAATTTTCTCGCAACGTTAACAAAACTCTATAAATGTCGCCCCCCGGCCATAGGAGAGCCAGTTTCGCGATAGTTGAAATTTTGTTCATTTCGGTATAAACTAATATTGTTACATGTAGCACAAATTTTCACTTTATCCATCTGATAGATTAAGCCATTCTTGCCGCAAGAGGCGCGGGGAGTATAATCATGAGTCAACATCCATCCGAAAACGAGGGAAATGAACTTGATTTTGATTTAATCAAGTGGGTGACCGAATATCAGGGACGACGACGGCGGCTGCTCCCGCCCCAATTTGCCGAAAATGAAATCGTAGCCGGGCCTTATCCGCTCGATGTCAATCTCCTGGGGGCCGGGTATGTACCCTCCTTCCCCAACCTGGATGCAATTGTGGTTGCGCCCGATGGAGAGCGTACCCCGGCAAAAGGCGGATATATTCACCTTGCGCCAGGACGCTACAAAATTTACTATGTAGACCGGCAGGAACGTTATATGACCCTGCCTGAAGTCCAGGCCGTCACACTGGATGGCGCAAACGTCCTGTTTTCTTGCGGAATCACGTTCACAGTGAACAACTCAATGGACGTCCAAAATATCCGCAACCCAATGGACGCGCTGTTCAAAGTCTGCGAAGCCGCTCTGCGACACGTCATCCGAACTCATAAACACGACGAACTGATTGACGAAAAACCAGATAGAGATGACCCCGACGCGGCGAGCGCGATAAAAATTATCTCCGACCAGCAAATTTCGGATGCTGTCAAACTCCAGGTCAACATGAGCGAAGCCTGCCGCGCATTCAGCCTTCACAATGTCAACATCATCGAGCGAAAAGGACACCCACGCCTGCTCAACGTGCGCGAAGAAGAGGCCATCCAATTACGCGCGGGGCGGAAAGAAATTAAGCAAACTGAAATGAAAACAAAAATCGCCGTGACACAAAAACTGTTGACCACCCAACAAGGCACAGTGACCAAACAGCAGGCCGATAATGAAAAAATCCGCCGTGAAACTCTGTTTGCCGCAGAAAAGCTCGCTGTGGAGCTGGAACAATTGCGCCAAACGCCCAGGTTTAGCCATGAGGAAAATCTCAAAATCATCGATGCCCGCATCGAAGCGCTTAAGACACTCATGCAAGCCCAGGCCATGCCCGGCTCTTCCCGCAGCATTGAAGAACTTCGACAACTGGTCGAAAGAATTATCACTGAAATGCCCAATATCACAGAGGAAACAACCAGCCCAGCCCCAGCAAAGGATAAAAAAGGCTCGGAGGACGATGAGTTTATTGAGATACTCATCCCCAAGAAAAAGAAAAAATAGCCGGAGAACGCCTCAGCCATGGAGAAGCACGCGCTTTGGGTTGAACTCAGTCCGTCCGGGCAAGGCTGGCAGGCAATATTTGCCTGTCAATTTTGCGTGCAACCTTTTGAAATATTGCAAAGAAGCCGATGGGGATTTAACGCGGCAGCCCTGCTAACCGAGGCGCTTGACCGCCAGAGACTCTTTATTGAATCTCAATTTCATGGCGACCCATTCACAGAACCAAGCCATGAAAACAGTCTAACCCTGCGCTGCATCCAATGCCCCGGTGAGGGGCTATTGTTAGCGCTGATTGGAATGGTAAAGGCCCCCACTCAAGATGAAGCACGCAACAACGCGCTGGAATATTGCAACGAACTGACTTCCACCTTCCCGCATGACTATAAAATCTACCCGGCAGTTACCCCTCAGACTTTTGCTCAACTGACAGGCCGAGAATTCCTGGCAAACTGTCAAACGACCCAAAGCATGACGCAGTTGTTACGTTTCCAGAAACAAATCCGCACCCAAAAGGGTCTGGCCTATGTCATCGGATTCTGGCAAACCAGCGACCGTTCTGACGAGCAAACCTGGCGAATCTTGGGGAACTATCCCCGTCCCGCCATGCTCAACATCAGCCTGCGCCCCACCATCGTCACAGGCGAGGAACGGCAGTTGATATGGGATATGAAAACGATTTCCATCCCATACCAAAACATCTCGCAGATGCATCCGACCCAGCCTTTCGACCAATGGGTCGAACCCTTTCTCGCGCGGCGGCTCAACCCCTGGAAGCGCTATTATCTAATGCAAGTGCATCTGCTCTCTCCGGCAGGCGTCACAGATTCGCTGGCGCGCCCAATTGGCGCAGCCATGACCCGCGAAACCGCCGACTTATTCTCGCCCGGCTTTTTGACCGTTTACCCCCCCAACAACGCTGCCGCCAAAGAATGGCGCACGCGCCTCAAAAAACAGGAAATCACCCCCACGCACCTGACCAGTCTTTCCCACTTAAGTGACCTGGCGGACCTGAATGAAGTCCATAGCGTCTTCCGCCTGCCTTACCCGCCAGAAATCGGATTGCCCGGCGTAACCTTTCTCGGCCCCCTTGCGCAATGAACACAAGCACCCTGCCGGCCAAACGTATCCGTGTTAAAGTGCTTAAGCACTTGCCGCTTGGTCTCCTGGTTGAGAGCGACCACCAGCAACAAGGCATTGTGCGGGTGCGTGAAATTTCCTGGGAGGAAAGCAAACGTCAAAATTGGCAAAACCTGTATCCTCCTGAATGGGAGGGCTGGGCAGTCCGAATTAGCAGCAAGCAGGGCCAAAACCCCGAATACAGCCTGCGCCTGGCCGAAAGCGACCCCTGGGATGACCTGCCCGAAACTCTCGACAAAAACCAGGTCTACGAAGGTATCGTAACGGGCGTCGTCCACTATGGAGCTTTTATTGAACTCGCATCTGGACTGACCGGCCTGCTGCATAAATCGCAGTTTCCGACCTGGGTCAACACTCCACCCATCGACCTGTTCTGGCCCGGCGACCGGGCACGCGTCATCATCCGCCAGGTCGAGCGCGAAGCCCGGCGGCTCAGCCTGGGGCTTCCGCCCCTCTCTCCGCCGCCAGAGGAAGGCAAACTGCCCCCAAAAGTTGCGCGTGGAATAGGCACAGAGGGAAACTATGTAACCATGTTAGATGAGTTCTTGCGCTCTGGCGCGCCCCGCCAGCACATTTTGCTGGTGGAGGACGAACCAGAACAGCAAAACGCCATCCAAAACTGGCTCACCCACGTTGGTCAGCGCGTAGATGCCCTTGAAAACGCAGAAAAAGCTCTGCGCCTGCTTGCAGTCTCTCAGCCCAACCTGGCACTCATCGATGTTGGTCTGCCCGATATGAGCGGCACCGACCTGGCCAGGCAAATTCTCGATGCCTGGCCAAGCGTTCGGGTGGTGATTGCAACCGATTGGGCGCATCAGGAAAGTCTGGCTGGGGTGTTAGACGACCTGCGGCAACGCGGCGTGGAACTATACCCCAAGCCACTCTTGCCCGAAGACCTGATTGCCATGCTGCAGGGCAAAAACACCCGTGCCGGAAACCTGCCCACGGGTTCGAGGCAGAATCCCATCAGACGGGGCATTCCCCCGACCGAATCATTTGGCAGCGAATCCAAAAAATCCATCCACAGCCTGCTCCGACAAGCCCGCCGCTACCTGGGATTCGAGCAGGCCATCCTGTTCGAGTTCGACCCAATTCACCGCGCAACCTCCATCCGCGACCGCTCCGGCGAAGGCATCCTCGAAAAAAACGCTCTGGCTGCGCTGGTCTACAGTCCGGTGCGCGATGTGGCCGAAGATGGCGAAACGATTGTCATGCCAGCCATCGAACCACGCGACCGTGACCGATTTCGCTATTTGCTGGAACTGTGTCCTACCCTGACAAGCTGCATCGGAGTAGCAGTGCCATCCAATTTTGCCCTGTTCCTGTTGGGGGAACGTCCCCGTTCCATCACAAAAGAACAGCAAATTTACGCCGAAGCCATCGCGCAATCCCTTGGCGCGCTGCTCGAACAACAGTCTTTTTACGAAAAATCTATCCTTATCCAGCGCACAGCTCTCATCGGCCACCTCACTCGCGCCATGACTCACGAAATTAACAACCTGGTGGGGCCATTGGCCGCCCGCCTTGACCACCTGCAAATCAACCTGGCAAAGTTAGAAAAGCAACCCGACCCAACGCGCCGGAATGCGCTTCTTCAAAATGCTTTTGATGACACCCGCCAAATCATCCAGCGCATCATCAACACCACCCGCATGTTCGGGCGAATCACCACCAAAGGCAAACACGAAATCCTACGGATTGATGAAATCATTCGCGAAACTATTCATTTGTTAAAAGACACCAGCGACCGGGCGCATGTGCAAGTCGTTTTCAACCCGCCTCAACAAATGCTCATCATCCGCAGCCAGGCAGCCGCTTTTGAGCAGGTGTTGCTCAACATCTTGCTTAACGCCGTGCAACAAATTGCCGAAACCCGCCCAGCCGGCAGTGGCTGGGTGCAAGTGCGCATTGATGAACCAATCAACCCGCTTGAAACCGGTTTCTTTCGCATCCTGGTCGAGGATAACGGCCCCGGCATCCATGCCCGATTGTGGGACAAGGTCTTCGAGGCGGGCTACACCACCCGTCAGGATGGCAGCGGAATCGGTCTGTACATCTCTCGCAACCTCATCCAGGAAATGGGCGGGCGAATTTACATCACGGAAAGTTGTATCCTGGGCGGAACGACCTTTGCGATAGAAATTCCGCATCAGATTTGAAAGATGCCTATGTGCCGCGTACTAATTTTAGACGACGACCTGTTTTATGCCGAGACGATTCAACTCATTTTGCAGGATGAAAAAGAAACGCACGCCGATGTCGTCACGCAAGCACAGGATGCCATCCAAAAGGTCGCCGAGGCAGTTCGCCGAAACAAACCCTATGAAATCCTGTTAATTGACCACCGTCTGGGGCCAGGAAAAGACGGCATCGAACTATTTAAAGAATTACGCGCCATCAGCCCAGCTTCAGACGGCATTATCTTTACCGGTTACGAAGACCCGGAGAGCGGGCTGATGGCCTACGAGGCCGGGGCTTTTCGGTACCTGCCCAAAACCGCCGACAATCGCGAAATCCTGTTTGTAGTTCGCGCCCTGCGGCAATGGCGCAAGGAACAGCGTGAACATAGCTGGCAAAAGATTTTTAGCGAGATGATGGAAGCCTCCATTCGCGAACAAGACTTTCACGCGGTTGCCAGGACAGTCGTACAACGCTCGCTGAAATTGGGATTCAACCGAGCGCATTTATTCTGGGTTCCCACCGGGCGCGATGCCAATTCGGATGGATACATGCTGGGAATTCGCGGCTCTGGAGAAGGACGAATTGCCAACTTTGGAAGCCGTCTATTCCCTATCAATGAGTGGGTCAACCTGGAAACCTTACTTCTGAGTCGCAGTCCCATCTCTTTGCGCGAAGCGAGTTTGGAGACGGTTTCGGCCTCCATGCAAACCAATGGTTACCAACCGCCGGCCAGCGAAGTGACTTTTCTACCCCTGTTCAGCGCAGACCGGCTGTCAGGCATTTTGATGCTCGACTATGGCCCGGTCCACAAATTTCTCAATGAACACGAGCGTCTCTGGCTGGATTTTTACGCCAAACAGGTTTCGCTGACGCTGGAACATGCCGCTCTCTACACCAAAGAGAAAAAAAACAGCCGCGAGCAGGCCGCTGCCAACCGAATTGGGCAAGAAATCACCGCTGGGGCAACCGACCGAACCCTGGACGAAATCCTGGAAGATATACGCGGCAAAATCGGCATCTATTTTGACACCGACAACTTCATGGCAATTCTCATTGACGAAGATAACCAGGAACTCCATTTACATCTCCGCTACCAGAACGGTCAGTTGCGCAGCCCCTCTAAAAATCCGTGGGGCAATGGGTTAGAAGGCTGGTTTCTGGAACGCGGCGAACCACTACTCATCCAATCGAAGATAGAAGAATTTATGCGACAAAACGGCATTCAGGCAACCAGCGAGATTCCATCCTGCTGGTTAGGCGTTCCTCTCAGGGTCAACGGGAAAGTCATCGGGGGGATTATCCTCGCCAAAAATCAGCCAGAACCACCCTTCATCGAACGCGACAAAGATTTGCTTACCCTGATTGCAGACCAGGTGGCTGGGGCTATTCAAAATTGCCGCGCCGCCGAAAAAGAACGCCAGGAAATGGAGCGGCTCAACGTGCTGAGCCGGGCCGGGTTTGAGATGTTGCAAGTGGCGCGCGAAAACGAAGAAAACCTGTGGAAGACCGCCCTCACGCTTGCCACTGCCAGCTTCGGTGTGGGATTTAACCGAGCCATGCTCTTCCTTTTGCTGGAACATACTTCGCTGGTGGGCCGGGCTGCCATTGGCACAGAAGACAGCGAGAAAGCCAAATCTGATTGGCAAACAGACGAATTGCGGCACTACACCTTCGATGATTTTCTGAGCGACCTGCGTGCGCGCAGATTGAATCTTACTGATTTTGACCCGCTCATTCAAACCATCGAAATTCCCCTTAAAGACCAGGTCAATGCCTTTACAGAAGTCATCAATACCGGACAGATAAAGCGGCTGAGCGCAGAAGAAGCACGCTTGCAACTGCCCCCCGAAGTGACTGCAAAAATTAACGTTGCAGAGTGCGCTGTGTTGCCCCTCTTCACAGGGAAAGGGAAAGTGGAAGGGGTTGTCCTGGTTGACAACAAGCACAACGGGAAACCCATTTTAGGGCGCAACTTGAACCGCCTGCAAACCGTGCTGAATTACGCCGGACTGATTTGGGAAACCCTGCGCGAACGAGAAAAAAGCGAAAACCTTCTATATGCCAACCAGGAAATTATGAGCCGCTCTGGCCGGGAGAACCTGGTCGACACGCTCTCGCGCGTCTGCAACGCCGCCCTGGGCCTAACCGAAGCCGACTGGTGCATCATTTACCCATTCCTCCAACACCGCAGGCCACTGACCTTTGACACCGCCAACATTAGTTACGCCGGGGAATTGAAATCCAGCGTGAAGAATGTGCTTGTCAAGAAACGGCCCAGCTCGAGCGGCATGACGTCGTATGTCCTGGAGAAAGGTGGTTTGTTCTTCTCCGATGTTCATCATCCAGACGCCCGAATTGGGCGCAAAAGAATTGATGAGCATGGTTTTATCCAGAGCGAAGGCGTGAAGGCCATGATTGGGATGAGCATCCAGGATGCATCTTCCAACACGCCGCTGGGGGTCTTTTACATGAATTTCCGCGAGACGCGCCAGTTTTCAGAGCGCGATATTCGCCACGCCCGTTCATTTGCCAGCCTGGCAGCCTTCGCCATTGCCAACGCGCGCCGCATGGACGAACAAGAACAACGCCGCAGGCTGGAGGCCGCCTTGCAAACTGCCGAGGCTGTCAATTCAGGCACCGGGCAGGAAGAAATGCTCAAAAATGTATTGGAGCGCCTGCACCGATTCTTTCACGAAACAACCCTGTGCGTCTTAAGCTACGAGGAAAGTGAACAGGCGTTGAAATTTTTCCCCGGCGCATTAGAATTTTACAAAATCAACAACCCCGCCTACCGACGGATGCGTAATTTTCCACTCGATGGACACTCCATTGCCTGCGCAGTCGCCCGCAAGGCGCTTAAGAGTGGCGAAATCGAAATCCTTAACATTCCGAATGTGCATAACCAACCGGAATACCTGGGGCTGATTGTCGAGACTCAATCCGAATTGTGCGCCAGCCTGGTCAGCAGCGAAAAAAAATTGCTAGGGGTGCTGGCGCTGGAACGCAGAGAAATCTCCGGGTTCAATCAGGATGACGAGGCGTTGGTTAAGACGGTGGCGCGGCAACTCAGCCTGGGGCTGGAGCGGTTCAAACAGCGGGAACACATTCATTTCAACAAAACGGTGGCGACCATGACGGCCTGGGCCGCCGACCTGGCGCATGAAATTAATAACGAGGCCGGGAATATTCAAACCTGGGCTTATCTCATCAAAGAGTTTACCGACAAAAACTCGCCCATTTGCGAATATGCCAATCAAATTGAAGAGAGCGCGCAGAGACTCTCGGCAGCCGGTTCCTGGAGCGACCAGGGAAAACTACCCATCCCGCTTGACCAATCTCTAGAAAAATACGCTGGGCCAATTGCACGGCAGCTGGGTGTCACCTTTATCCTGCAGGCAGGAGCTCCAGGGGTTTACATCAACGCCAACCCGGCCCAATTTCAGCGCGTCTTGCGCCATCTCATCCGCAATGCCGCGCGCGCCATGAGCAACCGCAGAGAAAAGAAACTCATCATCCAGACTAGCCTCCTGGATTCTGAGACGGTTGAAATTCAGGTGCAAGATTTTGGCCCCGGCGTGCCAGAAAAGGTTAGACCCTTCCTGTTGCAGACCAGCATCACCACCAAAGGACGACCTGGCGGCTATGGTCTGTTGATTTCACGGCAGGTCATTGAGGAAATGGATGGGACCATTCAGTTGCGGCCTGCAGAACCGGGCAAAGGCGCGCTCTTTTCAATCAAAGTTCCAATCATAAAGACTGTGGAGAACCTTGCGAGATGACAGGCAGCATACCCAAAGAATTAGATGCCATGCCGCGCATCTTAATTGTGGATAATGACCCGCGAACGCGGCGCGCATATCAGGAGTTGCTCAAACACTGGGGATATCAGGCCATTGTGGCAGAGGGCGACGGTCAATCGCTGCTGGAAGACGCTCAGGCCAAAGCCAGGAATCACCGCTGCCAGCTCGTCCTGATGGATATGCGTCTCATTGACGACTTCGATGACGACGACAAAAGCGGCCTGGAGTTAATTTCCAAACTGGAACCAGCCTCCTGCATCATGGTCAGCGCCAGGGCCAACCTGGCCGATGCCCGCAAGGCAGAAGAAAAAGGGGCAAGGGGTTTTGTGGGCAAAGGGGAGGGACCAAAAGCCCTTCAAGAAAAACTTGAGTGGGAAGCACGAAAAATTTGCGCGACCAAAAAAGGATTGCGCATCGAACCCGCGCAAATTTTGGAGCAACTCACCAACACCCTGATGAGCAATCAAGTTCCAGCGCAATATTATGACCAGATTTCTGACGCTTTATTGCACTTATTTCCAGATGCGCAACAATTAAAAATTGAAAAAATTGGCACCATACACATTTCATCTGACTTTCTGACCGTTCCGCGCCCGCGTTCGGTAATCTTAAAAGTTTACGAAGATGACCGACAACCGGTCATCGTCAAGCTGGCGCGCGTCCACAAAGTCAATCGCGAGTTACATAATTTTAAGAGTTATATTAAGGGACGTCTTTACGGTAACTACGTCCCGGTTCTTGAGAAAGAAACCATCCTTTGGGACATTGGCGGATTGAAGCTTTCTTACGTTGGAACAATTGACCAGAACTTCTCTAATTTTTTTGCCAACCAGCGCATTGGAAAAATCAGGCAAAGCCTTACGAATTTTTTCAAAAGCACCTGGAGCCCATACTACAAACAGCCCGTTGAGGTCCATCAAGTCTCACTGTTCGATTTGTATTGCCAGGTTTGGGATAGAGACTGGGTGGAACGCATCAGACGATTTACAGGCTTTCATCCCGATTTGGAGATGGGGCAAGAACGCTGGGAACAAACCCAGGCGCCTGACCCCATTGAGTGGTTCAAGGCCAACATCATTGGAGAGCGCGACCAGAGTATCGTTGAACATACCAAAATCGCTGTTACGCACGGCGACCTGCACGGCGATAACATCCTGGTCGATTCGGGCGGCAATATTTGGGTGATAGATTTCGAGCGCACGCGCGAGGGTCACATTTTGCAAGATTTCATCGAACTTGAATCAGACATCATCAACCGCCTCCCTTGCACCAATGAAAATTTCGCGGCTTTCCTTTCAATATGCATTACAGCCTGCGAAGAGACTGAAATCAAAGGCATGGAAATGACCGAATCGGTGGAGACGCAAACGGAGATGAAAAAAGCCATGCTGACCATTTCCCACCTGCGTTCCCTGGCCCGAGAAAGTACCGGAATCACAGACGCGCGCCAATATTTATTAGGACTGCTCTTCAATACCCTGTTCCGCGCAACCATTTCCACCAGCCACCAGCGCAAACAATGCCAGCAGCGCGCCCTAATGCTGGCCAGCATCCTGTGTCATCGGCTCGACCATTGGGAAGAAGCGTGGCCGCCCTCCCATTGGCAAAAATTCATCTATCAGTGAGGCAATCATGGACAACAAAGACCCCCGGCAAACCAGCACAATGAAGGAATTCGGCAAGGAACATGATGTGGGATATCGGCAGGAAGTATTAGGCCCCCTCTTCAGATGCATTAAGAGCGCCGATTCCTGCTACCTGATTGGAGCGGGCAGCATGGGTAAAACGCGCCTGCTCGACCACCTGGTGCGCACCGATGTGCAAGAACATTATCTGAAAGAAAAAGCCGCCAATACGCTCATCATCCGTCTGGATATGAACCGCTTGAGCGATTATTCCGAATGGGAGTTCTACGAACTCATGTTGTTCAATATCATTCAAACGGTGGGACAAAGTGACAAAGAGGAACTGGCAAAACTCTCTGAAAGTTTTATGAAACGGTTTTTGCTGCCCGTGCTTGACCAGCCTGGAAACCCCATCAAGGTCTTGCGATTTCTGGAACTCACCATTTCAAACCTGCTTTTTTCTGATAATGATCTTTCCATTTGTTTCCTGTTGGATGAATTTGACGAAGCCTACCGCCGCCTGCCCACCAAAGTATTCGCCCACCTGCGCGGAATCCGTGATGCGCATAAAAACCGGCTATGCTATACGCTGCTGCTACGCAACCTGCCTTCCAGCCTGCGCCCCCAACTGAACGAACACGAGGGATTCTACGAATTACTCTCCCGCAACCAAATCGCCATCGGGCCGTACTCGCGGCAAGATGTCCATGCCATGCTCAAACAGTTGGAAGAACGGCACGAATACCCCCTGGCAGAAGCCCTGCGCGACAAAATCTACGAACTCAGTGGCGGGCACCCCGGCACCGTCCTGGCTGTGTTTACCAGCCTTCGCAAAACCGTTGAGGGCGTTCCCTATCGGTTCGACCCACGCTGGTTGGCTAAAGATGAAAACGTTAAAGAAGAATGCCGCAAGTTATTGGGAAGTCTTGAACCAGAGGAACAAGTCGGCATGGTCGAATTTGCCCAGGGCAACATGGCCGATGCCTCGCCATTCATCAAAATCCTGCGCATAAAAAAACTTCTCACCGCCGCCGAAGGTCACCAGGTGCCGCAAGTCTTCAGTCCCATTTTCGCCGCCTATTTGCAGAGCATTGACCTTGGCGAACTCAAAAAACGCGTGGCAAAAACTACCCCATAGAAGCCATGGCCAATCTTTGGGTCGTCCGCATCACTGTTTCCGAAACGGCTGAAAACCCTCGCCCAACGCCTCGTGCGCCGCGCCAACCACCATAAAAGCACGGTCATCTGCATCATTAACGATGTCTTTGAGCAATTGCACCTCCGAGCGCGAAATGACGCAATAAAGCACCGTGCGTTGTTCGCCAGTGTAAGCGCCCGTTGCGTTCAGGCGAGTTACGCCACGTTCCATCTCTTTCAAGATTTTGGCAGCGACCAAATCTGCCTGAGAGGTGATAATCAATGCCGTGCGCACCGTTCCACCGCCCTCCATCGTAGTATCGACGACCAGACCGCTCACATAGAGCGTGATAACCGCGTAGAGTGCTTCTTTCCAGCCAAAGATAAATCCCGCCCCAACGATGACGAGCGTATCAGTCATAAGATAGCTCTGCGTCATTGAGACGCCGCGATAGTGATTGAGAATGCGAGCGAGAATGTCGCTGCCTCCACTGGTGCCTCGTCCCCGGTACACCAGGCCATATCCAAACCCGGCCACCACCGCTCCATAAAGAGAATTTAACACAATGTCATCGGTGATTCCATGTACAGGGAAGAATGGCAGCCACAAGAGAGCATCAGCAAAAAAGGAATAGGTTGCAATGGCGAAAGCCGTGCGCAACATAAAACTACGTCCACCCAAAAAGCGCCATCCAAGCATGAAGAGCGGAATGTTACCGATAAATACCATCATGCCAATCGGCCAGCCAGTAAAATGATTGATAAGTTGCGAAACGCCGCTCACACCGCCCGAAGCGAGGTTGGCAGGAACAAAAAAAATGCGCAGGGCAACCGCCTGAGTGAGCGTACCAAACAGAATCAGGGAAAAATCCCGCAGGGTAGGCCAGTATTTTTTCATAAAATTATCCTATTCGTGTGAAATACCCCCTAATTATAATGACAAAACGTCCCGAAAGGCTTGCACCCTCCGGGACATCATTTCTCTATCGGCCATTCGGCTTGAACGCCTGGAATATCAAATTAAGCAGAATGCCTGCCACCGCGCCGGTTGCAATGGCCGGCCAACCATAGGGGAAGACATTTTGCAGCCAGGGCAGGGGCAAAAATCCGCCAGGAAAACCAATATGGCCGCCAATCCCAATCACCATCACAACCGCGCCAATCGCCAGGTTTTTCGGGTCAAACAAGTCCACCTTCTCCGAAATTAGCAGCGCAATCCCCTGCATTCCGATAACCCCAAACAGGTAGATAGCCAACCCCCCGCTGACCGCCGTCGGCACCGATTGAACCACGCCCGCAAGATGGCCGCTGAATGACATCAGGATAGCAATCATTCCTGCCGCGATGAGCGAAACGCCGCTGTAGTTGCGCGTGATAACCATCAGCGAATTATTTTCACCATAGTTGGTGCCAGCCGCGCCGCCCAGCAAACCGTTTATCATATCGCCAATTCCATCCAGGATAAGATTCAGCCCTACAAACTGGTTCAGGCCATATTTTGGTTTTTTGAGTTCCTCGGCCAGGTGGTCCACATACAGGCTAATCTGATACAGGTGCGCTGTGCTTTCGGGAATAGTTGCGATTGCCATCACGGAAATACTGATGATAGCCGTCGCGCTCAGCGCAGATGTAAAACTGGGAAAGGTAATATGCGGGGCCGTAATAAGTTGCGCGCCAGTGATAGCATCGTAGTTCACCATTCCCAGCAAAGCCGCCACAATGTAGCCGACAATCGCGCCCAGCAGGATGGGCAACATTCCAATGAACCCTTTTCCCTGCAAATAAACCGAAAACAGGATGGTAGAAAACAGGGTTACAAGCGCTACCCCCCACCACTTCAAGTCGCCGCCTTCGATTCCACCCGCCACACCAGAAGCCATATCAAGCGCAGCCTTGCCAAGCGCAAAACCGATAACCGCTGCCACCGAACCAGTCACAATGGGAGGCAAGACACGGTCGAGCATCTGCTTGCCGCCTGCAAAGCGGATGAGCAAGCCCACCAAAACATTAATAGCGCCTGTCACGACGATACCAGCCTGAGCCACGCTAATCAGCTCGTCACTCACCGGCTGTCCAAACGAAGCATTGGTCACAGCCAGAATGGCCGCAATGTAACTAAACGAAGAACCATAATAGAGCGGAATGAACTTCCCAATTCCGTAGCGTGAACCAAGCAGTGCCACGATAGTCGCCAAGCCTGAGGCCAGCAACACGGTGCTGGAATGGAATCCGACCAGCAGGGCTACCAGCACCGTCGCCGGGAACATGGTCAGTGCATGCTGGAACCCCAGCAAGACTATCTGCCCGATGGGTGGGACATCATTGGGCAGGTAACCCATCACTTTAGGATGACTTTCAACTTTCTTAGACATTGTTTCCTCCTGAAAATTTAAGAATGACCTTGCTTGTTGCCAGGCAACAGACATAAAAAAAGAGCCGCAAAACGCGACTCTTTTTACGACCAAAAACAGCAATGCAATCAACGCCAGATGGATAACAGGTCTTTTTTGGGGCGCATATTTGTGTAGACATTGCGCCCAATTCTACGCTGAACAGGAGACCTGTCAAGATGCGGTTTGATATTTTAAGGTTTGATTTCGGTGTCGGTGTTGTTCAGCCGCCGCTCGATTTTCTCAATCATCCCATCAATGAGATTCAAAAGATACTGTTCTTCATCGAGAGTCGGCCAGGCCTGTACTTGAGGAGCGGCAGTTGGCGATTCAGACGCTTCTGGCTGCGGGGTTGAGGTTTCCGGGGCCGGGGTGGCAGTCGGCAACAGTTCAACCCGCACTTGCGGTGCAGGCAGAGTCACCGCAGATTTGGCATCGTCAGTGCTTCCACCAGAACCACAGGCCGCCAGGCAAAGCCACCCGGTCAGGAAAAATGCGAGAAAAGCAAGGTTTCGCAACACCCATCACCTGATAATTTTACTCAGCATGTCCCAACATCCAACGTTTCCAGGCATGAAATTCTTGCTTCAAAATACTAATGGCCTTCAGCAAGTCGAGATGCGTTCCCTTCAGGTTGGTCCGTGCTTCCAAAATGGTTTGCGCAGCCAGTTGACGGTCAAGAACGACATAGAAACCGTTAAAACCAGCATTGCGGCTAAAAAAGCTATTGGTATACACGCGCGCCGCCTCGGCTTTGTTAATATCGCCGTAAAAAGCCGTGAGCGCAGTTTCCAGACGGGTCACATCACGGCCCTTCTTCTTGTAGAAATCAATCACGGTCTGAAATTGCGCAGCCAACTCATACGAATCGCGGATGACAATCGCTTGACTGTCATACCAGGCGCGTATCTTCTGATACATTTTGGTCAGGTCGGCATTCGAAACTTTTCCCAGGCCCGGAATGGGCTTGGGCGGGTCATCCTCGGCAAAAACCGGGGTCGCAGTCGCCAGTAGCATGGTCATCACCATCAGCAAAGCCACCAGCGGGCCAATCAGGGTCTTGAAATTCAGTGTTTTGGGCATTGTGGCCACCTTTCATCAGTAATAATTTATATGCGAACGAAATTCCGCATCAACCTTAAGTATTCAGGCAAATTATAGCATGTCCTGACAAGTGAATTTTATCCCCTGCTTATCCTGTTCTTGTTCCCAGCCAAACTGCCGCGGCCGACGTAAGGCCGCCCAGAAAAGTTCCCCAGGCCATATCCACCACCGTCATCAGAAGCGGCCAGCCCGCCAGGGTTGCCAGATTGGTCAGGTCGTAGGTAGCATACGTCACCAGCCCAAAGAACGCCCCACGCAAGGCTGCCTTTGTGGTCTGACCATCGCGGATTCCTGGCCCGGTCACAAATACCACCATCCCGGCGATGAACAACAGATAGAACAGCACTGCCGCGCCCCAGTTGGGACTCTCCGCCATGAGAAACCCGATTTGAGAACGGTAAAACGCCGGCGCAAACAGCCCCAGCCAGAGGGCGTCGAGCAGGGTAAACGGAATTAAGGTAAGCAGGTAGGGTTTGACGATGAAAAGCATTTTATTTATATAGACGGTCATGTTGCCGTTACGGTTCCCTTTGCTTTTTTACTCACTCGCGGTTTCTTGACTGTTTCCTTTTTCTCGCCCGCCGCCTTTTTCCGCGTTACCCGTTTTTTCTTCACTTCCACAACTTCTTCCTTCACAGGCGGGAACATTTCATCGAACTTTGCTTGCATGGACTCCACGCCTGCGCCATTCAACGACTCATAAATTTTTTGCCACTGCTCCCCCCCCACAAAGTGCCAATCCAGAAAGGCGTGGCACTGGTAAGCATGAAGGATAAAGAACAGGCCCTTCTCCCAGATTTCGGCGCAGGAGCGGATGTATTCCAGGTGAGTGGTGTAATCGCGGAAGATGGCATAGCCTTCTTTGGGCAAATCCAGCCCTTCGGCAAGCGTCCGCTGAACAATTCGGCCGCTGGATTTGTCCATGAATCCAACCGAAGTCTTTACCCAGCCCGCCGTGTGCGCGTATTTGTTGTGATATACCACCATACCGCGCTCCTGGCCGAAGCGGTTGCTGTGCGCAAAGACATCCTCGTTCACATGCCCACCCTCTACGAAGAAATCGTAGAGCAGGAAGTTGTCCACTTCAGCAAAGATATAACGCTTGTGCAGGAGCGGGAAAATCTTCCACTCGTGGCCATGAATGAGGCCTTCGTTGGGCCATTCCTCCCACTTCGGGCGGCGAAATTCCATGCCATATTTCTCGCGGTAGCCCTCGAACTGTCCATGCCCGAACATCGGCAGGCCAGGCAGGGTCGCCATCATCGTCGCTACGCCAAAATATTTGTCACCATCGCCAAATTGTTCAATGGCAGTCTTTTCATCCGGGTTATTCATGAAGTTAACGTAACGCTTCATGATTTGTGGGTCGAACTCCAGCGTGTTTTTCATCACCGCGCGGTATTTGGCGTTGTCTTCATCACGCATCATGTGCATGAAAGCGGAGTTGTAAACGCGGTGCATCCCCAGCGTCCGCACGAAGTAGCCCTCCATCAGCCAGAAGGCTTCGGCCAACAGCAGGGTATCGGGCGCTTCGGCAGCCACCCGGTCCACCACCTCGCGCCAGAATTCTTCGGGGATGAGCGCATCGAATTCGGCGCGGGTCAGGCCGTGTTCGGCGCGCGAGGGGATGGCCCCGCCCGAACCTGGCTCCGGGAACCACAAACGCTGAATGTGCTTCTTGGCAAGCGTCATGGCCGCATCAAAGCGAATAATCGGGAAGTTGCGTGCCACATGCAAAATAGTCTGAATGACCGCCTCGCGCACTTCGGCTTTGAGATAGTTCAGCTGCGCAGTATCATTCCAGGGCATCGAAGTGCCGTCGTTGCCATGATAGATATAGCGCACATCGCCCGTCCACTTGTCAATCCGCTTAAAGACCACCGCTGCGTCGGAGCGGGAGTAGTAATGGTCTTCCAGAATGATGGCCACGCGCTCATTATCGGATAAATCTTCGCTGTTAAAACTATAGCCAGGATACGGCGGGTAGGGCAGCGACAGGAACCAGTCGGGATGTTCAATCACCCATTGCGAATCAATTCCCATGTGATTGGGGACCATATCCGCCGAGAGCCGAATGCCGCGCTGCCAGGCGCGCCAGCGTAGATTTTCAAGCGCGCCCCAGCCGCCCAGGTCAGCGGCGATGTCATAGGAATAGAGCGAATAGGCCGAAGCCACCGCATCGTGGTCGCCCATGCGCTGCTTAATGCGCTGGCTGGCGCGGCTGCGCTCCCACAGGCCAATCAGCCACAGGCCGGTGATGCCGCGCGCCGCCATCGTATCCAGTTCTTCATCGGGGATGGCATCGAGGGTATGAATATGGCGCTGATATTGGCGGCTTAACTGCTCCAGCCAGACGTAAGTGTTTTTCGCCAGCAAAATGCAGCGCGGCATCCAATCCTTATCGGGACTGAAGCGCTCATATTCGGCATATGCGCCGCCAAAAGTGATGACTGGTGCCTTGCCAGCAAAACCGCCCGCAAAATTACCGCGAATCGCATCTTCTTTGACAAAATCCACGGCGCGCAAAATCCGCTGCACAAAGGCATCACCCAGCAAAACACCCCATTTTTGCAATAGAAACTGGAGTTGTCCTTCTAATGAATATGGCGAGGCCAGCGCCGGGGCGCGCAAGGCGTGAATCAGCGTTTCACCGCCGGAACTGCGCCCACCGAAGCCTGGCTCGCCGTTAAAAAAGTCTGCCAGCCCGCTCACCAGCGCCTCGTAAGCCGTGCCACGCTTAAGCGGCTCCTCGTCAAACAATTCCTTGTACGGAGAAACGGCAGGATTCAGATTGGTGATGTGCAGGATGAGCATCTCTTCAAGGGTGATTTGCCTGTGAGGCCGCCCATCCGTTTCTCCGTTTAAATAATCCGTTCCTTCAATCCGATTCTGGTACACCGCGACCGGAGGAAATTCTTCCACAAACCGCAGTTGGGCCTTCTCAAAAGATTCCCCGCCCATCCGCGCGCGCATCCAATCAAAAGCGCGATTCAACACGCCGGGATTTTGTAATTCATACTGTCGAATGAGAATGTGCAGAATTTCGTCAATCAACCCCATGGCATAAACCTGGCTGGCCGGAACGGGCGCGCCCCGCACCACAGCCATTTGTTCGGCAAAACGGCGCGCGGCGGCAAAATCCGCCAGAACGACCCGTCCATCAGTCGAAAACAGCGAGGCATCGAAGCGATAGGTATCTCGCGCTTTTCGGGAGACGTGGAATTCAAAGGGCAGACAAGATTTCATGGCAGGCTCCTGGTGAGGTATCCGTTCTCGTTAACTATACCCCATACTATAGCCGAATGGGGGAATTCTGGATGAGTGATTTCGAGTATACTTAACTCAATGGGCGCAAGCTATCGCGATTTGATTCTCCTGATTTTGGATGCCGTTCTTGGACTGGTTTATCTGCTTATCCTGGTCCTGGCCCTGCGGCGGCAAAAAGGTTGGACCACGCCAGCGTTTTGGCTGGCGGGATATGCCCTGCTGGGTTTGACGCTGCATGTCCTGCTCGTTTCAGGAATCCGAAACTGGCTGCCATGGATGGATTTCGTTAACCGCCTGCGCTTCGACCAGTCGGGGGCTGTACTGCTGGCGCTGTTCCTGTTCATGGCCTTGCGCGCCTCCCTGCCCCCATTGGCCCCCCAAACGCCCAAAAACGAGCCCAGGGCCAACAAGAACGTTGAGAACCCGCAGGTTGATAAACCATCTGCCGATGCGACCATTTCCGACAAAAAAATCCAGCCATCCCCCATCTCGACGGCCAATTTCGTATGGCTCTTGGGTGGCCTGCTTCTTTCAGCGGCAGTCTTAGTCTATCAGAACTACACCCTCATCTTTTTTACCTGGCTGGCTTTCTCGCTGGCTGCCATCATTTACCTGGCGTATGCCACTCGACGTGCATCCCAGCCTGCTCTGCGCAGCCGCATCTTTTTCTGGACGCCGGTGCTGATACTGGCAGTCAGCAATGAAATTGTGCTGTTTTACCAGTTAAGCAGCATTGAAGGCGGATATTTGCGGGTTTTTGCGCTGATGATGATGGCCTATGCCACACTGACGCATCACCTGCCCGATATTCAGGATTTTACCCGCCAGTTGCTCATCTACATCCTGTCTACGCTACTGATTGTGGGCTTGTATCTTGGCCTTTTTTGGCTGGCCGATTTAGTCTTGCGAAATACCCCCGGCTATGAGACCATTTTTACCGGCGCAGGTGTGGCGGCTGTCATCTCTCTGCTCTTTGCGCCCATTTTTGGGCTGATTCGCGGCATCGTTAATCATCTATTCCGAATTGAAAGCTATGACCCCTCGCAAACCCTGCGCCAGTACGCTTTATCCATTAGCAACATTCTGGAGTTGAACAAACTGGCCGAGGTGGCAATCCGTCTCATCAAAGAATCGTTGGACATCGAAAAAGGGGTATTATTCCTGGTCGACCAGGAAATTAGCGAAGATGGGAAGCATGTCTTTCGCCTGCGCGAGGTTGGAGAGAAAGATGCGCCCTTTGCCGACGATTCGACAGATGCCCACAAAAGCGCGCTGGCAACGCCCACAGGGAGATTAAAGCGACTCAATACCACAACCCTGACAGAAGACAGCGCCATTGCGCGCTTTCTGCGCGAAGAACATAAACCGTTGCTCCAATATGACCTCGATTTTTCCCCCGAATTTCTTGATGCCCCTCTCGACGAACGAAAATGGTTCAGCAAACTGGAACTGGCTGTTTACGTTCCTATTACTTCCAAAGGAGAGTGGATTGGTCTGCTGGCTTTGGGGCCCAAACTGGCGCGCCGTTACACCACTGAAGATTTGAATCTGCTCGCCGCCATTGCCAGCCAGACCGGCGTAGCGCTAGAAAACGCCCGCCTGTTCGATAACCAGAAAAAATTAGCCGCCCAATTGCGTGAAGCGTATGCCCGCCTCGACAAAGCCAACCACGACCTGGCCAAACTGGAAATGACCAAGTCGAATTTCATTAGCATCGCCTCTCACGAATTGCGCACGCCGCTCACATCCATCAAGGGCTACACCGAAATGCTGTTGGAAAATCCCGCATTGGGGGAGGATATCTTGCCTTTTGTGAAAGGAATTCACAAAGGCACGCTGCGCCTGCACGAGATTATGGATTCGATGTTTGACGTGGCACAGATGGATTCGCGCGCCATTGAACTACAACGTCAAGATGTCTTCGTGACCGAACTGGTGCGTTCGGTATGTCAGGAACTCTCCAAATTCGCCAATGAGCGCGAACAGGAACTCAGCCTCGACCTGCCACAACTGCCATCCATCAAAGCCGACCCCAATACGATGCGCAAGTTGTTTTACCACCTCATCATCAACGCCATCAAATTCACTCCCAACAAAGGAAAAATCACCATCATCGGGCGGCATGTCCCGCCCAACAACCGCGACTTGCCCGAAGGCGGCGTGGAGATTGTGGTATCAGATACTGGCGTAGGAGTGGATAAGAGCTACCAGGAAGTCATCTTTACCAAATTCTATCAGCCCGGTGAATTGCTCAACCGACACTCGACCGGCAAGACTAAGTTTAAAGGCTCTGGGGTCGGTTTAGGGCTGGCACTCTCACGCGGAATTGTTGAAGCGCACGGCGGAAAAATTTGGGTGGTCAGCCCTGGTTATGATGATGAAAAGTGCCCTGGTAGTGATTTCCACGTCATTCTCCCCATTCGCTCACAAGGCGAAAGCAAAACCGTGCGCATGGGCAGCGCCGTCAAACTCAAACTATAAAACCCGCCATGATGGCGGGTTTTTTGCTGGTTGCCCGGACACCCCCAGGAAGTTTCACGGAAAGTGACCAAGAACGAGAGTACCCCTGCGCAGACTCGAACTGCGCTCTTTGGCTCCGGAGGCCAACGCTCTATCCACTGAGCTACAGGGGCGTGCAGGCCATTTTACCATAATGTGACGCAAGAGAATATCTTCCGTTACGGCTGCGCGTGTGGCAAAAGCCGCGTCAATTCATCACGGTATCGCTGGATGATAGCACTATTACCGCCTTCTTCACCCAATTTGGCGAGTTGATGCTTCTTATGCGCCAGTTCACCCATCACCTGATAAAAACGGCTGGTGGCGCGATAGTTCCCGCGAAACAGGGAGGACATGCGGGCCAAACCCTGCCGCCAGGCCGAGATGGCCGTGCTGTAATGTCGCGCGTCAATCAGCCCCATCTGCACTTCCTCTTTAAGGTAGCGCATAATATTGCGCTGTTCTATCCACCCTGCCCAAATAATCATCGCAAACATAAAGAACACCCCCAGCCAATCCAAAAACAGACCGATGAAACAGGTCAAATTATCAAGTGATGTAAAATGCGCCAATCCATTATGCACAGAATGAGTAAACATTGCCAGGAACCAGCCGCCCAACGCCGCTAAAATTTTGAAAAACGCCAGCCGTTGACCCCGCGCAATGGCTAAACCCATTCCAATAAACGACGTATACACCGGGTGCTGCCAGCCGACCAAAATAACCCGGATTCCGACCAGGGCTAACAGCCCGCCCCAGCCACCATCGGCATAGCCGCGCCAGATATAAAGCACATTCTCGGTTGCCGCAAACCCCAACGCAGCAATCCCGGCATAGACAATTCCATCCAAAATAGAGTCAAACTCGCGCCGAAATACCAGAAACACGCCCAGCACAGCAAGTCCTTTGAACGTTTCCTCAAAAAGTGGCGCGCTAATCGAACCAGTCGTCAGGCTGCTTAATTCTTCTGAACCAGTCAGAGTGAACACACTCACCCCAAACAACGTGTTCATCACATACGAGCCGCCTGCTGCAACTACTGCTCCCCAGGCAAACACCCCAACCAACAAGGGCAAAGGTTCTTTCTCGTAGTGGTCGAGCCAGTATAAAATATAAGCAAACAAAAACATGGGAACAAAACCAAAAAACAAGGCTGCCAGAAATGCCATTTTCTCCTCCTGGTTAAAAAAACGATACCTACATTTTATTGACTATGAGGATAAAATCAAGGCTGAGTTTGATTGCAAGTTCATCGCGGCAATTCCCCAATTGCTTGATTGAATATTCTCTTAATGCTAAACTGATATAGATTACTTGCGTGGAGACAAAATGGCCGAAAAGATTCTCATCATCGATGATGACCTGGACACGTTGCGCCTGGTTGGTCTCATGTTGCAAAAACAAGGCTACAGCATTATGGCAGCCAGTTCAGGCGCGCAAGGCCTGCAAATGGCCTTTGAAAGCCCTCCTGACCTCATTTTGCTGGATGTGATGATGCCGGGCATGGACGGCTATGAAGTAGCACGACAGCTGCGCGCCAATGGCTTGACAGTCAACATTCCCATCCTGATGTTCACTGCCAAAAGCCAGCTCGATGATAAAGTCACCGGCTTTGAGGCCGGCGCCGACGATTACCTGACCAAGCCCACTCACCCGTCCGAATTGCAGGCACACGTCAAAGCCCTGCTGGCGCGCTCTTCCAAGGTCAAGGTCAATCCGCCCACTTCTCCCACAGAGTCACCTGCCTACCTCATTGGCGTACTGGCAGCGCGAGGCGGGCTGGGTGTTACTTCAGTCTCATCTAACCTGGCCGTGGCCATTCACAAAACGCTGAACCTGCCCGTTATCCTGGCAGAGTTTCGCCCTGGGCAGGGCACCCTGGCCTACGATTTGAGCCTGAATAAAACAACAGGGCTGGTGGAGCTGCTGACCCTGCCCCAACCCACGCAGATTACCCGCAGCGAAGTCAAACAACGCTTAATTATCCACCCTTCCGGTCTCGATATCCTGGTAGCCTCTCCTCAACCCAAAGATGGCATTCTGCAATCCAAAGTTGAGTATTTTGAAGTCCTGCTCAATCGGTTGCGTTACCTGTCCAAATACGTCATCGTCGACTTAGGCAGCGGCCTGGGGCCATTATCACAAAAACTCATCGGCGCATTCAGTGAATTGCTCATTATTGTGGAACCGTTTGACCATTCCCTGCAACAATCCCGCGCCTTAATTGACGACCTGGTTGCGCTGGGAATCGACAAAACCCGTATCCATGTTGCCGTAAATTATCGCCTGCGCTCCGAAGCCCAACTTTCAGTGCCACAAGTACAAGACCGATTGAAGTACACAATTGATGCCACTTTTACGCCCGCCCCAGAACTACTGCTTCAGGCGGTCCGTATGCAAACCATGGCCTACCTGGTCCAAAAGGAAAGCCTCACCAACCAACAATATACTAACCTGGCAATGAAAATTGAAACCCGCGCCCCGCGCCCTGCTTCATCATAATGCAAACTTTTTCCAGCCAAACCCTGGAGTCCATCTACTACGCCGCCGAACTGCTCAGCAAGGCCCGCCATGCCGTTGTCCTTACCGGGGCGGGCCTTTCCACGCCATCTGGCATCCCTGATTTCCGCTCCGAGGGCAGCGGCCTGTGGTCTCGTGATGAACCGCTTGAAGTCGCTTCGATGACAACATTTCGTACCAGACCCACCCAATTCTTCCAATGGTTCCAGCCCCTGGCCAGTCAAATTTTCAATGCCCTCCCCAACCCGGCCCATTATGCCATTGCCCATCTGGAGCAAAAGGGCCGTATCCAGGCCGTCATCACCCAGAATATCGACATGCTTCACCAAAAAGCTGGCTCCCGCAGAGTGATTGAAATGCACGGAACCTTGCGTACACTCTCTTGCACGCAATGCTACCGCCAGCAAGGATATGAAAATTACCTGCCCGCCTTTATCCAAAATGGCCAAATCCCACACTGCCCACACTGCGGCGCCATTTTGAAACCAGATGTTATCCTGTTTGGCGAACAACTGCCTCAAAAATCCTGGTTCGAAGCCCAGCGCGAAACCCGCGCCTGCGACCTGATGATTGTGGCCGGCTCCTCCCTCGAAGTGCTGCCTGTTGCAGGGTTGCCCATGCAAGCCATTGACCGGGGCGCGCATTTGATTATCATTAATAACAACATGACTTACCTGAACGTGCGCGCCGATGTCGTCCTTCGCGAAGACGTAGCCGCCGTTTTGCCTGCCATTTCAGAACGGGTGCAAAATGCTTGAGAATTACCCCAAACGACTCGAACGCTACAAACGGCTAATTGAAATTTCACGCGACCTGGCCTCCACCCTCGAACTCGACCCGCTTCTCAACCGCATCATTCACGCTGCGCGCGACATTACCGATGCCGAAGCCGCCTCCATCCTGCTCTACGACGATACCGCTCGCGAACTATACTTCCAGGTTGCCACCAACCCCGACCGAATGATGCGCGGCATGGTCATCCCCATGGACAGCATCGCCGGATGGATTGTGACCCACCGCGAACCTGTGCGAATCAGCGATGTAAAAAAAGACACACGTTACTTCAAAAACGTCGCCCAAACCCTCAGTTTTGCCACTAAATCGCTCATGGGCGTGCCGCTCATTACCAAAGAAAAAGTCGTCGGCGTGCTCGAAGTGCTAAACAAAACCGATGGCGATTTTAGTGACACCGATGAAGACATGCTGACCGTTCTCGGCGCGCAAGCCGCCATCGCCATCGAAAACACCCGCCTGTTCCAACAATCAGACCTCATCGCCGAATTTGTCCATGAACTGCGCACTCCGCTTGCCTCGCTCAGCACGGCCACCTACCTGTTGCTCCGTCCCGAAATCTCCCGCGAACAGGCCGAACAAATCATCACCAATATCCACCAGGAAACTATCCGCCTCAACGCGCTGGCATCGTCCTTTTTAGACCTGGCCAGGCTCGAATCGGGCCGAGTCCAATTCAACAAATCCAGCTTCCCCTTCCAACCGGTCTGCGAAGAATGTAAAGGCGTGCTGATTTCCAAAGCCGAAGAAAGCCGCATTAGCATCGATATCAAAATCCCCTCTGACATGCCCATCGTCACTGGCGACCGAGACAAGCTCAAACAGGTCATCATGAACCTGGTCAGCAACGCCATCAAATATAACCGGCCCGGCGGAAAAGTCATCATCGGCGCAGGAGTAGATGAAAAATCCTGGCACTTCTCCATTTCAGATACCGGTTATGGCATTCCTGAAGAAGCCATTCCCAACCTGTTCCAAAAGTTTTACCGCGTCAAAGGCCTGGAAACCAAAGCCACCGGCACCGGCCTGGGGCTTTCCATTTGCAAGCAAATTGTTCAGGGACACGGCGGGCGCATCGAAGTCCGCAGCAAAGTCGGCGAAGGCACCGCATTTATTGTCCACATTCCAAAATAAGCGCGCAGAATTTTCCCTGAATTACCCGCTACACCGCATCACCACCTTCAACATTCCCCGCTTATCTGCCTCCTCAAACGCTCGAAGGCCATCTGCCAACCCGAACTCCGCGGCAATCAGCACGGTCGGGTCAACTTCTTTTTTCTCCAGCAGGCGTAACGCCGGCGCAAATGGCCCGCACCGTGAACCGACAATGGTAATTTCATCCACCACCACCGGCGAGAGATTGAGCGTGATATCGCCTTTGTAGGTGCTTTTAAGCACGAACGTCCCACGCGGGCGGATGGCCTTGCGCGCCAGGTCAAACCCCGCCGTCGAACCAGTCGCTTCTACCACCACATCATACCGCCAGGCTTGCACGTTGGCCTCTTCGATGACCCGAATACCACGCTGACGCAACAAGCCTTGCTGGAGTGGATGCCGCGCCACCACCCGCAGGTCGGCCCCGGTTAGCGCCAGCGTTTGGGCAATCAATTGCCCCAATCGCCCTGCGCCCACCAGCAGGATTCTGTCTGTCGGCTTAATCTGTACCTGCTGCTGAATTTCCAGCGCGGCCGCCAGCGGCTCCACGAATACCGCCGCCTCGTCCGAAACCGAATCGGGGACGAGATGCAGGTTTTCCAACGGCAGGTTGATGTATTCAGCAAACACCCCATCGCGGTTGAGAATGCCCAATACCGTGCGATTCTCGCAGTGAGTCGGCCTGCCGCCCCGGCATTGTTCGCAGGTGCCGCAAACCACATTAATCTCACCTACCACCCGCTTCCCAAGCCAACGAGATTCCAAAACCTGCTGATTTTGGAATCCTTCTGGTAAACCAACCACCTCTCCCACAAATTCATGCCCCAGGATGCCGGTGAACGGATAATAGCCTTTGACCATCTCCAGGTCGGTACCACACACCCCCGCCAGGCGCACCTTTACCAACGCTTCGCCGGGTTTGGCAGGCAGGGGAATGTCCTCGCGCAGATGAAGTTGTTTTTCTTCCAGCCAGAGCGCTTTCATTACTTCACCACCAGGCTCACCCCATACACAATCAATGGCGCAATTGCCAGCGCGGGCAAGAAGTTCCCGACGCGAATTTTCTTCAATTCCAGCAGATTGCTCACGCCCACGCCCATCAGCAGCACGCCGCCGGTAGCAGTCAGTTCACCCATCATCGGTGGCGTGACAATGGCGTTCAACTGCGCCGCCAGCAGGCTGATGCCGCCCTGGTAAATCAACGTGGGGATTGCCGAAAACAGGACACCCACGCCCAGGCTGGAAGCAAACGCAATCGAGGCAAATCCGTCCAAGACGGACTTAATCGCCAGCGTGCTATAGTCGCCAGTCAGCCCGTCACTAATCGCGCCGAGAATCGCCATCGGCCCAATCAGATAAAGCAGCGAAGCGGTCATGAATCCGCGTACAAAGCGGCTGGATTCGCCCTCGCTGCCACCCGAGAAACGTTTTTCAAGCCACGCGCCCAGGCGTTGTAAGCCGTTTTCGATGCCCCACCACTCACCAAGAATTGCGCCCACGATGAGCGCGCCCAGCACCATCAGCGGGTTTTCGGTCTTCAGGAACATCTGCAACCCGACGGCAGTCGTGAACAAGCCCATGCCCGCAATCACCGTTTCTTTGAGCCTTCCCGAAAGACGCGCCCCGAACAACAGCCCGGCAATGCCCCCAGCCAAAATAGCAATGACGTTGATAATGGTTCCGATCATGGTTCTTTCGCCAGTCTGGTGGCCTGTCCTTTCGATTGATTTTCAAGCAATTCCAAAACAAAACACAACGAAGAAAGCCGGTTCAGGTAAGCAATCAGCGCGAGATTATCCAACCCTTGGGCATGGAACAATTCCACCACCCGCCGCTCAGCGCGCCGCACCACCGTGCGCGCCAGCGAGAGCGCCGCGCTTGACTGCGTTTCACCAGGAAGGATAAACTCACGCGGCACTTCAACGAGGCGCTCGATGGCATCGGTCTGTTCTTCAAGCCATTGAACCCGCTTCTCGTCAATTTTGCGAAATTGCGCCGCGTTTTCAGGCGTCGCGCCCACCTCCGCCATCAGGTGATACAGGTCGCGCTGCACATCCAGCAGGAGCGGCCCAATCTGGGGCGCAGTGACCGTCGCTCGCGCCAAACCGAGGGCCGCAGTGGCTTCATCCAGCGCGCCCAGGGCTTCAATTCGCAAGTCGAACTTCGGCACGCGGCCCTCGCCAAGCAGACCGGTGGTGCCTTCATCGCCAGTACGGGTATAAAAAGGGGACATGCGCGCTATTCTATCATATCGCTTTTGGTTTACAATCACATCAAAACAAAAACAAACCGCCTGCGTATATCTCACGCAGCCCTTAACTTGTCAGGCTAAAATTCAACCAGAGGATTTGGAGGAGATATGGACAAAAAAACTGCCGGAAACATCATCCCCTCGCAGGGCAATCTCTTTCGTGATTTTGCCCTGCGCTCCAGGCTCATCCTGCGCCTGATGGCCGATGGCCGCGTCAACTTCCTGCTCAAACTACTACCCGTCGGCGCGCTGGCCTACCTGATTTCGCCAGTCGATTTTATCCCCGCCGCCGTTGCGCCCATCATCGGCACCGCCGATGACATTGCCATCGTTTGGATGGGCCTGTATCTTTTCATCGAAATGTGCCCGCCCAATGTCGTGCGCGAACATCTTAAAACTCTGCTCAACAACATGCAGGACCCCGTCAACGAGACAAAAACGTCCGATGACACCAGCGAAATTATCGATGGAGAAGCCACCGATATTAAATAAATTAGGAGATAGAATGACCTTGCACAGACTTTTTACCGGTATCATCCTATTGACCTTCGTCCTGGAAGGTTGCTCCGCCCCCACGCCCGGCGTCACTCTGGCGCCGCCAACCAGCATGTCCCCCACCTTAACCCCTCCCCCGCCGACCCCGCTTCCTGCCACCGAAGCGCAAGGCGAGTCCCCGACCCTCCCGCCCCCAACCCTGGAACCGGTCCAAATCCAACTCCCCAACCCGGCTGAGTACACCTGGGCTCCCATTGCCGAGGGATTGACCCAACCCACCGACATCACCGGCGCCGCGGACGGTTCCAACCGTCTGTTCGTGCTGGAAAAGCCTGGGCGCATTCGCATCATTCTGAACGACCAGATTCAGCCCACGCCCTTCCTCGATATCACAGACCGGGTTGGCAGCAGTTCGTCCGAGCAGGGATTGCTCGGGCTGGCCTTCCACCCGCGCTTTTACGAAAACGGCTATCTCTATGTTAATTACACCGACCGCAACGGAGACACGCGCATCGCTCGTTTTACAGCCAGCGGAGATGCCGCCGACCCGCGCAGTGAAAAACGAATCCTGGCGGTCAAACAGCCCTACGCCAACCACAATGGCGGCGCAGTCAAGTTCGGGCCAGATGGCTATCTTTACATCGCGCTCGGCGATGGCGGCTCGCAAGGCGACCCCTTCGACAACGCCCAATCGGGCAATTCTTTGCTTGGCAAAATCCTGCGCATTGATGTTGACCACGGCGACCCTTATGCCATCCCGCCCGACAACCCCTATGCAGGCAGCGGCGAGGTGTACCCGGAAATTTGGGCAGCGGGCCTGCGCAACCCCTGGCGCATCTCCTTCGACCCGTTGAACGGCTACCTCTGGATTGGCGACGTGGGCCAGAGCAGCCGCGAGGAAATCAACCGCGTCCCTGGCGGCGCACCCGGCGGCTTCAACTTCGGCTGGAACGAAATGGAAGGCAGCCTGCCCTTTGAAGGAAATAACCGCCCAGAATTTACCGCCCCTGTCGCCGAATATACCCGCTCCGGGGGCTGCTCCATCACCGGCGGATACGTCTACACCGGTCAGGCCCTGCCCGAATGGCAAGGCATCTACTTCTATGGCGATTACTGTTCCGGAAACATCTGGGGACTTCCCTCCAAAACAGACACCGTTCCTGACCCCCTGACCTCCGCCACGCTTCTGTTCCAAACCGGCTTTAACATCTCCACCTTTGGCATAGACGACGACGGAGAATTATACGCAGCCAATTATTCGACGGGAACCATCTACCGACTGGAAAAGAAATAGGACACTTGTCATCCAATATATGCCCTTTGTCAGCCGGGCGCGTGACGCCTGTCACTGGCAAAACGGACCCACCTGTCCTAAAATAACATCAACCTTTGGAGGTGTCGCATGGCTGAAAAAAAATGGGAAGTAACCAAAATCCGCTATTGTGACCATGTGGGCCACGAAGTAGCCTTTGAAACGGAAGTGGTGTATCCAATCGATTTCCTGCCCGACCCACCGCGCGTCACCGCCCGTCGCTGCTCCAACGCCAAAGAATGCAACCTGTTCGATAAGCCCACCTGCATCTGGTGCGGCACGAACCCCAATCACGAACCACTCTAAGTCAAAACCGGGCGGCCCTCCTCCTGCCGCCCGTGTAAAACTCTCTCCTCCCTCTGAGTTGGTCTGGCCGCGCCCGCTGAAAACAGCGGGCGCGCGCCGTTATGAAACAACCCTTATTTTTCCGGCTTAATAAACAGCGCCGAGCCAGCCGCCAGCAGGAACATGACGCCAAACATGCCCATCATCAGCACATAGCCCGACTGGTCGGCCACCCGCCCGCCGATGTATGCGCCAATCGCGCCCGCCCCGGCCCCAGCCAGGTTTTGCAGGCCCAGGAATTCCCCGGCGCGTTCCTTCGGGATGATGTCAGTCCCCAAGGCCCAGGAGGCCACGTTGAACAGGGAATAAGCCAACCCAATGATGGCCGCCGCAACGTACATCATTGGGATATTCGGCCCGAAAATCATGACCGCCACGCCCACCGCGCCAATTAAACCACCTAACGCAGTCAAGAGTCGGCGGTCGAAGCGGTCTGAAAGCCAGCCTGCCACCAGCCCAAACAGAATGACAAACCCGCCCAGCACCATTGGCAACTGCCCGGCAAGCGAAACCGCCTGTTTGGCAGGCATATCGAATTTTTCCTGAAAGAAATACAACAGAAACGAGGAAATGTTGTTAATTGCCACCAGCGCGGCCAGGCGCGAGATGATGAACCAGATGAAAGCCCGGCTTTGGCGCACTGTCTGGTCAAGATGCACTGAAAGCGCGGCAAAGATGCCCACCACCACTGCAACCAGCATAGCCGTCACGCCCATTGCGCCAAAGACCAGGTGCGAGGCTTCGGGCAGGGCGGCAATTGAGAACTTGACCACTTCGCCCAATCCAAGCACAATCGCGGTAAAGATGCCGGTCATCAGTACCAGGCTCAGGAACGGCTTCCAATCAAGCGGCGGCGGAGACGTTTCAATCTGTTTTTCGCGGACGAACATGGTCAATCCCATGCAGGCCAACATCGCAGCCGCCGTCACTATCAGAGCCAAAAGCAGATTGCCGCGGCTGACCATCGGCGCAATGACCAGTCCCACCAGCACCAGTGGCAGGGGGATTTCGAGCAGCATTTTCAGGCCAGAGGCAATTCCACGCTTTTCCTGCGGCACGACATCAGGGATGATACCCTGCGTGGCGGCATGCGACATGTTCGCCAATACCATCGAGGCAATGTAGGCTGTAAACAGAATGGCGTAACCGGTCAGGCCTTCCAGCCCGGCAATCCAGGCCAGGCCAAGGATGACAACAGACTCCAATATCGCGCCAGCAAATATAAACGGGCGGCGGCGACCCCACTTCAAGCGCAAGCGGTCACTCAGCAGGCCAAACAGGGCTTGCGCCAGCAGCGCCACCATCAGCCCCCACAGACGGATGGTGCCAAAATACGAACCTTTTTGGGCTTCGCCGACGAAACCCTGCACCAGCAGCGGCACAATCAGCCCGGCCAGCACCTGCGAACGCAAGGTAATCGCAAACCAGTTGATGTTGATGGGCAGGTAATCGTACCAGCGCAAAGAGGGAGAGACAGTTTGGGCGGTCATCGGGTCTCCTTAAAGTTAAGTTGAGTGGCTCACCGCTTGACTCATGCCAAACAGCAAACCATCAGACTGCAAAATATACGGGTAGGCAAACGCTTCCGCGTCGTAACGCAGGTTTTCCGGCGGGGCATCACCCGCGTAGGGCGCGAGCAAAAGCCGGAATTCCTGAATCTGACCATTGTAAGAGGGCGCATAGGGGTTAATGTGGTCAGAAGCCGACATGCTAACCGCCAGAAAATTACCCAGCCCGGTATCGGCTGTGCCATAACGATACTGGCGTCCCGAATAGCTGCCAAACGGGTTCATCGAAATCCGCAGTCCTTCCCCCGCGCGGCGGACGCGCAGCGGGCAAAAGGCCATGCCGCTCAACCTGTCCACCGTGTGGGCCGCCAGCAGGCCGCGCCGGCCATCCGAAACCGCCACCCAGCCGTGCGTGACGTGATTATTGACGCTATCCAGTTCAACATTTTGCGAAAATCGGCTGTAATCCAGGCGATATGCGCTGACGTGGTCGCAATAATTGTGCTTCCAGACCCGCAAATCGCCCACCAGGGAGGGGTGAATTTCGCAGGGCATCACCTCGCGCCAGCGATTATCCCACGTTCTTTGCAAGCGCGCGGCCTTGCCCTTGCTGAACCCAACATGCGGCGTTTCTGGATATTGAACGCGCATGGTGACGTAGAGATACGGCAGACCCGCCGCCAGCAAAATTTCCCGCTCATAATTTATGAGATGTCGACCCGGCAGCGTAAGACTGCCCTTTTGCCGAATCCACCCGGCCACGCCCACCGTTATCAAATCAGACGTTTCCCAGACTGAAACCTGGTACGTCCGCCCAGAATAGGTAACCGCGCTGGAAAGAAAACGCCCCGCCGCAATCTCGTGACCCCCAGCGCGGACGCTGACGAGATGACCGTCCCGCTCGAAAGCGAGTTGCAAAAACTCGTTCATGAGTCCGCCCCCGGTCACTTTTACCGGATTTTGGGGCGGATGCGGCGGCTGACCCGTTTCAATGACGTAATCACGCCGCTCCGCCGGGGCAAATCTATCCACAAAGAACAATTCGCGCCCCCACACCGCCGAGGGGATGGGGCTGCCATCTGAAGCGCGCAGGGCAAACGTTTCGGGCGCCGAAGCAGCCAGGGGCAAGCGCAATAACCCCGCCGAAGGACGCGCCGGGTAGTCAATCAAATCCGTCGAAACGCCGCGCGGGTAATCGAGCAGGCTAAAACTTTCCGCCGGGGCCAATGCGCGGGCTTGCCGAAAGGCTTCGGCGGCGGTCTCCACGGCGCGGTTCGCCAGTTGGAAAGCGATTCTTTCGCGGGTCAGGTTCATCACCGGGGCCGACATGCCAAAATGGGTGGTGGAGAGCAGCCTGAGCCGGGCTTCAAAGGATTCAGCCAGTAAAGTTTCCATCGAAGCGGTCAGGCCGCTTTCAGCCAGGCGGCGGGTCTGCAATTCGAGCAGGCGGGCGCGGTCGAGCAGAGTCCACAGTTGATGGTTTGACCATTTTTCCGCCCAGCTCGATAAGCCATCAAAACTGCCGTCGGCGGTATCCTGCCCGATGACAATGGTCTTGCGCGGCGGGTGCAAATCCAGATAGCGCCCTGGCGTGGTGAAGCGGACGTAATCGAGGTCGGCCACGTTTTGCACCAGCCCTTGCAGGCCGCTGACGGTAGAAAAACGGCCTTTCAGAAATGGGACATCAAACCCGACCCAAAATTCATCATCGGCGTCCATGTCAATCAGGAGCAGCAGGTCTTGCGGCTCGTCCAGTTTCAGTTGGGCGCGGCGCATGTGCTTCACCCAGCGCCGCAAGGTGAGATGGTCGGCCAGGTCGCCGGTATTGTAGCAGGGAAGCAGGCTCATCGTCTGTTCGAGGCCGGGGTAAGCGAGCGTGAGCGGGTTGTAGCGTTCGGTCAGCGGGAGCAGGGGAAGGAAGTTACTGAAGCCGTTGAAGGGCAGGGCTGAGTAAAACAGGCTGATGGCATGAACGCCGCAGGCCGGGTAAAGTTGCAGGTGGATGGGAGTGAACATCATCTCCTGCGGCCGCGCCATCGGGTAGAAGGCTTCGCCGAACAGGTCGCGCAGGCCAGAGCCAGCGGGGTTGCTGATTCCGCGCCGGACGGCGGCCTCGAACTCGCGGGCAGTGTGGGCGCTGACGAGGCCGTTGTTGTACGACATCAGTTGGAACTCGTCGCGGCCCTGGCGCGCCCGGCGCTGCATGGCCTCGATGATGTCGGGGCAATGGACGGGCATGATTTCTTGCAGAGAGAAGTAGTTCTCGAAGTCCCAGGTTCCGCAGACCGGAATGCCGCGCGCGTTCAGGTCATCGAGGGTTTGCAGGATGTGTCGGATGATGCGGATGTCTTTGCCGAAGCCCAGTTCATCGGGCGTATCGCCCCGGTAGGAGTGGTAGAAGTTGCCGTGAAAGCGAAAGGCCAGGTAGATATGCGCGTTCATGCCGGCGTCTCCATTTTGTAACGCGAGATTAATCTCGGGCTGCATCCATCAATGCCTGTTTCTTTTTGCGGGGCAGACGTTTGATTTCGAGTTCGCGCTTGAGGGCCGAGAGTTTATCTGGCAATTCCTCCACATAGACCATGCGAACGGGCCGCCGGACGCGGGTGTAGCGCGCGCCACTTCCGGCGTTGTGTTCTTTTTCGCGGCGCGCGGGGTCGGTCGTCCAGCCGGTGTAAAACGTGCCGTCGGCGCATTGGAGGAGGTAGCAGTAGAAAGGCATGAGAATAACAGACCGCCCCAAAGGTTCCTTGCAACCATCTGGTTTGCTGTGAGAAAGCCTTTGGGGCGTTGGGTCATTTGGGTTTGGGGGGGCGGGTACCGGTGAACAGGCGCTTGAGCGGGTTTTCCATGTCAACGGGTTTTTTGTCTTCCTTATCCCATTCGGCGCGGTTGCGCTCTTTCAGCCAGGTGGTCTGGTCATCAAAGGCCAGGCGCAGGCGTTTTTCCAGGTCGGGGCCATTTCCTTCTCTGACGGCGTTGCGCAGGTGGGTCAACGCGCCAATCATAAGGTCAAGCGAGTGGACGGTTTTTTCGGGGTTGAACAAGAGCGATTGTTTGAGCGATTCGAGGGTGTCATCGCCCAGGATGCTCGCGACATGAGCATACGGACGCCCGGCAAAGCGGCGAGTCTCGTTCCAGCCAGGCTGCCCGACGGTAGCGTTGAGCATGGCGACCGAAACAAGTTGCGGCAGGATGTGCGCGGTTGCCATCATTCCGTCGGCTTCGAGCAGGTCGAGAAAGAGCGGCTGCCCGCCAAGCAGGCGCACCAGGTCTTCGGCCAGTTTGACCGCCTCGGGGCGGGCATTTTGCGGAGCAGCAATCCCAATGGTGGCCTTGTCGAACAGGTCGGCGCGGGCGGCTTCAATGCCGTGCCCGGTGTCCATGAGCATCAGCGGGTTGATGGCCGGAACCAGGCCAATGTAATGCCTGCCAGGCGGGATGTGTTTTTCAAACCAGCCCGTTACGGCGCTTTTCAGGGGAGACATATCCAACACGACTGCATCCTCGCGCAAATCGGCGGCAATGTATTTCAGGGTATCTTCCATCTGGTCGAGCGGCAGGCATAAGACCACCAAATCGGCCTTTTCGACCGAGGCGGGCAGGTTAAAAACGGTTTCATCAAATGCATTCAGTTCTTTGGCTTTTTTCATTGCCGCCGGTTCGCGGTCATGCCCCACGCGGCGGATGTTTTCGCGCCCGTTCAGGGCCAGGCCAATCGAAGCGCCGAGCTGCCCCAGGCCAATTACGGTTATCTGGACTGTCATGAATTCATGCTCCTCAGGAAATGATGGGGCAAGTTAGAAACTTGCCCGCTATGTTGCAAAAAAATGGTCAGGCTTGAATTATAACTTGACTTGGGAAGTGGAAAAGATTTCCCCCAGAATCGAGAGAGCCGGGGACGCCGACCCCGGCTCTCCATTGAAAGGAGGAGAAGAGAAATCACCTTACGCTCTTAATTTATCATGCGCCCCTCAAACCTACTTGACGATTAACCTACGATTACCCTACGCTTGTCCGACAACTAACGGAATTGTAATTTTGCAGCGCGCCCACGCGCAGGCAAATGCGTTCAGGCCTCCTTTTTCAGAACAATCTGCAACGAGATAAAACAAAGCGGGTAGTTTGGGGTAAAATACCCCGATACTTATTCATCATTAAGGATTCCTTGTGTTCGAGATTCTCTTTTTAGGCACGTCTGCATCTGCGCCGTCGGCCAAGCGAGGCCTGTCGGCGCAAATTGTGAAACACGACGAATATCGCTTCCTCGTGGATTGCGGCGAGGGAACGCAGCGCCAGATTCTCCAATCGGGCATTGGCTTCAGGCAATTGACCCGCATCCTGCTCACGCACGGCCATCTCGACCACATCCTGGGCCTGGGGGGGCTGATGTCCACTTTTATGCGCTGGGAAACCATTGAGGAACTGGAGATTTTCGGCGGCAAAACCACCCTCGACCGGGTGCGCGTGCTGATTAACGAAGTCGTCCTGCGCGGGCAAAAACCGCCAATGGCGCTGTATTTCCGAGAAATCGGCCCCGGCCCGGTATTCGAGGCCGAAAACTTCACCGTGACAGCCTTTCCGGTCACGCATCGCGGCCCCGATTGCCTGGGCTATCTCTTCGAGGAAAAAGCCCGCCGCCCCTTCCTAAACGAACGTGCCACCGAACTGGGAGTTCCCTTTGGGCCAGAACGCCGCCTGCTCGTAGAAGGACATTCCATCACCCTGGCAGATGGGCGGCTTATCACCCCCGAAGACGTCCTTGGCCCGCTCCAGCGCGGCACCAAGCTGATGGTGGTCGGCGACACGGGCCGCACCGACGACTTGTTCGACGTGGCCCGCGAGGCTGACGCGCTGGTGATTGAATCCACCTATCTGGACGAAGAAGCGGATATGGCCCGTCAGTTTTCACATCTGACCGCCAAAAACGCGGCGGAACTGGCCAAGCGGGCCGGGGTTAAACAATTGATTTTGACGCACATTTCACGCCGATACCGCGAAAAAGATGTGCTGGCCGAAGCCCAGTCCATCTTCCCCAACACGGTTGTGGCGCGTGATTTCGATACTTTCATCATCAAACGGGACTAGTTGTATGGCACTGGACAAGAAACAAATGAAAATTGGGGTACTTACCTCGGGCGGAGACTCTCCGGGGATGAATCCCTGTATCCGCGCAGTGGTGCGTGCCGGAATTGCGCACGGAGCGCGGGTGATTGGCATCAACAACGGGTACGAGGGCCTGATGAACGGTGAATTCCGCGAGTTGGGCCCGCGCGACGTGGGCGGCACCCTGCTGCGGGGCGGCACCATCCTGCAAACCCGGCGCTCACTGGCTTTCCGCGAGCCGCGCGGACAGCGCGAGGCCATCCGCCGGATGAATGAAATCGGCATGGATGGGCTGGTCGTTATCGGCGGGGACGGCTCGCTGACTGGAGCGCTGGCACTCCACAAACAGGGCGTAAAAGTGGTCGGCGTGCCGGGCAGCATTGATAACGACATCTGGGGTACCAATATGTCGATTGGGGTCGATACTGCCATGAACACCATCATGGACGCGGTTGATAAACTGCGCGATACCGCTTCCTCGCACGGACGCGTCTTCCTGGTCGAGACGATGGGGCGCAGTTCCGGCTACCTGGCCGTCATGGCGGGAATCGTCTGTGGCGCGGAGATTGTTCTCATCCCCGAACGACCGGTTACGCTCGAAGAAATCGCCAAAGCAGTGGAGAGCGCCTACCTGCGCGGCAAAACCCACGCATTTATCATCAACGCGGAAGGCTCCGGGCATAAGACCGAGGAACTGGCAAAAGCACTGGAAGATATGGACGTCGGCTTTCAGACGCGCGTCACTATCCTCGGCCACATCCAGCGTGGTGGTTCGCCAACTGCCTACGACCGCCTTCTGGCCTCGCGCATGGGCGTCAAAGCGGTAGAAGCCCTCATGGCCGGCAAAAGTGGAGTGATGACCGGCCTGCAAGGGCGCGGCATTGAATATGTCCCGCTCGAAGAAGTCATCGCGGGAAAGCGCGAAGTGAACATGGAATACTACGAGATGGTCGGCCTGCTGGCTCATTGACGCAATTTCTGACATCAAAAACCCTCCTGCGGGAGGGTTTTTGATGGAAACCATCTCCAAAACGCTTCACAGTCATTTCACGCTCAATGAGCCAAAAATGGATGACTGGTCGGCGTGGGGTGAGAAAACTTTTTCAACGCGCCTGCCGCAAATGCACCGGGCCAATCATATCCTGAATCCAGCCGGTCGTCAGTTCCAGGAGCGGCGAGAGCGCCACCCAACCCGGAATATGCATCACACGGCGTGGATGCTGCACAAGCCGCCAAATCTGCGCTGCCACGTACTCCACGCTCATCCCCGTTCCATCCACCGGGTTGCGGCGTCCATTTTCCTGCTGCGCCGAGGTTGAGAAAAAATCGGTTTTGACCGCGCCGGGCCGCACAAGGCTGATTTCGACGCCTGTGCCGTGCGTTTCGCGGTAGAGAGCGGTCGTGAAGGCATCCAGGCTGGCTTTGGTGGCGCTGTACATGGCCGTCCCCTGGCTGGGAATGCTCCCGATAATGGAACTGATATTGATGATATGGCCGCTGCGGCGCGCTTGCATTTCTGGCAGAAACAGCCGCGTTAAATGCAAGGCAGCCTCTACATTGACCGCCACCATTTCGTGGATGGTCTCCCAGGTCATCTCGGCGTAGTAGCCGTAAAAGCCAAAACCAGCATTATTGACCAGCAAATCCACCGGCAGGTGACGCACCTGTTCAAACAGCCGAATGCGTTCTTCGGTCTTGCTCAAATCGACCGGGAAAACATCCGCCCGCCCCCCGGCTGCCTCGATGCGGTCTTTGAGAGATTCCAGCCGGTCTGCCCGGCGCGCAACAAGCAGAACATCAATTTTCTCCGCGGCAAATTTGGCCGCCAGGGCGGCGCCAATGCCACTCGAAGCGCCAGTGATAAGGGCAATGTGTCGTTGAGGCGTAGTCATGGATTATTGGAGGGTCATTTTTTGATTTCGGGCGGATTCGATGAACCAGTACACGGTATCGCGAATGCTTTCATAAAGCGGGCGCGGGTGGTATCCCAGCTCGCGGCTGGCTTTTTCGTGGCTGATGTGCGCGTTACTCTGCAATACCTCCAGCGCGTAGGGCGTAAAACGCGGGCTAGACCTGGTCAGGCGGTAATAAGCCGGGGCGAAGCGAGCAGCGAACTTTGCCAAAACCAGCGGCACCTTAAAACGCGGGAAGCCTTTTCCGGTAATCTCGCGCACGGTTTCGAGCAGATAGCGCACCGAAATTCGCTGGCCCGATAAGATATATGCCTGACCCGCCCGTCCCTTCTCCGCAGCCGCAATCAGCCCGTCGGCGACATCGCGCACATCGACAAAATCATAGGCCCCGTCCACATAAGGCGTGAACCTGCGCTCGGCTGCCGAGCGAATGACACTGCCCATCATCGAGCCGCGAAAATCGAACGGCCCAATCACCCCGGTCGGGCAGACAATAACGGCATTCAACCCGGCTTCGGCAGCCTTCTGCACTTCGAGCGTGGCCTGCGCCTTCGACTGGTCATACACGCCGTAAGGATTATGCGGGTCGAAAGGCGTGTTCTCATCCACAATTTGCCCGCGCGGAAGACGCGCCAGAGCATGGATAGAACTCGTGTACACCAGCCGCTCAACCCCGGCCTGCACGGCGGCCTTTAACACGTTCATGGTACCTTCGACATTGACCCTGCGAACAATGGGGATTTCACCCGGCATGATGGAAATCACCCCGGCAAGATGAAAAACCCCATTGACCCCGCTCAAAGCCCGCCACAACGACGAGAAGTCGAGGACGTCGCCCGCGACATTTTCGGTGGGAACGCCCTTCAGCGCAGCAGTATCTTCCCCGGGCAAAATCAACGCCCGCACTCTTTTCCCACGCTCAAGCAATTTGCGGACAAGCACATTTCCAATATGCCCCGTTGCGCCAGTGACCAGAATCAGGTTATCGGTCATAGTTCTCTCGTTTGAGATACTTCTCCTGTGCGCGAATGGTTCCGCGCTGGGCAGATTCATAAATGGAGGGTTTTGAAAAGCAAACAGGCCTCCTGTTCGGCAAAGATTAATTCATCAACCCATTTAATAAGATTTTCATGCTGACTCGCGCTGTTTTTTGCCAGTCAACCTGCGCGGTCAGAAGGCCCTGTAACAGCAACCCTACCGCCAGCCCCACAATGGCCTTAGCCGCAGAGGGAGCATCCACATCGGCACGGAAGGAGCCTTCGGCCTGCCCTTGTTCAACCAGTTTTGTAAAAAATTGCTGATAGCGCTCGTAAGGGGCAATGGTTGCCTGCCAGACGGCTTCGTCACGGCTGGCTTGCAGCCAGAATTCCAGGAACATCGGCAGGCGGCCATCGGCGGCGGCAAAAATGCCAGGCAGCATGTCGGTAAAAGCCAGCAAAGTTTCAGGAACGGTTTGCTGACGGGCAGCCTCTAACCCGGCATCGATGGTATCCAACCATTGATTGAGCAGTTCCAGAAACAAGGCCTGCTTGCCAGGGAAATGATGATAAAACGCGCCTTTGCTGACCCCCGCCGCAACGCAGATGTCATCCACGCTGGCGGCGCTGTAACCCAGGCTGGCAAATCGGCGTAAGGCAGCCTCCAGGATGTGCGTACGGGTTTCTTCGCTGCGGGCCTGCATATTTCACCTTATTTCAGCAAAAAGATACCGACCAGTCGGTATCTTTTTATACTCCTGTTTGGTGAGATTGTCAACTATCCAAGCATCATCCCTTGCGTAAACAGTGCGAGGAAGTCTTTGTGCAAGGTCAGTTCGACGTAACGAGAACGGCGCGAGAAGTCGGATGCTTCGCGGCGCCGCCTTTGGGAGATAAGCATCTGGCAGGCGCCTGCTCCTGCGGCATTACCCACCTGACGGAATTTCTCCAGCGGCAAAGGGGGAAACAGACCAATCCGGATGGCAGACTCCAGGTCGAGATAGGTCCCAAAAGCCCCAGCAACGATAAACTCATCCAAATCTTCGGCTTTTATCCCGGCTTCGGCCAGCAGCACCTCCACCCCGGCGCGGATGGCGCCTTTGGCAAGTTGAATCTCGTTAATATCAGCCCGGGAAAGAGTCACCTCCCGACCGTGTCCGCTTGCTTCGGCAGTTGCCAGCACCAGGTCACGCTTGCCCTGGCGGGTTCGCACCAACGGATGCTCAGATTTCAGATTGCCGCGCTTGTCGAGCGCGCCGACTCTCACCAATTCTCCAACTGCATCGAGAATGCCCGAGCCGCATATCCCAATTGGTGGGCGATGGTCAATGGTCGCAACCTTGACCGTTTTCCCCAGACTGACTCTTTCGATGGCGCCTGGCGCGGCACGCATCCCATCTTTGATGTGCGCGCCCTCGAAGGCCGGCCCGCTGGCGCACGAGCAAGAAAGCAGATGGCCGTTTACGGCCAGGCTGATTTCGGTATTCGTGCCAATATCCACTGCCAGCACATTGCGAGTGGTGGCATGTACTTCGGCAGCAATCGCCATGGCCACATGGTCGGCGCCCACATACCCGGCGACGTTCGGCGGCAGGTACACATAAGCGGCGGGGGCAATGTTCAGCCCGATTTCGGCGGCAGGAAATTCGAGCGCCTCGCCCACCGCAGGCACATAGGGCGACACACCCAACTGCTCAATCGAAAGCCCAGCAAACAAGTGATGCATGGCCGTGTTACCGACCACCACTGCATCAACAATCTGCTCGACATCGGCGCGCGCCAGGGCGGTCAGTTCTGTCACCAGGCGGTTGAGCGCTTCAACGAGTTTGGTCTGCATCACCCGCCGCCCGTCAGCATGCGTGTTGACATAATGAATGCGGCTGATGACATCCTCGCCATAGCCAATTTGGGGATTCATGGCCCCGGCTTTCGCAAGAGTAACGCCGCTTTCCAAATTGACCAGGTAGGCCGCCACTTTGGTCGTGCCGATATCGACCGCCAGCCCCAAGAGCGAACTCCCCGGCGGCAAAACGGCCACCACTTCCTCTCCGCGCAAGGCCAGGCGAGCCTTCCAGTGATAACGGCGCAGTCGCCCGGCCAGGTCAACCAGCAGGCGACGGCTCAGGCGCGCGCCAGGCCGCCGGATAGCATCCAGCAGGCGGGTGGAGTCAGGGCGCAGGTCAGTCATGCGCGGCGGGTCAATGACTACATCGAGCGGCACGACCAGGGGATTGACCTCCACATCTGCCGCCTGGCCTTCAATGGACAGCCGCTGAGGCGTGCTGAGGCTTTCGGGGGGAATATCCACTTTTACATCGCCAAGGGGTACGCACTGACAGGCCAGCCGCTGCCCATCAGCCAGCTCGGCGGGGGTGAGAGCGGCCTGTTCCGCCAGGGTGGGCGGCTCAACCGGGCCGCGCGCAATGCGCACGCGGCAGTCGCAACAGGCGCCCTGCCCGCCGCAGGTGGCAAGCAGTTCAACGCCAGCCCGCTGAGCCGCCTCGAGCAAAGTTGCGCCGGGTTCAACCTCGGCCCGACGGCCAATTGGTTCCAGGTCAATGGTCAGTTTGGACATCGTGGTCTTGAAAAGCACAGGCATAGCGCCGGGAGCAAAAATCGCAAATGCGCGAGGATGTATGGATGGATTTTCCCATACCGACCACCAGGGAGGTGGATTTAACCGGCCGCATAAGAAAAGATGGCAACAGTTCCACTCCAATTGCGGCGGCATCGAGAATGCGGAAAACTTCCGGTTGGCCGCGCTCCACCGGCCAACCCTCAAGACCGGGGCTGAGCGGCACGGTGGTCTCAAGACCCTGCCGGGCGGCTTGTTCGCCAAAATAATGACAAGCGGCGGCGCTAAGGGCTTCGGCTGCCGCCGAACCAACCCCATAAAGCGCCAGGCTGTGCAGGGGGTCGCTTTCCAGATAGCGCAGGCTGAGTTTTTCGATAACATCTCCTACTGTGCAGAGCAAGACGACAACGCTTTGGGCGCTCATCAACTGCCTGGCAACCAGCGGCCCGCTCAAGACATGACCATTTTCGAGCAGGATGCGCTCGTGACGGACTTCTAGGATTTTCAATTGTTCGTAAACGACGCGCGGCGCAAGCAGCGGAAGCCCCTCTGCCAGGGCGCGTTTGGCGGCGGCAACCAGCCGGGGCCGCCGGGCGCGGAGGGCTTGTGGGCGGGCTCCCTGACCGAGGAGAACCTGGTCGATGGTGAGGTCGAAGGAGAGAGCAGGAAGAAGGGGCATTCGGAAGGATGAAGGAGAAAGAAGAAGAATGGACTTTGTCAAGTGTAGCATGGATTTTGGATGCGTGACGGGCAACCTTGCGCCTGAGCCGTGATACACTTCGTTAGAAACCCAATCTCTCGAAAGGAATCTCTATGTGCGGCATTTTTGGCATTGTGACAGAAAAAGAACAACCGTTAGGCACAATTCTCGCTGAGGCGGCGCAGCGGCTGACGTATCGCGGCTATGATTCGGTGGGGGCGGCCACCATCAGCGGAAATACGATAGATTTGCGCAAAGACGTGGGCCGGGTGAAGGATGTGGCGGCCCAATACAACTTCGCTGAGATGAGCGGCTCGCGCGGCATTACCCAACTGCGCTGGGCCACCTTCGGCGCGCCCTCGCAGGTCAACGCCCAGCCGCACCTCGATTCGGATGGCGATATCGTCGGCGCGCACAACGGCAACGTGGTCAACAACGTCGAGTTGCGGAAATTGTTCATGGACGAGGGCCTGACCGTGCGCTCGATGAACGATGGCGAATCCTGCGTCCACGCGGTGGAACGCTACGTCAATCGCGGGTTCGATTTCATCGAATCCATCCGCCGTGCCTATGAAGACCTGCAAGGCGACTATTCCTTTGTGATTGGCCGGATTGATGACGATAAACTCTATGCCATCAAGAAAGGTTCTGGTCTGGTGGTGGGGATTGGAGAGGGATTTACCTGCGTTTCGTCTGATTTGCCATCGATTTTGCCGCTGACCCGCAAAATTGTACGCCTGAACGATGGCGAAATCGTCACGCTCTGGCATGACCGGGTGGAACTGCGCTCGGTCGTCACCGGCGAGGTGATTGCCCGCGAGCCAGAACTGGTGACCGAGACGATGGAATCGGTGCAGAAAGGCGGCTACGCCCACTTCATGCTTAAGGAAATTCATGAGCAATCGCAGGTGGCGCGCGAAGTGCTGCACATGCTGGCTGGCTCGCCAGACGTGGCGGGCGTCATCGAAACAATGAAATCTGCCCGCAACCTGTATTTCATTGGCTGCGGGACGAGTTATCACGCCTGCCTGCTGGGGGCGGTTTATTTCGCGCAACTCGCCGGTCGGCCTGTGATTCCCGTTCTCGCGCCGCAGTTTGGGCCGCAATACGCGCCAACGGTGAACGCGCAGGATGTGGGGCTGTTCGTCAGCCAGAGCGGGGAAACGAAAGATGTGTTGAATGCCCTGGCGCTGGCCGAGGCGCGCGGGATGACCTGTTTTGGCCTGGCGAATGTGATTGGCTCGACGCTGACGAAGGCAACCGTTTGCTCGCTGCCGCTGTGCTGCGGCTACGAAATCAGCGTTCCGGCCACGAAAACCTTCACCAATCAGGTCGTTTCATTCCTCTACCTGGCCTACCGCCTGGCTGGGCGCGATACCGCTGAACTGGACCAAATCCCCGCGCTGATGGAGAAAACGCTGGAGATGACCTCCGCGCAGGCCGAAAAAATCGCCGCTGAAATCAACGCCTGGAACGACCTGTACTGCCTGGGCTACGGCGCGACCTACCCCATCGCCCTTGAAGGCGCGCTGAAACTCAAGGAAATCACCTACGCCCACTGCGAAGGGATGCTCTCGACCGAGTTCAAGCATGGTCCGCTTTCGGCGGTGACGAAGGATTACCCGATTCTGTTCGCCGCCGGGCCAGGCGACATCCCGCTGATTGTGAGCGGCCTGAACGAAGTGACCTGCCGCGGCGCGCGCGCCATCGCCATCGGGCAAGACGACCCACGCCTGCACGCCAATGCCAGCGAGGTGATTGTCCTCCCCAATTCCACGCCCGAAATTGCCCCCCTGCTGGCGGTTTTGCCCCTGCAACTGATTTCGTATCACATGAGCGTGCTGCGCGGCTACGACCCCGATTTTCCGAGGAACTTGAGCAAGACGCTGACAGTAGATTAGAAAAACATCCCGAAGGTCTGCAAACCTTCGGGATGTTTTTATGCTCTTCATTGAAACGTAATCTCTTCAATCCGCCAGCACTCCTCGCCCAGCAGATTTTTGAGCCGACCGAGCAATTCGGGGGTGAGGCGGGTGGTGTCGTTGGGGAAGTCAATCAGATGGCCCTTGCCGCCCTCGAAAATCTGGAATTGAAAGCGGTCTTTGCCCGGCTTGGACATGAGGATGAAATAAACGTTCTTGAGCCGCCGCCGGTCACGCTCCGGGTCGCCGGAAGGACGCAGGGTAATGGTTATCATGCGCGGGGGCAGGGCATCGTCACGCTTTTCGGCCAGGATGGGCGGCGGAACGATTGGAGGAAGTACAGACGGTATTACCGGCGGAACGCTGGCGGGCTGCAAGGAGGGCGGTTCGAGCGCCGGTTTCACCGACTCGACCAGCGGCGCGAGGCGTTCTAGCTCCAGCATATCATCCATTGGGGTTGGCGGCGGCGAGGCAGCATAAAGCAGCGGGTCTTGTTCGAGCATATGCCAGTCATCGGGAAAATCCGGTTCGGGGGGCATATCGTCGAAATCTTCGACAACCGGCGCGGGCGCGGAAGCAACATCGGCAACGGGTTCGAGCGGGCGGGAGGGGGGTGGAAGATTTGCCGGTTCTCCAATGGGGCGGTTTTCCGGTTTTGCCGCTGTCTGGTTCTCCGGTTGGATGGTGGGATGGTTGGGCGGTTGGGCGGCTGGACGGTTGACCGGTTGTGAAACTGGACGATTGGCCGCCGAAGCAGGGAGAACGTTTTTCAATGCTTCTTCATCTGCCGAAACGTACACTTTCAGTTCGGTGAGGATTTCGTCCACCAGCACTTTGGGCGGGGTGGTGGCAGCATCTACCTTGCCTTTGACGAAGATGACCTGCCCTTCCTCGCACAAGGCGCGGTATTTTTCCCACGTCTTCGGGAAGATAACCAGTTCGATGTTGCCGGTCAAGTCTTCCAGCGTAACGAATCCCATCATCTTTTCGGTTTTGGTCTTGTAGGGGCGGGCAGAAACCACCAGCCCGGCCACCTGCACCGGCTGGCTGTTCGCCAGGTCGTTGAGCGCCAGAGCGTTGGTGATGGCAGATTGCGTAAGGTCGGCCTCGTACTGTTTGAGCGGATGGTCAGAAAGATAGATGCCAATCAGTTCCCGTTCCCAGGCAAGGGCCTCTTTCTGGTTGGTTGTGGCAGATGGCAGGATAATATTTTGCACTTGTACGCCGCTCATGCCGCCAAAGAGCGACATTTGCCCGGTTTCGGCAGCCTTGAAGTGGCTGGCGCTGGCGGCGACAATTTGGTCGAGAGCGGCCAGCAGGGCGGCGCGCTCGCCAAAGCCATTGAAAGCCCCTACTTTGATGAGACATTCCAGCGCGCGCCTGCCAACGGCTTTCAGGTCCACGCGCTGGGCCAGGTCGTTCAGGTCGCGGAACGGCACATCGCGCCCGCTCTCGCGGCGGCCTTTCAAGATGTGTTCCACCGGCCCTACGCCCACGTTTTTGACGGCGCTCAACCCAAAACGAATGGCGGTTTTGCCGCCAGGAAGGTCTTCAATGGTGAAATCTATGCCAGAGTGGTTGATACTGGGCGGCAGGACTTCGATGCCCATTGCGCGCGCTTCGGCAATGTAGAGCGAGATTTTTGCGCTGTCATCTTTGAAGACCGACATGAGCGCGCTCATGTATTCAGCGGGATAGTGCGCCTTGAGGTAGGCGGTCTGGACGGAGACCAGGCCGTAGTCAGCCGCGTGGCTTTTGTTGAACCCATACCTTGCAAACTGTTCCCAGTCCTCGAAAATGGCGGTGGCGGTGGCCTTATCCATAATGCCGCGCTCCACCGCGCCTTTGATGAACTTTTCCTTGTTCTTGGCGATTTTGTCGGCCATTTTTTTAGAAATGGCCTTGCGCAGGTCATCGGATTCGGAGCGGGTGAAGCCTCCAATTTCGACCGCCGCGCGCATAATTTGTTCCTGATAGACGGGGATGCCGTAAGTATCGCGGAAAATCGGCTCCAGCGCGGGGTGACGGTATTCGATGGGTTCTTCGCCATGCATCCGGCGAATGTAACTGGGGATGAAATCCATCGGGCCGGGGCGGTAGAGCGCCACCATGGCGATGATGTTATCGAGATTTTTGGGCTTCATCTCGACCACGTAGCGCGTCATGCCCGTGCCTTCTAATTGGAACACGCCCGCCGTTTTGCCCTCGCCGAGCAGTTCAAAGGTTTTGGGGTCATCAAGCGGGATGTTGTTGAGGTCGTATGCTTTGCCATGCCGATGCTTAATCATCTCGCAGGCGCGCGCCATGACGGTGAGCGTGGACAGGCCGAGGAAATCTACCTTGAGCATGCCCAGGCTGTCGAGGATGCCCATTTCGAACTGCGTGACGGTCTTGATAGGCGATTCTTCTGAGCCGGACGTGGGACGGTGAATGGGCAGGTATTCGGTGATGGGCAGGTCAGAAATGACCAGCCCGGCGGCGTGCGTGCCAGCGTTGCGGACGGTGCCTTCCATGTGGATGGCAATATCCACCAGATTTTTTACTTTGGGGTCGGAATCGTAGAGGGCCCTGAAGTCTGGCACTTCCTCCAGCGCCTGCGTGAGCGAGACGGGCTTGCCGGGAATTTGCGGCACGAGTTTGGCGACCTTATCCACTTCGGGGATGGGCATTTCCAGCACGCGCCCCACATCGCGCAACGCCCCACGGGCGGCCATCGTGCCAAAGGTGATGATTTGAGCCACTTTGTCATCGCCATATTTTTGGGCGGCATACACCAGCATTTCGGCGCGGCGGTCGTCGCGGAAGTCCAGGTCAATATCGGGCATGGAAACGCGCCCAGGGTTCAGGAAGCGCTCAAAGAGCAGGTGATGCTCTATGGGGTCCACCAGGGTAATGAACAGCGAATAGGCTACCAGCGAGCCAGCCCCAGAGCCGCGCGTGTTGTACCAGATTCCATTCTCGCGGGCGTGACGGCACAAATCCCACACAATCAAAAAGTAGGAGTCAAACCCCATCGTATGGATGACGTTCAACTCGAAATCCAGCCGCTCGCGGATGACCGGGTCGTTTTTGCGCGCGCCGTAGCGTTTTTCCAGGCCTTCTTCGCACAGGTGGCGCAAATAGGTTTGAGCGGTGAAGTCCTCCGGCACGGGAAATTCGGGGATGTGGTAGCCTTTGAAGCTCAAGTCCACGTTGCAACGCTCGGCAATCGCCAGCGTGTTGGTGAGCGCTTCGGGGATTTCCGCAAATAAGCGGCTCATCTCCTGCGGCGAGCGCAGGTAGAAGGTCTGACTCTCGTAACGCATTCGTTCCGGGTCATTGAGCGATTTGCCGGTCTGGATGGCAAGCAGCACGTCCTGGTAGGAAGCATCTTCCAGGTTGATGTAATGGACATCGTTGGTGGCAACAAATTTGGCCGAGTAACGCGCGCCGAGTTCCACCAGTTTACGGTTGAGGTCCACCATTTCGGCGATGTTGTGCTGCTGCAATTCCACGAAAAAGCGCTCAGGGCCGAACACGTCGTAATACCAGTTCATGCGCCGCACGGCTTCTTCGGGGCGCTCTTCAAGCAAATCGCGCGGAATTTCGGCGGACATGCAGCCGGAGGTGCAAATCAACCCTTCGGAATGTTCGGCCAGCAGTTCATGGTCAATGCGCGGGTAGTAGTAAAAGCCCTCCATTTGGGCTTTGGAAGTCAGTTTGAGCAGGTTTTTGTAGCCGGTTTCGTTTTCGGCCAGCAAGAGCAGGTGGCTCGATTTTTTGTCCAGTTTGGAGTCGCGGTCAGTCATGCGGCGGGCGGCCATGTAGGTTTCCACGCCGATAATCGGTTTAATACCCACCTCGCGGGCGGCGTTATAAAATTCCACCACGCCGAACATGGTACCATGGTCGGTGATTGCCAGAGCAGGCATCTCCATCTCTTTGGCGCGTTTGACCAGCTTCTTAATATTGGAGAAGCCATCGAGCAGGGAATAGACCGTGTGAGTGTGGAGATGGACGAAAGACATTGGCTCAGGAATCAGTGAACAGGAAAGGATGGCGGAAAAGGGATTATAGCATTGCAATCTGCCGCACGACATGACGGTTGGCTTAAAGTTTTTGGAACGGGTGTTCGTTTTAAGGTAAGCCTGACCGTTCCAACAGCGTATGATAAGCCAGTGTAAGCCTGCCTGCGGGCAAGGTGGAGTAAAATCGCATGTACTTGTCTATGCGCCTGCGCCCTCCTTCTACGCTGATAGCCACGCTCGGCGGCAAAGCCCAAATTATCACTTTGGCGCTCGATTGCCTGGCGCGACAAAATGACCTGCCCGGCCGGGTCCTGGTTGTTCATGCCAACGCCAACCGCCCTGAAACAGCGCAAGCGCTGCGGCGTTTGCGCGAAGAATTTCCCCAACGCTTTTCTGCCATTGCATTGCATCTGCTCGAATTGCGCCAAAACGGATTTCCTTTGGGCGATGTAACCGCACCGGAGGAAATGGAAGCCGCCTTCGATTTGCTCTACGACCAAACGCGCGCCTGCAAACTGGCTGGGGAGCGGGTTCATTTGCTCATCTCAGGCGGGCGGCGCACGCTGACTGTCTTTGGCATGGCGGCAGCGCAAATGCTTTTTGATGACGAAGACCGGCTATGGCATCTGGCCTCGCACCCGGCGCTGGAGGCTTCCGGCGCGCTCCATGCCGGACCTGAGGAATGGGTGCGGCTGATCCCGATTCCGGTCATCCCCTGGGGGCGGCTCTCTCCCGTGTTCGATGCTTTGCGCGATGTAACTGACCCGTTCGAGGCGGCGCGGCGGTTGGAACATTTACGCCTGCGCGAGCAATGGGACGCCGCTCGCATCTTCCTGCTCACCAAAGTCAGCGCCGCCGAACGCCATGTGCTCGACTTGCTGGCGCGCGACGGTCTGACCCAAGCCGAAATTGCCGAACGGCTCTCACTCTCGCCGCGCACGATAGAGACACATCTGCGCAATGTGTACCGCAAAGCCGCCGAACACTGGGAGCTGCCCGATGTCAACCAGGCGCAGTTGGTGCGTCTGCTGGCGCCGTTCTATCATTGGAGCAGGTGAGGGATTGGGAGATTGGAGAATTGGAGGATTGCGTGATTGATGGATTGATGGATTGGTGGATTGACGGGTTAACGGGTTGATGGATTGCAATCCCACAATCCTAAAATCCCAAAATTTAGATACGGGTTTTCCCGCATGACAGGCGGTGAAGGGTTGGCTAGAATGCCATCATCCCGCCAAAGGGGAAAAGGGGGCGAGCAGGAGATTTGCGATTTTGGATTTGCGATTGACGATTGTCGTTTAGCAAAAAGGAGGTCACATGCAGGAAAGAGACGATAAAGTATTTTTAGCCGCGCTGGCAGGTCTGCTGCACGATGTGGGGAAGGTGGAGCAGCGGGCAAAAAATGACCCTTGGAATCCGCCTGACGACGTAAAAGACAGCGGTCAGCCGGTTCACGCGGCATGGAGCATTCGCGTGGCGCAATTATTGCCGCAAAAATATCAGGCGGCGGCGCTGGCGGGCGGGTATCACCACCAGCCGGAAAAATCGCCTGCGCAGGAGCAGTTTTTGAGCAAATTGGTGGCGCTGGCGGACAAGTTGAGCGCGGGCGAACGCTCGGATATGCCCAGCGAGTACAAGACGAAAAATCCGCCCATTCAATTGGTTTCCATTTTTGACCGCCTGAGTTTTGGCGGACACAAGCGCACTGCCGAACATTACCTGCCGCTTGCGCCGCTTTCGCTTCAAACCATTGGCGGCTACATCCAATCGGAGAAAAAGCCCGCCGCGCTTGCCGACGCTCGTAAAAATTATGATGACTTGCGCGATGCGCTCGAAACGGCGCTCAAACAAGACAGCGCGGACGCCGAAACATATCTGGAAAACGTGCTGGCGGCGCTACGCCAATATGCCTGGTGCGTGCCTTCGGCGTTTTATCACAGCGTTCCTGATGTTTCGCTCTATGACCACAGCCGCATGACGGCGGCGCTGGCAGCATGTCTCGCGAAAGAAGAAGAAAAGAAAATCGAAAACTTGTTAGGTGCTGTTCAGCGCGCCTTCCGCAAAGAGCCTGCTTCAGGTGATGATGAATTGCTCAGCCAGGAAGTCGCCCTGCTGGTGGGCGGCGATATTTCCGGCATGCAGGATTTTATTTACACCATCACCAATAAAGGTGCCACTTCCGCCCTGCGCGGACGTTCCTTCTACCTGCAACTGCTCACTGAAGCGGCGGCACGCTTTGTGCTGCGCGAGTTGAAACTACCCATCACCAACCTGATTTACGGCGGCGGCGGGAATTTCTACCTGCTGGCGCGGACGAAGGACGCCAAAAAATTGCCTGTCATTCGCCAAAAACTCAGCCGGGTTCTCTACAAGCATCATCAGGGCGATTTGTATGTCGCCATTGAGGGCATTCCGCTCAAAGCCAAAGACTTCATGCGCCCGCCGGAGAAAAACCCCGATCGCACGGAAAAACGTCATCCCTTGAGCGACAAATGGGGCGAACTGGCGCGGGCGGTGGCGGTGGTGAAGAACCGGCGCTTTGCGGAGTTGGACGCGGGCGAGTTGCAAGTCCTGTTCGAGCCGCAGGGACACGGCGGGAACGATGAGAAACAATGTCAGGTTTGCGGTCAAGAGCATCCTGATACCAAACTCATCAAGAAAGATAAAGACGATGAAGGCACGCGCAAGTGCCCCGCTTGCCGCTCTTACGAAAAGTTGGGTGAAGAATTACGCAAGGCACAATTTATTGGCTGGAACTTGCTCACTCACCCTGAACAAGTTGCTGATTTGACCGGCGAAGAAATCTCATCTGGCTATGAAGAAGCGCTCAAGGATTTGGGGTTTGGAATCGAGATTGGCGAAACTTTCGACAAAGTACAAGCCTTTCGCCGCGTATGGGCATTGAGCGATGATGCTTTCGAGCAGGCAAAGCCCAAGGCCGGGGATAAGGTTTTGGTTCGCCGTTTGCTGGTGAACGTGACCCCCATCATCAGCCGCGAGGAGATTCTTCAACTGCAAGGCAAGGTAGATGACCTGCCTGCCCTAAACTCCGATAACCCTGTCAAGCCGTTTGGGGCGATGGCGCACCAATCGCAAGGCATCACCCGCCTGGGTGTCTTCCGCGCCGATGTGGATAACCTGGGCAAACTCTTTGCCGAAGGACTGGGGGACGACGCCACGCTTTCGCGCATCGCTTCGCTCAGTTTTTCCATCAGCCTGTTCTTCGAGGGCTGGGTGGGCGAGATTACCAAACGCTTCAACGAAGAACGGCGTAAAAAAGACGAGGAGCGCAAAGCCAAAGCCCGACAGGAAGGAAAGTCAGAGAAAGACGTGCCGCTTTACGGCGATGCGCTCTACGCCATTTACTCCGGCGGCGATGACCTGTTCTTCGTCGGCTCGTGGGACGAACTGGTGGAATTTGCCTGGCAGGTGAACGAAGACCTGCACAAATACACCGGCGGACATCCCGGCATTCACATCAGCGGCGGCATGGTGCTGGTGACGGAAAAGTATCCACTTGCCAAAGCCGCCCAGGACGCAGAAAAAGCCGAAAACGCCGCCAAAAACCTGACCTGGTGGGATGAAGATGCGGAGAAGGCGGAAAAGCCGAAAAAGAAAAACGTCTTCTGCTTCCTGGGTCAGCCCCTGCCGTGGAAAGATTTTACCGAAGCCAAGAAGTTGAAAGAGCGGCTGGCGGAATTGGACGATAACAAGCGTGCCTCCCTCATCCGCAAACTGCTGATGAACTATGCCCTGTATGACAAGGCGGAGAAGGAACGCCGCAAGGCTGGAAAAGACATCAAGCCCGATAAAAAGCCGCAAACGCTCTACGGGCCCTGGAACTGGCGAATCCTGTATTTGCTGAGGATGGCATTTGGAAAAGACAGCGAAAAAATGGGTACGAATGAGCAAACGCTCATCAGTGATTTTCACACCCGACCCGATATGCTGGAATATACCGGCGTAGGCGCAAGGTGGGCGGAACTTTTGAAACGCAATGCTCAAGAAAAGGAGTAAAAACTATGTCTTATCAATCTTCCCCGCAACGTTCTCAATTTCAGGGCAATCGTCCGGCAGGAGATTCAAGTCAGACGAACGATCCCCAAATTATTAACGACGAAACCTTGAAGAACATTGTCGTCAATGGGAATGCTGAGTTGATGGTCAAGGAGGCTGACAGAATCGGAAAGTTACTTGTTCAAGGTGGTGATAGCGACAAACTTTCTACGTCGCAGATTCGGGCGATTTTTGGCGAAGTCCGAAAAATTCAAGGGCAAATTGCTATCCCTGAACATACGAGCGATACCGAAAGCGCTCAGAAAAACAAAGAACGAGCATTTCGCCGCCTATACTTGCTCATTCCAAAAATGAAATACCGAGTGGAAAAAGAGCGAGGAAAACCAGGAATCAAAAGAATTGTGGCAATATTAGAGCCTGCGGTCAGGCTTGTCATGGCTTCGGATATTGGCAAGCAGGAACGTGACAAACGCTTTGGCTACTTTGTAGAATTTTTTGAAGCCATCCTTGCCTACCACCGCGCGTATGGCGGTAAATGACCTTTGGCGGCAGAAACCATCCACGAATTTTGCACGAATGCACGAATGACAGTGTCCAATTCGAGAATTCGTGGCGCATTCGTGGACGGAACGCCAATTTACAATCTACAATCTACAATCGTCAATCTAAAATCACCCAATCCCATGGAGGTCTCCCATGTCTGAACGAAAAATCGAACTCAAAGGGCGCGTCTTCATCACCTTCGACATCCAGGCGGTGACCGGCTTGCACATCGGCGGCTCGGACGCTGGCGTGGAAATCGGCGGCGTGGACAAAACCGTCATCCGCGACAAACTGACCAACCGCCCCTACATCCCCGGCTCCTCGCTCAAGGGAAAGATGCGCAGTTTGCTGGAGAAGTACCACAACAAACCGATTAACTTTCCAAAGAACAAACCTGCTTTTCATGTTTGCCAATCGGCTGAACCCTACAAGACTTGTGATGTGTGTCAGGTTTTCGGCGTTTCAGGAGAGCAGGACTTTGCCACCCCCACCCGCCTGGTGGTGCGCGATACTTTCCTGAGCGAGGAGAGCGCCAAAAAACTGGAAAACGCCCAAACCGACCTGCCCTACACCGAAGTCAAGACCGAAGTCTCGATTGACCGCGTCACCAGCGCCGCCAACCCGCGCCAGATGGAGCGCGTGCCAGCGGGAGCAATTTTCGACAAAGCCGAAATGGTCTTCAGTCTGTACGAAGGCGAAGGCTGCTCGGCGCAAAAAGACCTGGAGCGCTTGAAGATTCTGCTCGAAGCCATGCAGTTGGTGGAAGACGACTACATCGGCGGGCTTGGCTCACGCGGCAGCGGCAAGGTAGCGTTTACCAACATTCAGGTTTCCTTCCGCAAAGACCCCTCCCAGCCGTCCAAGCCGCTCAACCCGCAGCCCTTCAATAACCTGGCGGAGTTTGCCGCCGCTTTCGAGGGGTTGAAGAAGCAAATCGCTCCGTAGGGCAAATCTCCGATTTGCCATTTCGCGCAAGCGCAAGCCAGAGACTTGCGCCACATCAGGAGGTCTCATGCCCCAATTGACGATATACCATCTCACGTTTCCGCATGGCATTCACATTGGCACAGGCGGGGTGGAGAGCGTGGAAGAGTCGCGCGAAAGCGTGCCATCCGATACGCTTTTTGCCGCCCTGCTCGATACCTGGCGGCACCTGGGCAGGGATGTGAACGAACTCCTGCCCGAAAGCGGCGAACCTGCCTTCCGCGTCACGTCTGCCTTCCCGTTCGCGGGCGGCGTGCGCTTTTACCCCAAGCCGGTGGATTTGCGGGAATTGTTCAAAGAAGAGATGCTCAAAGCCGAAAGCGCCGGAAAACGCCTGAAGAAGATTCGCTACATCTCCGAAACACTCCTGCTCAAAGCGGCAGGCGGCGAATATCTGGATGGGTTTCTCTTCCCCGAAGACGAAAACGAAGACCCCAAAACGGGAATCGCCCTGCAAGGCGGCGTGTTCTGGCTGCTGCCGGAAGAAGTAAAGGATTTGCCGGAAGCGTGGCGACTGCCGGAAAAAGATTGGTGGTTACTGCGCCGCAAAAAAGTTTATGATACCCAAACCGCCCCGCGCGTGACCGTGGACCGTGTCAGTTCCACATCCAACCTGTTCCAGTCCGAGCGGGTGATTTTCAATACGGGCTGTGGGCTGTGGTTTGGCGCTGTGGGACAAACTTCCAGTTTGGTTGAATTGCTGACCGTTTTAGGCGATTCCGGTCTGGGCGGCGAGCGCACGGCGGGCTACGGACATTTCACCGTTGCTCGAACCGACCCCGTTCAACGTGAGTTTCCTGCCCTGCAGTCATCCGCCTACCTGCTCAGCCGCTGGCACCCCAAAGCGGATGAAGTGAGCCTGCTGCCCAATTCCGCCTACAAACTGGAGGCGGTGGAAGGCTGGCTGCGCACGCCCGAAAACGCCGCCGCCCAACGCCGCAAACGTCTCTGGCTCGTGGCGGAAGGCAGCCTGATAGCGGGCAACCCGCAAGGCGGCGCGGTGAACGTCCGCCCGGAATACGACGCCAAAAGCGGCGAGACGATTCTCCATCCCGTCTATCGCCCCGGCTTTGCGCTGGCGCTGGATTGGAAACGGAAGGTGACGCCATGAGCAAATACGATTACAAAACCTATCGCCTGAAAATCACCGTTCTTACGCCCCTGCACATCGGCAACGGGCGGGAGATGTTGCGTGATTACGATTTTGCTGAAAAACAGGGCAAAATTTGGCGTTTTGATGAAAATGCTTTGCTCGAAACGCGGAATATTGACGACCCGAAAATTGTTGAGCAGTTGGCGAAGGCAAAACCCGCTGACCTGATAACCGATGAGCGGGAATACAAAGACGGCAGTCCGCTTTTCCGCTATCACATCCCCGGCCAGGCGCTTTCACAGGATGGGCGCGTGCGCGAGTTCATCAAAAATGTCTATGACCAGCCCTATCTGCCCGGCTCCAGCCTGAAAGGCGCGCTTCGCACGGCGATTGGTTGGTGGGAGTGGGGACAAAAACAAAAATCGGCACAAGAGACCGATTTGTTTCAACCAACTGGAAAGAAAAAGAAAAAGGAATTCGTTGCCGCCGATTATGAGTTAGATATTTTTGGAAGAAAACCCAAAGATGCGCCGGGCAGTCATCCAAACTATGACCTGATGCGCACCTTACAGATTTCAGATGGTCAGCCGCTTGAGCCTGATGTGCTTTATGTTACCAATGTAGCTGTCTTCCGCAAATCGGGTACACAGCCAAAAATTAATCGCATCACCAGTCTTGAAGTTTTGCCAGCAAAACTCTCTTTCAGCATTACTTTGAAGTTGGATACTGCTCTGTTTTCACAATGGGCAAAAAATCACGGCTTGAATTTAGGAAACGCCAGCCGCGTTACGAACTTTGTCCAAATTTGTAAAGCGTACACACGTCAGCGTATCGCAACTGAACAAGAGTACTATGGTCGAAATAACTTTCCCGCTACTTCGCTGGCACTTGCATTTTATGACCAATTGGCGCGTTTAGAAAATCAATTGGCGGAAAATGCCTTTTGGCTGCAACTTGGCTGGGCAACGGGCTGGGACGGAAAAACTTTTGATTCCAGACTGAAAGAGAATCCCTCGGCAAATTATCTCAAAAGGGTGATTGAACTCTATGATTTGGGTCGTGGACATACCTATGCCCCAATTCAAACGTTTCCAATGAGTCGCAGACTTCCCTTATCCCTCAACGATGACAGCAAACTTGGAAAGCCCCTCGGCTGGGCGCTGGTGGAGATGGAGTGATTTTCGATTGCAGATTTTTGATTTTCGATTGCAGATTGATGATTGGAGGACAGCGTGCAAACACTTCTTGCCCTCACTGTTGGCGGCTCATGCGCCCCAGTGGTAACCGCTATTCGTGATTACAACCCGGATTTTGTCGTCTTTATCGTCTCGACCGGCTCACGCGGCAGCCGTTCTATGGTGGATGGACAGAGTAAGCCCTGTGCCGCCGAAGATAAGACGCCTTTGCCGAACATCTTGGAGCAAACCGGCTTGCCGGGTGATAAATGCACATTCATTGAACTGGATGACCCGGATACGCTGCATCTCTGTTACCAGAAAATTCGCGATGGCTTAAACAAACATACCGTTGCGCGCGCTGATTGGCGAAAAATCGCCGATTACACCGGTGGCACGAAAACCATGACCGCCGCCCTGATTCTCGTTGCGCTCGAATTGGGTTGGGAACTTTCGGTGGTGCGCGGGAACCGAACCGATTTGCTCAAAGTGCGCGATGGCACGGAGATGGCAAGCCTGGTCAATACCTGGGAAGTGCGCGCTCGCCAACAACTGGAACAGGCAGAAATCTTGTTCACCCAGTACGCTTATTCTTCTGCCGGGCAATTGGTCGAAAGTCTGCTGCGTACAGCCCCGCTCAGCCCGGAATTGCAACGAGAGATTCAAAGGTTCGTGACCCTCTCGCGCGGTTTCGACGCTTGGGACCGCTTTGACCATGTCCGCGCAGTGCAAATCCTGGCCCCTTACCAGTCTGAAATTGTTCCACAATGGAAATTTCTCAAAATCCTGACCGGCCAATCGAAAGGTACAGGTTACGAACCGGTTTTTGACCTGGTGCGGAATGCCGAGCGCCGCGCCGCGCGAGGGCGATATGACGACGCCGTGGCTCGTTTGTACCGCGCCTTGGAAATGCTGGCGCAAATCCGGCTTAAGCAGCGTGCTCCATCGCTGGATTCCAGCGACCTGAAATTGGACTTGCTGCCCGAAAATATCCGCCAGACGTATGCCAACCGTCAGGGGAAAATCAAACTCGGTTTACTGGAGGATTACGATTTGCTGAACGCCCTGGAAGACCCGCTTGGCGAATCTTTTGCTTCGGAGAGGAGAAAAATTCTGGCGACGCTTGAAAAGCGAAATGCATCCATCCTGGCGCACGGCGCTCAACCTTGTGACGAGAATATTTACAACGAAATGCACAGCGAAACCTTACGTTTGTTGGAACAGGGTCTGAAAGCCACCGGCGTCAAAGTAGACAGCCCACAGTTTCCACGTATGCAAGCAGGTCAACTTGTTTCCTGAACCAATCTTCAATCCAAAATTCCAAATCGCAAAATCTAAAATGTTAATCTCCCTCATCGGCGAACAGCCCATCCCCGTCCTTCTCGTTGACCGCGCTCTCAAGCCTGCGCGGCACATTCTGGCGCACAGCGAGCGCACGCGCCGTGTGGCAGAAAACCTGCGCGCGCTGCTGCCTCACGCCGAATTGCTCCCGCTGGCGGATGTGTATCACCTGGAAGGCATCCGCGCCGCCTTTGAACAGGTCTATCAGCCCGGCATGACCTTCAACCTGACCGGCGGCACAAAGCCGATGGCATGGGCAGGCTATGAAGTGGCGCGCTCGCATGGGGCGCAAATCGTTTATCTCGAAAGCGAAAAGAAACAATCCAAACTCTACCGCCTGAATTTCAGCGTAGACAGCATCACGCAAAGCGTTGACGTTCTTCCGCGTTTGATTTCACCGGAGGACTACTTGCAGACACACGGCTTGCAGCCAGTGTCATCCAAACCATTAAGCAATGAACAGGAAACCGCTTTGTTTATGTTTCTGCATACCCAGGCGGACGAAGTGCGCCATAATTTGCAATACCCCGCCTTCGAGATTGACTTCCTTGTCCAGCGCGGCAATCAGGCGGCGGTCATCGAAGCAAAAAGCGGATTGAGCCCAAACAAGCGCAAGCGCGATGGCTTGGACCAACTCACCACCATTGCGGGCAGAGAATATTTGGGAACATACACCGGCCGTATTTGGGTTGTGGCAAAGACGCCCGGCGAACAATTACAAGAATTGGCAAAAGCCTATGGCATTCAAATTGTGCCGGTCTCCATCCGTGAGTCCTCGCCGGGGCGCTGGCGGTTGGACTCTTCAAGCCAAGCCCGTTTGCGCGCCGCACTCGATCAAACCCTCGGACCCCAATCCGCAATCTCCAATCTTCAATCTTCAATCTAAAATCCAAAATCGGAAATCGAAAATGATTTTACTGAACTTCTCCCACCCCATCACCCCCGAACAGAAAGCGCAAATCGAAGCGCTGACGAAGAATGCCCTCGAGCAGATTATCCATCTGCCCATCCACTTCGACCAGGAGAAACCCTTCCTGCCGCAACTGCGCGAGATTCTTAAAGCCGTCACCTTCACGCCCGAAGAGTGGCAGACCGCGCCCATCATCGTCAATCTGCCCTCTTACAACTACATCGCCGCCCTCACGCTGGCGGAATTGCACGGGCGCATGGGTTACTTTCCGCCCATTTTGCGCCTCAAGCCGGTGGAGGGCGCCATCCCGCCGCGCTTTGAAGTCGCCGAAGTGATTAACCTGCAAGCCGTGCGCGATGATGCCCGGCGGGAGCGCTACGGATGAGCGAACTGGTCTCCGTCGTCCTGACCCTGCTCCTGGTCAACGGCGCGGCAGCCGAACGCCGCCTGCCCTGGACCGGTCGGGCGGTGCAGGCCCTTTTCCTGCGCGCTGTTGAGGCGGGCAACCCCGCCCTGGCCGCCGAACTCCACGATGGAGAAGGGCCGCGCCCCTACACCGTCTCGGCCCTGATGGGGCGTTTTGCGCGCGGCGCGCCGGACCCGCAGGAACGCTATTTCGCCCGTCTGACGGCCTGCCGCGCCGACGTCGGCCGCGCCCTGCTCGAAGCCGTTGCCCCCGGCGGGCCGCTTGCCCCGGCGCAAACGGTGGATGTGGATTTCCTCCCCTTCCAGGTCGAGGCCGTGGCGCAAGTTTCCCCCCCCTGGGCGCAGATGTCCTCTTATCAACATCTGATGAGTCTGCTCCTGCCGGGCAGCGCCTCCCCGCCGCGCCGCCTGACCCTGCTGTGGACCAGCCCAACGGTCTTCAAAAGCGGCGGACGCCATGTCCCGCTCCCGCTCCCCGACCTGGTCTTCGGCAGTCTGCTCGAACGCTGGAATGCGTACGCGCCGCTCGCTTTTCCTCCCGAAACGCGCCGCTATGCCGAAGAATGCCTGGCGGTCAGCAGTTATCACCTCCACACCCGCTCGTTGCCGCTCAAGGATGGCGGTTCGCGCATCGGCGCGGTGGGCGATGTGACCTTTACCACCCTCAACTACGACCGCTACTGGATGAGCATCCTGCATGTGCTGGGACGCTTCAGCCTGTTCTGCGGCCTGGGCGCAGGCACGGCGCAGGGGCTGGGGCAGTGTAGATTGAAGATTGATGATTGAAGAGTGAAGATTGATGATTTTTGACGAAGGAGAAAAACATGGACGCTGATGCGTTGAAGGCCAGGACGAAGGCATTTGCTTTGCGTGCCATTCGTTTGTGCGAGGCTTTGCCGAAGAATTACATTGGCGAGGTCATCGGAAAGCAGGTCTTGCGCTCCGCCACATCGGGAGGGGCAAATTACCGCGCCGCCTGCCGGGCGCGTTCACAGGCCAAGTTTTCGGCCAAACTGCAAATCATCAGCGAAGAGGCGGATGAAAGCAACTTCTGGCTGGAACTTATCGAAGAAAGAGGCCTGCTGCCTCCAGAACGCCTTTCGGACCTGCGCAAAGGAGCCTCTGCTATCTTTGTCTCCTCCCGCAAAACCGTCACCCGCAACATGCGAACCAAACGCTAATCTCCAATCTCCAGGGGAATTCTATGCCAGCCTTATATCTTGTGGAGCAACAGACCAAAATCCGCATCCGCAACCGCCGCGTGCAGGTGGAACGCGACCTCTCCCCCGACGCCAATCTTCAATCTCCCAATCTACAATCTGAAATCTTACTGAGCGTTCCTCTCTCGCAGGTGGAGCAGGTGGTCATCTTCGGTAATGTGGGGTTGACCACGCCCGCCATAGACGCCTTTCTGGCGCAGAATACCGAGGTGGTCTTTCTCAGCCAGCGCGGGGAATATCGCGGGCGGCTGGTGGGTCAGGTCACGCCGCATGTCCCGCTGCGCCGCGCCCAATATGCCCGCGGCGGCGACGCAGCGTTTGCGCTGGCGATGGCAAAGGGGTTTGTGCGCGCCAAGTTACAGCATCAGCGCGCCCTGCTTCAACGTCACAACCGCGAGCGCGGCGATTCGGAGATTGCCTCCAGCGTGGAAAGCCTCTCCCACGCGCTGGACGAGGTGGAACGCAAGACCGCTCTTTCTTCGCTCCTGGGTGTGGAAGGGGCGGCGACCGCCGCTTATTTCAAGGGACTGCGGCGACTCTTCGACCCGAAATGGAACTTCGACGACCGCAACCGCCGCCCGCCTCGTGACCCGGTAAACGTGCTGCTGTCCTTCGGATACACTCTCCTGGCAGAGGCCTGTTCGAGCGCCATCCAGACGGTTGGGCTGGACCCGTATGCCGGGTTCCTGCACGAGGTGGCGTACAACCGCCCTGGGCTTGGTCTCGACTTGCTGGAGGAGTTCCGCCCGGTAGTGGATGGAATCGTGTTGTGGTGTCTGAACGGCGGTCAACTGACGACCGAGGATTTCAGCCCCGGCCCGCCGGAGCGCCCCATTGTGCTGGGAGCGCAGGGACAGCGGCGCTTTTTGCAGGCGTATGAGAAGCGGATGGAGATGAAGTTTACCCATCCCTTGCGCGGGATGCAGTTTCCGTTGCGGCAATGCCTTATCGAACAGGCGCGGCAAATTGCCGGGGGCATTCAGAGCGGCGAAGCAGCCTTTCGCGGCATGGGGTTCAGGTGATTTTAGATTGGAGATTGAAGATGGCGGAACGTGTTTTTTACTTGCTGGCGTATGATATTGCTGACCCCAAACGGTTGTCAAAGGTGGCAAAAGCCATGCAAGCGATGGGCGAGCGCGTTCAAGACTCGGTCTTTGAAGCCTATTTGAATGACGCAGAACTGGAAAAATTGCTCAAGAAAACCCAAAGTCTAATAAAAGAAAGCGAAGACAGTTTACGAATTTACACGCTGTGTCAGTCGTGCCGCGGCAAAGCGCGCTGTGTGGGGCAGGGCCGCCTGACGCCGCCCCCGCAAGCCATGATTGCCTGAAACGTTTGCGCACCCCCTCCCCTTGTTTTGCCGGCCGCTCCGCTTTTTGAGGAGGGGGTACGCAGCAATGCGCGAAGAATGCGGTTTGGGCAAAAAAAAAACCAAATTCCATGCTGATTTTTGCGAAAATAACAAAAATGCATCAGTTTTTGGCAAAAATAACCGGAATTAGAGAAGTGGTATAATAGGGGTTAGAAACCCAAATGCTCGCCAAGGGCATTAAGACTTAATATATTCGGGCTTGATAAACGTTCTTATTTGCCGCGTTAGAAACCCAAATGCTCGCCAAGGGCATTAAGACGCCCGCACCGCCTCTCCATCCG
>DAOTZC010000019.1:0-40871 GCA_034434535.1 Anaerolineales bacterium | reverse complement strand
TGTTTCGTTGAAATCATATTCGTAATCTGGCGGGCGGTTTGCAATGGCTTGCAAAATCGGCTCGGCGAAGGCGCGGGCTTGTTCAGCTAGTGGGATGAGGGTGGGGATGAAGGTGTTTTGTTGAGCGCCATTCCATTGCGGGTAAAACGTATCCAGCCAGTTCTGAGGAATTTCGGGGATTGTGGTGAGGTCGGAAAGCCTGCAACCGTCCTTACCTGCTTCGCAATTGACATCTATAGAATACGCACGCCCATCGTGAAAAGCAATTGCCAAGGACTGCCCATCGGGACTCCAGGCAATTTCGGTAATCCAGTCTTCTTGTATTGGTTTGGGTTCGGGTAACTCGAATATCTTCCGCCAACCGCTGCCGTCCCTGTTAATTATGAAAACTGCATTTTGAAACCCCCAGTTGATATTGAAATCATAATTGCCTGATATAAAAGCAATTTGTTCGCTGTTTGGCGACCATGCATTTGCATGTGCATTGCCGACGGCTGTGTCTGATATGAGAGTTGTCAATCCTGTCCCATCTAGTCGAATGAGGGAAAGCGACCAACCGCCAATGGCAATCCATTTTCCATCAGGCGACCAGGATGGATGAGATTCTGGGAAGTTATACGTGTTGGTAAGGCGGGAAACATTTCCGTTTCGGTCGGCAACAAAAAGTTCATGGCAAAACTGGTAGGCAGGGTTTTCTTGAAGTTCAGTTTTCAAACAAGCGTTGAAGACAACCTTTGAGCCGTCTGGCGAAAAACCAAAGCCCGGATAGATTTGATAATCGGTTGTCAGCCCAAGCGGGACACTTCTTCCATCGGAATCAACTATGCAAATATCGCTTTCGCATATTTCCAATCGTTCGCCTTGCATCATTTGTTCAGCAGTGGCGGAGGGTGAAATATTTTCAACGGATGTCGGTGCAATATCTGTCAATGAGGGAATGACGGGAATTGACGCTGCCGTCCTTGTCGCTGTCGCTGCGCCTGACGTAACAATGTCAACTCTCCCGTCCATCTGACTAAGGAGCAAGCCGAGCGCCGCAAGCGCGGCAATCGCCGCGATAATCAAGATAAATTTGCCGCGAGATTTTCCTTGCGAATTTGAGTGGTTATTTGAAGTCATGATTTGCCTCGAATGGCTTTGAAAATCGCCGCGCCGCTGGCGGTGAATAGAACAACAACGAAAATGATGCCACATGCTTCGCCGCGGGCGGACGCTTCTTCAAAACTACTGGCAGTTGTTGACAGAACCCAAATCAAACTGCACGTCCCGACGATTCCCAGAATGACCACAAGCAGTATTTTTAGAACTTTTTGCATACTGGAATCTCCTCGTCGCCGTCCCGAAGGGTATAAACCTTCGGGACGGTGAATGTTACGGACAGGCTATCTCAAGATTCAATTTTTTACCCTGCCCTTCTTCCAATTGAAACTCCACAACTGCGATAATTCGCCTGTTGCCCACGCCGCCGAGTCCGCCCATCACATAACCCGCGTAGGTCACCATAAACTCGCCGCTTGCGCCGAGCGTTTCATACGGCTCAATGCTTGGACATTCAGGCGGATTATTCCAAACGATGGTGAGCAGATAATTTCCAGCGGGCGCGTCTGGAAAACTATAGTTCCCATTTTCATCGGTTTAGGCGCTGAAATCCGAATCGCAATCGGTGCAATCCAATTCCACCGAAGCGCCCGCCACAGGCTTGCCCGCCTCTTCGTCTGTCACCTTGCCGTACACGCCTTTACCGCCGCCGCAAGATGTGAGCAGACTTGTAAGAACCAATCAAACGATGATGATTTTGACTTTCATTGTTTGCCTCCAACTTCCCCTCTCCCAGTGGGAGATGAGCAGGGTTGAGAGACAAACGGTGGATGACTACAACAAATCGTTCATTCCCAACTTGAAACCTCAATCCAATTGAGGTCTTTATCAACGGTCAACAGCGCGCCTTTGGAATAGATGACGTTATCAAGGATGAGGTCAACGCCTTCCAGATTAACTGTAATCTTTGTGCCGTAACATTGGACTTGCATTTGGTTATCCTTAATTTGGATGTCTCCATTCAATAACCAACTGCCATTCCCTCCAATCCCTTCAAGCAACGCCTCCGTGGTGCATAATTCAACCCCCGCCGGGTATGTTTTTATAACTTCTGAGTAGGTGGGCAAATTTGCTTTCGGGTTTGGCGTATCGGTGGGCGCAGGTGTGAATGTCGGTTCATTTGAAGCGATTAGAGGCGTCGAGGTCGAGCATCCAACCAACAGGCTCAGCAAAATCACAAACGCAAGGGCGATTCTATTATTTGGAAGATTCATATTCAACTCCTGCAAGCAAGTTGAATCCATCTTACAAAATTCAGTTCACAATTTCCGCACGGATTTGTAACAATTTTGTAAACATTTCCCCGAAACAAACGTCCCAAAGGTTTTGAACCTTTGGGATAGCCTTTATTTGTCCCCCCCCTTTGCCTAAAAATTTTCCTTTGAGAAGAAAGTCGCCTTATAATCATGGATTGGAGGCGAAAGACATGACCCTACCCCTGAATCAGATTATCGAAGGCGATTGCATCGAAAATCTTAATGCTTTGCCAGAGAAGTCGATTGACTTAATTTTTGCAGACCCGCCCTACAATTTACAGTTACAAAATGACTTGCACCGTCCCAATATGACCAAAGTGGACGCCGTAGATGACCAGTGGGATAAATTCGAGTCTATGCAGGGGTATGATGAATTTACCAGGCAATGGCTGACCGCCTGCAAGCGAGTTTTGAAACCGACTGGCACAATTTGGGTGATTGGCTCTTACCATAATATTTTTCGGGTTGGGGCAATCATGCAAGATTTGGGTTTTTGGATTCTCAATGATGTAATTTGGGTTAAAACGAATCCAATGCCTAATTTTCGGGGTGTGCGCTTTACCAATGCCCATGAAACGCTTATCTGGGCAAGCACAGGAAAAGGCGCAAAATACACATTCAATCACCAGGCCATGAAAGGCTTGAATGATGAAAAGCAAATGCGTTCTGATTGGTGGCTTGTATCGTTGGCAACAGGCGCGGAACGGGTTAAAGACAACAATGGAGATAAAGCCCACTCAACGCAAAAGCCTGAATCCTTGCTTTATCGCGTCATTTTATCGTCCAGCAACCCTGGCGATGTTGTTCTTGACCCGTTTTTTGGAAGCGGCACAACTGGCGCAGTGGCAAAAAGGCTTCATCGGAATTGGATTGGCTTGGAAAGAGAAAAGAAATACATTGACGTTGCAAAAAAGCGGATAGACGCCGTTCAGCCAGAAATGTTTGACGCCGCCACATTTGATGTAAAAAGTAAAGCGAAATCTGCGCCCAAAGTTGAGTTTTCGACTCTGATTGAGAATGGATATTTACAGCCTGGTCAAAAATTATTTTTTGGAAAAGATAAAAGTAAAGTCGCCACCATTAAGCCAGATTCACGACTACGCACGGCAGACGGCTTTGAAGGCAGTATTCATAAAGCAGGCAGTCATTACATGAACAATGCCCCTTGCAATGGTTGGGAACATTGGTTTTTGCAGGAAAACGGTCATGTCATCAGTCTTGGCGCTGTGCGCGAAAAATTCCGAGTAGAAATGGGGCTGTACGATGAGCAATCAGGTTAAGCAAATTATTCGTCAGACCGTTTCAGAAATGCTCGCGGATAGCATGTCAGCGCAGAATATCCACAGGATGGCAGAAAAAATCATGCGTGGTTCTCAGTTATTCGATAGGTTTTTGCATATCCGTTACGCCGATGTAGATGAGATACCTGGTAGAGATTGGCGACGACCCCGAAATTCTTGCCATTTTCGATGAGATGTACAATACGGTTAGAAACCTAAACTTTTAGTTGAGCAATCGCTTAAGAAACACGGGCAACAAAAGCCATTATGTCGAAGCAATCGGCAGAGAAAAATAAAACGTTGTGCCTTCTTCGGCATTGCTCCGAACGCCAACAGATGCATGATGCTGTTCAAGAATGGCGCGCACAATGGTAAGCCCCAGCCCTGTGCCTTTTGTGCTTTTTTGCTTTCCGCGCCAAAACGGCTCGAACAAGCGCGGCAGGTCCTCATGCGCAATGGGAGCGCCGCGATTGTTCACTTCAACTGAAATGGTCTCGCCTGCCGGGGTCAGGCAAATGGTTACAGGGTGATTGGAAGCGTGTTTGATGGCATTATCAATCAGGTTGAGAAACACTTGCCGCAGCCGTTCGGAGTCTGCCATGGCGCGGGGCATATCGGGTGGAGATTGAATAATCAGCAAAACGTTGTTCTTTTCGGCAAAATCGAACAGTTCTGAAACCGCCTCTTCGGCCACCACTCGCAAGTTGATGGGCTGAAGATGCAGTGGCACGCGCTCTAACCGGGAAAGGCTAAGCAGGTCCTCCACCAGCCGCGCCAGGCGGTCTGTTTCTTTTGCCACAAACCCCAACGACCTGCGCCACAGTGTCTCTTCATGCACGTCACAACTATTCAAAATATCCACATGGCCCAAAATCGCGGTAAGAGGAGTGCGCAGTTCGTGCGCAATGGTACCCACCAATTGCCGATACAGCTCCGCGCGATACGACCCATCCGCGAAATCCGTGATGAGGATGAGAGCCTGCGCTTCATTCGTGACGTGAAGCGGAGCTGCCAAAACCTGGAATTTTTTCTTTGCCATGACGATTTCCATCTGTTCGGTGAGTCCGGTCTGACCAACACGTTTTACCGCTTCAATCAAATTTTTGGGAAGGCTGCTTTCCCAACTTTCCATCATTTGCAAAGCGCGGATATTTTGCATGAGGATATTTGCCTCGCCATCTACAATCAACGCGGCTTTGGGAATGGCATTCAACAGCGCAAAACATCGGGGAAAGTCATCTTTTTTCTGTGGTTCCTGCTTTCGGCGAATCACCCACCCCATGCTCACGCCCAACATGAACAAAATTAGCGCAGAGAATATCACCATTCCAACAGGAATACTCGCAATAATACCTTCGCTCATGCCATACCGTTATTCTCATATTCAAACTTATAACCAATATTCCGCACTGTGACCAAAAAATGCGGCTCAGCGGGATTCGGTTCAATCTTCTGCCGCAATCTCTGAATGTGAACATCCACCGTGCGCGTTTCTCCCGCGTAATCGTAGCCCCATATCTTTTCGAGAAGCGTTTCTCTGCCAAATACACGGCGCGGGTTAGAAGCCAGCAAGGCAAGCAATTCAAATTCCTTTGGCGTGAGAGTCAACAACTTCCCCTCGCATCTGACCGTTCGGCTTTCGAGATTGATTTCCAAGAAACCAAATTGAAGCGCGCGCAAGTTGGGATTTTTTGAATTCTGGACCAGTCTCAGCAAAGCGCGCACTCTTGCAAGCAGTTCCCGAATTTTGAAAGGCTTGGTGATGTAATCATCCGCCCCCATTTCGAGCCCGACGATTTTATCCACATCGTCATCTTTGGCGGTGAGCATAATGATGGGAATATATTGCGTGGAGCGGCGCAGCGCCTGACAGACCTCCAACCCGCTCATGCCGGGGAGCATTAAATCCAAAAGAACCAGGCTGGGAGAAAAAGCATCCACCCGTTTGATGGCCGATTCGCCATCTTTGACCAATTCCACCCTGAAACCTTCGCGCTCCAGCGCAGTTTGCACAAACGCACCAATGGCCGAATCGTCTTCGACCACCAGAATATACGAACGCGTTTCAGAAATCTGCTGATGGACCATCGTTCTTGCCTATTGAATGCGCAAAATCTAAATTTAAGAACAGTATACTCGTAAACACTTTCGTTTCCAACAAAACGATTCTCCCCCACTCTATCAGCGTCCTTTGAACCTGGCGGGCATTTCAGGGCCTACTTCTCGCTCATATTGCTCTTAAAAAGACCAGCCAGCAATGCCAAAAACTAAAAAAATGAACCAAAATGCGCAAAATTCTCCTGCATGTTGAATAGAGAGCAGGCAGTCGCGTATTCGTTCAGCACATCCGCAACCTGACCAAGCAAAAGTTCGCGCAGATGATTGATTCGTTCCTTGTTGCGGACTTTCTCATACTGGTCGGGCAGATATTGGCTGAGCAGCGTAAGCGGCAGGGGGCGTTCTCCCAAATTGCTTATCAGCCGCGCAAAAGCCGATTGCGCGGCGGGGGCGTTCCAGTAATAGCGAATGCGGTCGCTGAAACTGTAGGCGCGGGCCAGTTTTTGGGCGCGGGCATCGCCGCCATAGTGCTTTTGCCAGTGAGCGGGGTTGGCAAGCATTTCGGCTTCCAGCGTCTCGCGCAGACGGGAAGGCGGCTGTAACCCAAGCGCAGATTCAATCTCTTCCAGGGCGAAAATCGCCTCGCGCAGGGCAAAGGTCAGGGCGGGGCCCACCTTGATGATGGCAAAATGGTCGCGGACGAGAGAGCGCAGCGCAGCGGGGGGCTGGTAATCGGTGGAGTGGGCTTCATACACCAGGCCGGGGACGGTTTCGATGAAGCGGGCCAGCGGCGCGGCGGCAGCCGGGTCGTACTCGTGGATGGTCTCATCGCCAAATTCGACGCCCGGCTGCACCACCAGGGCGCGGACGCGCTCCCAGGCCGCATCCAACCCCAGGGCGTGGAAGGCGCGGCGGGTGGCCTCCAGGGTCTCGGCTGCCGAGGGGGCGGTGGTCACCTGAAGTGCCGTATGCCCCGCCTTCGCGCCACCAGCAGGAGGGACTTCGGAGCCGATGACATAGCGTAATTCGTAACCGGCGCCTGGTAATTCGAGGGCAGTCTGTTCAGCAACTTGGGCAAGGTCGGCCATGCGTTGGGCAATGATTTCTCGCGAGAGCGCAGGTTCACCGCCGAGGGGCATGGAGCAATCGAGATGGATTTTGGTAAAACCGGCCTTAACATAGGCGCGGACGAGGGCTTTGGCTTTGTCCATTGCCTGCTCTGGTGGTTCATCGGCCCAGGGCAACGGGCCGAGATGGTCGCCGCCCAAAATCAGGTTTTGGCGCGGAAAGCCAGCGGTATCGGCCAGTTCCGTGATGAAGCGGAAAAAATCCGCCGGGGTTTGGCCGGTGTAGCCGCCAAACTGGTTGACCTGATTGCAGGTGGCCTCAATCAGAACCGGCTTGCCGCGCGCCAGGCCATGCCGCAAAGCAGCCTCGATGACCAGCGGGTGCGCCGAGCAGACCGAGGTCAATCCCATTGGCGGGCCGAAATGGTGAGATGCGGTAAGATAATCCAGGTAGTTCATGGGTCATGGGTCATTGGCGATTAGCGCAAGCAGGCTTTTGCCTGTTCCAAAGCAGGCTGGGCTGCCGTGCCGCCCGCCGCCTGGGTGGAGAGCGCGCCGCAGACTGCTGCCAGGCGCAGCGATGGTTCGAGCGGCCAGCCATTGAGGTAGCCGTAGAGGAAACCCGCGTCAAACGAATCACCCGCGCCCACCGTGTCCACCACGTTGACGGGAATCGAGGCGGTTCTGACTTTTTGACCGTTCCTGACCCCAATTGCTCCTGCTGCCCCTAATTTGATTGCCAGCGTTTCGACCCGCGCCGATAACTTTTCTGCCGCGCTTTCAACATCTCCCTCGCTGACGAGGGAGCAGGCTTCGGCTTCGTTGGGCAGGAAGACGTTGACGAGCGGGAGCAGGTCGAAGACGCCCTCCCACCGCTGGGAGGGGTCCCAATTGGTATCGAGGGAAATGGTCAGGCCGATGGAACGGGCGCGCTCGAAGAGCCGGGGCAGGCCGGGGCGCAGGGAATCTTGCAGGAAATAGGATGCAACGTGCAGGTGGCGGGCCTGACGGAGCAAACTGTCGGGGACCTCTTCCGCCGATAAAGCGGGAATCAGGCCCGGATGAGTCAGAATGGCGCGGTCAACGCCCCGATTCAGAATCACGCTCAGGCCGGTGTTCCCTTTTGGGACGCGAATCACGTTGTCCACATTCACGCCGCGTTTTGACATTTCATCCAGCATGAAGCGCCCAAACACATCCTCGCCGCATTTGCCGATGAAAGCGACTTTTAGCCCCAGCCGCACCGCGCCGCAGGCAAAGATGACGGAGGACGAGCCGATGACGAGGGCGGCGGACTCGACCAGTTTTTCCACCTGCCCAAAGGCGGGTTCGACATCGCCAGAGAGGATGAGGTCGGGGTTGATTTCGCCTGCAACCAGTAAGTCGAATGGTCTCATACGAAGGTTAATAGGTTTTGTACCAATCGAAGGGCGCTTCGGCGGCGTAGAACTCCGTCCAGGGGCGGGCGAGCGCCCGACAGATGGCATTGAGACGCTGGAGTCTCTCGCGGGCGGGGCCGCGCAGAAAATCCAGCCGCGCCTGGCCCTCCAGGGGAACGGCTTCCTGCCAGACGGCGCGGCCAACAGCAATTCCGCTGGCCCCGGCCTGACAGGCGGCGATGACCTGCTTCAGATACAGGTCGAAAGAGACGGCGGCGGAAAGAACCACCCAGGGGGCGCGGCTGGCGGCGTTCAGGTCGGCGCAGGCGGTCAGCCATTCGGCTTCGGGGGCGTCGGAAGCAAGAGGAAATTCGGCCTTGAGCAGGTCCACGCCGGGCAGGGCGGTGAGGCGGCGGGCGGTTTCGGTGACAACGAAGCGTTTTTCGTCTGAAGAGAGTTTTTGCTCCGTGAGCGGGTAAGAGAGCGGTTCGAGCATGAGGGTCAGGTCGTGTTTCTGGCACTCTGCGGCGATTTGAGCGGTAAACGCTTCGATTTCGGCGGCAACCGGAGCGTTGGGGTGATAGTAAACCAGCAGTTTGACCATGCTGGCGCCCATGCGTTTGGCTTTTTCCACGCTCCAGCCAGGAATGAGCTGCGCTTTGCGGGCGGTGGCTTCGCCGGTATAGCCGGTGGATTCGAGGGCGACGACGAATGCCTTGTCGCCGGGCAGTTTTCCGGCGGCAATGGCTTGCGCGGCAGAAACTTCCGGGTCGAGCAGAACGGCGGTGGCGCAGGGGGCCAGTTCGGCGGTGACATCCAGTTTGAAGCGGCTGAGTTCGGCGTCATCCTGAAAGCGCGGGTTGGCTTTGCGCAGATTTTGACGATGGTCGAGGGCGAGGAAGGTGAACGTTCCGCGCGGGGAGGCGCAGGTTTGCAACCCACGCAGTTTGCCGATAGGGAGAGGTTTCATAACAGACTCCGGCGTAAAGATTGGTCGTATATATGTTCGATGGCGAAGCTCAAGAAAATTCTTGTCAAAGTGCTATCTGGCTCAAAGAACATCGCCTTCGCCGATTTCGTTCTGCTGGTTGAAGGTTTTGGGTTTCGGCTTTCAAGGATTTCAGGCAGTCACCCATATTTGTCCATGACAGCGTGAGAGAATTGGTCAACTTGCAGAACGTGGATGGTCAGGTTAAACCCTACCAAACCCGCCAGTTCATGGAATTGGTTGATAAGGTACAACTTGCGGCTGGAGGAATAACCATGAAAGATTACCACATCAATATTTTTTATAGCGAAGAAGACGGCGGCTACATTGCGAATATTCCTGACCTGGTACATTGTTCAGCATTTGGTCAGACGCCTGAGGAGGCTCTGAGATAAGCCCTGATTACCCAAAACGCCTGGCTGGAGGCCGCCAAAGCGGAAGGGAAACCCATTCCGCGCCCGAAATACCGGCCGGTGATTTACCAACTGGCGACGGCGACTGGATAAAATTCTGTTTCAGACAGCATATTCGTTCGTCTGGTGGTTGAGGGCCAAAGGCGCAACAAGGCTTTTGGCCCTCAACTTTTTTGCAGGCGGTTACTTGCAGGTTTCGCGCCAGGAATCCAGGTCTCGATTCTTGAGGATGAGACTGAAGCCGAGCGTTTTCGCCTGGCGGCAAAAGGCGGCAAAGTCGCCGGGCAGGTCGGTGTATTCGGCGGCAAAGACGGGTTTGCCCGCCTGGATGTAGGGCAGCATGATTTCGGCTTCTTCGTAGTAGAAGTAGTCTTCGGTGATGGCAAAGTCGAAGAGGTTCACCAGGTCGGCGGTCATGTCGGAGGCGTTTTTCTGGCCGATAGCCAGGCCGCGCGCGTGGGCTTCTTCGGCCATCCAGCGGGCATATTTCAACTGGTCTTCGTAGGTGAGCGGTAAGCCTGTGTCGTTAGTGTAAATGTCCATGTTATCCGGTTCGACTCCATCGAAACCTTTGGCGGCGCACAGGTCGAGACGGGCGCGCATGATGGGGGCGAGTTGCTCTATCTGGCGGATGTCGAGCCATTTTTCGCCGGGCCAACCTTCGTAGTCTTTGCCCAACACCTCGGCGGGAAATTGTTCAGCGTCGGGACGCCAGTCTTCCCATGAGCCAACCGAGATGTAGCAAATGACCTTTTTGCCTTTGGCATGGAGTTCGTCGAGAATGGCCTGGTCAACGTAGAGGTCAACGTCGAAGACATCGGCATCGATGGAGGTGTCAATATCATCATCGCCGATTTGCCATTGCCAGGCAAGGCCAGGGACGGGATGCCACCAGGAGGCTTCAGGCGTAGAGGTATCAGAGGGCAGGTTGGAAGTTACAGGTTGCGTATTGGAAGGCATGAGCATTGGCGTCTCCGCCGAAACGGGAGCAGGTTCGGGGGAGAGAGAGGCGGGAGCGCATCCGAAGAGCAGGAAAAACATCAGGAGCAGGACAGGATGAAATCCTGTCCTACACCGTATGATGTTTGAATTGCGGCAGGTAGTCTTTGTGGACAGCAAACAGTTCATTGGTCATCTCCCGAATTTCGGCCAGCGAGAGGACGGCGGCAGTCAGCGGGTCGTGGCAAATGGCGCGGTAGACGAGGGTCGGGTCGCCCGCGAGCGAGGCTTGAATAGCAAGTTCTTCAATGCCGCTGGAGAGTTGAGTCAGCAGGGCGCATTCGGCGGGCAAATCGCCGACATGGAAGGGATGGAAACCGGCGCGGTCCACCAGCACGGGGACTTCGACGCAGGCGTTTTGCGGCAGGTTGGTGATGAGGTGGGTGTTCTGGACGTTGCCATTGAATTTGAACGGTTCGCCGCCTTGCAAAGCGTTGATGATATAGGCGGCGTATTCGTGGCCGCGCTGGAGGTCTTCGGCGGCAAGCGGGCGCTCCAGTTCGGCGCGTACCTGTTCCTGCCAGGTGGCTTCGTTGCGCTGGTATTCCTTCAGGATGTAGGCGTATTCGCCGGGATTCCAGTTCGTGCCGTGCGTGCAGTATTTTTCGATGAGGTCGGGGCGTTTGCGGAACCACCAGTTATACTCGGAGTTGTGACCGCTCGATTCGGTGACGTATTTGCCCAGCGCCAGGTACATTTCATTGCGGACGGGTTCGGCGTTATAAATTTCGGGGCGTTCGGTGATGGCTTTGTGGAGCAAGGGGTAGGCGTCCTGCCCTTTCCAGCGGAAATCGAGATACCAGGCCTGGTGGTTGATTCCGGCGCACAGGTAATCAATTTCTTCGTAACGCGCACCAATCCATTCGGCCAGCATCATGGCCGTTCCCTGCACCGAATGGCACAAACCCGTGACGGTGAGGAAGGTTTGTTTCTGGATGGCCGAGACGAGCATCGCCATGGGGTTGGTGTAGTTGAGCAGGACGGCATTCGGGCAAACGCGCTCCATGTCACGCACGATGTCCATCATGGGGTTGATGGTGCGCAGGAAGCGGAAGATTCCGCTGGGGCCGCGCGTGTCGCCGACGTTGATATCTACGCCGTACTGCTTGGGGATTTCGATGTCGTGCCGCCATACTTCAGTGGACCCGGCCAGGATGGTGGTGAGGACGACATCCGCGCCTCGGAGGGCATCCGCCCGGTCGAGGGTGGCCGTCACCCGCGCGGGATGATTGCCAGCGGCGATGAGTTTCTCCACGCCCCGTTTGGCCCATTCCAGCCGGCCGGGGTGGATGTCCATCAGGGCGAGTTCGGCGTCCTGAAGGAGGGGGAAAGTGAGAATATCGCGCACGAGTTCGTGGGTGAAGCCGAGCGAACCGGCGCCGATGAAGGTGATTTTGGTCATCCAATTTATCCTTTCAAACCACTCATGGTAAACCCCTGAATAATCCAACGCTGACAGACAATGAAGACAATCAGGATAGGAATGACAATGAGAACGTTGGCGGCCATGACCAGCGCGGGTTGGGTGGCATGAGCGGAATTGAACCAGGTAAGAATGATAGGCAAAGTACGAACTTCGATTTTCTGCAAAACAATCATCGGCCACAGGTAGGCATTCCAACTGAACATGAAGCGTAAAATGCCCAGAGTTGCCAGGGCTGGTCCCAATTGCGGCAGGACAATTTTCCAATAGATTTGCCATTCTGATGCGCCGTCAATACGTCCAGCATCGAGCAACTCATTGGGAAAACTCTGACAGAACTGACGCATGAGAAAAATACCAAAGGCATCTATTAAACTAAAGATAATCAGCCCCCACAGATTGTTGATGAGACCTAACCGGGCAAGGATGAGATAACTGGGTATCATGGTAATCTGAACAGGTATCATCATCGTTGCCATAAACCAGCCGAAAAACAGTCGTTTGCCCCAAAAGTCGAACTTGGCAAAGATATAGCCCATCAGACTACTGGTGAAAAGAGCGGAGATGACGTTGAAAAAGGCTACAAACGCGCTATTGAAGTAAAAGCGCAGGAGCGGCAGTTTCGGGTCAGTGAAAATGGTTTGGTAGTTTTCGAATGTAAATTTTTCGGGCCAAAACGTGGGGGGCGTGCGCAAGGCTTCAAGATTCGTCTTGAACGAACTAAAAATCATCATCATAAAAGGCAGGAGCGTAGCCACCAATCCCAACGTCAGCGCAAGGTAAAGCACAGCGCGGCTCAACGTATGGGCAAGTGAACGAGGTTTTTGAGAATGGGAAAACACGGCGGTCATTTTTATCTCTCCCAATCGGTGCGCAAGAGACGCATTTGCAACAGGGTAATCCCTGTGACAAGCAGAAACAGAATGAACGATTCCGCCGCGGCCCAGCCCATTTTCTGGTATCGGAAAGCATTTTTGTAAATATCGAGCATCAGAACTTGAGTCTGGTCGTTCGGGCCGCCATTCGTCATAACCTGAATAATATCGAACACTTGAAAGGAGGAAATCATGGTCATGACGCAAACAAACAAAATAGTAGGGCGGATGAGCGGCAAAGTGATTTTCTGGAAGACCTGCCATTCGTTTGCGCCGTCTATTTGGGCTGCTTCCTTCAACTCACCAGGAATTTCTTGCAAAGCGGCGATGAAAATGACCATGTTGTAACCATAATCCTGCCATACATACGCCGCCACAACCGCCCACATTGCCGCTGAAACTCCCAAAAAGCTGGCTTTAGGGTCCACCAACCAGGCTACCGGCGTCCCGCCCAGGGCCTGCACAATGGTGTTGACCCATCCGGCTTGAGGATGGTACATATTTTCCCAAATCAGCGCCACACCTACTGAAGAAGTCAGAACAGGCAAAAAATAAACCGTGCGATAGAATGCGCGAAAACGAGAGCCAATTGCATCCAACAACCAGGCCAGCGGAAGAGTGATGGCAAGGTTAAGCGGCATTACCAAAAAGGCAAAGATAAGCGTGTTGCGTAAACTTATCCGAAACAGTTTAGCCTGCACTGAAGCGCCCGTGAACATCTCTACGAAGTTTTGCAAGCCGATGAATGGATTACTTCCTCCCAATCCAAGTATCGGGCCACCCACCCGCCCAGGGCTGTAATCGAAAAACATCAGCACAAATGCCCAACCAAGAATAAAAATCGAGAGAAGTTGATAGAGCAGAACCGGAGTCGTTACGCTCCAGACAAAACGATTTTGGGAAATTGCCAGCCCGCTTTTCAGTCTCTGCATGTCATTTGATACGCTCATGATAGATACCTTCCATTTGCATCGCGGGCGCGCAGGTGATAAGCGCGTCGCTGCCCTCCCTTACCCCAACCCACCAGCTTAAAGAGGGCGGGAAGGGGTAAGGGGATAAACCTGTCGAGATGGGATATATCCTCGCAGGGTAACCTGAACCAGGCAAAGCCCAAACGTGCGTTACTTGAAAGTGGAGTTCGCTTCTTCGTGAATGGCTTTGACGGCCTCATCGACCGTTTCTACACCCTGCAACGCCTTGAGAACGTGAGGGTAGATGATTTCATACATTACCCGGTCGCGGTCAGGCATGTTACCGAGGTATTCACCGTAAGGCAGGATGGAGAGCATCTTCGGCACCCAGGGCTCAGCGGCAGCAATTTCAGCGGATTCTGCAACAGCAGGCATGGCAGGAATAGTTTTGCTGGCAACGTTCCATTGTGTAGCATTCTTGGGGTCGGCAGTCACAAATTTGACAAAATCCCAGGCCACGTCCTGGTGTTTACTGTTGGGAGAAACCGTCAACCCCCAGCCAGAATCTGCCACAAATAACGGCTTGTCGCCATCCACTGGCGGCAGGATGAAATAATCCCATTCATCGGCAAAATCGGGGAAGTTTTCCTTCCCAACTCCAATGGCCCAACTACCGATGTAACCAATGCCCGCTTTACCCTGGAAAAAGGCATCCACCACCCAATTGCTCTCGTTGTTGAAGAGAACCGGGTCAACGACACCGTTCTTAACGGCATCCACCATAAACTGAAGTTGAGCGCGGGCTTCAGGAGTATCGAAGTTGAAGGCAGTTTGCTCAGCGTTCCAATAATTGCCGCCGCGCTGTTTGATGCCCGCCAGAAAATCAGCAGATATGGGGTCGGCAGACGTAAAATGATAGCCCGCGACGCTCATCATGCCGCCACTATCCTTTTGGGTCAATTTGGCAGCATCAGCCAACACATCATTCATCGTTTTCCACTGTGGCGGATAGGTCAAGCCGGCTGCCTCGAACTTTGTCTTGTTGACCAGTACGCCGCCATATTCGCAGTTGAACTCCTGAGGGAGGCCATACAATTTTCCATTGACGATGTAACCTCCCAACGGAGCGGCGTAGAATGTCTGCCTGGCTTGTTCAATCGTCATCACACTCTCTGGCACCAGGGCAAGCCGCTCGTAATACTGCGGTATCCATGTACCAAACAGTTGCATAATATCGGCTTCTTCGCCAGCCGGCATGGCCGTTTGCAAAGTTTGGATGTATAGCCCATACTCGAAATGTTCGAGTTGAATATCCACATTTGGATGAGCGGTTTCATAAGCGGAAATCAGCGACTCCAAACCTGCAATGAAGGCATTATTGGTATGCATCCATAGGCGCAAAACCGTTTTTTCTTCGGCAGATGCGGCGCCAGTAAGATTGGAATTCGAATCCGTTTGTGGCGCAATCGGAACATCTGGCGAACAAGCCGCCAGGATGAGAGACGCAATTGCCATGATACAAATCAAATAGCGTAGCGATTTCATGGTACTACTCCTTTCATAACCTGTTACATCAGTTACAATTTGGAGGTGTTATGGAGAAACCTCCATAGCCAAACAGACGCAGATTGTTTCATAACCTTGACCGGGGTGAGCAGTCTGCGTCTAAATTTTGAGCATTTTTCAACAAGCAATCACCTCCTTTTTTTTTGATGAGCGCATCCGGAATCACTCCGCCAGGGTCACTACTCGGTCAAGATGGCGAGGCCGGTCAGGGTTCAAATCCTTTGCCAGTGACCGATAAAACGCCATCAACTGCAAAACAGGCAGATAGAGAACATTCCGCGCGCTTTCGGGGATTCCCGATTCAAAAGAAACATTTGCCGCCGATTCGGCCAGCGCGAGAACCTGCCCGCCTTTGGCCTGCATTTCGTTTAAGACGGCTTGTTCGTGGCTCAAGTTTTTTTCCGATAAAAGACCCACGATGACCGCGTTTTCATGGACCATGCTCATCGGGCCGTGACGGAATTCCAAGAAATGGAAGGGTTCGCTGTGGGTGAGGGTCATCTCTTTCATTTTGAGATTGACCTCGCAGGCCAGCCCATAGCGCGCCCCGCTGCCCAGGAAGTAAAAGCGGTCAATATGCAGAGCTTCGCCGAATTCCCGCGCCAGCGGCTCGTACCTGGCGAGGAGCCTGGCACCGGCCTCTGGCAGTTGATTCATCGCCCTGCGCAAATGTTCCGCCCCGGCAGCCAGCATCGTCATGGCGGTTGCTGCCACATACATCGAGGCAAACGAGCGGGTTTGCGCCACGCTCTCTTCCTGACCCTTTTCGATGACCAGCGGCAGGTCGGCCAACCCGGTCAGCGGCTGGTCAGTATAGTTGGTGATGGCAATCACCGGGCCAGGATTCTGCTTTTTGAACTGCTCTACCGCGCGGACGGTTTCAGTGGTCGAGCCAGAACGGGAAACGGCCACCAGCAAGGTTTTGTGGCGCAAAATGCTATTTTGCGCTACGGCAGTTTCGGAATTGAGCAGCAACTCTCCCCCCGGCACGGCCCGCGCCAGTCGTCCGGTCATTTGCTGAAAGAGCGCCGCCGCCGCCAGCGAGAGATAATAGGTCGAGCCGCAGCCGGTGAACAAGACCTGGTCGTAATCGGCCTCGAAGAGTTGGGTCAGACCATTTTGGGCCTGCTCTACCACTTCCAGGGCATCAGCCCAGGCTTCGGGCTGAAGTTTGATTTCGTTGTAGGTATGATAGTCTGTGAGTCTCATGGTCTTGTCGTCTCATAGTCTCGTCATCGCTGAAAACCGATGACTGAAAACTGATTATGTTCACTGCTCACTGAACCCAAACACGTTCTCCGCGTTTTTCCGATACACTCTCTCCAGCACATCCTCCGGCAGGTAAAGACCGCAGACATGCCAGCGCCCCTGCACGGGGATTTCTCCCACGTTGTAGTTGAAGTATTCATCATCCGTTTCAAGAAACCGATAATTCAGGCGGTAGGCTTCCAGGTCAGGCCCCATATCAGAGCCAAACAGGATTCGGTCTTGATACTGAATGAAAAATCGCCGGGCGGTGTAGGGCTGGCGTCCCAGTTCGCCCAGACGGGCCGAGAGGTCAATGTAGTAATTGGGACAGGCGTCGAGCATCGCGCCCACCCAGGCCAGGTTTTCGGCATAACAGCCAACGTGCGCGCCAATGAAGGTGGTGGAGGAATGACGCTTCACCAGGCGTTTGAAGGCTTCGAGAATGCTGATGAAAGACGGAAACGGCGGGCTGGTGAAAGCCCAATCGGGGTGCTGGCCAAGTTCTTCCCAACGCTCATTGGTCTCATCAATGGGGTCAAAAAAAGCCACCGGGTCGGCGACATGCGCCAAAACGGGCAGCCCCAGGCGGCCAGCGGTCTCCCAAATCGGGTCGAGACGCGCGTCATCCACGCGGACAAGCGCGCCGTGATGGTCGCGGACATGCAGTCCGAAAGGCTTCCAGATTTTGAGACCCTCCGCGCCCCAGGCTTTTTGCGCTTCCAGCCGCCGGGCGGCATATTCGGGGAAAGCATCGCCCAGTTCCGGCCACCTGCTCCAATCCACGCCGCCAAAAATGCGGAATTTCTCCGGCGCTTTGGCTTTGAAATGGTCGAGATGCGCCTGCAAGATGTCCTCGCCCCAGCCGCCATCCAGGTCCACATAGCCGAAGACTCCTGCTTCGTCCAGCCGGTCGAGCAGTTCGGAAAGCGGCTTTTTATCCCAGCCGCCGCCAAAGGGTTCGCCGAGATGATTGTGCGCGTCAATGACCGGAAAACGCGGTTTTTCGACCCGAGTGGTCTTGGTCACGAGTTGGGAGCGGGGGCGGAAGTTTTGAAGGAGCATGGTAATCAGTGAACAGTAATCAGTGAACAGTGAACTGTGAGCGATGGTGATTCAGGCGATGGTGACGGCGATTCCCATTTCGCGCAGGGCGGCAAGGATTTCGGGCGGGGTTTGGGAATCAGTGACGAGGTGGTGAATGCTGGAGACGGGGGCGACAAAGGCGGGAGAAACGCTCTCGAATTTGGTGTGGTCGGCCACCAGAATGACCTGACGGCCAATCTTGAGAATGGCGCGATCTGTGAGGGTTTCGGGCAGATAGTCGCTGGTCAGACCGTGCTGCAGGCTGAAGGCATGAACGCCCAGGATGACTTTATCGGCGCGTAACTCCGCAATGGCTTGTTCGGCGATATGCCCCACAAAGGAAAGTTCGCTCTGGCGCAGCAGGCCGCCAATGCCTATCAGGTTGGTGCCTGGCACGCCAGCCAGGGTATTCATCACCGGCAGGGAGTTGGTAATCACCGTCAAATTTGGGCGGGCGCGCAGATGACGCGCCACCTCGAGAGTAGTCGTGCCAGAAGCGATGAATACCGTCTCGCCATCTTGCACCAACGCGGCGGCGGCCTGCCCAATGCGCTGTTTTTCAAAGAATTGCTCGCGCTCACGCTGCAAGAGCGGCGATTCAGGCGCGGCCTGCCTGACAGGCAGCGCGCCGCCATGCACACGCTGAAGTTTGCCCTGCTCCGCAAGCGTCTCCAGGTCGCGCCGGGCAGTAGCCTCGCTCACCTTGAATTGCTCCACAATTTCGGCCACGCTCAAACGCCCCTGGCGCGCAAGCAGGGTAAGGATATTGTCTTGACGTTCTTCCGTAGAGAAAAATTCGCTCATATTCGCTCATTATCAATCATTTTCAATCATCATTATAGTCAAATTACGAGCGAAGTCAAGCACAAAGAATGATGACGCCCTTTATCAGTCCAGCGCGACATAGTTACACGATTTGCGCGCAACAGGCGAAGTTATATAATGATTTGAGACAGGCGTTTACCCGCCCGATTGCCAAAGAAAGGAGGTGAAACCGATGTTGCTTTTTCTCAGAGAACGAGGCCAGGGGATGGTGGAATACGGCATGATTCTTGTTTTGGTTGCAGTTGTCATTGTTATTGCGTTGACCGCCATGGGCCCGCTCGTGAGAAACATGTTCAGTTCCATTAACGCCAGTCTGTAAAAACCGCGCCTCGAACAATCGTCCCGAAGCCAACAAGCCTTCGGGACGATTTCGTGTACCATTCGAGCAAACATCATGTAAAATAAGAACAGGCGCGCCCATCAGGGCAGCCAAACTTACGGGAGCAATTATGACCATGGACTTGAAAGGCAAAGTGGTTCTCATTACCGGCGCATCCTCTGGTTTTGGCGAAGATGCCGCGAAATTGTTCGCCCAGGAGGGTGCTTCGGTAGTGCTGGCCGCCCGCCGCATCGAGCGGATGCAGGCTGAAGTGGCGCGCATCCAGGCCCAGGGCGGCGAGGCCATGGCTACCCCGGTGGATGTAACCAACCGCGCCGACATCGAGAACATGGTCAAGAGCGTGCTGGAAAACTATGGCCGCATCGATATTCTATTTAACAACGCCGGTTTTGGGCGACTCGACTGGCTCGAAAACCTGACCCCCGAACGCGACATCGAAACCCAAATTGCGGTTAACCTGACCGGCCTCATCGAGGTCACCCGTGCTGTGTTGCCTTTCATGATTGCCCAGCGTTCCGGCCACATTATCAACATGTCGTCCCTGGCCGGTTGGATAGGAATACCAATGTACTCTATCTATGCGGCCACCAAATTTGGCGTGCGCGGTTTCACCGATTCGCTGCGGCGCGAAGTGGTGGCTTATGGAATCCACGTCAGCGGCATTTACCCCGGCCCGGCAGCTACTGAATTCGGCCTGCACACCGGGCAGAAAGAGCCTGGTTTGTTCCAAAAACCCTCGTGGGTCACCATGTCGTCCGCATACGTTGCCCAACAGGTTGTGAAGGTTGCCAAACGCCCCCGCCGCCGTCTCATCCTGCCCTGGTGGGTTCGCCCCGCTGTTTGGGTAGATGACCGCCTGCCCTGGCTGGTCGATTGGATGATGACCCGCTTCTTCCCTCGTAACGACCATCCCTGACATCATATCCCTGACACCTATGACTCTCCACCCTCAACGCCTCGCCCGCCTTGCCGAACTGCTGCTCGCCAACGGCCTGGATGCCGTTGCGCTCAACCCCAGTCCCACGCTCACCTACCTGACTGGGCTGCGCTTTCACCTGATGGAACGCCCGGTTGTGCTGGTCGTTGCGCCGGGCCGCGAACCGGCTTTCATCCTGCCGGAGCTGGAAATGCCGAAAGTGAATGCGCTCCCCTATCCTGTCCATGCCTTTCCGTATGGCGAGGCTCCTGAAACCTGGCCGCAAATCTTTCGCCGCGCTCTGCACAGCCTGGATTTGTTCGGGCGTACCATTGGCGTCGAGCCCCGCGCCCTGCGCGTGCTGGAACTGCGCCTGTTGGAGTATGGCGCGCCGGGGGCGCATATTGTTTCGGCAGAGACCGCGCTGACCGATTTGCGCATCCGCAAAGACGCCGACGAAATTGCTAAAATGCGCCAGGCGGTGAAAATTGCGCAAGACGCTCTCGAAGACACGCTTCCGCTCATCAAAATCGGCATGACCGAGCAGGAACTTGCCAACGAACTGGTCATCCAACTCCTGCGGCACGGCTCACAGCCCGAAATGCCCTTCTCGCCCATCGTTGGTGGCGGGCCGACCAGCGCCAATCCGCACGCCTCTCCGGGCGAACGCAAAATCCAGGCGGGTGATTTGCTCCTGTTCGATTGGGGCGCGGCTTATGATGGCTACATCTCCGACCTGACGCGCACCTTCGCCGTCGGCGAAATCGACGCCAAATTCCAGCAGTTTCACAAAATCGTGCAGGAAGCCAACGCCGCCGGGCGTGCCGCTGGCAAACCTGGCCTGCCCTGCGCGGTGGTGGACAAAGCCGCCCGCGAAGTCATCGAAAAATCCGGTTACGGCGCATACTTCACGCACCGCACCGGGCATGGCATCGGCATGGAAGGCCATGAAGAACCCTACATGCGCGGCGACAACGTGAAATTGCTCGAACCCGGCATGTGCTACACCGTCGAACCGGGCATCTACCTGCCTGGCGAAGGCGGCGTGCGCATCGAAGACAATATGGTCGTGACCGAAACCGGCTCTGAATCGCTTAGCGACATGCCGCGCGAAATCCGCGTGGTGGGATAAAACCGACATGCTACCATCGAAACAAACCCTGGGCCCTGGTCGACGACGCGCGGCCCAGGGTTTGTTTTCCTGCCCCTGCATCTCACAGATTAATAAGATTCTTGATGTTGTCTGATGTGCCTGTTCGCCCCTAAATTAAATACAGCAGCGCCCCAGGCAGGATTCGAACCCATCCTATCCCCTCAAAGGGGGCAACCGCTGATGCAGGGTTAAAAAAAGAAGAGCGCCCCAGGCAGGATTCGAACCCACAACCTACTGATCCGAAGTCAGGCGCTCTGTCCGTTGAGCTACTGGGGCGTGCGGCACATTATACCGCAAACTTCGAGGTACTTCACGACGCCAGGCGCTTTTGCCTATGGGGCTGTCGAAAGGAACAACGGAAAAGAACCGCAGAAAGTGGATTTATTCCTGTTGAACCGGCCTCGATGCCAGAATCGCTGGGGGCGTCTGGTTGGCAATAGGTATTTTTCCGTTCAGGTAAAATCTGAACATTCCTTCGGCTTTGGCAAACAAATAACTCGAAGGGAACAGGCGCAGGGCCGTTTTGAGCATCGCATGGCTCATCGGATTCACAAAAGGGCGCAAAAATGGCGAGAACACAATGCGCTGGCGAACAGGCTTCGGGTAGTATCCCATGTGAAGTTTGTATTCATCCACGCTGGCTGGCGCATCCAGGGAGTGCAGGCCGTAGAAAACCTGGTTGATTTGCGGACGTTTGAGAATTTCGGTTGTAACCACATAGGTCAGGGCATTATTCACGCCCAGCCGCAAGAAGTCTCTGTGACTCTGTTGAAAAAAGATGGAAAAAGTATCCTCACACTGCATTCCCAGGAGTGCTGCGGCAAGTTTGCCATCGACCATTGCTCCCCAGGCTTCCAGACCTTTAATGTCTTGTCCACTCAAACATAACGTTTCCCACCATTTTTGGGTCTCCGCGCCCATGCGGCCCTGCCGTTTCAGGGTATCGCTGCGCAATTCCCAGCCCTCGGTGGCCATGCGCGAGAGGGAAATCGGCTCAATCACCGTGAGCGCCAGCCCCTTCCTGGCCTTATGGGGTATTTTTTTGGGAGGGTAGCTTTTGCCTTCGTATACAATATGATAACTCAGCATTCCTTCGGGTGCGGACAAAGAGGTGGAATAGCGTATAGCGGTGGCTTTGTGTTCATTGAACAGGGTTCGCAATTCTTGCTCTGTGGGAGAAATGACCGCATGATATGGAATAGCCTGATAAGTTCGCATCCCTGCGCTCACCCAATAAGAACTCTCGGTCTGAAGGATGTCGTGTCCCTGGCGGCGGTTCCATTCAATAAATTGATGAATATCAGTCATGGGGTATCCTTTGAATGATAGATGCGCATGGTCATCTCGATTTTCGCTGCGGCTGAACCTGCTCTCAGTCCATTTCGCGAAAGGTAGTTCGTTGGAAGTCATCCTTGCTTTGCCCCCTGTTTGAGCGCAATTGCGCGCAAGAGCAGGGATTCAATTTCACGTGCGCCAGCCTGGGGAGAATGCCGTTTTTCGGCCCAGGCGCGGCCTTTCTGCCCAAATTCCTGGCACAAATGCGGCGCGTTCTTGAGATACAGAATGGCCGCCGAGAGCGAGGCGGGATTTTCAGGCGGCACGCACAATCCGGCCCCGGCCTGTTCCACCAGTTTCCACGGCTCACTGCCTTCATCTACGCTAATGAGTAACGGACGGCCGCTGGCAAAGATGGAATAGATTTTAGACGGCAGAGAGCCAGACCCCATGCCATGCTGCAGGCTGACCAGCGAGACGTTAGCGCTTGCCAACACTTCGGGCAATCGCTCGCGCGGTTGAAAAGGCAAAAATTTGACGTTGCGCAAGCCGCGCCGTGCCGTCTCTTCCTGCAACATTTCACGACTGGCGCCATCGCCTACGAAGAGGAAGAGAATATCTTCTTGCTCTTTAAGAAAATCAGCGGCAGCGATGACATATTCCAGACCTTGCGATAACCCCAGGTTCCCCGCGTACATGACCACGAATTTATCCGTCAGCCCTTTTTCTTCCGAAAAGGAATTCAGGCGAGGCAGAGGGCGTACCAGGTCGGTATCCACCCAATCGTAGCCGCGCACCATTTTTTCGTCAGGAACGCCCATTTCGCGCAAATCGGGGCGGAATGAATCTGAAATAATGCGGACGAGCATTGCATTATCCAGGCAGGAGCGCTCCAGGCGGCTGACCAGGTCAATAATCAATTTATGGCGGAAAATACCCAATTTTATTCCAACGCTTGGATAGACATCATAAACGCTATATACGGCTGGTTTGCCGCGCAGGGTCACCAAAACGGTGAACGGCAGCCAAATCGAAATGGAAGGGCTTCCAGAAAAAACAACATCATATTCTTTCCCAAGCCCGGCCAGGGTTGCGCCAATCTGATAAGCCAGGTATTGAAACATGCGCTGTGGGAGTTTCGCCCGGTCTACAGAGGGTAAGCCAAGCCGAATCACTTCCACGCCCTGGTCGTCCTCCTTCCAAAGCCATTTTCCCTGATATTGGCGCGGTACGCGCCCGGAAGGGTAATGCGGCACCATCGTCAACATTGTGACCTGATGCCCCAACCTGACCAGGTTACGGCACAGCATGGTGAAGATAGGCGCGCTAGGTCCCAGGTCGGGCTCGTAATGTCCACCAAAAATCAAAATACGCATATCGTTGTTTCCCCCTGCCTTTAGACGCATTGATTTTGTTTAATAAAATAACGGAACATGCGGGCGCTTTTATCGGCCGTTTCGCAAGGAACAAACCCAAAGCGCGTATAAAAGCGGATAGCAGGCAAGTTGTCGAATTCGGTAAACAGGAAAATCTGGTCATACCCTCGCCCGGCGGCGTCTTGTATCAATTGCTCCACCAATCGGTCAGCAATGCCCTGTCCACGAAATTGCGGCAGGACAGCAATGGGGCGCAGTTCATAACCTTGGGGATATGGAAGGGCTCCGCTGCTGCGCAACAGGTAAGAACGCAGGCTATGGCCCACCTGGGCAGGATGTTCGAGCGCATGTTCCAGGCTATAGAGCATCAGGCGTAAAGGTTTGCGGTAGTTGAGTTGATTGATAACATGGTGGTCCCAAATGCCGCACACAAATCCGGCGAATTGCGAGTCTTGCAGCGCTACAAAGCAAATGCCGCCCCGCTGACGAGTCAGCATTTCGTAGTGCGCCTGGAGCAGGCGCACCCCACCCCAACTACGAAAAGGCGTGCGCAAACAAGTAACATGCGCCAATGCAACCGCCCGGCAATCTGAAACTTGAAGAGGACGAATTTCGAGCATAAGATTACTCTATCGAATTGCGAATGACGACCGCAGGATTGCCCACCGCAATTGAATTGGGTGGGATGTTGCGGCTAACCACGCTTCCTGCGCCAATTACGCTGTTTTGGCCAATGGTGACACCTTTCAGGATGATGCAGTTCATGCCAATAAAGACGTTATCGGCAATGGTAATGGGCGCGGTCTTTCCGTTTTGAGGGTCTTGCAGGCGCATTTGTGGGTCAATAGGATGAAAGTCGGTATCGACAATGACGCTGTTTGCGCCAACGGCAACGTTATCTCCGATGGTCACGCGCTCGGCAACGCAAATTGAGCCGCCTGTCATGCCAAAGTTGCGGCCAATTTGCAGCACCGCGCCTGCTCTTAAGGTGCTGAGGATGACCGGATGGTTGGGGCCAAGCGGGTTGGAGCGCACGGAAGAACGCAGGCTGAAGCCATCGCCAAACTTCATCAGACTTTGGCGGTGTTTCTGGATGACCGGCAGGCCATAAAAACTCCAACCACGCCCCCACCGAATGCCGTTGAACGCCATCAGCAGACGCGCTTGCGGGTAAATCAGCCAGCGAAAAATTTGATTCCAGACCTTCCAGGGGGCGTTGATGGCTTGAGAAAGGCGATTCATGAGCGTTTTTTCTCCTCAATGGCCTGCCGGTAAATGCTTTCCAACTGGTCAACCACTGCTTGAATTGAAAATGTCTGAGCAATCATTTGGGCGCAGTTGGCTTTGTATTGGGAATATTTCTGGCGGTCAGCCAGCAGGTTATCCATTGCCTGCGCAAACAGCCTGGCATCGAATGGCACAACCTCGCTGACCCGGTCTTTGACCAGGTGGGCAATTTCACAGCGGTCGGTGATAACCATCGGCGTGCCAGCCAGGCACGATTCCATAATGACCACCGGGAAGGTATCGGCCCGGCACGGCAGGACAAACAGGTCAGAATCGCGGAAGGCAGCCAGAACCTCGGAACCAGTCACGAGCCCGGGCAGGGAAACGCGGTTTTGCAAGCCAAATTTCTGGATAAGCGCTTGCACTTCGGCCAGTTGACCATCATCCGGCCCGGCAATGACCAGATGCGCGGCGCGGTTTTGCATTTGCGCAAAGGCTTCTACCAGCATATCGGCGCCTTTTTTCTTGTTGATGCGGCCCAGAAACAGGATGAGGGGAAGGTCTGAAGTCATTCCCAATCGGCGGCGAAAACTGCCCGGCGGCGGGACCTGTTCCAGGTCGGCAGGGTCTATGCCGTTGGGGAGAATGACAATCCGTTCCGGCGGAACGCGGTGAGCCAGAGCCTGCTGACGCTCGCTTTCCTGCAAGGCAATCAGAGCGCTGATGTCTTTCAATTCAGCCTGGCCAAAGACCCGGTCGTAAAGCCGCTTCACCGTTTGCGAGTTGACGATAATCGGCATGGCCCCATGCGGCTGGGTAACGATAGGGATTCCCGCTTGGCGCGCTGCGTTAACGATGGGCAAAATCATTGGACTGCGATAGCCGTTGATATGCACAATATCAAAAGCGCGTATTTCCCGCTGAACATAAGCAGGCAAATCGGGCAGCCAGATAGGGCCGAGCGTGCCTGGCCATTGTTTAATGTTCCAGGCATCGAAATAGACAATTCTCATGCCGTCCATCTCACGCTCGAAAGTGCCAGGCTGAATTTTTTGATATTTGTTCACCAGATTGGAGCAATAGACAGTGACGCGGTGTCCGCGCCGAACCAGTTCGCGCCCGTTCTGGTGAACCACCTTGACCGGCCCGCCCCAGCTTTGCGCCGGGTAAAAACCAAGTGTAACCTGAAGAATGTTCATAATTTTTGCAATTCATCAACGAACGGTGGCACAACGCGCCGCGTGCTGAAGACCGCTTCGGCATTGGCGAGCGAATGCGCGCCCATCACCTGCCAGCCGCCTGGCCCGGCGGTTAGAAAATTGCGCAAGACGTCTCGAATGCTCTCCGGCTGGTACGGGTCAAACAGCAGGCCATTCTGACCGGCCTGAAGCGCTTCGGGGTGGCATCCGACACGGTCAGAGAGCAGGAGCGGCAGGTTTGCAAAGGAAGCCTCAATGACGACCAGCGGGTAAGGGTCGCCCAGCGAAGGAAGGAGGAAACCATCGGCCAGAGAAAACAGTTCCAGCACTTGTGTTTCAGCCTGATAGCCAAGAAAGCGAATATTTGCTTCCTTTCCGCATTTGCGCACCCTGGTTTGCAACTCCTCTTTGAGCGCGCCCGTTCCGGCAATCAACAGGATGAGACTGTCCAACTTTTCAAAGTGAAGCAGGGCATCCACCAGTTCGCGAATGCCTTTGATGGGTTCAATCCGCGCCACCGTCAGCAACACCGTTTTTCCGGGTGAGTCGCAGCCCCATTTTTGACGCAGCGCGGCGCGTTGCTGGCGGAGTTCCGCAGTTCTATCGCGGAAAAGCGCCTCATTGACCACGTTGGGCAGGCTCAAAAACGGTTTGTGATGCGCTGATGGAGCATATTCAATCACATATTCTCTGGCCCAAGCGCCCGGAACGACATAGCCATCGTACCCATCCATGGTGCGCCGCCGCCAGGCGTTAACCAGGCCGGTTTTACGTTCCATGTATGCCAGGTTTGATTCATTCCAGAACAAAGTGGTGGTTTGACGATGGTTAACCGCCAGCGGCACCATCTGCGCGGTAGGAAAATACCAGCTTCCCGAAACCATCAGCCAGCGAGGAGGGTGTTTCCATATCCAGGGCAGGAAATCAGGGTTAAAGGGCAGTTCGTAGCGGCGCAGTCTGAGTGTCCAATCTTTCAGGAAGGTATAACGATAGCGATGTTTGCCTGGCTCAAAGTTCCAAAATCGCCCTGGTTCGCTTTTCGCCATGTAAAGGACATGCAAACCAAGCCCGCGCGTTTCCATCTCCTGGGCGAGAGAATTGTAAAGATGGGTACGGTAAGGAGTGGGAATGTTGGTCAGGCTAACCAGAGTGGATGGGTTCGCAGGCATGCAGGCACCTTTTTTCAACTGGGTTGCCGGTCTGGAAGCGGGCTCCATGCCGACATAGTTTCAGTTCGTTTTTGCGGTTTTGCCGCTTTAGGAGCAAACAGCCACAGAAAAAGGCCGGGGATGGCATTCACCCCAATGACAATGGCGCCCCAATAGTCGTGACTGCCCCAAATCATCCACAGGAAGCAGGTCCAGGTGAACCCGATGGATTTGACAATCAGGTGGCTGTCTTTGGAAATCATGCCATCCACTTTTTTGAGCAGAAAGCCCATCAAGGCCATCAGCACAATCACGCCAATGATGCCACCGTTGCCATAAAAGCTGCCAATCAGGCTGGATTTTGAGCCATAAAGATACAATGTGGTCAAATGGTCGTAGAGAGGCGGCTGATTGGCGCGCAACCAATCCACCAGAAAATATTTCTGTGGGAAAAAGCGCGAAGGGATGAAGCCAAACAGCAGATAGTTGATAAGCGGCAAGAGGTAATCATAGCCAGTGATATTATCCCGCACATGACTTTCGAGGTAGAACGAAGAGAGCATCGCCGAATCCACCGTGCTAAACAGGCCGATAAATTCGGATGGGATTTGCTGAATGAATCCAATCAGTTCTTCGGTCGATTCGAGCGTGGTGTGACCGCGCAGGGTGAGAACGGCTCCGCCTATGAAAGCCAAGATGACGAAGATGGGGTGCGGCCAAACGCTTTTGCTTTTATACGTCAACACCATCGAAAAAGCCAGCATCATCGAGACAACGCTGAAACGGCTATGCGCGGAGGTGATGGTCAGACCAACATAGACTATCACCAATAAAAAACCAAACCAGTTCTTCCATCTGGCATTGGATGCCAGCAAATAGACCGTTGGGAAGAAGAAAAACGTATCGGCGATATATTCGTACCCCGTAGTGTTGCCCACAAAACGGCTGCCCTGAATAACCACATCCTCCCCGCCGCCCACAAAACGGGTACGATAGATGAGCAGGGAGAGGGTGGCAACGCTGATAAATCCGCCCAGGATGAGCAACATGGGCAGGTTGATGTGTTCTTGCTTTTTCACATCCATTCCCCAGCGAACCGGAAATGCCGGGGTCAGCAAATAGGTGGTAAAAAAGGCGATGATGCCCAAAACAAGAACCAGTCCCACCCATTCGGCGCGCGGCATGCCACCACTCATCAGCAGGTTGCGGTGATACAAAAACATGCTTGTCACCAGGCTGGCAAGCGGGTTGAGGACGAAGTAAAGCAGGATAGCGGCCCATGTCCAAAAGCCGGTGGAATACCAGTTGAATATTCCTTTTCTTGCCATCAAGATAGCAAAAAAGATGAGCATGGCCAGAATAAACAAAGACTGTACTAAAATTAAATTTTCAATGCGCGAAAACATGCTCTCTCCTGAACCGGCGATACCGAAACCAGGCTGCTATGGAATTTGCGAGAATACTGTTTGCAAGCGCGCGCCATATTGTTTCCATGTAAAATCGCGCGCGCGTGCTTTGGCGGCGGCGGCCATGCGGTCGCGCAGGGGGCGGTCTTCCACCAATTGCCGAATCCGTTCGGCCAGAGCGTGCGGGTCGCGTTCTGGGATAATGAAGCCCTCAACGCCATCTCGCACCACCGAACCAGTGGCGGCAGTGGTGATAACCGGGAGGCCAGTGGCGAGGGCTTCGTAGGTTACTTCAGCAGACCCTTCGAACAGACTGGGCAGGATAAATATATCCGCCTTGCGAAATTCTTCTTTGACTTCGGTGCGCGGCACAAAGCCAACAAAGTTTAACCCCTGGCAAAGACGATGTCTGCGCACCCGTTCGGAGGCGAAACCAACCACGCGAAAATCAAATTTACTCTCATGGATGATTTGTTTTGCCTGACCGACATAGTGAATGCCTTTCCCAAGTCCGGTCAACCCTACGAACAAAACCCGTCCTGGCACAGGTTCGTTTTGCACATCCAGCCAGGATTCGTGTACGGCGTAAGGTACCACAAAACACTTTTCGCGCGGGAAGCCGAAATTTTGAGTTAAATCTTCGATAACGTGCGCCGATGGAGCAATAACCCAATCGGTCAGGCTGCAAATTTCCCTTTGTTTTGCGGCGTAGGCTTCAACGTAAGCGTCGTCTGGCTCATCTTCCATATCGGGGAAGCGTTTCCACTCTTCCTGGTAGATTTTTCGACGCGATGGCATGCTGTAAAACTCGGTAACGACGGTCAGGCCCTGGTTGTGAGCATGTTGGATGAATGGTTTACATTCCCCGGCCATTGAAAAGATGTGCGTGGCTTGCCCCAGGCCGCGCCGAATCATTGCCTGCCCCAGCGCATCATCGAAGGCGTCCCATAGAATATCGTCGCCAACCGCGGAGCGGTATTTCCCAGAGACCTGGCGCAAGAAATGATTGAACGTAGGCCAGGGAAAGGTGATTGTTTTGGATTTGATATTTTCTGGCACTTCGCGCCGCGCCAACCGCTGCAACGAACCAGGCTGGAGCGCAAATGGCAGGGAAGAGAGCAAACGCCCCACGCCCACGTTTCCGCATAAATCGGTGTAGAACGCTTCTAACAAGCCCGCTTCTTCAAGCAGGGTTGGAACTGCATATGCCCGGCGCGCGCCGAATTGAACTGCAATGTACCTTTTCATTCTCTCCCTCTGGCGCGGAAAAACCGCTTTCATTCCCAGACCTGATTGAATTTTACCCCAAGATTTTACAAAAATGCAATGTCGCTTTCACCGCTTCAATCGCACCTGCTCCGTTCCATCGGGCAGGATTTCGATGTAGCCATAAGTTTGCCCAATGCGAACCAGCTTAAACCAATGACCGGTGCGCTGACTGCGGTAGTAGGCCAGCGCGTCGGCGTCCCAACGGTCGGGCAGGGCGTTGAACAACTCCTCGTCACAGAACAGTTTCGCGCGCTGCTGACTCCAACGCGCCCGCTCGTCGCTGACTTCATAATCGCCAACCAGCGAGACCTGGGGAAGGGTGCCAAGCAACGCTGCTAACAGGTCATCGGCTTGCCCACTGTTTGTCTCGCGCGTCCACATATAACTTCCCAGCAGGGCTGTGCGCAGAGGGTGGTTAATGTATATATTTGCGACGCTGGCCTGGCGCTGGTGCGTTTCCACGCCTTCCCAGGTATAAAAAACGTGCGGCACGAGCCAGGGCGATTGATATTCGCTCATCACCGCCAGTTCGGGCAGTTCGGCGTTCACTCGCTTGAGCGCGCTGATTTCGCCGAAGATGTAATCCTGCCCGGCAATCATTTGCCGTTCGGGGGGAAAGAAACCGATTCCATCGTTGCCCAAAACATCCATGTAAGCAGCGTTGGCCCCGTAGCGGCGGGCGTAGTTGCCAAAGTTTTGAACCAGATACTGCTGAAACTCTGGCGCGGCAGGGTGCAGGATAGCCAGCGTGTCATCATAGTCGCCGCGCGCGTTTTGCCAGTAGGCGTACCAATCGGCAGGCGCGCCGGGATAGTCGGGGATAAATTGATAGTTCTCAGGCAGCCAGCCTTGCGCTGTTAAGTAATTTAATCGTTCTTTTGCGCCGCTTTCGGTAAAAATCAGGTTGAATGGGTGGTATAACAACAGAGGCCAGCCATATTTCTGAACGGCAGCGAGCATTTCGGGGTCGGGTCGGCCAATTTGAGCCGCCAGCGTATGGTCGCCAAACAAGACAATTCGGTCGCCGTTCCAAAGATAGAACAATATTTTTTCAGGCGGGGCAACAGCAGCAAGTTCAGCGTATTTTTCCGGCGTGTCGCCGTAGAGTTGGTTCGTCGAATCGAAGACGGCATGAACCTTGCGCACCCATTCCGTATTATTCTCCCAAAGCGGTTTGGCGCCTGTGCGGTGTTCAAACTCTTGCTGCCAGCGCGCCGCGGCGTTGACCCAGGTAGAGTAGGTTCCAATCCGCCAGACAGGGCTGCTAATTTGGCCTGCAAGCGTCTCCTGAGGGTCTCTTTCACTGTGAAGGATGAGATGGTCTTGCTGTGGCGCGTGAATGAGACGGATAAATTCAGGCGCATATTGGGTTGATTCAGACCATACCGCCGCCGAAGCCTGCTCACCTTCGATGACAGCCATCGTCACGCCATACAACCCATAACCGGCCTCAGTGGTTTGCGTTTCGAGGGACGGAGATGTCCTCTCCACTTTCATTCCACTGCCCAGGAGAATGGCGGGCGTGTTTAAGGACATGATTGTCAGATTGATAGCCGAAGGGGTATTTTCGGGGATGGTTTCAAGCCCAATAAGTTTTAACAGCACTTCACCGGTTTTGGGGTCAACGGCAATGTCGAATTCCAGACGGTTTTCTAAGGCATCAGGCATTCCCAAATATGTTAACTTGCCGTGATATTCGTCCAGTTGGTTAAAGGTCACTTCACGGAATGATGTTGGGCAGCGCTGGGTCACGTTCCCATTGGCGGCTTTCGAGGCGAATCCGGCAGACAGCATGGCATCCAGTTCGCACTGCCCGACGGCATCAGTATTGACCAGCACTTCTGCGGTTTGCCTGTCTTTGAGAAAGACGATTGCCCCGTTTTTTATTTCCAACTCCAGCAAGGCTGTTTGGATACTCAACCGTTCAAAGCGAAAGGTGAAAACAGGGGGCTGCAGGCTGGGGGCGGGGCTGGGCATCGGAGAAGGCTGCGCTACAGGCGTGCTTGAGGGCAGGGCGGCAGTCGCCACTGGGCCGGGGGTGCTGGTCTCATCGGAACAGCTGGTAAGCACCAACATCAATCCAAAAATCAGAAGGAATATGCTTCTTTTTGAAGGTTTCATGGTTGTTTTGGCTTTTCCCGCCTTCTCAACCCCGCGCAGATGAACGCAGCTGTGATAAGCGATGCAAATCCTGATACTTGTAATAGAGGTTCAATCTCAAGAAGTCGAAGAGTGGCGCAAACAGCCCAATTGCCCGATACTTAAGCCAGTCAAGCGGAGATACCTTCACCAAGGGCACTCCTTCGTTAACTCCAATGAGCAATGTCAAATCTGCCAGCCGCGCAGTGGAGATTTTTTGTACGCAGCCAATTTCATCGGGCTTGCACGCGTTTTCCTCTCTGGCGAGGAAAGTATCCAGGTCTTTCAGACGAGCGCGGTACATTTCGGCATGAAGCTTTTGCCAGCTCAGCCAGCGCTGACGATGCAGAGAAAAGGAGGTTCGTCCTTTATCATCCTTTAATCGCCCTGAATCACGCCGGTAGAGAACGAGCGGCTCGTGAATGTAGCGAATCTCGCCCAGCAGGGCCGAACGAAAAGGTAACAGAATGTCTTCGGCGCGCACTTCGGTTGGAATAGGGCCGAAAATATCGAAAATATCTCGCTTCCAGGCATGGGTGGCGCCATTGACCAGGGCAGGGATGCGGCGAGAAGCATACCTGGCGAGTGACAGTTCTTCTGGCTGGACCGGTTCTTTGCGCAGAAGGTTCATACGATGGCCCTCTTCGTCAATCCAGATGGCGTTGGAAAAAATGGAGTACGCCTTGCCCTGCGAAGCAAGATACGCCTGATAGATGCGTTCAACGCGCTCCGGCAGAGAAATGTCATCTCCTGCCGCAATCACAATCAGTTCTCCCCTGGCGATACGCATAATGTCGTTGATATGACCAATCAATCCCAGATTTTGCTCCGTTTGACGGACGAGAATGCGATTTTCTCCCTGATATTCGGCGGCAGTTTGGCGCAAAATGTCGAAGGTGCGGTCGGGCGAGCGGTCGTCGGAGAGGATGATTTCGAGCGGGGCATAGGTCTGGCTCAATGCGCCGCGAACGGCTTCGGCCACAAATTGTTCCTGCCGGTAGGTAATCAGAGCGAAGGTAAGCAGGGGGCGAACAGTCATGCGTTTTTCCATCCCAGCCGGGCGCGCAGCCGGTTCAGATAGGACTGAAAGACTTCCGGCCCGAACAGGCGGTAAAGCGAGCGTAGGGCGTAGAGGCCGGTCAGCAGGGCAAGCAGGAGACCGGCAGCGGCCATCCAGAGCGGCGGCAGCAGGTAAGTCAGTCCAAAAGCCAGCAGCACGAGCGGGGCGAACAAGGCAGTTTGGGTCAGGTTCGGGCGCGACCAGCCAAAGCCGGAAAGACGCCGGGCGAGCAAGGTGACGGCCAGGGTGTAGAAGACGTACATCAGCAAAAAGGCAATGCCGATGCCCGCCAGTCCCATCCACTGCACCAGCGCGGTGAGCGCGCCCAGGTAGAGCAGGTTGGCAAGCAGTTCGTTCCAGAAGTAGAGCGTTTTTTTGCCGCGCGCCAGCAGCAGATAGGCCAGCGGCCAGGAGTAGATGCGAAGAAACGTGCCAAGCGCCTGCCAGCGCAAAATCTCGAAAGCGGCGGCAAATTCGCGCGCGTAGAGCAGTTCGAGCAAAAAAGGGCCAAGCGCCAGCACAAGCAGAATGCCCGGCGCGGCAGCCAGCAGGCCAACTTCGACCTGCGCGTTCATCAGGCGGTTGCTTTCGGGGTCGTCTTTGGCAAGCGAGGAGAGATGCGGGAAGTAATCGGCGCCCATTGCGCCCAGAATGAAGCCGATATAAACGTTGGAGAGCGCGCTGGCGGCTTCATAAAACCCGGCAGCATCCAGCCCCAACTGGCGCAAAACCAGCACCCGCACCAGGTAGGCAACGGCCAGCGTCACCAGACCGGAGGCCATGAAGGCGATGCCCAAACTCAACAGTTCACGCGCTTCCTGCCAGGTTTGCCGCCAGGTGAGCGTTAGCGGCGCAAGCGGGATGCGGCGGGCATACCACCATGAAACGAGCAGGGTGAGCGCAGCGGTGAGAATCAGGTAAGGAGCAATGCCCGACAATCCAAAGAAATACAGAAGCGGCAGGCCAAGCAGCGTGCCAAGCGCAATGCCAAAGATGCTCGTTCGGGCAAGGTCGCCAACGCGCCGCACGCCGCGAATCAGGGTGGTTTGGGCGCTTGCCAGCACGAGACAAAGCAAAGCCAGAGAAAGCAAGCCAATGGCCGGGGCGCGCGATTCATCGCCAAAAGTGAGGCGGGAGAGGAGCGGGCTGAGCGCCAGGAAGAGAAGCGCGCCCAACAGCCCCAACCCAAAAGCCACCCGCCGAAAAGCAAGGATGGAACGAGCAATGCGTTCATCTTCGCCGCTGCTCATCGCTTCGGCAATTTGACGCACGCCGCTGGTTTCCAGCCCCATGCCCGCCGCCAGGCTTGCCAGCGCCAGGATGGAGTTGTAGACGCCCAGCAGCCCAACCCCGGAAGGGCCAATGAGCAGGGCGGCGGCTTTGGCCTGTAAAATGCGAAACAGGACATTGACTGCCGAGGAGCCGCCAATGATGGTGGTCGTTTTAATCACGCGATTGTGGATTTGACTTTCGCTCATGAAAATCTCTATCCAAACGTTTTAATGGCATCGATGACCGCCTGCGCTTCCTGCGCGCTCAGATGCGGGCCGATAGGCAGGCTTAACACTTCACGATGAATGGCTTCGCTGATAGAGAAACTGCCCGGCGGCAAGTTGAGTTCGCGGTAGGCTTCTTGCAGGTGGGGCGGCACGGGGTAGTGAATCATCGTACCGATGCCCTGCGCTTTGAGGTGCGCCTGAAGCGCCTCGCGCCGAGGGGTGCGGACAACGAACAGATGCCAGCAGGGGGTCATCCCTTCCGGCACATGCGGCAGAATCAGGCCGGTTTTGCGCAATTCGCGCAGGTAAAAATCGGCAATGCGGGCGCGGCGAGCGTTCCACTCGTCCAGATGCGGCAGTTTGGCGCGCAGCAGGGCGGCCTGCAACTCATCCAGGCGGCTGTTGAAGCCTTTTTCGAGGTTGTAGTATTTGACCTTCGAGCCGTAATTCCGCAGGGTGCGAATGCGCTCCGCCAGGGCTGGGTCGTTGGTGGTGATGGCGCCCGCATCTCCCAGCGCGCCCAGGTTCTTGCCAGGGTAGAAACTCCACCCGGCGGCATCGCCCAAATTTCCGGCCATTTTGCCCTTGTAGCACGCGCCATGCGCCTGAGCCGCGTCTTCGATAACCTTCAGGCCGTGTTTGCGGGCAACCGCGTTGATGGAGTCCATTTCGGCGGTTTGGCCGTAGAGATGGACAACCAGAATGGCTTTGGCGCGCGGTGTGAGGGCGGCTTCGATTCGCTCCGGGTCGAGGTTGTACGTCCGCTCGACTGGCTCAACCGGTACGAGAGTGGCGCCCGCGTAAGATACGGCCAGCCAGGTAGCAATGTAGGTATTCGCGGGGACGATAACTTCATCGCCGGGGCCAATGTCGTAAGCGCGCAAAATCAGGTGTAGCGCTTCAAGACCGTTTCCAACCCCCACGCAGTACTCCGCGCCCACATAGCGGGCGAATTCCTGTTCAAAGGCGGTCACCTCTTGCCCCAAAATGTACCAGCCGGAACGCATCACCCGCTCCCAGGCCGAATCGAGTTCGCCCTGCAATTCCAGGTAGGGCGATTTCATATCGAGAAAAGGGATTTCACGCATTTTGCGCCTTCTTTTCTTGAACGAAAGTATCGTAATTGCGGATGTAATCCGCCGCGTCGTAGATATCCGAAGCCAGCACGAGCAGAACGGCATCGGCGGTGTACTTGTACTGAATGCCCCACACCATCGGCGGCAGATACAGACCCAGGTTGGGCTTGTTCAGCACGACTTCCTCGCGGGTTTGCGCGTCATCCAGCACGACCGAACACGAGCCTTTGAGACAGATAAGGAATTGATGCTGTGCGCGGTGAGCATGTTCACCGCGTACTTCCATGGAGGGAACATCAAAGATAACGAAGTAGCGTTTAGGATGAAATGGCAGGTGTTTGTCATATTCGCCAAAGGTCAGGCTGCCGCGCAAGTCTACAATTTTGGGCAGATGGATGAGCCGCGCGCCCTGCACGCGCAACTGCGGAAGTCCCTGCTCATCGGTTTGGGGCGGAACGGAGCGGGTATCGGCAGTGTTGACGTAGCCGCGAATGCGCGCCGGATTGCCGGCCACAATGGCATAGGGCGGCACATCGCGGGTCACCACTGCGCCCGCGCCTATCATAGCATGCGCCCCAATGGTGATACCCGGCAGGATGGTGGCGTTGGCGCCAATCGAAGCACCGCGGCAGACGCGGGTTTGCAGGAATTTTTCGGGGTAGTGCTTGCTACGCGGGAAGTGGTCGTTGGTAAAGGTGGCATTTGGCCCCACGAAGACATCATCTTCCAGCCGCACGCCATCCCAGACCTGAACGCCGCATTTGATGGTCACCCGGTCGCCGAGAACAACATCATTCTCAATAAACACGCCATCACAAAGGTTGCATTCCTGACCGATTTTTGCCCCCGGCAATACATGGGCAAAAGCCCATATACGCGTTCCATTGCCAATCACTGCGCCGGGTTCCACAATGGCATTCGGATGAATATAGGGTGTTTTCATACGCTCTTCTTTCCCAGGCCGGATGAATTCAGATTCATAGCCTGGCAATCAGGGTGGAGGTTGGATGCACTGATGATTTTCTTAAGGGATTTGGATGAAAAATATATTTCCGCCGCTTATAGATTGTCCAGGCTGTTTTTAGCCTGTCATATTGGACATAACGTGATTCCAGTAATTCAATTATACGGATTTGCAGTGGCCTTGCAAGTTAATACTCAATGAATCCACAACCAGCAGAACCAGCCGCCGCTGTATTTATCGGATGGCCGATGACGAGACAAATGAGAAATGGAAAAAGTACACTGGCCCGGCAAGGAGATGCGGAGAACCGCATCTCCTTGCCACAATTGGCTATTTCTCTTCCGTTATGCTTGTTAAAATGGCCCGCACCATGCGCCGATAATTATAAGCACTGGTTTTTATATTGAAACTTTCACAGGTAACCAGCGTCAGCCAACTCGCGTTTTCACGTTTCATGACCTGAGCAATGTCGTTCGGACTGACGCGCAAGTTACTTTGCACTTCGTAGGTAAACACCTTGCCCCAGGCGCGGATGATAATTTTATCGCCATAGACCAGGTCTTTGAGGCCATAGAACGGGCCGGGGCGGTTGAACGCATCCCAAACATGGGCAGTGATGACTGAATTGCCCGCTGTGGTGGGGAAGGCCGAGCCATTGAGATACCCGGCTTGCTTGTAAAGCCAGGTCACATCCCAGCCATCTTCGGTAAACGGCACGCCCACAATGCCCACCTGTACGACCAGGCGAGGAATTTCCAGAATCAGCCCGGAGTAAGCCGCATACATTTTGCTGGCGGGCTGAACCGGCAGGTCATTCATCAGGACGTTCGGCGCAAAGCCGGTGGCGGGGATGAGTATCCCGCTTAGATTAAGAGATTTCTGCTCATCATCAGGACTGCCGCCGCCCACGCTGCGCGCCGCCATGATAAAGTTGCGGGTGAAATCGGTTCGAGCATTTGTGCCATCACCTGCCAGGTGATTACCCGCCAGGTCAGTAATGGAGGTTGTGCCGCATACAATCAGGCGATAAACGCCATTCCCCAACCCACCGCCGCCGTTTAGATTAAGCGTGGCGGTAAAGGTCGAATGGTCATACGTTACCGCATCAATCAGCACGGGCAAGTCGCCGCCCGCCACGCCTGCCGAACAGGAATCGGTCTGAATGCCATCGCCGTTATCCTGCACAAGCAGGTAATTGGCGGGGTTCGTCACGTCATTCGCGCCGCTGTCGCCCGCCGGGTCGTTCACATCTTCGCTAAAGCGCGCCAGCAATTGCGTCAGGCCAATGGTCACAATTTCCAGTTCGGTGATGGCGCCATCGGCAGTGGCCGGAACGCTCGAAATGCCATTCAGCGCAATGGTCGGCGGAGTCAGGTCAATAGTATAGAACTCACCTGTAAACGGAACGCCTATCAGCGGATTGCCAACGCCATCTGAAATGCTGCCCGCATCGGTCAGGTTCAAGCCAACCGTGCCTTCGCCCGTGCCAGTGCTGACAACCGCGGTGTACGAAGCGCCGCTGCCCGTCACGCTCACCAGCGCGGCCCCGCTCACGCCAGTCGTTGCCAGAGAGAAGTTGGCATCCGAAATACCCGTTACCGGCTTGGAGAAGGTGATAGTGAAGGTTACGCTGGTGGCGGTGGTGGGGTCCGGGTCGGCGCGGGCAATCGAAAGCACCTGCGGATTAAGTTTTTCCACCACATAGGCTTCGCCCACGAAAGGCAAGCCGCTCAACGGGTTTCCGGCCAGGTCATTCAACCCGGCGCTGTTTTCCAGGGTTAGCCCCAGCGTGCCATCGCCCGTTCCGGTGTTCACCGTCACGGTGTAATTTGCGCCGCCGCCGCTAATGGATGTTATCGAAGCGCCCGTCACGCCAACGGCGGGCAGACTAAAGTTGACCGCCGAAAGCCCGCTCACCGGCTCGCTAAAGGTAACGTTGAAATCCACCGAAGCGGCATTGGTAGGGCTGGGATTGGCGCGAGTGATGGAGACGGCGGTGGGAGAAATGTTATCTACCACAAAGGTAGAGGATGGCCCTGCCGCCGCACTGGAATTGCCCGCCGCATCGAAAGCGATTCCTGTTGCGATGGAGATTCCCAGCGTTCCGTTCCCACTGATGCCGCTGACCGTGATGGTGGGCGTGGAACTCGCTCCATCGGTGACTGTGACCATTCCGGCGGCTGTGCCGGTGGCGTTGAGCGTTACATCGCCCGTCGTCAGGTTCACCGCGCTCGCGCCACTCACCGTAACCGGGAATGTGACCGGCCCGCTGTTGGTGATGGTCAGGCCTGGCGCGCCAATCGTCACGACCGGCGGGGTGGTATCGTAAGTGACGGTATTATCTGCGCTGGCACTGGCAAGGTTGGGGTTGCCGCTCAAATCTTGCGCCGCGCCAAACGGGACGGATGCAATGACCGTACCATCTGTTGCCATGCTGCTTACTTCCAGGGTGTAAGCCGCGCCCGCGCCAATGAGGTTGACCGTCGTTGCCCCCGCCGTGCCAGAGAGGACGACATCCGAGGCCGTAAATCCGCTGACCGGCTCGCTGAAGGTGACGGTGAACAGAATCGGCGCGGCGTTGGTTGGGTCGGGCTGAGCGGCGGCCTGCTCCACCGTTACGGTCGGACCGAGGGCATCAAAGGTCACTTCGTTATCCGCGCTGGTACTGGCGGAATTGCCATTTCCAGCAGCATCCTGAGCGGCATTGGCCGCAATTGTAGCAGTGACCGTACCGTTCGCAGTCATGCCGCTCACTTCCAGAGTGTACACCGGCCCCGCGCCAATCACGTTGACGGTCGCTGCCCCCGCTGTGCCGGAGAGGACGACATCCGATGCATCGAAGCCGCTAACCGGCTCGCTGAAGGTGGCGGTGAACAAAATCGGCGCGGCGTTGGTTGGGTCGGGCTGAGCGGCAGCCTGCTCCACCGTTACGGTCGGCGGGGTGGTATCGTAAGTGACCACATTATCCACGCTGGCGCTGGCGGCATTGCCATTTCCGGCGGCATCCTGCGCGGCATTTGCCGGGATATCGGCAAGTACCGTGCCATCGGCAGTCATGCCGCTCACTTCCAGGGTGAAAACCGGCCCCGCGCCAGTGATGTTGACAGTCGTTGCACCCGCCGTACCGGAGAGGACGACATCGGAGGCCGTAAATCCGCTAACCGGCTCGCTGAAGGTGACCGTGAACAAAATCGGCGCGGCGTTGGCAGGGTCGGGCTGACCCATAGCCTGTTCCACCGTCAAGGTTGGCCCGGTGGTGTCGTAAGTTATCACGTTATCCGCGCTCGTGCTGGCCGCGTTGCCATTTCCAGCGGCGTCCTGGGCGGCATTCGCCGCAATTGCAGCAAGGACCGTGCCATCGGCGGTCATGCCGCTCACTTCCAGGGTGAAAACCGGCCCCGCGCCAGTGACGTTGACGGTCGTTGCCCCCGCCGTGCCGGAGAGGACGACATCCGAGGCATCAAAGCCGCTGACCGGCTCGCTGAAGGTGACCGTGAACAGAATCGGCGCGGCGTTGGTTGGGTCGGGCTGACCAGCAGCCTGCTCCACCGTCACGGTGGGAACATCAGCGTCATAAGTGACCACGTTATCGGTGCTGGTGGCAGCCTGCGAGGGGTTGCCCGCCGCATCTAACGCGGCATTCGTTAACAGCGCGGCAATCACCGTGCCGCTATTGGTCATGCCACTGACCGAAACCGTGTAGTTGGCGCCGCTTCCGGTCACAACTGCGGTCGCTGCACCTGCCGTACCGGAGAGGAGGACATCCGCAGCCTCGAAACCAGTAACTGGTTCATTGAAGGTGACGGTAAACAGAATCGGCGCGGCGTTGGCCGGGTCTGATTGCAAGATAGACTGATTAATAGTGACGGTTGCGCCAGTGGTATCGTAGATGACTTCGTTATCTACGCTAGCGCTGGCGGCATTGCCGTTTCCGGCGGCATCCTGGGCAGCGCCCGCCGGAATATCAGCAAGTACTGTGCCATCAGCGGCCATGCCGCTTACTTCCAGGGTGTAAACCGGGCCTGCGCCAATGACGTTGACGGTCGCTGCCCCCGCCGTGCCGGAGAGGACGACATCCGAGGCCGTAAATCCGCTGACCGGCTCGCTAAAGGTGACGGTGAACAGAATCGGCGCGGCATTGGTTGGGTCGGGCTGAGCGGCAGCCTGCTCCACGGTAACAGCGGGCGCAGTACCGTCATAAATGACTTCGTTATCCACGCTCGCGCTGGCGGCATTGCCATTTCCGGCAGCATCCTGAACGGCATTTGCCGGGATATCGGCAAGTACCGTGCCATCGGCAGTCATGCCGCTCACTTCCAGGGTATAGACCGGCCCCGCGCCAGTGACGTTGACGG
>DAOTZC010000018.1:0-142822 GCA_034434535.1 Anaerolineales bacterium | reverse complement strand
ACCGACGATTCCCACCGCCAGCGGCAGTTCGATGTAGCCGCGCAGGTTGCCGTCGTCGTCCGCCCACCATTGGGTCAGGCTGGTGTAGCGTCCGCCCCGCGCAGCATAGGCGTGCGCCCCGGCTTCGATGGCGCGCCAGTCGTTGCCGGTCGCAATTACCACCGCGTCCACACCGTTCATAATGCCTTTGTTGTGCGTGGCGGCGCGGTATGGGTCGGCAGCGGCGAAGGCGTAGGCGGCGATGATGCCATCGCGCACCGTTTCGCCAGTGTATGACGGGATTCCATCCCGCCCCACGATTTCCAGTTCTGAAACCGGTATGGTACACCTGGCCCGCGCAACCCGCCGGTCGGCCAGGTTGGAAAGAATGCGCAGATGGACTTTGCCGCCGGTGATTTGCTCCACCTGCGGGGCCAGGCGCTCGCAGGCGGTGTTGACGGCATTCGCGCCCATCGCATCGCGCACATCATAAATCAGATGAATGACCAGGAAGCCGCCAATGGGGGAATCTTCGATGATGCGCACTTCCAAATCACGCGCCCCGCCGCCAAATTTTTTCAACACCGGGTCAATTTCATCGGCGGCGGCCAGCAATTCGGCTTTTTTCTCATAAATCTTAAATCTGGCTTCGTACAGGTTTGCAAGATGGATGACCTGCATTTGTCCAATCATCAGCGGCGCGCTGCTGCTGGTTTGAAAGCCGCCCCCGGCGCGGGCCAGTTTGGCCATGAACGAGGCCCCTGCTACCACCGACGGCTCCTCGATTGCCATCGGCACCAGCACATCGCGCCCGTTAATCTGGAAGTTGAGTCCAATTCCGAGCGGCAGGCTGTGCAGGCCGATGACATTCTCAATCATGTGGTCGGCTGATTCAGGGGAAAGGCCGCCCGTCGTCCAGGGGGCAAGTTCCAGCGGAGTCAGTTCCGCCGAGTCAGCGGCGTGGGCCAGGCGGTCTGCCAGGGTCAGGTTATAAAATCCGGGGATGCGCGAAGTTCCCATGTTTTATCCTTATTGAAAACAAGTTTACAAGTATTCTACAACCTCCGTCTGGCAAAACCTATCAACTTGAATAAATTGGATGACCGGGGTAGAATATCTCCAAGAGGAGACCCCCATGCTCTTGACACGTCAGCAACTGGAAGAGCGTTTGATGGCGCTCCACCAGGCCAGTTTGCAGCTTGTGGAGGATATTTCGCTGGAGACGTTATTGGAGCGCATCGCAACGGTCGCCTGTGAGCAGGCCCAGGCGCGCTATGCGGCGCTTGGCGTACTTGGGGAAAACGGCCAACTTAAGCAATTTATCTCCGTAGGGATGACTGATGATGAAATTCGGCGCATTCCGCATCCCCCGCGCGGCCTGGGGATGATTCGCGCATTGATGAATACCACTGAGTCCATTCGCCTGGCCGAAATTCAGTCAGACCCGCGCAGCGTGGGCTTCCCACGCAATCATCCACACATGCGCTCCTTCTTGGGCGTGCCAATTCGCCTGGGAGAGGACCAGTACGGGCAGTTATATCTGACCGAGAAACTGGGCTACCCTGAATTTACCGCCGATGATGAGCGCATCATCCAAATGCTGGCGGCATATGCGGCGGTTGCCATCCACAATGCCAGCCTCTACGATGATTTGCGCGAGCGCGACCAGGCGCTGACCCGCCGCAACCAGGATTTGGCCCTGCTCAACAGCATTGCCAAAGCGCTTACCTCCTCACTGAAGTTAGACGAAATCTTGCAAAAAACGCTCTCGCTGGTGATGGAATATATGGAGGTCGAATCGGGGGAGATTTTCTTGCTGGATGAAGATAAGCAAACCCTGCGTCTGGTGCTGCACCGGGGTCAGGCTGCCGAGGCTTTCTGGACTCGGAACCGATTTTCGGTCGGCGAGGGCCTGGTGGGGCTGGTGGCGCAAAGCAGTGAGCCGATTGTCAGCCACGACCTCGCAAATGACATGCGGTATCTGCGCGATGCGGTTGTTAAAGCTGGCTTCCGTCAAATGGCCTGTTTCCCGCTGACCTCCAGCGGCAACCTGGTGGGGGTGTTAAGCGCTGTGACACGCAGCGCGAACCCGCTGGATGAACATGATATACAGGTGATTACCGCCATCGGCAGTTGGGCTGGATTAGCGATTGAAAATGCCCGCTTGCATAACGATGCCCGCCGCCTGGCCGTGCTGGAAGAGCGTGACCGGATTGGCATGGATTTGCACGATGGCATCATCCAATCTATTTACGGAGTGGGATTGGTGCTGGAGCATGCCCGCCTGCTGGCCGTGGAGGACCCGCTCAAGAGCCAGGAACGTATTCAGCAGGCCATTGACAGCCTGAATCACACCATCCGCGATATTCGCTCATACATCCTGGATTTACGACCACGCCAGTTTGGGAATGAAAACCTGCTCGATGCCCTGAAGCGCCTGGCTATCGAATTCCGCGCTAACACGCTGGCCGATGCCACATTGGCCGGTGACCCGGAAGACATCAAAGACATCTCGCAGACGCAGGCGCTGGTTTTGTTCCATATCTGCCAGGAAGCACTCGCCAATGCCGCGAAACATGCCCATGCCAAGAAAGTGGACATCCGCGTATGGGCAACCCCAGAGCGGTACATGCTCGAAATCCGAGATAATGGTCGAGGCTTCGACATGAACAAGATGAGCATGACGCTAGGACATGGCCTCTCGAATATGCATACCCGCGCGCAACACATAGGAGGAGATGTGGAGATTTGTTCGGTTGTGAATGAAGGGACATCCATCCTGGCCTGGGTGCCAAGAAGCATCAACGGTCAGTGAAAAGCAAGCAAAAAGAGTTTCTAGCGGCGGCAGCCGCTTTTTTATTCCCGATTACAATTTGCAACCCAATCAGGCCGTCACCATGCCCCTTGCTGCTCCTTTTCTTTTCCGCCGTTCTTCATACATCCTGGAATTTGCTGCTCAATCAATCGGAACAAAAGAATCATCTTCGACGGTATCCTGCTGATTTCGCTGGCAGGTTAAGTCTGCTGAATTCTTTAACATTTGCTAGCATTTCTATAATCTTAGAGAGTCTGGCCTATCTCACCAAACGAGTAGTTGCCAATCGCATTACAAAAGAGTGATTACGCGCTGCTTCGAACAATAAGTTTCTTAAGATAGATATACGACAGATAGCCTGTTTTAAGCACAAAACCCCATATATAGGGGTAACTTTTAAAGTTGAGACGTTTTTGGCTGAAACAAAAGTTCTATAATATCGAAAATCAAGCATCGGGTTGCTTCAGTTTCTTTAAGATTCACCTGCCTTAAAAAAGTGGAAGTTTTTAAGAAAGCGTAGGTTTTTCGTGTGGCGGGTTTAAGTTCTTTTTGCTAGAATGTGGGCAATTCATTGAGTGGATGCGCGCCGGAGACTGCATCCAAAACCCCTAAAAATAACGAGATAATTAAGTAAATTCTCCACCCCTCTGTAAAGAATTTGCAGAGGGCTTACTTACCCCTATTCCAACTGGTGGAGCAGACCATGAACGTAGCACAAGCCTGGCAATCGGTGCTGGGGCAACTCCAAATGGAAATGCCGCGAGCATCCTTTGACACCTGGGTGCGCGATACCCGCCCCGTCTCTTACGAAGATGGCGTCATGACCATTGCAGTGCGCAATGCCTATGCCCGAGACTGGTTGGAGAATCGTCTCTTGAGCAGTATTTCCCGCCTTCTGGCGGGCATGATGGAACAAGATGTAAAGGTGCGCTTTGTGGTGGCGAGTGAATACGATATCGCCGAAGTCGAATCGGGTGCCGAAGCAGAACGAACCGCTTCACAGGAACCCGCTTCCGTTAAGCAGCGCAACACCACGCTCAATCCACGTTACACCTTCGAAAATTTTGTGGTGGGAACCAATACACGCCTGGCACACGCTGCCGCCCTGGCCGTTGCTGAAAAACCTGCTCGCGCCTATAACCCGCTTTTCCTGTATGGTGGCGTGGGTTTGGGAAAAACCCATTTGCTACACGCCATCGGCAATGCCTGCCATGGACGCGGCTTGAGCGCCTTATACGTTTCCTCTGAAGAATTTACCAACGACCTGATTAACGCCATCCGCGCCCACACCACTCAGGCCTTTCGCGAGAAATACCGCTCAATAGATGTCCTGTTAATTGACGACATCCAATTCATCGCCGGTAAAGAATCGACCCAGGAAGAATTCTTTCACACCTTCAACACCCTGCATAGTCAGGATAAGCAAATCATCGTTTCATCAGACCGGCCACCTAAATCCCTGGTCACGCTCGAAGAACGACTGCGCTCGCGTTTTGAATGGGGACTGATTGCCGACATCCAGCAGCCTGATTTCGAAACCCGCCTGGCTATCCTGCGCTACAAAGCCGAACGCGCCGGGCATCAAGTTCCCAATGACGTAATGGACATGATTGCCCGCCGGGTGCAATCCAACATCCGCGAATTGGAAGGCGCCCTTAATCGGATTGTCGCTTATGCAGAACTGATGGACGCGCCCATCAACCAACGGCTCGCCGAAATGGCCCTGGCCGACCTGTTGCCAGCCCGCCACCATGTCGCGCCGGAAAAAATCATCGAACTGGTGGCGCGCGAATGGCAAATTACCGTAGATGCCATCCGCAGCCGCGACCGTTCGCAAAAAGTGGCCGAGCCTCGCCAGGTGGCAATGTATTTGCTGCGCAACAAAACCGACGCTTCCCTGCCCCAAATCGGCCATGCGCTGGGCGGACGAGACCACACCACCGTCATGTACGCCATCGAGAAAATCGCCGATATCATCCAACAAGATAGCAACTTGCGGCGACGGGTCAATAACATCGAACTGCAAATGCAAAACTACAACCAGTTTGGGGCAGCAGCCTGAAAAATAACTTGAAAAGTGGGATTTTGTCCCACTTTTTTGTTTGGCTCTCCAACTTTATAGATACTTCTCTTTTTCGACAAAAAACTTAAACCGCCATGCCCAACCCTTTTGCTTACTTGCTGGAAAACATCTCATGGTACGCACCCATTTATAACATTGCGTGGGTATTGTTCATGTTCTATGCGCTCACCCTGCCCCCGCTGGTTCTGGCGATTTTTAAACTGCCAATTTTGCGCAACATTCAGCCCTCCGCGCCATGGAGCGAACAGCGGCGCACTTATGGCTACCTGCTGGGCGCGGCCTTTGTCATTTTTTCCTTTCGGCTCATTCCTTACTGGGTTTTTAACGACAAGATGCTACACTTTCTGGGCGGCGGCATTGCAATTGCGCTGGTTTACCAATACCTGAACGTTAATCTACTCGTTCCTGATGGCGCAGGCATGGTCAGCCTGCGTCATTTGCGCGGACGGCGCGCGCAGTTCTTTACGGCGAACCTGATTTTGCTCTTGCTGTTTGCCTCTTTTTTTAGCGTATTTTCCGAACTCTATGAGTTTATCTCAAAAGCGCTGATAGGCTATCAGTTCGATACCAGTGGATTTGATACCTGGCTGGATATTCTGGCAAATCTGGCAGGCGCATTGCTGGGATATGTGGGCGTATTCTGGTTTCACCAATGGTAAAATCACACTTTCAAAACATTCCTCATTCACTCACTCGCAAAACCTATGCCATCCGATACTCAGGTCATCTACTCCATGATGCGCGTCGGGCGCATCCACCCCCCAAACAAACAAGTCTTGCGCGACATCTCCCTCGGCTTCTACTACGGCGCAAAAATTGGCGTATTGGGCTTGAACGGCGCAGGCAAATCCACGCTCCTGCGCATCATGGCTGGCGTGGATAAGGACTACATTGGCGAAATTGCCATGAGCAAAGGCTACACCATCGGCTATATGCCGCAAGAGCCGGAACTCGACCCCGAAAAGACCGTTATCGAAATCATCCGCGAAGCCGTCCAGCCGATTGTGGATATGCTGGCCCGCTACGAAGAAGTCAACGCCAAATTTGCCGAACCAGATGCCGATTTTGATGCGCTCATTGCAGAGCAAGCCAAATTGCAAGATACCCTCGACAAAGTGGATGCCTGGAATCTCGATTCCCACCTGGAAGTGGCAATGGAGGCCCTGCGCTGCCCCCCCGCCGACACCCCCATCAAAGTCTGTTCTGGCGGAGAGAAACGGCGCGTTGCCCTCACCCGGTTGCTGCTGACCGAACCTGATATTTTACTGCTCGATGAGCCGACCAACCACCTCGATGCCGAATCGGTGGCCTGGCTGGAACATCACCTTCAGCAATACAAGGGGACGGTCATCGCCGTAACCCATGACCGCTACTTTCTCGATAACGTGGCGGGCTGGATTTTGGAACTCGACCGGGGCTACGGCATTCCGTGGAAGGGCAATTATTCTTCCTGGCTGGAGCAGAAGCAAGAAGCCTTGCGCCAGGAAGAAAAGGCCGAATCAAAGCGTCAAAAGACCCTTCAGCGTGAATTGGAATGGATTCGCATGTCGCCCAAAGCGCGGCAAGCCAAAGGTCAGGCGCGCGTCACAGCCTACGAAAAACTTCTCTCGCAGGAAGTGGAGCAATATCGCGGCGAGCGCGAAATTTACATTCCACCGGGACCAAAACTCGGCAAGACGGTCATTCAATTAAACGGCGTCACCAAATCGTTTGGCGACCGCCTTATTTTGGACAACTTCTCGGCAAACATCGAACCCGGCTCGATTGTGGGCGTTGTTGGCCCCAATGGCGCGGGAAAAACCACCCTGCTAAAGATGATTATCGGTCAGGAAAAACCCGACAGCGGTCAAATCATCCTTGGCGAAACGGTCAAACTTGGCTACGCTGACCAGAGCCGCACCCTCGACCCCGAAAAGACCGTGTACGAGGAAATTTCCGGCGGCGCGGAGATTTTGGAACTGGGCAGCCGCAAAATCAATGCCCGTGCTTATTGTTCCTCATTCAATTTTGCCGGGGCCGACCAGCAAAAGAAGGTTGGGGTTTTATCAGGCGGCGAGCGCAATCGCGTTCATCTGGCAAAAATGCTCAAGGAAGGCCATAACGTTCTCCTGCTCGATGAACCAACCAATGACCTGGACGTGAACACCCTGCGCGCGCTGGAAGACGCGCTGGAAGAGTTTGCCGGCTGCGCCATCGTGGTCAGCCATGACCGTTGGTTTCTCGACCGCATCTGTACCCACATCCTGGCCTTTGAAGGCGATAGCCAGGCACGTCTGTTCCTGGGCAACTGGAGCGATTACGAAGCCGATTACAAACAGCGCTATGGCAAAGATGTGAGACCGACGCGGGTGAAGTATCGGACCTTGAAGCGATAAAAAACATCAGGAATAGCCTGGGTCAGGCACTGTATAATAGCCACCATGCCCGATAACCTCAACATGGACTTCTTCTTCCCGGAGCTCTCCGAGGATGGCGCAAACATCCCCCTCCCGCCTGAGGAGATGCGCTTTCTCGAATTACGCGCCGAACCCGTTCACGATGACGGCCCGTTACGCGCGCGCGTCTACGTTGAAGTAACGCCTTTCCGCCAACGCCCCTACATCGAAATTGTCCTGACAGACGCCAACCATACGGAAATTGCATCCGTCAACATTGTTGAACCCATGCAACGCAAAAACGTCATCACCATGCACATTCGCGGCGCGCAAACCAGCGGTCCGTTCATGCTCTATGCGCGCCTGTATTACCCCAATGGCCCCGAAGCCGACACCCGCAAAGTTAAATTTGAAATCTGAATCTGTTTTTATTTGGAAAACCACGCAGCACGCCCGTGTTGCGTTTTTGGTTTTAATGGCCCTGCTCCTCACCCTGGCCGTCTCCTGCTCAACCCGCCCTGCGCCGACTCCCACTTCGCCGACACCCGCCCTGAGCAAAGCCGAAGGGCCCACCCCCAACATTCCCATCGCTGCAATGCCAACCCCTTCATCCACTGCAACACAGCTTTCCCTCGCACCTCTGCCCACTGAATACACATCACTTATGATGACTGAACCGCTGCTGACTGACATCTGCTCTCCTCTCGCTGTCCAGCCCCTCGACCAAATCACCGAAATCATCACCCAGCCCTTCCAAATGCCGCGCGTGTTCGATGACGGCTCTTATAAAGACGATGGACATCATGGCCTCGACCTGGGCTACTATACCCGCGAGGGCGTCCCCTTCACCGGAACGCCTGTCCTCTCCGCATTAGAGGGAGTCATCGCTGCGATAGTCATAGACCGCCCTCCATACGGCAACATGGTACTGGTCGAAACGCCTTTCGAAAAAATCCCGCCCCAACTTCGCCAAAACCAAAATATCCCTGAAGGCAATTCGCTCTACCTTCTCTACGCGCACCTCCAAAATCTGCAACCCATCGCACTCCAGGAGCCGGTCGCCTGCGGCCAGCAACTCGCAGAAACAGGATTAACCGGCTTCACCGGCGGCCCGCACCTCCACTTCGAAACACGCTGGGGGCCCGCTGGCGCATCCTTTCCAGAAGGCATGGCCTACTACCGCGCCGATACCACCGAGGCCGAGCGCGCCAACTACCAGCGCTGGCGCATGAGCGGCGAATTCCACATCTTCGACCCACTTCAACTCCTTACCAGCCAGCCCTGATGTCGCAGGCATAATCATTATTCAATTGCCATCATCCACGCGCCCCCAAACGGGTAAAATAAACCCAACCCAAACACATTCGGGCAATTATGAACCCATTTAATCGTCACACATCTCTCATCCTTTCGTCGTTTCTCCTGGTATCATTAATTCTTTCATCTTGCGTCATCGTCATTCCACGCCCCCTCGGCATGGTCCCCAGTACCACCCCCAGCCCAACTCTCACACCCAGCCCATCTGCCACCATCACAGCCACAGTCACCCCTGCGCCAACCTTCACCCCCTCCCCCCTGCCTGGCGACGCCACCCAAACCTTTGCCCTTTCCCTGGGCGATAACGGCTACAACCATCTGTTCATTTACGCTCCCTTCAAACTTCCCCTCACCCGCATCACTGCCGGGCAATGGAACGACATTGCCCCCCACTTTAGCCCCGACGCGCGCAAACTTGTGTTTGCATCCGACCGCAACGAATACTGGGATATCTACCTGCTCGACCTGGAAACCGCCCAAACCGAACGCCTCACCGACACCCCTGAATTCGATGGCAACCCATCCTGGTCGCCCGACAGCCTGTGGATTGTCTACGAAACCTACCTGGACAACCAACTCGACCTGTTCATCCTCTCCACGGTCAACCCCGGCCAGGTCCTGCGCCTGACCGACGACCCTGGCCTCGACCAAACCCCTGCCTGGTCGCCGCTAGGCCGCCAGGTCGCCTTCGTTTCCAACCGCGCAGGCAACAATGACATCTGGATAGCCAACCTCGACAACCCCGATGAAGGCCGCTTCGTCAACATCACAAACAGCCCGACCATCTCCGAAACCCACCCCGTCTGGTCGCCCGACGGCACGCGCCTGGCCTGGGCCGCCCGCACCGAAGGAGAACCCGACAGCATCTACGTCTGGGACAGCGCGCGCCCTCAACAACCCGCCCAACGGGTTGGCCCCGGCAACTGGCCTGCATGGAGCGAAAGCGGTAACGAAATCGCCGCCCACATCTCGGAACCAAATCAGGACTACCTGACCGCCTACACCCTCGATGGCATCTTGCTCGTCCCACCCACGCCGGTTGGAACCATTCACGGCCTCGACTGGCGCATCAAGCGCGTCACCATCCTGCCAGTCATCTTCCAAAAACAGGCCTTTCTCACCCCCACTTCACTCTGGCAATTCAACCTGCAACTCATCACCGACATCCCCAACCAGCGCGCCGGGGTCGTCCCACTGCGTGATGTCCAGGCCCCGCACCCCCTCCTGCACGACGCTGTGGACGAATCCTTCAACGCGCTTCGAGAACGCCTCATCCGCGACGCCGGATGGGACGTTCTCGCCAGCCTTGAAAACGCCTATACCCCGCTCACCTCCAGTCTCGACCCCGGTCGGGGACAGGACTGGCTCTTCACAGGGCGTGCCTTCGCCCTTAATCCCGTCACCGCCCGCGCCGGGTGGATGTTAACCCTGCGCGAGGAAATCAACGGCCAGACCTACTGGCGCGTCTACCTGCGCGCCGTCGCTCAGGATGGCTCGGTCGGCCAGCCTCTGCGCAACCTTCCCTGGGACCTGAACGCCCGCTACAGCCTCAACCCACAAGCCTACGAGCAGGGCGGCGCCTACGCAGAAAACATCCCCTCAGGCTACTGGATTGATTTCACCGACCTGGCACGCGCCTTTGGCTGGCAGCGGCAGCCCGCCCTGCCCAACTGGCGCAGTTTCTTCCGCGGCGCGCGCTTCAACGAATTCGTCCTCACCGGCGGCCTCGACTGGCGCGCCGCCATGCTGCAACTCTACCCACCCGACATATTCGTCACCCCCACCATCGTCATCCCCCCCACCAAAACCCTCACCATCACCCCCACCGGCTACCGCTACAAATCACCCACCCCCACCGTCACCGAAACCCCCACCATGCGGCCCACCTTTACCCCTGCACCGTAAAGCGAATGCAGAATAATGAATGATGAATTACGAATGACGATTTACCGGTTATTCTTTTGGGGACTCGCGCCCATCCTGCTCGCCGCCTGCGCCGCGCCCCTCGCGCCCCAGCCGACTCCCAGCCCGGTCATCGCCTTCGGCGACACCCCGCTGCCGCCTGCTCCCGCGCCCCCAACCGATTCCTCACCCACGCCGGGCTGCCCCAACCCCGAATGCGTTGTTGTCACCCCTAAACCCGGCTACGCTGACCCGCTGCGTTTCAACATCCCCACCCCTGGCGCGGAACCCAAAACCATCTGGCGCCCCCCGCAGTTCCCCATCCCGCTCGCGCTGGGGCCATACGACCACTTCTACCTGGCCCGTCCCATCGCCGCGGACGAAGTCAACTGGCCGCTCGCCAATTATCGTTACGGCGGCGTCTTCTTCCAGGAAGTAACCCACACTGGCGTCGACATCCCCGCCAGCCCCGGCACACTTGTCCTGGCAACCGGCCCGGGAACCGTCGTCTGGGCCGACTGGGGTCTGTTCAGCGGCGTCCCCGACAACTACAAAGATGCCTATGGTCGCGCCGTCGCCATCCGCCACGACTTTGGCTACAACGGCGAACCGCTCTACACCGTCTATGCCCACCTGCGCGAGGTATACGTCACCAACGGCCAATGGGTCGACACCGGAACACCGCTCGGCGAAGTCGGCGACACCGGCATCACCACCGGCCCACATCTGCACCTCGAAGTCCGTCTGGGCGAAAACACCTATTTTCACACCTACAACCCCGAACTCTGGGTTGCCCCCCCGCAAGGCTGGGGAGTCCTGACCGGGCGCGTGATGGAATCGGACCGCGAACTCATCCGCCGCGTGCCAGTTCTCATCCGTTCCAACGAAACCGGGCGGCAATGGGAAGTAAACACCTATGGCCCCGAAGCCGTCAACCCCGACCCTTACTACAACGAAAACATGGTCATTAGCGACCTGCCCGCCGGAAGTTACACCGTTACCATTGTATATGAGGGCAAAGAGCAGCGCCTGCAAGTCGAAATCCTCCCCGGACGAATCACTTACTTCACTTTTCGCGGTCAGTTCGGCTACAGCACCGACTATCCCATCCCCACGCCCCGCCCGACCCGAATGCCATCGCCCACCCCGCGCTAATGAACAGCCAACCCATATTCGAAACTCAATACTCCCGCAAGAAATCACTCCTTGACGCATCGAACAGATGTGCTATACTGTGTCCAATTAATCAATTCGTACACTGAAGTTTTGGTTCTGGAGAAACTATGGCACGCAAATCACAACAACAAGAACTTCCCCCCGCCACGCGAAACAGCAGCGATGAAGCCAAACGCGCCGTGTTGGATAAAGCTCTGAGCGACATTGAAAAGCGATACGGAGACGGCGCGATTATGTTCCTGGGAAAAGCCCAACACATGGTTGTAGACGCCATCCCAACCGGTTCGCTCTCGCTCGATATTGCGCTGGGCGTGGGCGGCATCCCGCGTGGAAGAATTACCGAAATTTACGGGCCAGAATCGTCGGGAAAAACCACCATCTGCCAGCACATCGTGGCCGAAGCCCAAAAACTGGGTGGCACCGCAGCCTTCATCGACATGGAACATGCCCTCGACCCGGCTTATGCAGCCAAATGCGGCGTCGACATCGATAACCTGCTCGTTTCCCAGCCCGATACCGGCGAACAAGCCCTCGAAATCACCGAGACTCTCGTCCGTTCCGGCGCAGTAGATGTCGTCGTGGTGGACTCAGTCGCCGCGCTGGTTCCGCGCTCAGAATTAGAAGGCGACATGGGTGACGCCACGATGGGTGTGCAAGCCCGCCTGATGAGCCAGGCGCTGCGCAAACTCTCCGGAGCCATCAACCAGACTAAAACGACGGTCATTTTCACCAACCAACTGCGCCAGAAAATCGGCGTCATGTTCGGCAATCCCGAAACCACCACCGGCGGGCAAGCCCTCAAGTTCTACGCTTCCGTGCGACTGGATGTGCGCCGCATTCAGGCCATCAAAGTCGGCGAAGAAGTCATCGGCAACCGCACCCGTGTCCGCGTGGTCAAAAACAAAGTCGCTCCCCCCTTCCGCACCGCCGAGTTCGACATCATGTTTAACGAGGGCATCTCCAAAGTTGGCGACATGCTTGACCTGGCCACCAAACTGGAAATTGTTCAGAAACGCGGCGCGTTCTTTTCTTATGGCGATATTCGCATTGGGCAAGGACGCGAAAACTCGAAAGAATTCCTGCGCCAGAACCCCGACCTTGCCCTCGAAATTGAAACTGTCATCCGCCAGAAAGCAATGGGCGGCGAACTGGTACTGCCAATGGACATGGGCGAAGGCGGCGGGGACGAGTAAGCGACCGTTATGTGGTCTCAAAAAGAATACGCACCACACATTATGCAGCGCGGAGTACCAACCAAACATTATCCACTGCTGCGTTTCGCGTGTTGCGTATTTTTATTCGTATTCCTGTCTGCCTGCCTGCCGCAAACTGCGCCTCCCCTCTACATTCCACCTACCCCCGCCAGGGCCAGCGCAACCGAGGCAATCCATATCGCCTTTGCATCGCCCACCGCCGTAGAAATTGCTCTGCCAACCGCATCGCCCACAGCCCGTCCATCCCCTACGCCCGAAGAACCAACCGCGACCCCGCCATTGCCTTGTGTCTCCTCGCTGCGCTATCTGAGCGACATCACCTATCCCGATGGAACGCTTGTTTCACCTGGGCAGCGCATTCAGAAACAGTGGCAAGTCGAAAACAACGGCTCTTGTGACTGGAAAACGGGCTACCATCTAAAACTGGTCGGCGGTTTCCCTCTGGGGGTGTTTGGCGAAGTCCCACTCTACCCCGCCCGAGCCGGAACTCAGGCTGTGCTTGAAATCAACTTCACCGCCCCAATCGAAGCCGGTCTGTATCGCACCGCCTGGCAAGCCTTCGACCCCCAAAACAACCCGTTTGGAGATACAGTGTACATGGAAATCGTGGTTCAGTAAACTATGCGCAAACTACCCCACCTTTTTGAGAACAACCGTCGCTGGTCCGAATTGATGCACCAGCGCGACCCGGATTTTTTTAACCGCCTGCTTAAGCAGCAAACGCCCGACTATTTATGGATTGGCTGCTCCGACAGCCGCGTGCCAGCCAATGAGATTGTCGACCTCCTGCCTGGTGAACTGTTCGTCCATCGCAACGTAGCAAATATCATTGTCCATACCGACCTGAATTGCCTGTCGGTCATTCAATATGCGGTCGATGCGCTAAAAGTCAGACACATCATCGTCTGCGGGCATTATGGCTGCGGCGGGGTAGGAACAGCCTTGCAGGGGCAACGCGCCGGGCTGGTAGACAACTGGCTGCGGCATGTCCAGGACGTCCGCGAGAAACATGCCTCGCTCGTAGCCTCGGCTCCCGAAAACCAGCGGTGGGACTTGCTCTGTGAATTGAATGTCATCGAACAGGCCGCTAACGTCTGCCAAACGACCGTCGTACAAGATGCCTGGGGACGCGGTCAGCCGCTTACCGTTCATGGCTGGATTTACGGCCTGCACGACGGCCTATTGCAGGACCTGGGGATATGCATCAGCGCGGAAGAGGAACTCGCCCCCGAGTATCGCGCCGCGCTGGGCAGGCTGAGCGAAAGGCGCGGCCTCATCGCGCCCGGCAAACTCTTGCCATAGAAACCGTCCCGAAGGTTTTAATCACAAACTTAACCGGTTTGAGCAAGCCTTCGGGACGGCTCAAAACGCAACCATACGATAACAAACCGATAACCATCCCGCCCAATTGAGTGATACAATCGACGCCAGGAAGCTCTCAGGCATCTTCCACATTCTATTTACCGAAGAAAGCGCTACACCTTCAATGACCTACAACCTGAAACTCTTCTGGCGCATGGCAATGCGCTCTTTTTTTGGCACAAAAGGAACTCATGCCCGCCTGACCCGCAAACGCCTGTTTTTCATCCTGCTCTTTTATTCGGTCTGGCCCGCCTGGACCGTGTTCACCTGGTGCTGTTTTCTGCTCGATGACCTGCTCTTCCCCGGCTACAAAAAACAAGTCATCGACAAACCACTTTTCATCATCGGGAATTTCCGCTCCGGCTCGACCTTTCTGCACCGCCTGCTTTCGCGCGAGACAGAGACCTTTACCAGCCTGCGCACCTGGGATATTTTCATCACCCCATCCATCACCCAACGAAAAATTTCGGGCTTTTTTGCCGCGCTCGACCGTCTGCTGGGCAGCCCGCTCAAACGGTTTCTGGTCAACATTGACCGCCGCTCGCTGGGAAAAATCCGCATTCACCGCATCAGCCTGTTTGAGCCAGAAGAAGACGAAAACATCCTGTTACATGCCTGGAATACATTTTTCTCCGTAGTGATGTTTCCCTTCCTCGATGAAATGCCGCCCTACCCGTTCTTCGACGATGCCCTTCCTAGCGAAGAACGCCGCCGAATCATGGGCTTTTATCATTCCCTCATTCAGCGCCACATCTACGCCGACGGTGGAAAACGCCACTTCATCTCCAAGAACCCGGCCTTCAGCGCCAAAATCGAAACCCTGATGGAATTCTTCCCCGATGCGCGCGTTCTATACCTCGTGCGCAACCCCCTCGATATGCTTCCCTCGACCATCTCCTGGCTGAGTTACGCCACCAGTGTCTTTTGCACGCCGCTGCAAAAGTACATCTTCATTGAAGAGACGCTTGCGTTTACCCAATACTGGTATCGTCATCCGTTGCATTACATTGATACTCACCCCTCCCCCAACTTCCAGATTCTCTCTTACGACGACCTGATTGAACGCCCACGCGAAATGATTAGTGAGTTCTATCGGCAATTTGGCTATCCTGAACACCCGGCCCTGGAGCGGATTGTAGCGCAGGCAGTCGCCGAAACCCGCACCTACCGCAGTGACCACGAATATTCCTATGAGTTGATGGGTTTGACCCGCGCCCAAATCGTGGCCGCCTATCAGGACATTTTCGACCGCTTCGGCTTCGACACAGGCGTTCCGCTTACCAATCAGACAATTACGCTGGAGCCACCCATCCCTGTGCCGGGGGATTAGAAAATTACCCACCCATCCAGGCAAATTTTCCAAAAGGTGCCAGTCGCATTAAAAACGACTGTCACCTTTTGATTTCACCCAATCTTCTTGCCAGAAATCACATACCGGTCGGGGAACTTTGGCCAGGGGAGTCGAATAGTCCCATTACGCGCCATCAGTAGCATGAGACCGGCAAACCCCATTAGAACAGAAAAAAACATCGAAGTCGTCACAAATGTGCCAGGGAAAAGAATGGGCTGGTCGGGACGGAAAAACTCAATGAACGTTCGAGCCGAGCCAGCCAATATGAGCCACCAGGCAAAGACTGCCCCTGGCTTGAAACGCTCTGGCCAGCGGCGAGCCGCCCACAGCAGGGTCCCGGCGAAGAGCAAGTTCAAAATCATCTCATAAGCAAAGACCGGATGAAAGCGGGTGGTTTCGACGGGAAATTGACTCAAATCCTGATACATCGGAAGCCGGTGCATGGCGTCAATGCTGATTCCCCAGGGCAGCGTGGTAGGCGGGCCATACAATTCCTGGTTGATAAAGTTGGCCGGGCGCGCCAGAGCCTGCCCAATCATCGTCATGGGAGCAACTGCATCCAGGAAGAGCCACAAATCCAGTTTGTAGTGACGGGCATAGAAATAAAGCGTAATTGCGCCAAACAGGAGACCGCCAAAAAAATGAAGACCGCCCTCCCACACCGCCAGAATTTTGGCAGGATAATCCAGATAATATGGGCTGCCGCCCACGATGGCATTGACCACATACCATAGACGCCCGCCCAAAATCCCAGCCGGAAGCAAGAAAATCATGGCGTTCCAGATGTGTTCGCCGTTCTCGCCGCGCCGTTTTACCTCCTGCTCGGCCAGCCATGCGCCGACTGCAACGCCGAACATGACCAAGACGCCATACCAGCGCAAGGTAAGCGTAAGACTTCCGAGTTGAAACGAAAAAATCACAGGGTCCAAAATGTCACCTCCAGGAAAAGCTAGGCGAATTATACCCGCTGTACTGCTGCAAATACTCATATTCTTTGCTACAATCAAAGTAACCCAAGAAACTGAGGAAACTTTATGAAGCAGAAGCACTTCATCGATTCTCATAAAGGCATCACCTTCCTGGTCGTCCTGTTGATGATGACGTACTTCGACCAGTGGCAAAATACGACTGCCTGGGTGTATCTGGCCCTGCACGGGACCTACGGGCTGTTGTGGGTACTGAAAAGCCAAATCTTCCCCGATGCGCAGTGGGAACAAAAGACCGGTTGGGGGTACGCTCTGGTCATTTGGGGCGCGCTCACGCTTTATTGGGTTCCGCCCTTACTGCTTACCTGGCGAGGCGTGCAGGCCCCACCCTGGCTGCTGGGATTAGCAATCAGCCTGAACCTGTTGGGCGTCTTCCTGCACTTCACCACCGATATGCAAAAATATATCCAGCTCAAATTGAACCCCGGCAAACTCATCCATGAGGGGATGATGGCGCGGGTACGCAATGGGAACTATTTTGGAGAGCTGTTGATTTACTCGGCATTTGCCCTGCTGGCAATGAGTTGGGCTGCTTTCGTCCCACTGGCGCTGTTCGTGGCGTTCTTCTGGTTTCCCAACATGATGCGCAAAGAGCAGGCACTGGCAAAATTGGATGGTTTTGAAGAATACAAACAAAAGAGTAAATTGTTTATCCCATACATTTTTTAGTGGCGCGAGAAAATTTCTCGCGTTCCGCATCGGAGACTCCATGACTCTCAAACTGACCATCACCATCTCATCACCGACCGATTTTTCGGGCATGGTCATCACCCCAACCATTGCCCCAGAGACCGTTACGCACGAAACAGCAGGCAAAGAAACAGGCGACATCCGCAGGCTGGGCGATAAGACCTTGCTCTCGCTGGGGCCGCAAAAAAAACTATCGCCTGAGGCGCTCCGCCGGGCGGGTGGACTGCTGGCAAAATGGCTCTCAAAAAACAATGTGAGCGAAGCCGGTTTAGAACTCAATCCGCTCTTTGGGCTGGGGCTTCCGCCCGTCGGCGCGGTCTATGCGCTGGTGGAGGGTCTCTTGCTCGGCGCGTTTACGTTTTCAACGTACAAATCGGAGCACGAGGAAAAAGTATCGGTTTTGCGCCTGCTCATCGGTGCGGAAACCAATCCAGCGGCAGGCTCAGGACGCGGCCCCAGCCAGGAAGATTTGGAGCAGGTCATCCGAAAAGCCGAAATCGTGGCCGAGGCGGTGAACCTGGCTCGCGAATGGTCGCATGAGCCGCCCAACGTCATCAATCCAGTTACGCTGGCCGAGCGCGTTCAAAAAATGGCGGATGAAACTGGCCTGAAATGCACCATTTTGGATGATAAACAACTGGCAGAGATAGGCGCGGGCGCGATGGTGGCGGTTGGCAAAGGCTCGAACACCCCGGCGCGGCTGATTATTCTCGAACACGCCGGGGCAGACGGGCAGCCAGTGGCGCTGGTAGGAAAGGCGCTGACCATGGATACCGGCGGCTATTCCATCAAACCCACCGATGGAATTGTTGGCATGAAATATGATAAATCGGGCGGGATGGCCGTCATCGGCACGATGCTGGCTACCGCCAAACTGGGCTTAAAAACCCCAGTGGTGGGCGTCATTGCCGCCGCCGAAAACATGATTTCCGCCGCCGCCTACCGGCCGGATGATATCCTGAAGGCATTGAATGGAAAAACCATCGAAATCGTCAGCACCGACGCGGAAGGCCGACTGGTGCTGGCCGACGCGCTGACCTACACCGAGCAGACATTCAAGCCGCGCGCCATCCTCGACATTGCCACCCTGACCGGCGCGGTGGTAATTGCGCTCGGTTCAGTGCGTGCCGGAATATTCAGCACGCATGATGAACTGGCCGAGGCACTCTACCAGGCCGGGGAACGAACCCATGAACGTGTCTGGCGGCTTCCGCTGGATGAAGAGTATTTTGAGCCAATCAAAGGCGATGATGCCGACCTGAAAAACAGCGGCGGGCGCAAGGCTGGCAGTATTATTGGCGGGATGTTCCTGAAGCAGTTCGTGACCGAATCTACACCCTGGGCGCATATTGACATCGCCGGTGTGATGAGTACCGACAAAGACCTGCCTTACTGCCCCAAAGGTGGCCTGGGCTTTGGGGTACGGCTGTTCCTGGAATATCTGGAAAACCTGGAATGGCCCTCGTAAATCCCTAAAGGTTTGGAAAATCTTTAGGGATTGATTTTTATATGGCAAGGAGGCAAAAACCATGAACGAGCATTCAATCGATGCAGGCGACATACGCTTTTTCTGCGGCCAGTCTCACCCCACGCTGGCACAGGAAATTGCGGATGACCTGGGGGTGCCGCTGGAAAAATCCAGTTTTCGACGCTTCAGCAATGATTGCATGGAAGTGCAGTTGGGGGCCAGCGTGCGTTCCCGAAATGTGTATATCGTGCAATCGCTAATCAGGCCGGTCAGCGAACATCTGATGGAACTGCTGGTAATGCTCGATATCGCCCGTAGCGCAGGGGCAGCCAGCGTTCACGCCATCCTGCCCTACTTTTCGTATGCTCGTTCCGATAAGAAAGACGCGCCGCGCATTTCCATCACCGCCCGACTGGTGGCAGATTTGCTTTCCACCGCCGGAGCAACGCATGTGATGACCATGACCCTGCACTCGCCGCAAGTGCACGGCTTCTTCAGCGTCCCTACTGACGTATTGACCGCCCGCCCGGAGTTCGCGGCCTATTTCAAAAACCGTAAATTGGAAAAAACCATCGTCGTCTCCCCCGATGTAGGCCGCGCAAAATCAGCCGTGCGCTTTGCCAATATGCTGGGCCTGCCGGCAGTCGCCGCCCACAAAGAACGGCTTTCAGACACTGAAGTCAAAATCGGCGGTTTGCAGGCGCGATTACTGCGCAAATATAAACGCGCCCTGGTCTATGATGATGAAATTGCCACCGGCGGCTCGGTCTTCGAGGTCTGCAAAGTGTTGGCCGAGAGCGGCGTGCAAGAAATCATCCCGATTTGCACGCACGGGGTTTTTACAGCCAGAGCGCTGGAACAGTTGAGGCGCATTCCACAAATCGTAGAAATCGTCACCACCGATACGGTTCCACCGCCTGCCGAACGTCCGCCATATCTCACCATCCTGCCGGTGGCAAAAATTTTTGGCGAGGCCATCTGGCGCAACGCCACGCGCCAATCGATTGGCGGCCTGTTTTCCTACTGGCAGGAGCCCGAACAACTTTAGAAAGGATTCTCGTATGGCCGCTTATGTCGTCGTAGATATTACTGTGACCAACCCCGAAGGCTATGCTGAATATAAACATCTCGCCCCGGCTGCGGTGGCACTCTACGGCGGAAAATACCTTGCCCGGGGCGGTCAGACCGAGACGCTTGAAGGCAACTGGCATCCTAACCGTCTGGTGATTCTTGAATTTCCTTCCATTGAACAAGCCAAAGCCTGGCTTAACTCCCCTGAATATGCCCCGGCGCGCGCGCTGCGTCACCGGTACGCCAGTTCGAACATGGTGGTTATCGAGGGGCTATGAGCAAAAATCCCATTGCGCAAGGGCGAACCGCAGAAATCTACGCCTGGGATGCAAAGAAAATTATCAAGGTATATCGGGCAGAATTTTCTCTCGAAGATGCCGCCTGCGAAGCCAGCATCGCCAGCAAAGTGCAGGAAGCGGGTATCGCCTGCCCGCGCTTTTACGAAATAACCAGTTTTCAGGGACGTCCGGCGCTCGTCTATGAGCGAATTAACGGCCCAACCATGGCTGAACTGGTCTTCAAAGGCCCCTGGCGCATTCCACAACTGGCGCGGCGCATGGCGCGTTTGCACCGCGAAATGCACGCGCCAATCATCGAGGCCGAATTGCCCTCGCAGCGCGAAAAATACACCCGGCGCATCGAAACATCCGACATCCTGCCCGCCAATTTGAAGAAAACACTTCTCGAAAGGTTCTCCAATCTCCCCGACGAGCGTCGCCTGTGTCACGGCGACTTCCACCCTGGCAATATCCTGTCCCCCGTCGGGCGCGACCTGACCATTGACTGGGTTGATAGCTCCATTGGGCATCCACTGGCCGATGTAGCACGTACATCCATTTTACTGCTGGGCATGTCGGCCACCATCAGCAACCGGTTCGTCCGATGGATAGTAAACTGGTTTCACGAAATCTACCTTCAGGAATACTTTTTAGGGAACGAGGGGAAAATGCTTTACCGCGCCTTCCTGCCCATTTTGGCCGCCGCGCGCCTGGCCGAAGGAATTCCCGAATTGCAAGACTGGCTGCTGGCGCAAGCATATCAGGCGAAAAACGAGTGAACCTGAACCCTACCCGGCCTGTACTTTGCGCAGCAATGCCCAAAACAAAAATGCCGCCGCAAAGCGCCCCACCGATGACAGAATGAAAATCAACCCATACCCCCATGTCAAATCAATCAGCGCGCTGCCCAATGCCGCGCCAAGCGCCAGCGCAATCGTCATGACAACCTGAAAGATGGCCGAGTAACGCGCCCGCCGGTTTTCTGGCATAAAAACCAGCAAAAAATTGAACGATGCCAGTTCAAATGCCCCCCAAAACAGCCCAGCCAATGAATTGATGACCAGCACATGCCATAATTGACCGGCAAACAGCCAGAGAATGGGCAAAATCGGAATGAGCAACATCCCCAGCAATTGCACCTGCGCCGGTCCCCAACGGTCGGACAGTTCGCCAATTTTGCGTTGGGTCAATACGCGCGTTACGCTGGAGGCAATCGTCGCCACGCCAATCATCGCCGCCGTAAAGCCCAATTCCTGCGCCATGTAGACATTAAAAAACGGCCCGGCGATGTTGAGCGAAAGATTCCAAACCGCCATGGCGATGCAAAATTGGAAAAAAAGGGGAGAGGAGCGAAAATCCTGCCAGACTTCGCGCAAAGAGAGTTTCATCTCGCTCTGAACCGGCTGCGCCCCCGCCGAATCTTGAATCCGCCAGAAGAACCAGGTGGAGACCATGCCCGTCAGGAACGAGAGAATCAGCGCCAATTGATAGGCTTGCAGTGACCCAACCCGCGTGATGAACTCGCCCATCAGGTAGGTGACCACAATGCCAGCAATCACCATCACGAAGTTGCGAGAGCCAAAATAACGTCCGCGCCCTTCCATCGGCACGATGTCCCCGGTGAGCGACATCCAGGCTGGAAACGCCAGGTTGCCCGCCGCGCTGCGGATGACGCCCAGGCTGATGACCAGCCAAATCAGCGGCTGACCAGCCAGGGGCAGGGGCGCCAACGCCATCAGGAGCAGCATCATTCGCGCCAGCAGGCCGCCAAACACCACCGTAAACTCTTTACGGCGGCCATATTTTTCTACCACAAAGGCGCCCGGCAAAAGCGCCAACGCCGCCGCCAAACTGGAAAGCGAATTGAACCAGCCAACTTGCGCCCCGGTGGCGCCAATGGCAAGCAGGTAGAGGGTGAGATAGTTAATCGGGAACGTATCGCTAGCAGCAGCGAACAAACCGTCGAACCAGTAGCGGTACAGGTTGCGGCGAGATTCGGTCGGCAGGTGGTTGGCCCAATCGCCGCCGGTGATGAACAGGCGGGTGGAATGACGGAGTTTGTTGAGCATAAAAAGAGAAGGCCGAAGCGCCAAACGGCATCAGGGAGCAGGCACTTGACCGCAACCGAGTCTAACACGCAGGCCGCCGTTGTTGAAGGTCAGGGCGGTCTCCAGTTTCAGACCGGTATGACCGAGCAAGAATTCATCACTCGACAAAATGGCGACGCGCCAGTCAGGGCATTTTGAGCGCAAGACGTTGCCCAACTGAGCGTACAGGTTGCGCAAATCTTTGCCCTCGCTCACCCGCACGCCGTAGGGCGGGTTGGTCACCACCCAGCCTTTGCGCACGGGAGGATGCAAAGCCGACACAGCCTGAGTGTCAAACTGGATAAGATGGTGGACTCCCGCCCGGCGGGCATTTTCCTGCGCCATGCGAACCGCGCCGGCATCGCGGTCTGAGGCCAAAATGGGCGGAATCTTGGCGGAAAAATGTTCCGCTGCTTCGGCAAGCACGGTTTTCCAGAGCGATTCATCGAAATTCGGCCAATCCATAAAGGAAAAGCGCCGATTCTGACCCGGAGGAAGGTTTCGGGCGATGAGCGCGGCTTCGATGGGAATGGTGCCGGAGCCGCAAAACGGGTCTATCAGCGGGGATTGGGCGTCCCAGCCCGAGGCGAGCAGGAGGGCGGCGGCGAGATTCTCGCGCAGGGGGGCTTTGGCGGCGGCCAGGCGGTATCCGCGCCGGTGAAGCAGCGCGCCAGACGAATCAACGCTGACGGTGCATTTGTCCTCCACCAGGCGGGCGAGGAGGAGTTGGGGCGGATGTTCGGTTTCATCCTCATCAGAGGGTTTCAAGCGCGGGGAAGGCTTGCCCAGCCGGGCTTCGAGGGCGGTCAACAGTCGTTCGGCCACGGCTTCGGAGTGATAGAGTTTCGATTTGTGGCAGGTGACGCGCAGGGCAACGGGCTGGCCGGGAGTGAGGAAGCGTTCCCAGGGCAGGCGCGAGGCCTTTTCGACCAGTTCGGGGAAGCTGCGCGCCATGAAAGGCATTCCCAGGCGGACGAGGATGCGCGAAGCAGTGCGCAAATGCAGGTTGGCGCGGTAGAGCGCCTCGGGGCCGCCCTGAAACGATAAAGGCGGAAGGATGAATGATGAAGGCGGTGGAGCAGCGGGAGTTGCGGGCAGGATTCTGGCTGGTTTAACGGCGGGCAGGGCCACAGCGGGGAGGAGTCCGAGGCGGACAAGCTCGAGGGTGGTGATTGATTCGATGCCGGGAGGCGTGACGGCGAAGTAAATATCCATCTTTGTTGCGTAAAGAGCGCGCAAAATAGGAGAAGCGAGAGGGTTATGAAAAATCCACCGAGCCTTTGGTGGTGACGATTTCTTTCTGGCGCAGTTTGCGGCGCAGGTCTTTTTCAACGTAGAGCGGCTGGCGGGAAGCCCCGCCCGGCGGGGTGAACGGGTCGCGTTCGGTGTAGTACATGACGCTGGAGTAGGTGGAGGGGGTGGGGGTGAAAACCTGTACCTGCTCCGGATTGACCTTCAGCCGCTGGCTGGCAAAGCGCTTCAGGCGCGCCATATCTTGCTCGGTGCAGCCGGGATGGGCGGCAATCATGTAATAGGTGAGAAACTGTGGCTTGCCCGCCGCGCGGCTGAGGGCGTCGAATTTTTCTTTGAACTGGAGCAGGGCCGCGCTGCCGGGCTTGCCCATCAGCCCCAGCACGCGGTCGTCGGTGTGTTCGGGGGCCACTTTGAGCTGGCCAGAGACGTGATGCGCGGCCAGTTCGCGCAGGTAGCAGTCGCCGTGTTGCTCGTCAGCCAGAATCATGTCGTAGCGGATACCGGATGCGACGAAAACCTTCTTGACGCCCGGAACCTGGCGGGCTTTTTGGAGCAGTTCGGTTTGCGGGGCATGGTCAATTTTCAAGAGCGGGCAAACTTCGGGGAAGATGCAGCGTTTTTTCTCGCAGACGCCCTTTTGGAGCTTCTTTTCGCACTCAAAACCGTACATGTTGGCGGTTGGGCCGCCCAAATCTTGAATGTAGCCTTTGAAGCCGGGGGGCCTGGTCAACTGTTCGACTTCGGCCAGGATGGATTGTTGACTGCGCCAGCGGATGGTGCGTCCCTCGTGGACGGCGATGGCGCAGAAGTTACATTCGCCGTAACAGCCGCGATGGGTGGAGATGGAAAATCCGATTGTTTCGAGGGCTTTGACCTTGCCCTGGCGCTCATAGTAGGGATGCTGGGCGCGCTCGTAGCCGAGGGCGTAAACAGAATCGAGTTCGGCCTGGGTCTGGTGGCGGGCGGGCGGGTTCTGGACGAGGTAACGGTCGCCATGCCGCTGGCAGAGTCCTTTTGCGCTGAGCGGGTCGTTGTTCTTGTAGAAGATGTGGAACATCTCGATAAAGGCGTCTTTGTCCTGGGAGACGGTCTCGTAGGAGGGCAGTTCGAGATAGCCTGCGGGCTTTTCCTTGCCGATGTAGCACAGCCCGCGCACCTGGCGAGGGTCCGTTCCATCACGCAGGGCGGCGGCCAGTTCGAGGACAGAAAGTTCGGCCATGCCGTAGAGGATGTAGTCGGCTTTGGCGTCGAACAGGACTGAGCCGCGAATCTTGTCTGTCCAGTAGTCGTAGTGGGCAATGCGCCGCAGGCTGGCTTCGATGCCGCCGAGGACGATGGGAGGGGTTTGGCGTTCTTTCAACGCAGAGCGCGCAGAGAAAGCAGAGTTTTTTAAAGTCTTTGCGTTCTCTGCGTTAATCAATTTAGAATATCGCCTTATCAGGTTGGTGTAAACGATGGTGGCGCGGTCGGGGCGGCGAGTGTTGAAGCCGCCGGGAGTGTAATCATCGCTCTTGCGCTTTTTCTGGAGGGCGGTGTAATTCGAGACCATCGAATCGACCGAACCAGCCGTCACGCCCCAAAACAGGCGCGGCGCGCCCAGGCGGGTGATGTCGGTAGGGCCGGAAATATCGGGCTGGGCAATTACCCCCACGCGGTAGCCCGCATGGACAAGGACTTTCCCAATGACGGCAACCCCGATAAAAGGGCTGTCAATGTAACTATCGCCGGTGACAAGGATGATATCCAGCGTGTCCCAGCCGAGGGCGCGGACCTCATCAAAGGTGGTGGGAAGGAACATGGCTAGCGCACCGCCCCGGTCAGGCGCGGGAACCAGTACCAGAGCAGGTCGGCGGCAGGCTTGCCGCGTACAGAGGCGGATTTGTCGCGCAGAGGCGTGGGCGGGTAATAGCCTCGGCTGACCAGCCCACCAACCCAATCACGCTGGTTAACCGCCTGGAGCATGGCCTGATACAGGTCGGCCTGGCCTTTCAGGTCGAGCAACGCCGAGGGGGTATCGGGGTAGGGGCGCGCCAGGGCGGCCCAATCGAGGCAGCCGGAACCGCCCGCCGAGACACAGCCCCAGGCCGCGCCCGTCGCGGAAGGATAATCAATCGCAAGCACGATGCCCTTGCCCACTGCATTCAGGAAAGGCAACACTTCGTTATCCAGGCGAGTAAGCGCCGCTTCGGTCATCGTGTCTACCGTCGCGCCGGGGCTGGCTGTCAGCGGGACCGACCACAACAGGTAAATGGCATCGACCTGGTTAACAAAAGCCGGGGCCGGAACGAGCGAATCGCGGTAGGGGTGTGCCCACAGAACCTGCCCGCTGAAACGCTGACGCACTTCGGTCAGGATAGCTCGCCAGCGATTTTCAGCGTCGGCGGGGACGCCAGAAGGCGCGCCATTGGGCAGCAACCCGCCAGGGATGGCCGGCATGACCGCTTCCCCTCCCAGAATGAGCGACTGCGCTCCTGCTTGCTGAGCCAGGTCGGCGTGATAGAGCGCAAAAGCCCGATAGCGATTGAACCAGGTCTCCCACCACTCGGCGCTGCGCGGCGACTGGAACCAAAAATCGGGCGTGGATGGAAACAGGCGGGGCGCGGCGTAAAGGGCTACGCTCAGATTTTGAGCGCGGCCGTACTGCACTGCCTGAACAACATCTCCCCATAGCGGGTCAAGGCCAGGGGTAGGAGCAAACGTCAACGGATTGACCGCGCTGGCGGTCCAGGTAGGGGTCAATACCAGGGTGTTCACCCCCAGCGATTGCACCGACTGCATCGCCGAAGGAAATAGCGCCTGCCAGTTGGGATGATAGTTGGGAGAAAGCTCCATCCCCGCCCAAAAACCGCCTTTGCGTGGGTTGATTGGAACGGCAACGATGGTACTTGGCTCCACATCGGGCCACCAGGCCCAGGCGCCCACTGAATCCTGCACATCCTGGCCTGTCATACTGGTACTGATAACCCGACTGTTGGCCTGCGCTCCCGCCGTAAAGGAATCATCGGCAGAGCCACACTGGTCATTGCGACAGTAGCGATAGTGGAACGAGCCAAGGATATTGAGCGGGCTATAAAGTTTATAAACCCAGCGATTACCGCCCAGCGGCCACATTGGGAAGGGCTCAGTCCAACCATAGGGATTGAACTGAATAGAGATATTCTCTCCCGGCGGCGTGTTTGGCGGAACGCTCACCTCGAACAAGATGGGTGCCGAGCCGCCGGAAGCCCAGGTAAAGACGGTATCGTTCACCGTCACGTCCGTTGCGGGAACAATCAACTGACGAACGACAAACGCGCCATCTTGAGCATGTTCAGCGTTCCAGAAACCATCTCCCAGGGTATATTTATAGCGCACATCCGCGCCAACCGGCAAATTCAGGGTAATTCCCTGGCGAGTATCGTCGAGCGCGGCAAGCGTGGGCATACGCGTTGCAACGGTGCTTATACCACCATTCAGGTCGGCAAACGTGTTGCCCAGTTGGAGCAAGTTCCCAGCCAGGCGTACCGGCGCGCCACGGACCGTCTCCGAAGGCATTGTGACGGTAAACGTCACTCGCACAGTCGGAACAGACTGAACCGAAAGCGAGGCATTGGTTGTCAAACCAGGAGCCACCGATGCGCCCTGCTGGAAGGTGGTGTACATCCCATCGGGAGCATAGGCCACCAGCGTATGCGTCCCAACGGGCAGACCATGAATCAGGAACTGTCCGAGCGAATCGGTCAGCGTAGAAATTCCCCCCGCGTTCACCAGCATATTGGCGACCGGTCGCCCAGTTTTCGTATCCATCACCGTCCCACCCAGGCTGCCGGTTTGCCCTGTAAAAGGCGTATCGCTCCACGAGGCAATGCGGTCTTCGCTGCCACCAGGGCCGGTGACATGATAAAGCCGATAACGCACCATGCCCCCAGCGGCAGTATCTTCTAAGGCGGTGAACGCCCCCTGACGATAATATCGATATTTGATAACGGAATTCAAAACCAGAGGCAATTTGATACTGTACTGTTGGGCATTCACCTGAGTCATCGGGTATAAGGTGGGGTTCAGCCCCAGGCCGGTCACTTCGTCCAAAATTCCAATCACCATCGACTCACCGGGCGCAAGCGGCGCAGGCAGGAACGCAGTGAAGGTGACCTCGGCGAGCGCCACGGGGGTAGGATTTCCGCCAGGGCCTGCAATCGGCGTCGGCCCGCTGGGAAATCCAAAGTCAATCAGTGACCAGGTACAGGAAAGCGTAACCAGACTCAAGATTAACAGCACACCCAGGCGCATCCTAAAAAAGCGCAACGATTTCATAATTCTCCTCCGGCAGGCAACCCTCGGCGCTGGGTAGCCCCGTTCGTAGTTTACACATATCATACTCGCATATTGAACTTCTTGCAAAAGACGTATTCCGCCAGGTTCCCGGCTTCATAAGGGTATAATCTGGGCGATATGGGTATCTTGAACCGCATTTTTATCGTTATTCTGCTTGCCAGCCTGCTCGCGGCCTGCCGCGGCGACCCCAGCCTGTGGGGCGAACCGCTTACCCCTACACCCTCTGCCGCCAGCCTGAGGCTGCTCCCAACCTACACACCCTTTCCCACTCTTCCATCGGGGCCCACGCCGCTTGTCGTCTTGCCCTTGCCAGGCAGCCCTACGCCCGGAATGCTCCCCACCCGCGCGCTAAGCGGTGGAGGCGAAACATCCATTCTTCCCCAGCAAACTCCCACGGCCACGCTGCCGCCAGTCAACACCGCTGGCCCCATGGATGTCTATCAAACCCAGGGAGGCGATACACTGAACATAGTGGCGACTCGCTTCGGACTGGATTCCAATCAAATAATTACCGACATCATCCTACCGCCAGCCGATGTCATGTTGCCGGTCGGTACGCTCATGCTTGTTCCCAAACCCGGCCCCGAAGAACAGCGCACGCCCGGCGCGCGATTGATTCCAGATAGCGAAATCGTCTACGGCCCGTCGACCATCGGCTTCGACGCAACTCAATACATTACAGAACAAAACGGCTACCTGAATCAATATAAAGAATATATCCTGAGCGGCGGCTGGACAACGGGCGCCCAGGCAGTCGAACGCATCTGTCTCGAAAATTCGCTCAACCCACGCATCATTCTTGCCATCATCGAATGGGAAAGCAGCTGGGTTCGCGGCCAGCCCAAGAATCTGGCCGACGATGAATACCCTCTCGGCTACGTTGATTATCACTACCGGGGTCTGTTCCGCCAACTGATGTGGGCCTCCGGCACGCTTTCCGAGGGCTATTATGGCTGGCGCTCCGGCACGCTCACCACCATCACCTTCAAAGATGGCTCCAGCCTGCGTCTCAACCCACATCTCAACGCCGGTACCGCCGCCATCCAATATTATTTTGCGCAAACTCACACGCGCGCCGAATGGGAGCAAATTGTTGCTCCCGGCGGGTTTGCGGCCCTGTATGCCGAAATGTTTGGCCCAACCTGGGAGCGCGCCCAGTCCTTTGAACCAACTCTGCCCGACGGCTTGCGGCAGCCTGAACTCAGCCTGCCGTTTGAACGTGGCAAAATATGGGCCTTCACAGGGGGGCCGCACTCAGCCTGGGAAAAACGCGGCGCGCTGGCCGCGCTCGACTTCGCCCCCGGCTCAATCGTCGGCGGATGCGCCCAATCGGACAACTGGGTCCTGGCGCCCGCTCCGGGCACCGTAGCCCGCATCGGCGAGGGTGTTGTCATCCTCGATTTAGATGGCGACGGCGACGAGCGCACCGGTTGGGCGATTCTCTTCCTGCACATTGCCACAAAAGGCAAGGCCGAACTCGGCGCAGTGCTACAACAAGACGACAAAATCGGCTATCCCTCCTGCGAGGGCGGCGTTTCCACCGGCACGCACGTCCACATCGCCCGCAAATACAACGGCGAGTGGATTCTGGCGGATGGCCCACTGCCCTTTGACCTGGAAGGCTGGATTTCACGCAACGGCAATGCTCCTTACAAAGGCAGCCTGACCAAAGGGGATAAAGTCATTGAGGCCAATACCAGCGGCAGTTTTGAAACGCGCATCATTCGGGAGAAACAGTAATCAGGAACTGGTCATTTGTGATTGTGAAAAACATGTGGATACGCCTGACAGGAATTTTTCTAAGCGTGAACCTATTGCTGGCCGCGTGCGCCGCTACGCCAGAACCAGCCCCGTTAACGCCGGAATCGCCGGACAACGAGAAATTCCCCACCCCGGCAGCAGTCTTCACCCCTCTCCCTACCCATCCACCCTATGAACCCGGCCAACTGGTCGATTACATTGCCCAGACAGGTGATACGCTCCCGGCCCTGGCCGCGCGCTTCAACACCACCGAAGCCGAAATCCGCGCCGCCAATCCAGTCATTCCACTGGATGCAAGCACCATGCCGCCCGGCTTCCCCATGAAAATCCCCATCTACTACAAAGCCCTTTGGGGAACGCCTTACCAGATTATCCCAGATAGCTTATTTGTCAACGGCCCAGCACAGGTTGAGTTTGACCTGGCCGCCTTTGTCAATTCCCAGCCAGGCTGGCTGAAAAACTACCAGGAGCAAATTGCCGATGGCCCGCGCAGCGGCGCAGAGTTGGTGCAACTTGTTTCCACCAACTTCAGCGTTAGCCCACGCCTGTTGCTGGCCCTGCTCGAATATTATTCCGGCGCATTGACCAAACCTGAACCACCCACCGATACCGATTACCTGCTTAATTACTATAACCCGGCCTATCGCGGCTTGTATTTACAACTCATCTACTCTGCCAATACCCTGAATAATGGCTACTACGCCTGGCGGCGCGGGACGCTGCTGGAATTTGAAACTCCCGATGGTCGTCTATACCGCCCCGACCCCTGGCAGAACGCCGCCACGGTTGCCATTCAGTATACTTTCTCGCGCCTGCACTCTCCCCCGCTCTTCGACCAAATGATTGGCCCCGGCGGGCTGGCCGAAACCTACGCCCTTTTATTTGGCGACCCCTGGCAAAATGCCCCTCCTCATCTCCCTGGCAGTTTACAACAACCTGCCCTCATTCTGCCTTTCGAAAATGGCAAACCCTGGAATTATACTGGCGGCCCCCACACGGGTTGGGGCAAGGGCGAACCATACGCAGCCATCGATTTCGCCCCGACCGGCGTTTCGGAATGCAACGCCACCGGCGAATGGGTAACGGCCATGGCCGATGGAGTTGTGGCCCGCTCTCAGCCAGGTCAAATTATGCTCGACTTGGACGGCGACGGCGATGAACGCACCGGTTGGGTTCTTTTTTACCTGCACCTCGCCAGTGAGAACCGCCCCAGCGTCGGAATGACCTTAAAAGCAGGCGAGCGTCTAGGCCATGCCTCCTGCGAAGGCGGAGAATCGACCGGCACGAACGTCCACATTGCCCGAAAATACAACGGCGAATGGATTCTGGCCGACAGCCCCATTCCCTTCAACATGGATGGCTGGGTTGTTCATAACGGCGCAGTTCCCTACAAAGGCACTCTAACTCGCTTCTCGCACACAATCACCGCATCCACGCAGTCCGAAGCCAAGAGCCTCATCAAGCGCGAAGAATAGACTGCCTGGCGTCTTCATAAACCTTCGACATTGACGAAATGTAGAAAATGGCCTCGTGTTTCGTGCTAAAATAACGCTATGGACACTGTTCCCAAAGCCACGCAAAACAGCCCCCGCCCCAACCACCCATCCTATCGCAAACATCGGCGCGATTTCACCCGCCAGATTCTCCTGCCTATTCTCCTGGTCACTTTCATCGGGCTGGGATTTTCCACCCTGGCGATTTATAGCGCAGTCCGCGGTCATGCTGGCGTCAGCCTGTGGGCCGACATCTCCCTCATCTGGCTCATTATCCCAATGATGTTCCTGGCCCTGGTCATTCTGGCCCTGCTCGGCGGAATGGTTTACGGGCTGGCAAAACTGCTGGGTGTAGCGCCACGCTATACCGGCCTGGCGCAACAGTATGCCCTGTGGCTCAATCAAGAAATTGTGCTGTGGACCGAAAAAATTACCCAACCAATACTCAGTCTCAAGGCCTGGCTGGGAGTTTTCTCCAAAACTCAGACAGGCACGCGACGCAAGGAATAATCTTATGACCCCCAAAGACGAAATTGAACTGCGCAAACCGAACTCCAATAAAATCCTGTTGACCGGCGCCCTGGTTGGCGCAGGCGCAGGCCTGGTTGCCGCTCTGCTATTGCGCCGCCGAGCCGAAAAAAGCGGACGTGATAGCACCCTGACCATCACGGAGGGCATTAAACTTGGGTTGCTGGTTTTTGGCCTGTTTCGCGCCATCTCAGCGCTGGGAGAGGATGACTGAACCACCCCACCCAAATAAATCGCAAGACCGGGGGCATCCCGGTCTTTTTTTTGAAGCGGCCCTTCCCGGTCAACATGGCATTGGGGGCATTACCCTTTCACCAGCACCAGCCCTTTCAGGTAAGCCCCTTCGGGGAAATGCAACGATACCGGATGGTCTGGCCCTTGCGTCAGGTACTCCACAATTTGCGCTTCCACGCCTGCATCGAGCGCGGCGCTGGCAACGATTTTCTGGAACAGGGCCGCATCAATGCCGCCGGAGCAGGAAAACGTGACCAGAATGCCGCCAGGACGCAGCAATTTGAAGGCCAGGCGGTTAATGTCCTTATAGCCGCGCGCGGCTTTTTCGGCCTGAGCGGCGGTGGGGGCAAATTTGGGCGGGTCGAGGAGGATTAAATCCCAGGAGCGGTTCTGGTCGCGGAATTTTCGCAAAGCGGTGAAGACATCCGCCTCCAGCCAGTCAAGGTTATTAGTCTGCATCCCGTTAAGTTGGGCGTTTTCCTGCCCCAGGGCCAGCGCCTCGCTGCTGGTATCTACCGACAGTACCGATTGAGCGCCGCCTGCCGCGGCATAAATGCTGAACCCGCCCGTGTAGCAAAAACAATTCAACACATCACGCCCCTGCGCCAACTCGCCAACCCGTTTGCGGTTGGCGCGCTGGTCTAAATAGAAGCCGGTTTTGTGGCCGGTTTCGATGTTGACCAGGAATTTCAGGCCGTATTCGATTATTGTGATTCGCGGTTCAATACTTGAGCCGCGCAAGAGACCTGTGCGAGCCGATAACCCTTCCAACGCGCGTACATCGGCGTCGGAACGCTCGTAAATGGCGGTTGCGCCGGTTTGTTCGAGCAGCAGGTCGGCCAGGGTCTCGCGCCAGAACTCACAGCCAGCCGTGAGCAATTGCAGGACGAGAATTTCTCCATAACGGTCAACCACCAGGCCGGGCAGGCCATCGGATTCAGCGTGGACCAGGCGAATCGCGTCGGAAGCCTGTTTCAGCCCGGCAGCGTTTCGCCTGTTCAGCGCGGATTGTATCTTTCGCCGGAAAAAATCCGCGTCAACGGTTTCCTCCGGGTCAAAAGTCCAGACTCGCGCTCGAATTTGCGAGACGGGCGAGTAGGCCGCGCGCCCCAGCCAGTTGCCTTGCGCATCGCGCACTTCGACCGTTTCGCCAGGCTGAGGGTTGCCGGTGACTTTATCTACCGCGCCGGAGAATATCCAGGGATGGCGGCGCAGGAGGGATTTTTCGCGTCCGGGTTTGAGAATAAGCGTAGACATGGGGTGAGTATAACTCACATGCTATAATTTTCGCGTGTCCAACCACATTTTTCTTTTCGACCACTTCTCGCAACGCTGGCTGGAATTCATGAACCCGGTCAGCGTCTTTGTTGCTCATCGGGCTGCCGATGTCGGGCCAGCCCTGCGCGAAGTAGAAGCAGCGGCCCGGCGCGGGTTTTGGGCAGCCGGGTTTGTGACCTACGAGGCTGCCCCTGCCTTTGACCCTGCATTGCTAACACATCACGACCCGAGCGGGCTGCCCCTGCTCTGGTTTGGGATTTACCAATCGGCCCAGACAGCCGCCGCGCCGCCCAAAGTGGGTCGGGGCGCGCATCTGAAATGGCAGCCCTCAGTCAGCGTGGAGGAGTACAACGCCGGGTTTGCGCAAATTAAGAATCACATCGCCGCCGGGCAAACTTATCAGGTCAATTACACCTTTCGGCTGGGCGCGCCCTTTGCGGGCAATGCCTGGGAGTTGTTTGCCCGCGCCGTCCGCGCCCAGGGAGGCGGCTACCCGGTCTTCGCTGAAACAGATGATTGGGTCATCGGCTCGGCCTCGCCGGAGTTGTTTTTTACGCTGGATGGCGAACGACTGGTCTCAAAACCAATGAAAGGCACGGCCCCGCGCGGCTTGCGGCTGGCGGATGACCTGGCTCAGGCCGAATGGCTCAGAAACTCTGAAAAAAATCGCGCCGAAAACGTGATGATTGTGGATATGGTACGCAACGACATGGGGCGCATTGCCCGCCTGGGCAGCGTGCGCGTACCAGAATTGTTCGAGGTGGAAAAATATCGCACCGTCTGGCAGATGACCAGCACGGTAGCGTGTGAAACGCGCGCCAGCCTGAGCGAGATTTTTGCGGCGCTCTTTCCGGCGGCATCCATCACCGGCGCGCCCAAAGCCAGCACCATGCGAATCATTCGGGAACTGGAAAACTCTCCGCGCCGAATTTATACCGGCACGCTTGGCTACATTGCGCCGGGGTTTGGCCGCGAGCGCTCAGCCGAGCGGCGGCGGGCGCAGTTCAACGTAGCAATCCGTACCTTTTTGCTGGAAAAACGCTCCGGGCAGGTGGAATACGGCCTGGGCGGGGGGATTGTGTGGGATTCGGAGCCGCGCGATGAAATGCAGGAAGCCCACGCCAAAGCCAAAATCCTGACCGAAACGCCGCCCGATTTTTCGCTCCTCGAAACCTTGCTCTGGACGCCGGAAGGCGGCTTTGTATTGCAGGAAAGACACCTGGAACGCATGCGTGAATCGGCTGCGTATTTCGATTTCGCTTTCGACGAATCCCAAATTCGTGAGAAACTCTCCGCGCTGCGCGCAGAAACGCCCCAGCGGGTACGCCTGCTGCTCGATGCGGAAGGCGAAATCAGCCTGGAGCGTTCCGCGCTGAACCCGCTCCCGGCCCCGTACCGCATTCGGCTGGCGGAGAATCCCATCCCGTCGAAAAATCCATTCCTTTATCACAAGACAACCTACCGCAAACCTTATGAAGCCGCGCGTCTGCCAGAGTGCGACGACGTTTTGCTATGGAATGAGCGCGGCGAACTGACTGAAAGCACCATCGCCAACCTGGTGGTGGCGCGCGGCGGCGAACTGCTTACTCCGCCGGTGGAATGCGGCCTGCTGCCCGGCACGGCGCGCGCCCAATGGCTGGCCGAAGGCAGGCTGCGCGAGGCGGTGATTCGCGTGGAAGACCTGGCCGGGTGTGATAAGATATTCCTGCTCAACTCCGTGCGTGGATTATGGGAGATTACGTTATGACCGAAACACCGACAAGTTCCCGTTCAACTCTGGCAACTGTGATATTTCTTTTGTTCGCGCCCACGCTGGTGTGTGGGACGCTGGCTTATCATTTCGTCTTGTGGTTTATGGAGCAAATGGCGCTGGCAACCGGCAGTGCGGCCATGCTGGCGCAATCTGGCCTGGTGGGGCTGGCAATTCAGGCAGTTTCGTTGTCTTTTGTGCTTGGCCTGCTGTGGTTTTTCACCCGCGATGACCGCTACCGCCCGGTGTATGCGGGCTGGCTGGGCGCGGCGCTGCTGGCCTTTCCGGGGCTGGGCTTGCGGCTGATTGGCCCCAACAATGACCAGATTGGCGCGCTGGCGCAATTAGTGATTGCGCTGGCTGGGGCCGGGGTTGCGCTCTTTCTGCGGCGCGGCAGTCTGAAGTGGCACTTCGGCGCGCTTCCTGCTGGTTTGCTGGCGGCGGCGGTTGGGATGACGCCGCTGGCCGTGCTGGGCGCGCTCGGCTCGCCTGGCGAGGCCATCACACAGCTTTTGGCCGGGCTGGCGTTTGGGCTTCTGTCTGCGGCGCTCCTTTCGGCCAGCACTGAAAATGGTTTTTTGGATGGATTGGGAATTGGCGCGCTGCTGGCTCTGCTCGGTTCGGCGCTGGGATACGATGGGGGGCAGTTAATCCTGCTCGGACTCCTGCCTCCGTTTGCGTTTGCATTGTCCGCGCTCGCGCCTTCTGCCGCCGCTGTCGCTGCTGCCTCCGGACTATTGGCCGCAGCCGGGCTGATGTTCTTCGACCCGACTGAGTTGACCATCATGCTGGGCGACCTGGGCGGAATCGCTTTCCAGGCGGTGGCGGTTACCATTGGGCTGGGATGGCTGACGGGCGGGTTGGCCTGGGGCGCGCGGAAATTGTTCGGCGAGCAGCCCTGGGCCAAAACGGCAGCGGGAATCGGCGCGGGGGCGGCGTGGATTCTGCTCTTTGCGCTGTATTTCTTTGCTGGCAATCGCGGCTTCTATGGCGACCGGCTGTTCGTCATCCTGAAAGACCAGGCCAATATTTCGGATGTGGCTTCGATTAGAGACCGCAACCAACGCCTGACGGAAGCCTATACCCGTCTGACGGCGCACGCCAACACCACGCAATCTGACCTGCGCCAGACGCTGGATACGTTTCGCATCTCTTATACGCCCTATTACCTGGTCAATGCGCTCGAAGTGCAGGGCAGCACGCTGGTGCGCCTTTATCTGTTGACCCGCCCTGAAGTGGAACGGGTTATCCCCAGCCCGCGCCTGCGCCCAGTTCCGGCGGCGAGCATCAGCCGCGGAGAAGCGACCAGCGTGCTGGAAAACCCAGGCTGGAATATCAAAATGATAGGCGCGGACAAGGTCTGGGAAGAGTTCGGCGCAAAGGGTCAGGGGATTGTCATCGGTCAATCGGATAGCGGGGTGGATGGCACGCACCCCGCACTGGCGGCGCAATATCGCGGCGCGGCAACAGGTGATGATTACAACTGGTTCGACCCCTGGGAAGGAACGCGCTCTCCCAACGACGAGGGCGGCCATGGCACGCACACCCTGGGGACGGTTCTCGGCGCGGGAGGGATTGGGGTGGCGCCCGAAGCAACCTGGTTCGCGTGCGTCAACCTGAACCGTAACCTGGGCAACCCGGCGCTTTATCTCGATTGTTTACAGTTTATGCTGGCGCCCTTCCCGCAAGGCGGCGACCCGTTTACCGATGGCGACCCCACCCGCGCCGCGCACGTCCTGAACAACTCGTGGGGCTGTCCTGAAATTGAAGGCTGTGACCCGACCTCGCTGCAACAGGCCGCTGAAAACCTGCGCACCGCCGGGATTTTCGTCGTCGTTTCGGCGGGCAACGACGGCCCCAACTGTTCAACCATCAACGCGCCGCTTTCGCTCTACGAGGCAGTTTTTTCGGTGGGGGCGGTGGACCGCTTTGGGAACATGGCCGAGTTCAGCAGCCGCGGCCCGGTTACGGCAGATGGCTCTGGGCGCATAAAGCCCGATATTGCTGCTCCTGGGGTGGATGTTTTCTCTTCCATGCCAGGCAACACCTACGCAGCCAATAGCGGCACTTCGATGGCCGGGCCGCACCTGGCGGGGGCGGTGGCGCTCTTGTGGTCGGCTAATCCCAATTTGATTGGCGACATCGAGCGCACCGAGCAAATTCTGATTGAAACTGCCAGCCCCTATGCCGGAAGCATGGAAAACGGCTGTTTTGAAGGCGGCACGCCCAATGCGGCCTATGGTTATGGAGTGGTGAACGTCTATGAAGCGGTGAAGATGGCGTTGGGGAAGTGAGCAGTCGGTGACGACGCGCGCCACGCCCACCTGGCGCCGTCGTACAGGCCAAAGACCAGCGAATGTTCAAGAGCCAGTTCCAGGCGGCTGCGCGGGCGGTCATTGGCCCCATACGAGCGTGAGAGCAGCCCGGCGATGGCATTATACTTGCCAAACAAGGAATATATCAAACGAGGAAATATGACTAAACCCCAAATCACCCGTCCAAAGTTTCCACCCGGCTATGTTGACCACCCAAAATCAACGGTTTCGTGGGAGTATGTCGCTCAGCGGCTGGAAGAATCGAAAAATTACTGGCTCAGCTCAGTGCGTCCCAATGGACGCCCGCACACCATTCCGCGTTGGGGTGTGTTCGTGGATGGCAAGTTCTATTACGATGGCAGCCCGGAGACGCGCCACGCCCATAATATCGTTCAAAACCCGTACATCACCCTGCACCTGGAAGATGGCGAACAGGCTGTCATTGCCGAGGGAACTTCTGCTCCGGTTGGCAAGCCAGAACCAGAACTGGCCGCCAAAATCGCCGCTGCATATTGCGCCAAATACGAGGCGCACGGCTACGCCCCCAAACCCGACCAGTGGGACGAGGGCGGCCTGTATGCTTTTACGCCCAAAAAAGTCCTGGCCTGGACAGTTTTTTTCGAAAATCCAACCAGATTCACCTTCGAGGATTAACGAATGTCACTCACTACCCTGCCTGCCCGCAGCGCGGTCCCACTCGAGGAAACCTGGTCTCTGGAATCGGTTTTTGCAACGCCCGCTGATTGGGAAGCCGCCTGCAAAACGCTGGAAGACCTGCTACCCTCCCTCGCCGCCTACCAGGGACGGCTCAAGGAAGGGCCGCAAGTTCTGCTGGAAGCGATTAAGCAATTCGAGGAAGTCGGCGCGCTGCTCGGCAAGGTCATGGTCTATGCCCAGAACGCCAGCGCGGTCGATTCATTTGACCAGGCCGCCCACGCCCGGGCAGGCCAGGCGCGTAGTCTCGGCGCAAAAGCCGGGGCGGTGATGGCCTTCCTTGACCCCGAACTGATGTCGGTCGGGTTCGAGACACTCAAAGCATGGATGCAAGACCATCCTATGCTGGCCTTCCTGGCCCATTATATCGACCGACTGGAAAAGCGCAGCGCCCACGTCCGATCAGGCGAGGTCGAGCAGGTATTAGCCCTGGCAAGCGACCCGTTTGCGGGCGCATTTAACGCCTTCAACATGCTCACCAATGCCGACCTGAAATTTCAGCCTGCCACCGCTGCGGATGGCACCCAGACGGAAATCGGCCAGGCCAACATTGGCTCGCTCATTTCACACCCCGACCGGCAGTTACGTCGCTCAGCATGGCAAAACTACGCCGATGGCTATCTGGCTTTTAAGAATACATCTGCCGCTATTCTGACAACGGCCATCAAGCAGGATGTGTTCAATGCCCGCGCGCGAAATTACCCCAGTTCGCTGCACGCTGCCCTGGAACCGAACAACATCCCGGTCGAAGTCTTTCATAATCTCATCGAGGTCTTTAAGCGAAATCTTCCAATCTGGCATCAATACTGGCGTCTACGCAAAAAGGCGCTTGGCCTGGAAAGGCTTGGCGTGTACGACATCAAAGCCCCACTCACCAGCAGCAAGCCGGTCGTGCCATTCGAGCAGGCGGTTGAATGGATTTGCGAAGGCATGGCCCCGCTTGGCGAGGAATACGTCCGAATTTTACGGCGCGGCTGTCTCGAGGAGCGCTGGGTCGACCGGGCGCGCAATCGTGGCAAGCGGGAGGGCGCGTTTTCGAGCGGCTCATTCGGCACGCGGCCCTTCATCATGATGTCCTACGCCGATGACGTATTCAGCCTGTCCACACTGGCGCATGAGCTCGGTCACTCGATGCATTCCTACTACTCCCGCGCGAGCCAGCGTTTCCTTTATAGCCGCTATGGATTGTTCGTGGCCGAAGTAGCCTCCAACTTCAACCAGGCGACCGTTCGCGACTACCTGATGCGCACCCAGACCGACCCGGCTTTCCAAATTGCGCTGATTGAGGAAGCCATGTCGAACTATCACCGCTATTTCTTTATTATGCCAACCCTGGCGCGATTCGAATTAGAGATACACGCGCGCGCCGAACAAGGAGCGCCGCTCAATGCGGATATCATGGTTGAAACGCTGGCCGAGTTATTCAGGGAAGGCTATGGCGAAGAAGTGGAGTTTGACCGTGAGCGAATTGGAATCACCTGGGCGCAATTCCTGCACCTGTACATGAACTTTTATGTTTACCAGTATGCAACGGGAATTTCGGGCGCCCATGCCCTCTCGCAGAGAGTCACCAACGGCCACGACCCGGAAGCGGCGGCCCGTTATCTCGACTTTCTCAAATCTGGCGGCTCGCGCTACCCGCTCGAGGCGCTTCAACTCGCAGGGGTCGATTTGACCTCCCCCGCGCCGATTGAGGCCGCTTTTGGAGCCTTGTCCAGACTGGTGGAGCGGCTCGAAACACTGCTTTAAAAATTACGCGTTGGGTAGTTTGCGCAGGAAGTTAAAAAAAAGAGCGGCAAACACCGCTCTTTTTCGTTTAAAGCATCATGCCCAATGGTTAAGTTCCCGTCCATCATGAACGCTCAAGGCTTTGTAACGACTGCGAAACGCGCTGCAACCGCTGGCGTGCCTCGGCTGCCACCGATTCCAGTTCAGGCACATCTACAAACTGAAACATGGCGAGCGGGTCAACCACATTGACAACAGTCTCATCGCCTTCCTGATATACGATGACGTTACAGGGTAACAACAGACCGAGTTCAGGACGCGCGCTCAAGGCGCGGTGCGCTAAAGGCGGGTTGCAGGCCCCCAAAATGGCATAGCGGCGAAAATCGACACCCAGTTTCTTCTTCATCGTCTCTTTGACATCGATGCTGGTCAACACCCCAAAACCCTCCGCTTTAAGGGCCTCGGTGACTTTTTCGAGAGCGGCTTCGTAGTTGAGCGAGAGTACCGTCTTGAATCCGAATTCGGTCATTGGACACCTTCCTGATTGCGAGAAACCTTTCTAAAGAATTTTTACATGGTCGGATGGGCGGGTTTCACTGCTTTTGAGATATGTTGACGGCGTGCGGCTTGTTGCTGCCATTGCTGAATGAAGAACCGCCATTGCAAAACCTAAAACTAACCTTTAGATGTACAGTCTCGCAAATAGTTGCGCAAAATTGCGTTACAATGAAACTACTGACATTTCCCGCCCATTTCCTTATGGAGGATATCATGAAAGGCCACGAAAAAATCATCACCGCATTAAATGATTACCTGGCAGACGAACTGACCGCCATCAACCAGTACATTGTCCACTCTGAGATGTGCGCCAACTGGGGCTATACCAAATTACATCATGCCGTTGAAAAACGCGCCATCCAGGAGATGAAGCACGCCGAGGCCCTCATTGCCCGCATCTTATACCTGGAAGGGACGCCCATCGTCAGCAATCTTAAACCAATGCATATTGGCGCAAAGGTAGATGCGCAAATCAAGAACGACCTCGAATCAGAAGCAGAGGCCGTCAAGGCGTACAATGACGGCATTCGCCTGTGCATGGAACTCGGTGACAGCGGCACGCGCGAACTGCTGGAAGACAACCTGAAAGACGAGGAAGCCCACATTGACTGGCTCGAAGCCCAACTTGACCAGATGGAACAGATGGGCTTACCCAACTATCTGCTCGGACAAACCGAATAAACGACAACCCCCTCCAAAAAGAAAAAATGGAGGGGGTTTGTTTTGGGGCTGTTTGGTTTCTATTGCTCTGGGTCTCCAAGGGCCTGCTTGAGAAAATCATAGGCCTTGCGCCCGCTGATTTGGTGACGCCCCTCGAAGTAATCGGTTTCAACCTCCAGGTCAGCGCCGAAAACAGAATAAACGGCATTTGCCCGTCGAACGCTTTCTTTCACCGCCCGAATCGGGAAAATTCCGTCGTGGGTCCCGGCTTCAACCAGCATCGGGCGAGGCGCAATCAGCCCAACCAGGTCGTACATTTCGCCGAATTGCCCCAACCCCGGCACAAAATTGCAGGCGCAATGGCGCATCGCCAAAATGGAATCCCGGAATGTCGAGTAATAGCCACTGACCACGCAGGCGCGAATGCGCTCGTCCAGGCAGGTCGAAAAGAAAGCATGCATTCCGCCGCCTGAAATGCCCATCACGCCCAGCCGTTTCGCGTCCAATTCAGGACGGGTTTCGAGATAGTCAACCAGCCGCATTCCGTCATGAACGCGCAAACCCACAACCGTGCTGCCCAGGTGCAAAGCCAGCATGGCAGTATGAGCACAGGTGGATGGCGCTTCCTGACCAAGCAGGGGATTCAAATACGAAAAATCTGTCTGGCGTTCGCCAAAGCATGAAATTTCTGGCGCAGCGACGGCCAAACCGGCCCTGCAAAGAGATACCCCAAAATCCTTGTGGTAGCCATCTGGGATATCGCGCTCCGCCCCATCCTCCCATAACCCGACAATATCTTTGACACCATAACCATGCCCATGAAACGCCAAAACCACCGGCAAGGGGCGCGGCGCGTTTTTCGGCAGTAAAAGATAAATCGGCATGAGCATATGCGTACCCGTCTGGAGCAGAATTTTCTCGCGTAGATAGTCGCCTTTATCCACGCATTCGAGCAATTGCGGGTTCAGGCCGCTGGCATCGCGGGCCGGTAAACCAAGCGTACGAGCCAGAGCCAGGCGAGTTTCCATCTGCCAGGCCTGGGCTTGCGCCTCAGTTTGGGCCCGAAAAGCATAGGGGGCGTGTTCGGGTTGATATTGCTTCCAAAGCGCATGGGCAGGCTGAAGCGAGGGATATTCTTTGGGATGAAGGAGATGGGTGGTCATATACGAATTCGTCAGCATTAGCGGCGACGGCGGTTACGACTGGCCCGGCGATGAGCCTGCTCCCGTTTAGGAGTTAGCGTCCCCTCGGGCAGCGGCGCAGGGGCATGCAGGCTTTGCTGGTAATACTCATCGAGTAGCATGGTGATGATGGCCGATTCATCCTCGTTCTCGGCCAGAGTACGCGCCAGGGCCGCAAAGCGGCGCGAACGCTCAGCCTGGAGACGGTCACGCGCGCGCAGTTTCGCTTCCAGCAGGGCGGTCAGCCGCTCAGCAACGATAACGGCTACATCCTCGTCACTCGGAATCGTCCGCTCTTCAAGCGGGATGTTGTACTGTCTGGCAATTTTCTCCAGCGTGTAGCGTTCTCCCCGGTTGACGAGCGAAATCGCCACCCCGCTGGCCCCAGCCCGCCCGGTGCGCCCGGCGCGGTGGATGTAGTTTTCGACTTCCTCAGGCGGCTCGTACTGGATGACGCATCCCAGGCTGGGAATATCCAGCCCGCGCGCGGCAACATCAGTGGCGACCAGGAATCGCAGCGTGCCTTTGCGTACCCGTTCCAACACCCGTTCACGCTCCAATTGCGATAAATCCGCGCTCAATTCATCGGCATCGTAGCCAAATCGCTGCAAAACGACCGCAACATAATGCACCTGGGCTTTGGTATTGCAAAAGATAATCGCCGAAGCGGGGTTCTCGACTTCAATCAGCCGCACCAGGCTGCGGTCTTTGTCCATGCCCTCCACCACATAAAAAATGTGTTCCGTTTCCGTGACATGAACATGGTCCGTGCTGAGGCTCAGAAATTCCGGCTCACGGACAAATTCACGCGCGCCGCGCAACACCGCTTCGGGAAAGGTGGCCGAAAACATGCAGGTATGGATATTTCGGCCCGGCAGGTAACGTTGTACTTCGCGCATATCGGGATAGAAGCCCATCGAGAGCATGCGGTCGGCTTCGTCGAAAATGAGCATTTTGAGATGTTCGAGCGAAAGCGTCCGCCGCAAAAGGTGGTCTAACACGCGCCCCGGCGTGCCGACGACAACGTGCGCGCCCTGTTTGAGGGCCACTGTCTGCGCTCCGTAACCAACGCCGCCATAGACGGCCACGGCCCGCAGACCAGATTCGCCAAACAATTTTTCAGCCTCTTGCCAGACTTGTTTAGCAAGTTCACGAGTTGGAACGAGAATAAGCGCCTGGCAGTTTGGGCGTTGCGGGTCAAGCCGTTCCAGCATGGGCAGGAGGAAAACGCCGGTTTTGCCACTGCCGGTGCGGGCCTGGATGAGCATGTTTCGCCCGGCCAGCAGGTAGGGCAATCCGCGCGCCTGGACGGGGACAAGGGAAGTCCAACCGGCGCGGGCGGCGGCTTCGCGCAGGGCGGGGGGCAACTGTTCGAGGGTGGTCGGGCGCAGCGCGGTGCGCGGCTCAGCAGAAGAAGCAGGATAGGAATTCACAGGTTCTCGATTCTCGTTGAGGATGGCGCTATTATCAAGCAAACTCCGCAAATTGACAAATCGAACACGATTTGCGAGATAAATCGGCGTCTATCTGGCCAATAAAAAACACCGAAAGCAGCCCGGGCGACCTGTCGCCACGCCACTTAACGGCGCTAATCTATGACCCCCTCCTGCACAAATCGGGTCAACTCACTTACGCTCCATTGTTCCAGGCCTAACTTTTCCACCGTGCGCCCGCGCCGCCAGTAATCCGTTTTATGAATAATACTGCACAACCGGATGACGCTCTCCATTCCACGTACGCTCACGCCGTAGCGCATTCCCAGTGAAGCAATCGGCACCAGGCTCATCGGCACATCCTCGAAAATATAGCGGTGATTGAGCGTAGGTGGAGCTTTGATGCCATAATACCCCGGCTGGTTCTGGATGGCCTCGTAAAGGTCAGCCCCGGTCGTATCGTAGGCAAGTTTAAGCCATTCAAGCGCAGTACGGGCGCGGATACCTACCGCCGAAGCCACAGTCACCCGCTCGCGGTCCAGCACCTCCAGGGCGCGCGCTACCGAAGGAGTCACTCCATCGATGTAGAACTGATAATCACCATGCGTATGCTCAATCCAGCCTGCATTCAGCAGAGTCAGAGCAGGGTGAAAAATGGCGCCCATGTTGTTCAGGCCAGTATGCAACACGTCCACGCCGTCAATATACTGTGGATAAGCATGGTGAATCGCATCCAAGACCAAATCGTTACGATTGGAGGGCAGGGCAGCCAGTGGAACAGCCTCCTTGACGCGAAAAATGCGCGCCTGGGCCGGGCCATCGGCCCGACTGGCATAAATGAATGTTTCGGCCTCTGCCACGGTCACATCGGCAACGCAACCGCTGGCGCGCATCACCCGCACAAATTCGACCGCGCCCAGGGTGCGGCCAGGGTGCAAAATTACAATCTGCCCATCTTTCAAATGCGGCGCGGCAATTTTGGCAACATCCGAATGCGCCGAGGACGGCAAAACCACCATGATGACTTGCGCAAACCCAATCGCTTCGGCAATCTCTGACGTAACCAAATTTATCTTTCCAAAAGAGTGCGTGCTGGTTTCGGGAATTTCCAGGTCAATTCCACCACGCTTTTTGATGACTTCAATATGGTCAAAAGAGCGGTTCCACAGAGCAACTTCCGCGCCCATCACGGCCAGGTGAGCGGCCATGGCTTTACCGCCATGTCCCGCGCCGAGTACAGTGTAACGTTCGGCCATAGTCGTCTCCTCATGCTAGAGTTAAGTTGACCATCACTTTGAAGATAATCTTCATCAGGTCATGCATTCGCAAAAATGGATTGAATGCGAATTTTTTCGGGGATGGGCCGTCCCTGACCATCAACGGCCTCGCACGCTCCATTGACGATTCTCGTCTGAATTTGACCACGCCCAAAGCGGTTGTTGCGCAACTGAGGCGCATCCATCAGACCCAGCTGCACCGACTTCGCCAGAGTGACGGCGTCCACCCAGGGGTCTTCCACCCCTGGCGGGGCGATGTCACAGATAGCATCCAGCAACACCCGGGCTTCAGAGACAAGGTGTTCCTTGCGCGTCTGCACTTCAGGGGCCTGGGTCATATCGGGAGCGCCAAGCGCGTTATGGATAGCGCGCCGCACAATTTTGACCGCCTCGATAATGTCATCGGCTGTGGCGGCATGGTCGGCTTCGGTATGCCCAACGATGTGGTAGATGTGCGGGCGCAATGCCATTTGCAGGTAAGTGCTGGCGGCCAGGTGTCCGCGCGCGGCCTCGGGGTCAAGCGGATGCGAGAGCAGGCCAATACGGGTTTGCTTCCAGATGCGAAAACCTTGTTGTGTCCCCTCACTTTGATTCACGGGATGGGATGATTGCGCGCCCAGGGGGGCAATCAGTTCCAACACCGCCAGCATTTTTGCCAAATCCATCGCATCGCTGGTTCCGGGCGGACTGTTAAACATCATCTGGGCAATGTAGTCTTTGACGCCATATTGTTTGGCATTATAGGCTGAAAGAAAGGCAGAGACAACAAAAATGACATCCGGCGCATCGCGCATCCCCCAGTGATGGGGTTCATTCAATTCGACGGGAATATTGCGCTCTCCATACCAGGCCATCACTTGCTGATGTTCACGAATAGAACCTTCCAGGTCCCACGGGCCGCGCCCATCCATCTGGTTGAACCAGTAAAGCGGAATGGCGCACCAGGCGTTATGAATCGTCTCCGTCAACATTTCGGCATAGCGGATGAAGTCATCGGTGCCAGAATAAGCCCTCAGGAGAGGGTAGTTGCCGCGGCGAGTGGCGCGATACAGGGCGCGGAAATCATTGGGCGTGCGGACAGGCACCCCTCCCGCCCCTCTACGACGGGGGTCTTGCCGTTCGGGGTGAAAGAAATTCTCCTGGGCATCCTGGTCGGTGCCAAGCGAAATCAGGTCGAGCGCGCCAGCCTCGGCGATTTTCTCGATGCCTGCGATGGTGGCTGTCATGGTCGGCAAGCCAAAGTGGTGACGCAGAATTGGAAAAGGCGACTTCCAGGCAATTCGCGCGGTAGTCGTCTGCGGGTAGTCGGTTTCGGTGGCAGCCTGGGCGGGAAGTCCTTTCAGGTAAGCGAGAACTTCTTCGGGTTGCTCACTTCCATCGAAAATCTTTTCAAAGAAGCCAATTTTAGCTGCCTTTTCTGCCACTGGCGGCGTACCGGCAAAAGCAAAACGCACGCCCGCCTCATGCAGGCTGCTGGCGGCTTCCGCAAATTGGCCCAGCAGCCGCTCGCCCGTTTCAGGCGTCAGGCGATACGACACGCCCACCAGGTCGGCTTTTTCATTGCGGGCAGCCTCCAACAAAGATTCAACCGAAACCGCCGGGCCAAGGAAAATGGCTTTCCAGCCTGCTTGCTCTGCCAGGTGCAGGAAATTAGACACCCCCGCCACATGAACACATTCGCCCAGGGCAGCGGCGATGACTGTTTTCGTCATCAGGTTCTCCTTTCTTGTCACATGCAATCGATGGAATTCCTTGCGTTACGGCCAATCAAACGCAAAGAACGCGAGCAACTCTATCTCAATCACTCTCGCTCAATCGGTCAAAATCATTATACCAAGTTCACCGGGCGCAAGCAGTTAAAGGGGGGTAAACATTCGCCTTTTCAAAAGGGCCATTCTGCGCCTGCGCTTTGCTGCTGGCTGGCCCCCCGTTAGAAACTGGCGCTTTAAAACTGCCAGTTTGTGCCTTTTCTATCAGCCCTGCATGATAGAATTTACCTTATGAACCCACTCCATTGCCGAGGCAAACATGGGTGAGGAAACGCTTGACCGCCGAGAGTTTATCTCGCGTATTGGAACGTTTTTTATTATCTTGGGGCTGTTTGCGTTGATGATTTTTATTTCAACGGATATTTCGCGTTCTTACCAAAACCAGGCAGTTCCCCTGACAAACACAGCCTATGCCGCGCAGGCTGCGCAGACTCAACAAACAGGGGCGCAAACCGCCCTGGCGCAAAACTTACCCACGCCCACCCGTATCAAAGTAAAAGACTTGCGAGCCACGCAAGAATACATTGCGTATGGCGTTCAGGCCTTGCAAACCCGCGATGCAAACGCGCAAACTGCTCAAAGGCTTGGAATTCCAACCCGAGAACTGCGCGAGGAAGACATCAAAAAATATATTGAACGCCAGAAGAGTTTCAGTTACATGGCGTTTCTGTGCATTGGCGCGCTCAGCGTAGGAGCCGGACTGGTCATCCTGCGCATGACCGCGCCACCTCCCAAACCCGCCGGACGATTCGAGGGCATTCGCAAATGGCGCCAGAAACAGCGCGAAGCAAAAGAGAAACGCGAGGCAGCGAAAAAAGAGAAAGAAGCCAAAAAGAAAAAATAAAACGTCCTGCCTGATTCAAAATTCGCTCTTCGATAGCCTTGTTTGCGGAAAGATTTACAAAATCTATCACGAAATGGCTACACGCCAGCAAAAGGAACATCCATGACCAAATTAATTTCTCTGAAAGACGCAATTGCGAAATTTGTGAACGATGGCGATGTGGTTTACGCCGCCGGGTTCACTCATCTCATTCCCTTTGCCGCCGGACATGAAATCATCCGCCAGGGCAAGAAAGACCTGACTCTGGCACGCGCCACTCCCGACCTGATATATGACCAAATGGTGGCAGCCGGTTGCGCCCGCAAGGTGATTTTCTCATACATGGGAAATCCGGGCGTAGGCAGTTTGCGCATCGTGCGAAGCGCCATCGAAAAAGGTCAACTGGAATGGGAAGAGTATTCTCACTTCGGCATGATTACCCGCTTACAAGCCGGGGCCAGTGGCCTGCCCTTCTTACCCATGAACCAGACCGGGGCAACCGACCTGGAAAAATCAAATCCACAGATTAAACGCGTTACCGACCCTTACAGTGGCCGCGAGGTCATCACTGTTCCGGCGCTCAACCCAGATGTGGCCATTGTCCATGTTCAGCGGGCCGACGCTCAGGGCAATGCCCATCTATGGGGCATCATTGGGGAACAAAAGGAAGTTGCTTTCGCAGCCAGGCGGGTGATTCTGACCGCCGAAGAAATTGTTGACGAGAGCGTCATCCGCTCGGACCCAAACCGAACGATGATTCCCGGGTTTATCGTCAGCGCGGTATGTCATGTTTCTCATGCTGCGCATCCCAGTTACGCTCAGGGCTATTACGACCGCGATAACGAATTCTACCTGGCCTGGGACAAAATCTCCGCTGACCCTGAAGCCACCCGACAGTATCTGGAAGAATGGGTCTATGGCGTAAAAGACCGCCAAGAATATTGGGCCAGGCTCGGCTCCGAAAAACACAAGCAACTCAATGTGCCCGCGCGCATGAGTCAACCGGTCAACTACGGACGCTACTAATCAGATGATTCCTTTCAGCGACTTCGGCGGCGATGGCCCTACGCTGTGCTTCCTGCACGCAAATGGGTATCCGCCCGAATGCTACCAGCCTTTGTTCCAGGCGCTCAAACCGCATTACCGCGTGCTTTCCATGCATCAGCGTCCACTCTGGCCCAATTCCAGGCCAGAGGACCTGCACGACTGGTACCCATTGTCGGCAGACTTCCTGCAATTTCTTGATGAACGCAAGCTGGAGAGTGTAACCGTCATCGGTCATTCGATGGGCGGAATCGCCGCCCTGCGCGCTGCGCTCTGGCAACCAAAACGTTTTCAAAACCTCGTGCTGCTCGACCCGGTACTTTTTCCACCAGGATGGATGGCGCTTTGGAATCTGGTCCGCGCCCTGGGGCTGGGATATAAACTGCATCCGCTCATTCCCGCCGCGCAAAAACGCCGTCGCGTTTTCGATGATTTGGAACGTCCCTTTGCGGCCTACCGCCGCCGCCCCACATTTCGCTACCTGAGCGATGATGCGCTTCGAGCATATATTTCGGGAATCACCCGCCTGGATACTCGTGGTGGCTACGCGCTATTTTATAGGCCGGAATGGGAAACCCGCATCTACTATACCAGCGTCTGGCGCGATTTCGACCTGTGGCGCGGCCTGCCTCGCTTAGAGCCACGCACGCTCATTTTGCGCGGGGCCGAAACCGACACCTTTCTGGCTCTGACGGCTTTTTGCGTCCAAAGACTCCATCCGCGCATTCAAATTCAAACCCTGCCGCGCACCACCCATCTTCTACCGCTCGAAGCGCCAGAGAGTGTATCACACCACATTTTGCGCTTCCTCGCCCCAACCAACCACGAAACGCCCAGATAACCAAACAAGAAGGAAATCTTATGGAATACTCATCCGCCGAACTTATGATTATAAATGCCGCGCGCCTGCTTAAAGATGGCGACGTGGTTTTCGTAGGAGTTGGCCAACCCAACCTGGCCTGCAACCTCGCCAAACGCACGCACGCCCCCAACCTGGTGATGATTTACGAGGCAGGTGTGATTGGCGCAGAACCAGCCCGCCTTCCGCTCTCCATTGGTGACCCTACTCTGGTGAGCGGCGCCCTCTCAGTCGTCAGTATGTACGATATTTTTGCCAATTACCTCCAGCGCGGCAATGTGGATGTCGGCTTCCTGGGCGGCGCGCAAATTGACCGCTACGGCAACATTAACGCCACTATCGTTGGAACAGATTATGAACATCCCAGGGTGCGGCTGCCCGGTTCCGGCGGCGCGCAAGAAATAGCGGCCTGGGCCAATCGCTGTTACATTATGACCCCCCACCAGAAAAGGCGTTTTCCCGAAAAAGTAGATTTTCTGACCTCGGCAGGCTACCTGGACGGCGCAGGCGAACGCGAAAAGGCCGGACTGCGCGGCAAAGGCCCGGTGGGAGTAGTGACCGACATCGGCTTCCTGGAGCCAGACCCAAGCGGCGAACTGATTTTGACCGCCCTGCATCCTGGAAAAACCGTCGAAATGGCGAAAGAGAATACCGGCTGGCCGCTCAAAGTAGCCGGGCAACTCAAAACAACGGAACCTGTCACAGCGCGCGAACTCCAAATCCTGCGCGAAGAACTCGACCCATCCGGAATTTATCTCAAAGGCGCGGGATGAGCCTGGCGCGCAACCAGGCCAGAAAACTTCCGTATATCTACACATTGCTCATCCTGTGCAAAGGCGCACCGCCTTTGCGTTGCCCAATTTTACGGAGGTATCCCATGACCACCAACACCCGCCCTGCTTTACGTCGGTCGCGCAATAATCGTATCATCGCCGGTGTGTGCGGCGGATTAGCCGAATTCTTTGGCATCAGCGCCTTTTGGTTTCGGCTGGCATTTTTTATCGCCTTTCTGCCTGGCGGCGTACCAGGCATCGGGCTATACCTGCTGGCCTGGCTGATTATCCCGAAAGCCAGCAATTGAAGTTCAACCAACCGCCCATCCAACCCGGATGGGCGGTACTCTTATCCCTGTGACATAATGAACAGGGCGGGGTAAAATGCAATCAAAAGCACATCCTGGCCCCCGAAATGGTGTTGCAAATGGCGGGAAACCCCATTTTATAAAATACCGAAACGACCTTCCATGCCCGAGCCCCCAATGATTGAAGTCCTGATAACCGTCCCCATCAGCGAGGCACTGCTATCGCAACTGCGCGGCATCTCCCCGCGCATCAACATCACCGTTATCCCGGCGGGTGGCGCGGGGGAGATTACCGCCGAAACCTGGGCGCGTACCGAGGTGCTTTATACTTCTCATCTCCTTCCCCTGCCAGAGCAAGTACCCGCGCTCAAGTGGCTACAATTTCACTTTGCGGGAATTGACCGGTTTCTGGACGAACCCTTGCTTAAGAAAAATGGCTTGCTCATCACTACCCTGAGCGGCGCAGCCGCCTCGCAGGTAGCAGAATATGTCCTGGCAATGATGCTTTCCTTGAGTCACAAAGTGCCAGCGCTACTGGCCTCCCAAAAAAAAGCGGAATGGCCCAGAGACCGCTTTGAACGTTTCTCGCCGTTTGAGTTGCGCGGCAAAACCGCCGGTATCGTCGGCTACGGCAGCATCGGCAGACAGGTGGCGCGACTCTTGCGGCCATTTGGAGTCACCGTGTTGGCGACCAAGCGTAACGTCATGCGCCCCTCCGATTCCGGCTACATCCCCAGCGAAGAGATAGGCGACCCCAATGGCGATTTCGTCACTCGCCTCTATCCGGCTGAAGCACTCCGCTCTATGGCGCGCGAATGCCACTTTCTGATTGTGACCGTTCCACTCACGGCGGAAACCACCGAACTCATCGGCGAGAACATCTTACAAGCCCTTCAGCCGGGCGCATTTCTGGTGGATGTCTCGCGGGGTGGCGTAGTCAACCACCCGGCATTGGTCAACGCCCTGAAAAGCGGGAAATTAGCCGGAGCCGCGCTGGATGTATTTCCCGAAGAACCCCTGCCAGCCTCTAGCCCGCTTTGGGGAATGCCTAACGTCCTCATCAGCCCGCACATTTCCGGCTTCAGCCCGCGCTATACCGAACGCGCCATGCAGTTGTTCTCCGAAAACCTGTTGCGTTACCTGGGCGGATTAACGCTTTACAACCTGGTAGACCGCCAACGAGGATATTAATATTCCATGCCCCGTTTTCTTCAGGCTGTCTTGTTCGACCTTGGGGATACCTTGATGTATTCCGCTAACGCCTGGCCGCCTGTCTTTGAGCGAGCAGGCCAGGCATTGGCTCGCTCACTCTGCCTGAACGGGCTGCCTCTCAATTGCGAGACCTTTGGGGCTGAATTCCGCCAAAAGTTGGAAGAATATTACGTTGACCGCGACCGCCACCTGTTTGAGTTAAGCACCACGGCCGTGTTAGAGCAACTTCTGGCCGAAAAAGGATGCCAAAACGTGGCAGAACAGACCCTGCGCGCTGCCCTGGATGACTTTTATGCCATTACACAACAAAACTGGCTGCTCGAGGCAGATGCCGCTTCTACTTTAGCCGAGCTGCAATCTGCCGGATATCGTCTCGGACTGGTCTCTAATGCTGGAGATAACCGCGATGTGTTCCAACTGGTTGAAAAATTCGGCATCGAGCCATACTTCGACTTCGTACTGACCTCCGCTGCCTGCTCATACCGAAAGCCGCACCCTCGCATTTTCGAACTGGCTCTGGCGCATTGGGGCTACATGCCCGACCAGACCGCCATGGTGGGTGACCGGCTGGATGCGGACATAGGCGGTTCCAAAATGCTGGGGATGTTCTCTATCTGGATAAAACGGCGCGCTCGCAATCAAACTCCTGGCCCTACCCCTCCAGATGTGATTGTAGAGACCTTAAGCGCAATTCCGCCCTTGTTAAATTCGCTGTTTCCTCCTTAAGGAACTTCTCCAATACTCATCCTGTAAATCTGGCGCCAGCCAGGCGTTTTCTTGTATACTGGAATCACGATTTAGACAGGAGGCACAATGTCACTTCTCACAATTTTCGAAATTTTCATCAGTCTCATCTTTGCCTGGCTGGTGCTGAGCATTGCCGTCATGTACATTCAAGAATGGATGGGGGGCCGCTTGCGCTGGCGTTCTACCATGCTGGAAGCGCATATCCGTAATTTTCTGTCCAGTCCAGCCCTGGCTGACCAGTTCTATGAGCATCCGCTGATTAAATCATTACACACTGGCGAGACCGAATCCAATATGCGGCGGCCTTCGTACATTCCACCCCGCATGTTCTCGCTCGCTCTTTTTGATATCCTGGCCAATGCAGGCAAAAAGCAGTCCATCCTTCAGCAAGAAATCCATACCCTGCGCTCGGATATCGAAAAGCTCAAAAAAGACGAAAAGGCCCGCGCCAATGCGCAATTTCGGCTGGTGCTGGCGGCGGCACGCAAAGCCGTTAACATCCCAGCCGGAGAAGCCGCGCTCGAAAATGCCATGGCAAACGTAAAAATGGAGTTGGAACATCTTGGAAACATCCATCCAAACCTACAACAGGCCGTCGAACAGGTACTTCGCCGAGTCGAAGTGACCAGCCGGGAGGTCGATGAAATTCTGGCCAGTATTGAAACCTTGCATCAACAAACCACTGGCGAAGGCAGCCAGGCGAGCGAACTTTCCACCTTCGACCAGATTCGGAATGGGATTGCTGTCCTCGGCGCAACCAATCCACAATTGAAGCAGGCCCTTGAAAGCCTGATGCTCGGCATTGAAAAGGGCGAAAATGCGCTTGCCGCCGCCCGCGAGAACGTCGAAAACTGGTTCGATAATGGCATGGAGCGGCTGAGCGGTTGGTACAAACGGCACGCTCAAAAAGTATCTCTAATGATTGGAATTGCTGTGGCAATTGTGCTGAATGCGGATACGCTGGCACTCACCCAAACCCTATGGCGGGAGCCAATTGTGCGCCAGGCAATGACTGCCCAGGCAGAGGCATTTGCGCAAAAAAGTCAGGACGAGTTCCGCCTGATGACCGCCAATGAACTTGCTGCCCTGCAGGTGCAATTTGACACCCTCAACATTCCGATTGGCTGGGTGGGCACTCCGCTCCCAACCGACAGCAGCGGAGGCATCTCGATGATGGACGGGTCGCAAAAGAGATGTACTTTACTGCCAGACTCGCCCATCGATTACTATGGTTTGAAAGTGGGCAACCAGTGTTATCCAATTATCAACGCCCCCGCGCCTAATGACCCGACCGGCATCCTGCTCAAATTCTTTGGTCTGCTCGTAAGCGGAATCGCCGCCGCGCAGGGCGCGCCTTTCTGGTTCGATATCCTCAAAAAGACCATCAACATCCGTACCAGCGGCACAAATCCATCCGAACCCAAGGGATGACCGGTCAGCCGGAGTGATAGACATCACTCTCAAATCGCATCAAAATCACCCCTTTGGGGTTATTGCATACTGGAAAATTTATGAGAAAAAAGATATAAATATGCGACTAACCCCAGTAGTAAAGTTAGATTGCTCTCCTGCCGGGGTCTATCCCGGCTGTTTTTATGTCATCATCCTAATTATCGGAGACCACATGGACAGAGAAAAGTTGTTACAAATGTATTATGAGATGGTGCTGATTCGACGCCTGGAAGAGCGTGGCGCGGAATTGTACCAGGCCGGAAAAATCGGCGGGTTCATGCACCTGTATATTGGACAAGAAGCGGTTTCGACCGGGGTGATTGCGTCCCGCGAGCCGCGCGACCGGGTCATCACCGCCTACCGTGACCATGGCGTGGCGCTCAACTGCGGCATTTCGGCCAACGAAGTGATGGCCGAACTGCTTGGCAAGATTACGGGCATGTCCAAAGGCAAGGGCGGCTCAATGCACATGGCCTCGGTCGAAAAAAATATGTGGGGCGGACACGCCATCGTTGGCGGTCACCTGCCCATCGCCGCCGGGCTGGCCCTGGGCGACCAGTACGCCGGAAACGACAATGTGACGATTTGCATGTTCGGCGACGGCGCGACCAATATCGGCTATTTCCATGAAGCCCTGAACCTGGCCAAAACCTGGAATCTGCGCGTTTTGTGGGTGTGCGAAAACAACCAGTATGGCATGGGGACAGCCGTTGAGCGCGCTTCTGCGGTGGATGAAATCCGCCAGAAAGCCGAAGGGTATGGCATGAAAAATGAGCGCGTGGACGGCATGGACGTGATGAAAGTCTATGAAGCCGCGCAGAAAGCCATCCAATATGTGCGCGAAACCAGCGAACCGTTCCTGCTCGAAGCCGTCACCTACCGCTTCCGGGGCCACTCGATGGGCGACCCGGAACGCTACCGCGCCCAGGAGGAAGTCAAAAAGTGGCAGGCCAACGACCCAATTGGCATTTTCCGCGCCTACTTGCTCAAAGAAGGCGCAGCCACTGAACCCGAATTGGACGCGCTGGACGACAAAGCCCAGGCCGAAACCGACAAGGCAGTCGAGTTTGCTGAAGCCAGCCCCGAGCCAGGGTTGGATGAATTGTTCAAGGATGTGTATGTAGAGCAGTAATCAGTGAACAGTGACTAACTGATAACTGGACAACGGAGACAACTATGGCGAGAATTACGATGCGCGAGGCAATCTCGCAAGCACTGATGGAAGAAATGGACCGCGACCCGGCTGTCTTCATTATGGGACAGGAAGTGGGGGTTTGGGGCGGCACCTATGCTGTCACCAAAGGTTTTTACGACAAATACGGCCCGGAGCGTGTGAAAGATACGCCTATTGCCGAAAACGCCATTCTGGGCGGCGCAATTGGCGCGGCAATGGTCGGGCAGCGCCCGGTTGCAGAACTCATGACGATTAACTTCGCATTCTCGGCGATGGATTATGTGGTCAACCAGGCCCCTAAATTGCGCTACATGTTCGGCGGGCAATTTCAGGTACCGCTGGTTATCCGCGCGGTGGGCGGCGGCGGGCGGCAACTCGGCGCAACCCACTCGCAAACGCCGGACGCCGTCTTTGCGCATTTCCCAGGCCTGATTGTGGTGAGCCCTGGCACCCCAGCCGATGCAAAAGGCCTGCTGAAGAGCGCCATCCGCTCAAACGACCCGGTTTTATTCATCGAACACGCCACCATGTATCAGGTGCGCGGCGAAGTGCCAGAGGGCGAATACCTGGAGCCGCTCGGCAAATCCAAAATTCAGCGGCCAGGCAAGGATGTCACCATCGTGACCTACTGCAAGGGGCTGGAACTCTCGATGAAGGCTGCTGATGAGCTTGCCAGACAGGGCATTGAAGCCGAAATCGTGGACTTGCGCACCCTGCGCCCGCTCGATATGGGGCCAGTGCTGGAATCTTTCAAAAAGACCAACCGCGCCGTGGTGGTAGAAGAAGGCTGGAAATCCTACGGCGTGGGCGCGGAAGTCGTCAGCCGGATTTACGAAGAAGCCTTCGATTACGTCGATGCGCCCATCATTCGCGTGGCGCAAAAGGAAGTGCCGTTGCCCTATAACCGGACGCTCGAACAGGCCGCTCTGCCGCAGGTAGCAGACATTATGGCGGCGGTGAAGGAGGTTTTGAAATAATGGCCGAAATTATCAAAATGCCCAAGCTCGGATTTGATATGGCCGAAGGCGTGCTGGTGCGCTGGGTGCGGCAGGTCGGCGAACCCATTAACAAGGGTGAAGTGCTGGCTGAAATCGAAACCGATAAGGCAACGGTGGAAGTCGAATCGCATTTCAGCGGGGTAGTGCTTCAACATCTGGTAGACCCTGGCACGAGCGTCCCCGTCAATGACCCGATTGCAGTGGTCGGCGCGGCGGGAGAACAGTTGTCAGTACCCAGTCATCAGTCATCAGTAAGCAGTGAGCAGTCAGCAGTCAGCAATCAGCAGCCACAGATGCAAAACGCTCCGTTAGCGGCTGCGACTCAAGACGCTCCATCTGCAATCGCCCATCAACAATCCACAATCCTGAAATCTTCTCCGCTGGCAAAGAAAATCGCCCGTGAGCGCGGCGTAGATTTGGGTTCTGTGGCTGGCACCGGCCCAGGCGGGCGCATTGTGCGGCGGGATATCGAGGCATTCATCAGTAATCGGTCAGCAGTGGCCAGTGTTCAGTCATCGGTAGTCAGCAAACAACCAGTGGGCGCTGCCCAAGAAACACGCCCTGTGGAATATGCGCCTGCGCCATCCGACGAAATCATCCAGACATCGAAACTGCGCCAGGCGATTGGCCGCCGGTTGGTCGAATCGAAGACCACTATTCCGCACTTCTACGTCACCCATGAGTATAAAATGGAAACGCTGATGGCGCTGCGCCAGCAGTTGAACGGCTACCTGCCAGAAGGCGAGAAACTCTCGGTTAACGACTTCATCGTCAAAGGCGTGGCGCTGGCCCTGCGCGAGTTCCCCAACCTGAACGCAGTCATCAGCGGAGAGCAAATCGTCCGCAAGGGGCAAATCAACATAGGCGTGGCCGTCACTGTACCGGGCGGCCTGCTGACCGTTGTGGTAAAAAACGCTGACCAGAAGCCGTTGCGGCTGGTTTCGAGCGAAGTCAAGGCCATGGCCGGGCGCGCCCGCGAGGGCAAGGTCAAGCCCGAAGACGTGGACGGCTCGACCTTTTCCACCTCCAACCTGGGCATGTACGACGTAGAAGAGTTCATCGCCATCATCAACCCGCCGGAGGCGGCCATTTTAGCCATCGGCTCGGCGCGCGAAGTGCCGGTGGTGGAAAACGGACAGATTAAGGCAGGCTGGCGCATGAAAGCCACCATTTCCGTGGACCACCGCATCAGCGACGGGGCCGAAGCGGCTCAGTTTATGCAGGCATTGGCGAAGTATCTCGAAGAACCAGCCCGAATGCTGGTGTAAAACGAAAGGTGAAACACAAAAGTTGCCCCAAGATGTTCGAGGAGTTGAAACCGGCGCAGTTGCGCCGGTTTTTTATCATTTTTGGCTTTCCAGAGTTTACCGTGAAAACCTGGACGCGGAACACACGGAATTAACGAAAACGCACGGAAAGAGCATTTTTAACGATTTTTCCGCTACCTGACCCAGTTCATTCTGGCGCGGGCAGTTACGCTGTTCATCCTGAATCGCTTGCGAAACCAGCGCAACCGCCCACTACTCTTGCTGGCCGCTTTTTTCACTTTGTTGGTAATCTTTACCGGCTTGTTGGTTCTAAACGCCGCCTTACTGTCATTCCACCGGCTTCTAACCGCGCACGCCGAAAACACCGGCCTGCTCAACCGGCGCGGCTTCTTCCCACAAGCCGAAAAAATTTATGCCCACAACCTGCTTCCGCCTTATGAACTGGCTGCGCAGATGATGGATATTGACCACTTCAAGCAGGTCCATGACCATTACGGCCACCAGGTGGGCGATGTCGTTTTGCAGGAAGTCATCGCGCGCATCCACGACAACCTGCGCCCCACTGACCTGGTGGCCCGTTACGGCGGCGAAGAATTCGTCGCCATGCTGCCGCGCATTTCCCGCGCCACCCTGAGCCAGATTACCCAGCGGCTGAACGCGGTCGCGCGTGAACAACCCGTCACATACAACGGCACGGACATCTCCATAACCATCAGCATCGGAGCGACCATATTAACTGGCGCAAACTACTCACTGGATGAATTCTTAAGCCAGGCCGACCAATCGATGTACCAGGCAAAAGCAGTCGAAAGGAACTGAACCGTCGTTTTCAATCCATCCGACTCTGATGACTAGTCCACGCTACACCCTGGCCCGAATCACTCCCGCCAGCCGCTCCATCCCAACCTGAATCCTTTCGGGAGTTACGCCCCCAAAACTAAGCCGCATGCAACTCTCCCGAATCGGCTGGCCTTCCACAAAAAACTCACGCCCTGGCATATACGCCACCTTCTGCGCAACCGCATCCGCCAGCATAGCAGTCGTATCCACCTGACCCGGTAATTCAACCCAGGTAAATAAGCCGCCATCCGGATAAACAAACTTCACATCCCCCGGCAACATAGACTGGATACATGCCATCATCACGTCCCGGCGCTCGCGGTGAATCTCCCGAATTCGTTGCAGGTGCGGCTCGAACAAACCCCGGTTGAAAAATTCGGCACATAACAACTGCGTTACCACATTCGTATGCGAATTGGTCGCCATTTTCGCCTCGTACAGTTTCCGAACGACCGGCAACTCTGCAAACACATACCCCAGGCGCGAACCCGGCGAAAAAATTTTAGAAAAGCTATTGGCGAAAATGGTATGCCCGGTTTCATCGAAATATTTCACTGGCGGCAGAACCTGCCCGCTGTAGCGCATCTCGCAATATGGGTCATCCTCCAGAATGACGACATCATAACGGCTGCCCAGGTTTGCCAGCGCCCGTCTGCGTTCCAGGCTCATTGTGCGCCCAGATGGATTTTGGAAGGTGGGAATCACATAAATCATCTTCGGCGCAAACTGTCGTATTTTCGCCTCCACATCCTCCAGCACCAGCCCGTCATCATCCGTCTCGCAGGCCATGCAGCGCGCCTCGAACATTTTAAACACCTGCACGGCATGAACAAAAGTCGGAGATTCAACCAAAACCACATCGCCCGGCTCCAGGTAGACCTGACCAAGCAAGTTCAGACCCTCAATCCCGCCTGCCACAATCATGACGTTCTCTAACCCTGCCTTCAACCCTTTGGGCGCCAGCAGCCGCTCAACAACGGCCTGCCGCAATTCTAACAGACCAATCGGGTTCCCGTATTGAAGAGCCTGCACGCCTCGCGCATCACGAGTCAAAATCTCACAGGCAATCTCATGCGCCTGTTCCACCGGCAAGGCTTCGCGGGCAGGCGCGCCACCGCCAAAGGAGATGGTGTCAGGGTCGGTCATCGACTCGAACAGGTAACGAATCACGTCCGACGTAGACTGCATAAAAGCCATGCGTTTTGCAAATTCGGGCATATTCACTTCCTCGTTGAAATCAAAGTAATTCCACCAAACCAAGTCTACCCCAAAAACCGACCATGCTTACAGGTAAAATAAAGGAGATTAAGTTTCCCAAAGGAATCTCCATTGAACAAGCCCCCAAACACTCTCCGCATCCGCGCCGCCCAGCGCATTACAAACCAATCTCCCCAAGAAGCCGTGTGGCAAGCCGCCCAAAAAGCCCAAGCCAACGCGCAAAAAACCGCTGCCGCGCTTGGCGTGCAACTGAAGAGTTTGGCCGCCCAAAAGCAGGAAATTCTCTGGGATGAGAAAGACGGCAGAGCGCTGGAAGCCCGCGTGGAGATGGAATTTTCCGTCTCCGGGTTTCGACAAACGCTTCTAGACCTGAAACTGCTCGCCGCTTCAAGAAACTGGTTCTCGCTGGTAAAAAAAGAACTGGCTGCGCACTGGTTCCAGTTCCAATTGAAATTGCGCACCCCAAAAACCAGCCCCTCCCTGCCCTGTCCCACTGCCCCGCGCGCGCTCGTGACCGGGCATTTCAGCATCCCCGGCGGACGCGCCACCTTCGGCGATGTCGAAGCGATGGAAACCGTCTGCGCCTGGCTGGAGGAAGCCGGAATTCCCTATGACGTGGCATCCAACGGCGAGGATGGCGTAACCGGCCCGCGCCTGCTCGACCTCGCCCCGGCGAAATATAGCATATTCATCTTCGTGTGCGGCCCCTGGTATCCACGCAAAAAAATCCATGCCCTGCTGCTCCAGCAATTCAGCCACTGCCTGAAAATCGGCATTAACCTGACAGTGGCCGAAGCCGGGAATGCCGGTTTCGACGCTCTGCTGGTGCGTGACAACCCCCAAGAACACCGCGCCGACCTGGCCTTTGCCCGCCAGCCGGAACGGCTGCCAGTGGTGGGCGTCCTGCTGGTAGAGCGGCAGGCCGCGTATGGAAGCAAACAGCGCCACCTGTACGTCAAACGAGTATTTGAGGAATACCTGTCAACCAGGAAGGTCGTCCCCTTGTATTTCGATACCGTCATCTACGGCAACAAGGCTGGCCTGGCATCAGGCGCAGCCTTCGAGAGCCTGCTAAGCAAAGTGGATGTGCTGATAACCAACCGCCTGCACGGGCTGGTGCTGGGACTGAAAAACAAAGTGCCGGTCGTCGCCGTCGATTCGGTGGCCGAAGGCGGTAAAGTGAGCGCCCAGGCAAAAGCCCTCGGCTGGCCGGTCTTAATTCCGGTGGAAGAATTGAGCGTGGAAACGCTCGATGAAACGGTCAAAAAATGCCTGAGCCAGGACATGCTCCCCCTGCTGGAAACCGTTCACCGCCAGGCCAAAATCTCCCTCGCCCAAACCAAAGCCGGGTTCATCGGCATCCTGCCATCCCCGAATCGTCATCATCCAATTACAAATAACGAATAGTGGATTACCAATCTCCTTTCTCCGCATACACCCCGCGCAATTCGGGAGGCAGGTTGGCGGCCATCGTGAACATGATTGTATCAGTCAGAGAGAGGGGCGTATCATCTTCAGCAGGGAAAATCGGAGAGGCAATCACCACTTCCACCACCGTCCGACGCGGAAAGGTTTTGAATAAACGCTCCACACCGTGGAGAGAAACCACAACCACCGGGCAATTGGCTTCGATAGCCAGACGCGCCGCGCCAGGCCGGGCAAGCGCCAACCCCTTGCCGCGCGAGCGCGTTCCTTCGGGGAACATTGCCACCATTTGCCCGCTCGCCAAAATTTTGCGCGCGTGTTCGAGCGCCCAACGGTCGCGTTCCCCGCGATAGACCGGAAACCCACCTAACTGCCGAAACAACCAATGAATCGGCGGAAACTGAAACAATTCGGCCTTGCCCATGTAGTAAATCATGCGCGGCAAGGCCAACTGAAGCGGAAAGACATCCCAATCCACCAGATGATTGCACGTCACCACCGCCGCGCCGCTCGCAGGCACATGCTCCAGCCCGCGCACGCGCAAATCCATGAATGGCCAAAGCGCGCGGCGGAAGAACCACACTGCGAATTTGTGCAAAACGGTTTCATGGAGCGGATAATACAGGCGGGGGCGAATGTCATCGACAGGAAGTTCCAGTCGTTTTGTCATACTTCACCAACATCCCTCGAAAATCATAAATCCAAAATCAAAAATGCGATTATACTTGGCCGGACGTCAAATCAACCAACCAAAAGAACACTTTGCAAAACAAAGCGTTCTTATCACTTTCTCAAGGAGTTTGTATGGACACTACAATCGAAAGCATTTCCGCGCTAGAAATTCTGGATTCGCGCGGCAACCCCACGGTTGAAGTTGAAGTCGTACTGGGCGATGGCTCGTGGGGCCGCGCCGCTGTCCCCTCTGGCGCATCCACCGGCATTCACGAGGCTCTCGAACTGCGCGATGGCGACAAGAGCCGCTACCTGGGCAAAGGCGTGAGCCAGGCTGTGGCCAACGTCAACGAAACCATTGCCGATGCCCTTTTCGGCTGGGATGCCGTTGACCAGAAGGCCATTGACGCCGAACTGCTCGCGCTCGATGGCACGCCCAACAAATCGAAACTGGGTGCAAACGCCATTCTGGGTGTTTCGCTGGCAGTTGCCAAGGCTGCCGCGAACTCGCTCGGCCTTCCGCTTTACCGCTACATCGGCGGCGTGTATGCGCATGTGCTGCCCGTGCCGATGATGAACATCCTGAACGGCGGCGCGCACACCGGCTGGCAAAGCACTGACGCTCAAGAATTTATGGTCATGCCGTTTGGCGCGCCATCCTTCGCCGAGGGACTGCGCTGGGGCGCGGAAATTTACCATGCGCTCAAGTCCGTGCTTAAGTCAAAGGGGTATGCCACCCTGGTTGGTGATGAGGGCGGCTATGCCCCGGCGCTCAAGGCCAACAACGAGGCCGTAGAAGTTATCCTGGAAGCCATCGAAAAAGCCGGTTTCAAAGCAGGGCGCGGCGAACAGGTCGCCATCGCGCTCGACCCGGCGGCTTCGGAACTGTTCGATGAAGAAACCCGCACCTACCACCTGCGCAAGGAAGGTAAAAAACTGACCGGCCTTGAAATGGTCGAATTCTGGGCCAATTGGGTGCGCCAGTACCCCATCGTTTCCATCGAAGATGGCCTGGCGCAAGACGACTGGGATTCCTGGAAACTAATGGTCGAGAAATTGGGCAGCCAGATTCAAATCGTAGGAGATGACCTGCTCGTCACCAACCCACAGCGCGTCCGCCGCGGCATTCAAGAAAATGCAGCCAATGCATTACTGGTCAAACTGAATCAGATTGGCTCACTCACCGAGACCATCGAGGCCGTGGAACTCTGTCACCGCAATGGCTGGCGCACAGTCACTTCGCACCGCTCCGGCGAAACTGAAGATTCGACCATTGCCGACCTTTCGGTAGCGCTCAACATGGGCCAAATCAAGACCGGCGCTCCGGCCCGCTCAGACCGGGTTGCCAAGTACAACCAGCTTCTGCGCATCGAAGCCGAACTGGGTGATACTGCCAAATACGCCGGATGGAATGCTTTGCGGGCAAAGTAAATCAACCGCCCCCCAAAACCCAGGTGACTGTCCTAAAGACAGTCACCTTTTTTGTTATTTATTTGCAGCCAGTTAAGTGTTTATGGCGCAAAACACAATTCCCCAAAAACATTGTTAAAATGCTTGACAAACCACAACTTAATGCTATCATATAAAGCAAGAAAGGCGCAAAATTTGGCTCAAACGGCAGACATGACACAGTTTACCTGGTCTTCCTCTCCACAGATTGTCAAGAACCTTAACAAACATGCCGTTTTGGATTTAATCCGTTTTACGCCCGGCGGAATTTCCCGAGCTGAACTGGCCCAGCGCATGGACTTGAGCCGCGCTGCGATGACTGCGATTGTAAACGACTTGCTAGAAAGCAATATCGTCCGCGAAAGCGAAGCGCGCAGCGCACAAAACGGGCGCCCCCCTATTATCCTTGAAATTAACCCAGCGCGCGGTTTTGTGGCGGGCATTGACATGGGCGCCTCGCACCTGTCAGTGGTCCTGACCGATTTTGCAGCGCAGGTCATCGACGAAGTCGAAGTTCCTTTCAACATTGCCAACAAGCCCGAAACCTGCCTTGGGCAGGCCAGTGACTTATTGATGGAACTGCTGAAAAAACACGAACTAACCCCCTCCAGTCTTGGAGCAATTGGCCTGGGCGTTCCCGGCCCCATCGCCAGCGAAGCGGGCATGGTGTTTGCCCCCCCCATCATGCCCGGCTGGGACGGTTATCCGATTCAGGCCAGCCTGGAAGAAAAGTGGAATTTGCCAGTCTCGCTCAACAACGACGCAGAATTGGGCGCAATTGGAGAGTGGGCTTATGGCGCCGGGCGGGGTGAAAATTTTCTGGCCTACATCAAAGTAGGCACGGGTATCGGAGCAGGAATTTTGTTAAACGGGCAGGTTTACCGCGGGGCGACCGGCTCCGCAGGGGAAATCGGCCACCTCACCATTGAAGAAAACGGCCCGCTTTGCGAGTGTGGCAATGCCGGTTGTCTCGAAGCATTGGCGGGGGGACGCGCTATTGCCAGACAAGCCCGTGAAGCCATTCGCAAAGGCAGCCGTACTTTACTGGCCAGCCTGGGACCTGTCGATGAGATTACTGCGCGCGATGTCGCATCCGCAGCACGACGCGGCGACCTGGTAGCGCAACAAATCATCAGCCGCGCTGGGAACTACCTCGGCATCGCGATTGCTGGCCTGGTCAATCTGTTCAATCCACGCACTGTAGTTGTTGGCGGCGGGGTGTCGCAGGTTGGAGATTTACTGTTGCAACCAATTCGCGATGCCGTTGCACGCCGAAGCCTGCAGGCCTCGGCGCGCACCGTCAAAATCAACACCGCAGTTTTGCGAAGACATTCCTCCGCAATGGGCGCAGTCGTCCAGGCATTATCCATCGCATTGCACCAAGTCACAGAACAAAGGAGGTGATGCTTCACGTCGTAAAATGACCTGCCAAACACGCTCGACCCCTTTCATATGTTGAGAAGAAGCGCCTTGCTTCTCCAAAAACCACTCTACCCAAATCAAATAAGGAGAAAGAGAAATGAAAAAGTCTTTGCTGGCACTCATCAGCATCCTGCTGATTGCCTCCTTCGTCCTTGCGGCCTGCGGCGGCGCCACCGCCACCCCGGCCCCCAAGGTCACCGTCACCTTCTGGCACGCTTACGGCACAGGCTCTGCCGAAGAAGTTGCGCTCCAGAAAATTCTGGAACAGGCCAAAACTGACCTGCCGCAGTACGATATTCAGGTACTCCAGGTTCCGTTCAATGACATCTTCAACAAGTATCGCACCGACGTTGCTGCCGGCGGCGGCCCAGATATGTTCATTGCTCCCAATGACTCCCTCGGTGACGATGCCCGCGCCGGCCTGATTGCCGATATCACCGACCTGGCCAAAGACAAACTGGGTGCTTACGCCCCGTTATCTGTCGAAGGCATGAGCGTCGAAGGCAAGCTGTACGGCATTCCCGAATCCCTGAAAGCGGTTGCCTTCTGGTACAACAAAGACATGCTCCCTGAAGCCCCCAAAACCACCGATGAACTCAAGGCGCTCATGGAAGGCGGCACCCCCATCTCGATTTCCTACGGTTGCTACCATCACTGGGGCTTCTTTGGCGCCTTCGGCGGCAAAATCTTTGACGAAAACTGGAAAGTAGTTGCCGACCAGGGCGGCATTGCTGACGCCATGAGCTACCTGAACGACCTGTATCAGATTTCCAAGGCTCAGGGCTGGCCCAAGAACGACAGCGACGGCCTGGCTCCCTTCTCTGAAGGCAAAGTTGCTGCCATTACCAATGGCAACTGGGCAATGGGCGATTACAAGAAAGCCCTCGGCGACAAGCTGGCTGTGGCTCCCCTGCCCTCCGGCCCCGGTGGCGCTTCTAACCCCCTGCTCGGCGTGGATGGCTTCTACTTCAACCCGAACAGCGCCAACAAAGAAGCTGCTCTCGAAGTGGCCCTCTACCTGACCGGCAAGAACGCCCAGACCATTATGATGAACGAAGCTGGTCACGTTCCCGCCCGCACCGACGTTGAAGTCACCGACCCGCTCATCAAGAGCCTGGTCGAAGCCTTCAAAACCGGCTACGTCCGCCCGCAGGTTCCGCAACTGGGCCTGTACTGGTCAAACTTCTGCGGCACCGACGAAGTCTTCGAAAAGGGCGTCCCGGCTGCTGACTGGGTTGCTACCGCTACGACCAACGCCAACAAGTAATTTCCCGACGACAACAAGGGCGAACAGGGTTGATGCCCTGCTCGCCCTTTTCTTCCCTGCGTCGCGCAGGTTCGCAGACCGCCTGGCTCATGCGTTTGCGTTGACAAATTACGGCTTATAATTTCTCTATCGAAAACAACATCATAATCCGTAAGTTGTGAACGTTTTAAACCGCCCTTTTTAACCCTAAATTCCTGAACAAGAACAGGAGTCGACAAATGGCAACGATGGAAATTGCTGGCGCATCTACTCGCGGAGCGAGATTCCGAAGAGCAGCTCTTCCCTATCTTTATCTCATTCCCGCTTTCCTGGTGATGTCTATCATCACCTTCTATCCGTTGGTATACCAGATTATCGTCTCGTTCACCGACTTTGCGACCAAGGACTTGAGACTGGGCTTGGCTTCACCAGAACTTAATTTCGTCGGCTTGCAAAACTATGTCGACATCCTGACAGGCGGCCTGCCGGTTCAAAATTTTGAATTTTTTCGTGTTCTTACCTATAACTTTTGGTGGGCCATCACCAATGTCATGGTTCATGTTCCAGCGGGTGTATTGATTGCCGTCCTGCTCAACGTACAAGGACTATGGTTCAAAAAAATCTACCGCGCCATCTACATCCTGCCAGTCGTCGTGCCGCCTCTGGTAGTTGCCACCGTCTGGCGAAATATCTTCGATGAGCAGTATGGCGCGATGAACCAGTTTCTAACCACCATTTCGATGTGGTTCGGCGCAACCGATCCGGTTCGCCTGCGCTGGCTGACCGAGTACACTCCGCCCATCCCCTGGCTCTTACCCAATGGCCCCCTGCCGCTGGCCTATTACGCCATGATGATTGCCAACTTCTGGCTGGGCTGGCCGTTCATGACCGTTGTCGCCACCGGCGCGCTCCAGAGCATCCCCAAAGACCTGTACGAAGCAGCTTCCATTGATGGCGCATCCGACAGTCAACAATTTTGGAACATCACAGTGCCTTTGCTGCGCCCGGCGATGATTCCCGCTGCAGTGTACGGCTTTACCACCTCGTTCAACCTGTTTGCGTTTGTCTATTTCATGACCGGCGGCGGCCCGGCACGCACCACCGAAATCCTGGTCACTTTTGCTTACGACCTGGTGCGCAATCTGCGGTTGTATGGCGCGGCGGCATCCTTCTCCGTTTTTATCTTTTTTGTGTCGCTAGCAGTCTTCCTGATTACCAACCGCATCACCCGCGCAACTGAATCATACACGGAGGCGTAACATGACTACCAGCGAACCCAAAAAGAACCCCATCGTCCGCTTCCTGACGATAAACACCTCCAACGAGGTCGGTGGACGCGACTTGCCGCTCTGGCGACAAATTCTGCTCCAGGCGTTGACCCTTCTTATCGCCCTGGAAGTATTGTTCCCCATCATGTACATTGTCACGCTTTCATTCAGTTCATCGAGCGCCCGCCCATCCTCGCTGCAACTCATTCCGCGTGAAATCTCCCTGGTTGCTTACCAGCAAGTGCTAGACCGTCCAACCGCCAACCCAGTCACCTTTCTCGAATTGCTGCGTAACAGTTTCCTGTTATCCATTGGCGTTGGCATAGTTGCCCTGTTGGTAGCCGTAACTGCCGCATATGCATTTTCACGCTTCAAATTCAAACTGCGGCAAGTTTTGATGATTATGGTTTTCATCCCTCTACTGATGCCAGCGGTGGGGCTCTCCACCCCCCTCTTCCTATTGATGAATAGCTTCCGCATCATCGAATGCTCGCCAGGCGTGCTGGCCTTCAACCCCTTTACCACCTGCGAAGGCGGTAAATTGCTCTTCAACCTGCGCGACTCCCTGCTCGGAGTAGGAATTGCGATGATTTCAGGGGCACTGCCTTTTGCCGTCTGGAACCTGAAAGGCTACCTGGATACCATTCCGCGCGAGTTGGAAGAAGCCGCCGCCATCGACGGCGCCAGCCCCAACCAGGTCTTCACCATGATTGTCCTGCCGCTGGCCGTGCCGCAGCTGGCCGTCACCTTCTTCCTGGGCTTCATCGGTCACTGGCAAGAATTTGCCCTGCCCTGGCTGTTCCTGACCAAACCGCAAGATTACACCCTCTCGATGACGCTCTACAACATGGTTGGCCAATATGCCAATGCCATCCCCTGGAACCGCTTCTCGGCCTTTGCCATTATTGTAGCCTTACCTGTCGCCATCACCTACATCGCCCTGCAAAAGTACATCACCAGCGGCCTGACCACCGGCGCGGTAAAGGGTTAATTTTCCACGCTCATTGTCTTTCCTCTTTCATCTTTCTCCATGGGAGATGAAAGGGGAAAGATTCTTTTTAGGGAAACGATGAAACGCCTGCTCCCCCTGACCTTGCTCATGGCCCTGCTCATTTCCTGCGCCCCCAACATGTTCCAGCCCTCCTCCCGCTCCGACTGGTGGCGCGAGGCTGTTTTCTATGAGATTTTCGTTCGCTCGTTTCAGGATTCCAACGGAGACGGTATCGGCGACTTCAACGGCGTCATCCAGCGATTGGATTACCTCCAATCTCTGGGAATCACTGCCCTATGGCTGATGCCTATTCACCCTTCACCGTCCTATCACGGCTACGATGTGCTGAACTACTATGCAGTCAACCCGGCCTACGGGACAATGGACGACTTTAAACGGCTAATCAGCGAGGCGCACAGCCGCGACATGCGAGTCATCATCGATTTCGTGCCGAATCACACCTCGCGCCAGCACCCCTTTTTCCAGGCGGCGCTCAACCCTCAATCCCCTTACCGAAATTATTACCTCTGGTCTGAAACCGACCCCGGTCAAACGGGCAGTTACGGCGGCCCAGCCTGGCACAAAACCGACAGTGGCTATTATTACGGCCTGTTTTGGGGTGGAATGCCCGACCTCAACTACACCAACCCTGAAGTGACCAATCAAATGAACAAAGTAGTGCGCTTCTGGCTGACCACAGTAGGAGTGGACGGCTTCCGAATTGACGCTGTCAAGCACCTGATTGAGGAAGACGGCAAGCAGGAAAATACTCCCGCCACGCACGCCTGGCTGCGCGAATTTTACACTTTCTACAAAAGCGTGGATGACCAGGCCTATACTGTCGGCGAGGTCTTTGGCGCAGGAGGGACGCTCATCAAGGCTTACGGTGGCGGGAAAGAACAAATGGACCATATCTTCAACTTTGAACTCGCCAACGGATACATCAACAGCGCGCGCGGCGAGGCCAATTCCAGCGCCATCAGCGCCCTCAAACTCACCCTGGCGGGCGCGCCGCACGGTAACTATGCCAGTTTTCTGACCAATCACGACCAGGACCGGGTGATGAGCGTCTTGGGCGGGAATGTGGAACAAGCAAAAGTAGCCGCATCGCTGCTTCTGACTGGCCCTGGCACGCCTTACCTGTATTACGGCGAAGAAATTGGCATGACCGGTCAGAAGCCAGATGAATACATCCGCACGCCCATGCAGTGGAACGCCCAAGAGGGCGCAGGTTTCACCACTGGCAAACCCTGGATAACCATCAACAAAGATTACCTGACCAAAAACGTCGCCACGCAAGAAGCCGACCCCAATTCCCTGCTCAATCATTATCGCAGACTAATCACCCTGCGCCGCCAGACCCCCGCTCTCCAGACTGGTGAAGTCATCCCGCTCGAAACCAAAAATCCGGCCATTTACGCCATCTTGCGCCGCTCCGAAAATCAGATTGCGCTGGTCGTCATCAACTTGAGCAAAGCCACGATTGCCGATTACAAACTGACCCTGAACAGCGGTCAACTACCGAATGGCAAATACACCCCTCAAACCGTCTTCGGCGCAGGCCAGGCGGCGGAATTACAAGTCAACCAGGGCGGGTTCAGCACTTATGCTCCACTGCCAACACTGGAAGCCTACGCAACGTATGTATTTTTATTGAAATGAGAAAGATTGATGAGTTTAAATTATAATCATAGCGGCACGGCTCGATTTTCTGCATGGAGACCCTATGATTACCGAGTACTATCGTCCGCAAACGCTTGAGGAAGCCCTGAAACTGCTGGCCCAACCCAATACCCTGCCGCTTGGCGGTGGAACGAAAATTAACAGCCCGACCTACCAAAAGCAAAACTTCAGCGTCATTGATTTGCAGGCTTTAGACTTGAAGCGCATTTCCCGGATTGGCCACACGCTAGATATTGGAGCAACCACCACCCTGCAATCGCTTCTTGAAAGCGCTGACACCCCACTCGCCTTAAAACAGGCCATCCAGCAGGAGGCCAGCCTGAACCTTCGCAACGCCGCCACGGTTGCCGGAACGCTGGTTGCCTGTGATGGCCGCTCACCGTTTGCAACCGCCATGCTGGCACTGGATACAAAAATTACAGTCATCCATGACCAGTCATCCGTCCTCAGCCTGGCAGAATACTGGGCTTTGCGCCCTGCTGGCATCATCACCCTGGTCAGCATTCCATTAAATGCAAAAATGGCCTACGAACAGGTCGCCCGCGCCCCAGCCGACATGCCGATTGCGTGCGCCGCGCTGGCGCAATGGAAAAGCGGACGCACTCGCCTGGCCCTGGGCGGCTGTGGCAAAACTCCCCTGCTGGCAATGGACGGCACTGAATCCGAAGGTCTGGAAGCCGCCGCCCGCAACGCCTTCCACGAAGCCAATGACCAATGGGCCTCTGCCGAATACCGAATGGACGCGGCCGCCGCGCTCGCCCGGCGGTGCTTAAGCGCCGTCCTCCAGGCATAGCCGTTCCATGGAATTTAAAAAATGTGGGGCAAATCTGGCTGGGGACAGCCACATTCGCCCTGCATTTTTATTCAACCCGGCCCCAATATCAGAATGCAAAACAAACGACACCTTTGGAATAAATTGAAAACCTGGTCACAACCTGCGCTCATCGGCAGCCTATTCTTTTTGGGGCTGGCCCACCCAATTTTAAACTTTTGGGAACTTCCTGCCCTGTGGATGGCCGTCTTGAGTCTGGCTTTGCTTCCAATAGTTATTGCAACCACCGCTTTTATTTGCGCCAGGCTAAACAACCACCTGGCGCAAATATCACAAACCCGCATTTTGCTCTTTCTACTGGTCGCCACGCTGTTTGGCAGCTTTACCGCCTGGAGATTGTACCGCCTTCCCGCTGCATATCAATCCATCACCATTACACCAGTCCGCGGTCAAGTCGGACTGCTTGAAATCAAAAATGATGGCCAACCCATCGCCCTGGAAAAAGCCGCACAAGAAAGTGGCTGGCGCATCGAAAACGGGACTTACTATGCCGCGCCAGACTCAGCCCCAATCACGCTCTCCGTTAAGACGGCGATTGACCAACCTATTATCCTGCTATTTCTGACATCCCCTCAGGGAGGTGTGGCAAACATCAAATTCAATGCGCGCACCTTCCAGATAGACCTGTTCAACAAGCAACCGGGCCAAACCACTCTGCGCGTCACCTCCGAATACCGGAGAATACCAGGCTGGCTATTTCACTTTTTGCTGGTTTTCGCCGCCATTTTCACCTTTGGGTCAATCATGTTTTTTTTGTTAAGCGTTCAGGAAATAGGGCAAAAAAACACGCCCGCCCAATCGGTAGACTCAAAAAACCATCAACGCAACTTACTCATCCTGGCCCTGTTGGGTTTTTGCGTCTACACGTTCAACGCACTCACCGTTCCTCTCACCATCAATCCAGACAGTCCTGGCTTTTTGTCGGGCAGCCTGCACCTGCTTGAATATGGCAACCTCGATGGAGTTTCGATGCACCGAGGCCCCGGAACAACCTTCTTGTTCGCGCCAATTATGCTTCTGTTCGGCAACAATGCCTGGGGAATAAAAATCTTCCTGCATCTTATCGCTTTTGCCTGCCTATTCCCAGCCTACCGCCTGGGCTGGCAACTGACCGGCTCTCAGACAGTGGCGGTCATTGCTGGTCTGCTGGCGGTTTTCTCGCCCGATTTGACAGCCTACGCCAGCGTAGTGATGTCAGATGTTCCCAACATTTTTCTCGTTCTGACATTTCTTACCTTCATGGTTTCTGCCCTGCGGCAAGCAGAACGCAAATGGGTATTTTCCACGCTACTGGTCGGCTCCTTTGCCGTCCTGCTCCGCTCTGAAAACCTGGTTATGCTGGGTATTGGCGCGTTATCTCTGGCAGCCTCCACTTTATCCCAACCGCAAAAGAGACAGAAGTTAGAGTTCGAACGCCTTGCTACAATCGCATTGGCAGTCTTTCTCGCGGCTTTGCCAATTTTATGGTGGTCAGCACACAATCAAAGGATGCACGGCTTCTTTGGCATGAGCAACTATCAGGGCGAGGTTTTCTACGACGGCTGGGTATATTATGGCGACGCGCTCGGAACAAAATTCTCCAATCCCAATTCGCCTGCAATACAGGCTATTCAGGAAGCAATCCAAACAAACCCAATTCAAATTACAGACCAGAAAGGCGTGCCAACCGGCTGGGAAATTTACCCCGCCATGCTTGCTGCCGGTTATACAGCCAACCAGGCTTTTGATTTAATGGAATCCGCCGCATGGGATTCCATTCTGAACCAACCCACATTAGCCATCCAGATTCTCTTCCACAAATACGAACGCGGCCTGACCCCCCAACTACAGCCAATGGACACCTATCCACTGCCCGGCGAAAACGCATTTGGGGAAATCCTGCGGGATGAATATTTCTACCAACAAAGCCCCAACCTGCCTGCTCTAATTACACTACGCCGACAGGTAGATGAATTTGCGCGAGCCAACTACCCAACTCTATATCCTGGCTGGGTACTTTTCACTATGCTGGGGGTTTTTGCCAGTTTTTTTCGCGCTCCATTCAAAATATGGAGCGCCCACGCCACAATTACCGCATCCAGAATATTACTGCCTCTTACTTTGGGCGTTGCCTTTTGGCGGTACACCCTGGCCGGTTGGATTCCAGCACAAATCACAGCAATCGCCTGGATATGGGTACTCACCCAGGGAATGAAGCAGTTAATTTTGCAAGAACCAACTACTCAACCAGAGTAACCATCTATCAACAAAAAATGATGACATGGCAACCAGCAGTGCTATAATTTTGGAAAAGAAAATATATCCCTGTTCGCTCACCAAACACTGGATGAGAACCCTATGAACTCCGAACCCCAAACCCCGCTCTGGACATCAACGACAAAAATGGTGGTAGGTCTGACGCTGGTGGCAGTTTTAGCGGGGATGTTAATCAAATTCCAGAGTATCTTGCCGCCGCTGTTGATGGCTTTCATCCTGGTCTACTTGCTTTATCCGGTAGCGAGTCTTCTCAGCCATAAATTGCACCTCACATGGAGCGTGTCGGTCAACCTGATTTATCTTTTGCTCATCCTGCTCATTATCGGCTTGCTAACCATAGCAGGATTCGAAATTGTGACACAAATCCAAAGCCTGATTGGATTGGTAACGCGCAGTTTAGATTCCATCCCCCTTGTAGTGGATGAGTTTACGAACAACCTCAGAGAATCTATTGGGCCTTTTGTGCCAGAGATAGAAACCATCAACCTGGAGCAAATCGGCAACCAGTTAATCGACGCCGTTCAATCTACCCTGGGGCGCGCTGGCGAATTGCTCGGTAGAATTGCCAGCGGAGCAGTCAACACGCTTGCATGGACGCTGTTTGTCCTCATTGTTTCATATTTCATCATTATCGAAAGCGGCGGCTTGCGCGAGCGCATCCTACAGGTCAACCTGCCCGGCTACAGCGAAGATTACACCCGCATGAGTAAGGAAGTCGCGCGCATCTGGAATGCCTTCTTGCGAGGACAAATCATCCTCATCAGCATATCAACGGCCACATATACCATTGTTCTCGGCGGTCTGGGGGTTAGTTACGCGCTCGGCATTGCCCTGCTGGCTGGGCTGGCACGCTTCCTGCCATATGTAGGCCCCTTTATTACCTGGACCGTTCTGGCTCTGGTCTCATTTTTTCAGACGTTCAAACCCTTTGGCCTAAGTCCAGTAGCCTACACACTGATTGTGCTCGCGGTGAGCTGGTTGATTGACGCCTTGCTGGACAATGCCATCTCGCCGCGCATTATGGCCGAAACGCTCAAAGTCCACCCCGCGGCAGTATTAGTAGCCGCCATCATCGCCCTTGACCTGCTTGGTGTTTTGGGCGTAGTCATCGCCGCGCCCATCCTGGCAACCATCCAGCTGGTTTTGCGCTATGTAGTGCGCAAACTCTTCGACCTCAACCCCTGGGACGGCCTGGAGGAAAATCCAACCCCACCCTCTCTGCGCACGCAGTTCAAAGAATGGGTGAATGGCATACGCGCCAGATTCCGCCCCCATCTCCAAAAAAAGTTATAATCGATTATCTTTGAAAGGAGCACATTATGCCTAAAAACCCTGAACCTACCACCGAAACCCTGGCTGAGACCGAAAACTACCTGGTCTGGAAAGCCGACGAACCCGATGGCGAAACGACCTACCATGTAGAACTCGGCAACCTGACGGTGCATTTCTTCCGCGAAGAATGGGATGAGTTTCTCGAGCTGGTTCGCTCGTTAGAGTAACGCAATCCATTCGGGGGCAGGCCAACCTGCCCCCTTGTATTTGACCATGAAAAACGCCATAACCGATATCCCCGGCATTGAGGTTGGACAAGCCCAAGACCTGCATGCACTGACTGGCGTGACGGTCATCTTGTGCCGCAAAGGCGCAGTGGGTGGCGTGGACGTGCGTGGCAGCGCGCCCGGCACCCGCGAGACCGATTTGCTGCACCCGCTAAACCTTGTCCAAAAAGTGCACGCCATTACCCTGGCGGGCGGTTCCGCTTTTGGATTGGATGCAGCCAGCGGCGTAATGAAGTACCTTGATGAACAAAAAATCGGATTCAACACAGCGACAGGCACCATCCCCATTGTACCGGCGGCGATATTATTCGACCTTCACTTAGGACGCAGCGATATCCGCCCCACGGCTGAGATGGGCTACCGCGCCGCGGCCACTGCAAACGCCGGCCCGGTGGCCGAAGGCAACGTGGGCGCAGGAACGGGCGCCACTGTTGGCAAAATTCTTGGAATCAGAAACGCAATGAAGTCGGGCCTGGGAACCTCCAGCCTGCGTATCGGCGCGGGCGTAGTGGTTGGGGCCATCGTGGCAGTCAACGCCTTTGGCGATGTCATCCACCCAAAAACCGGAGACATTCTCGCCGGCGCACGTTCAATTGGAAGCGGCTCCTTACGCCTGGGTGAAAAGGGGTACTTTGTGAACACGCTGGAGTGGATGAAAACATTTGCCGGACGCACTGTGTTAAGTTTCGCCACCAAAGCAAACACCGTCATCGGCGTTGTAGCGACCAACGCGAAGTTGACCAAACCCGAAACCAACAAAATGGCGCAGATGGCTCACGACGGTTTGGCGCGCGTCATCTGCCCAGCGCACACCATGCTGGACGGCGATACCATCTTCGCGCTCGCCACCGGCGAAAAAAAGTCAGATGTGACGACTGTCGGCGCGTTTGCCGCCGAAGCACTGGCAACCGCCTGCCTGAGAGCGGTTCGCGCTGCCAGGAGCGCCGCGGGCCTTCCGGGACTGGGCGATGATGATTAATAACGAAAATCGCGGCATCTGCCGCGACTTCTGATAGAGAGAAAAGAGACTTTATGCCGTCTTGACCATCGTGCGGATGCACTTGGTGCAGAGCGTCACCTGGGACTTGCGGCCCTTCTCAATCACAGTCACTTTTTGCAAATTCGGCTTGAATTTACGGTTGGTAGCCCGCAAAGAGAAGGAACGGTTGTGACCAAACGTTGTGGTTTTTCCACAATGAGCGCACTTTGCCATCTTAAATCATCCTTTCTTGCTATAATTCCATCAACCTGTTTTTCGGACAGGCGCGGTATTTTATCACAAACCGTATCCTTTCACAAGGAAAGTGTTATACATTTCGCAAAGGACACATGTATGGGACAAGAAAAAACCACCCTGGGAAGCATCCATATCTCGCCCAATGCCATCGCAACCATCACCTACCACGCTACACTTCAGTCGTATGGCGTCGTAGGGCTAGCCCCCAAAAACCTGGCCGAAGGCATTGCCAACACCATTACCCGCGAACCTACTCGCGGAGTCAACGTCCACTTTGACGGCGATAAACTTGACATCGACATCTACGTTATCGTAGAATTTGGCACTCGCATTGCTTCGGTCGCTTCCAGCGTTGCCAACACCGTCCGCTATCAGGTGGAAAAAATTGTCGGCCTGAAAGTTCACGAAGTTAACGTTCACGTACAGGGTTTGCGCATCAGCAATCCTGATTAATGAATAGTCGGACGCGGAACACGCCACCAATGAGCGTGTTCCGCTTTTGTGAGTACTTGTTCGTAGCGCGGCGCATGTTCTGTCCGGGCAGCAACCAGCCGCTCACGACAAGACACCCACAAAATACAAGGTTAAACGATACTGCTCCCGCTAGGAGATTCTTGAGCATGATGAGAAAGTCATTTGATGGATTGGCGGTTAAGGAACTGGTGGAAGCCGGCCTTACCTGGCTGCGTACCAATCAACAAACTGTTAACGCCCTAAACGTGTTCCCCGTCCCCGATGGAGACACCGGCACAAATATGCTGTTGACGATGACCTCTGCCTACAACGAAATCAGCAACCTGGGTCATCATAACGCCGGGCAAATGGTGGCCGCCGTGGCACAAGGCGCGCTGATGGGCGCGCGCGGCAACTCTGGCGTGATTCTTTCTCAATTATGGCGAGGCTTTGCCCGCGCCCTGCATGGCAAAGAGGTCATTGATGCCTCGGCCCTTGCTGCCGCCTTTGCCGAAGCACGCGATACCGCCTACAAAGGCGTTGTTCGCCCGGTAGAAGGCACAATCCTGACCGTCTCAAAAGACATCGCCACAGAAGCGCAAAAAGCCGCCCAGGAAACCGATGACCCGATTGAAGTATTGCGCCGCTGCGTACGGGCTGCCGATGAATCGGTACAGCGTACTCCCGAATTCCTGCCCGTCTTGAAACAGGCCAGCGTGGTAGATTCTGGCGGCAAAGGCTTGTTCTTCATCCTGGAAGGAATGTTGCGCTATCTCGATGGCGAATCGCTTGAATCGCCACTCATTTCTGTGCAGCCACTTTCCGCCATGATGCTGGAGAATGCCATGGAAGACGTTGAAGAAGGTCAGGACTGGGAAGTTGTGGTTGATTTCCGCCCCGGTAAAGAATTCGAACTGCCAACCTTCTACAGCCGCCTTGAGCAAATCGGCACATCTATCCAGGTTGGCGAGGGCGAGGGGATTTATCGAATGCACATTCACACCCCTCTAGAAAAACGTTACGAGCCCATTGACTACATCATGCAAATCGGCACCATCACCAAAGTCGCCATGGAAAACCTGCTGGCGCAAATGGAAGACATAGAAGGACGCGCCGAGACGTCCATAGAACTGGCCAACGTCGAACCAGGGCAAATTGCCGTCGTCACGGTCTCTCCCGGCAGCGGCATTTCGCGCATCTTTGCCAGCCTGGGGGTAGCCGCTATCGTCTCCGGTGGGCAGACCATGAACCCATCCACCAAAGACATCCTCGATGCCTTTGAAAATCTCCCCACCGACAAAATTATTATTCTACCCAACAACAAAAACATCATCCTGGCTGCCAACCAGGCCAAAGAAGTCACCGTCAAACAAGTGCATGTCGTTCCCAGCCGCAACGTGCCGCAAGGCCTGGCTGCCATGCTGCATCTGAACCCCGATGGTGACCTGGAAAAAGTCGCCGAAAAGATGACCAAAGCCATTGACAATGTCGTGACCGGAGAAATTACCGTTGCTACCCGAACCGTCGAAATTGACGGAGTCAACGTCAAAGAGGGGCAAGTCATTGCCCTGCTCAATGGCAAACTGGCAGTCTCCTCCGACAGCCTGGAGCACGCCTGTCTGGAATTCCTTGAGAAAGCGAATGCCGGGAAATACGAACTCGTCACCCTGTTCTATGGCGAAGACCTGAAAAACCTGGAAGCCAACCGTATTGCCGACCTGGTGCGCGAAAGATACCCCGCGCTGGAGGTGGAAGTACAGGAAGGTGGACAACCGCATTATCAGTTTATCATCTCCATCGAGTAATCTGCTTTCCTCGAAACAACGCAATACGGATTACAGCACCAGTCTGCGTATTGCGTTATTTTTGCCCCAGCCATAATGAAAATTGGACTCGTGACTGACTCCCCCGCCGACCTGCCCCTCGACCTGGCAGAGAATTATGGCATCGAGGTTATCCCTGCCATTCTCATCATCGAAGGGCAGGAATACATCGATGGAGTAGACATTACCCGCGAACAATTTTATGCCCGTTTGCCCGCCATGCGCCGCCATCCCACCACGGCTGCCCCCTCCCCCCTGGATTTTGCCGCCCGGTACCAGAAATTGCTGGCAAATGGCTGTGAACACATTATTTCCATCCATACTGCCGAAAAACTGACCAGTCTGCCCAATTTTGCCCGCAACGCTGCCCGAGATTTCAACGGGCGAGTGACCGTTCTGGAATCTGGCTCGCTGACGATGGGCACCGGCTTTCAGGTACTTGCCGCTGCAGAAGCCATTGAGCAAGGCCTGGGATTAAAATCCGTTCTCGAAAAAATACACTCTACCCGCCAGCGAGTACGCGTAGCCGCCGCCCTCGATACGATGGACTACCTGCGCCGCTCTGGCCGCGTCCCTGCAGCCATCACCACCATTGGTGGTTTGTTGAGTATTAAGCCAGTCGTAGAACTGCGCGAGGGTGCGGTCAAGCCGCTCACCGCGGCGCGCACCACCAGACAGGCTACCTCGGCCCTGCTTGAATTCCTGCTCAACCTCGGCCCGCTGGAACGACTCGCCATTTTACACACAAACGCCGAAGCGCGCGCCCGCGAATTTCTCGACCTGCTTTTGCAGAGTAAAAACCGCCGCAACATCCCCCCTGAAATCCGCCTGCTCAACGTCACCAGCCTGATTGGGGCTCACCTCGGCCCCAACGGGCTGGGATTCGCGGCAGTCAAAAAGGAATTAATATGAGCCAATCGATGATGATTGCCACCAGCCTGGAAGAACTCTGGCAAGCCCTGAGCCTGCTCGAACGCCCGTTGGGGCTGGTCCCGACGATGGGCTATCTACATCCAGGTCACATCTCCCTGGTGCGCCGCGCTCGAGAAGAATGTCGCAGCGTAGCTGTCAGCATTTTTGTCAACCCCACCCAATTTGGGCCGAATGAAGACCTTTCCCGCTATCCGCGCAACGTTGAAGGCGATTTGAAATTGCTTGAGGCTGCCGGAACCGACCTGGTCTGGCTGCCGACCCCTGAGGTGATGTACCCACCCGAATTCCAGACCTGGGTGACTGTGGAGACTCTCACCGCCCCCCTGGAGGGCGCAATGCGTCCCGGGCATTTTCGGGGCGTAACAACCATCGTCTCAAAACTGTTTAACGCCGTCCGACCTGACAAAGCCTATTTCGGTCAAAAAGACGCCCAGCAGGCTGCCATCATCCGCCAGATGACCCGCGATTTAAGTTACCCGATAGACATTGTGGTCTGCCCCACCGTGCGTGAACCTGACGGGCTGGCAATGTCCAGCCGCAACAGCTATCTGAATTCTGAAGAACGCCGCGCCGCAACCGTGTTGTTCCGCGCCCTGACTGCCGCTCAAACTGCATATCAGGCCGGAGAGCGAAATGCCGAAACACTGCGGCGAATCATGCGCAAGACCATTGAGGCCGAACCGCTGGCGCGTCTGCAATATGTTTCCTGCGCCAACTACGATACTCTGCAAGAATTGGAAACCCTAACGGGCAAGTCATTGCTTTCCATGGCGGTATTCATCGGACAAACGAGACTGATTGACAATTTGGTGCTGGAGTAAAGAAAAAAAGCAGCAAAGTTTCAGAAACATTTCTGTTTGTTTTGTTGTTAAAGCGGCCTGCGCCGGGGGGAGGACCCGGCGCAGGCATTCGCCAAAGGAGGAGACAGCGAGGAGCATGTTATTGCTCTTGTCGCTGGTAATCATACCCGTATGTGCCTGTTTTCACAAATAAGTTTTGTCACGACAGGATAGTGACAAAACTCACAATCAATCCCCTGTCTCGCCAATCATACGCGCAATCTCAGCAAATAAGCACGGATAAGCCGAACGGCTTCTTCGGGCGTCTCATAAGACTGAAGCGTCAGACGAGGGTCAGGGTTGCCGCGAATCATTTTAGAAACGGGTCTGTCAGCGCGGTAGCAAGCCAGGACAGGTTTACCCAATGCCAGGGCATACCCAATCTCATAGCCAACCCCATGCGACGGTACGCTGACTTCGGCAATCAGAACCTCTGCCGCGCGAATCCAGGTGGTATCACATCGCGAGGGTTGGCTACGTTTTCCAGGGAAATCACTTCCGAACTGGCAAGATGAGAGGTGGGAATCTCATGACCGTCAGCGCCAAGAGCAGCGACAATCGTCTGATAGACCGGTTCAAACTCACTGCCACCGGTGACAGAACAGGCAAAATAAATGTTCATGAGAATTATCTGCGAGTCAGGTCGTCCAACAGCCCGGATGAAACACTTGGCCCGGTCGGACGGCGCGGGGGCCTGGGCTTGCTGCCTGTGCGACGACTGTCCAGTTCAATACTAAAACTCATCCAATCATCAACAATAAGAACAAAATGGGGAGTTTTATCGAAAAAGAAAAACGGGGAAAAGAATAAACCGAGCGCCGCGCGCGGCAGAGGGTAGGAGTTGAGGTGCACAACAATGGCAGTCTCTGCAAGCAGCGGTTCTATGATTTCACGCGCACTTCCTTTTAGTTTCGATGGTGGAAACAGGTCGGCCACTTGCGCAGTGGTGGTGCGATGAACACGTTTGTAGGAGATGTTGGTACGAAAGAAAGGTGTAGCCAGGCGCATATATGTGTCGAATAACTGCACATAGGCGCTATTGCGCACCAGCCGGAGCAAAAAGGTGATAACCAACCCAAAACAACCCACGCCAATCATGATATAACCGCCCTCGTCCGATAAAACGGGCAGAGGATTTTCGGATGGGTCAATGAAATACCATTGCGCGCCCCATAAAGCACCGACATTCAAGAAGAGAATGATGGATAAAGTCAAGGTCGCCGGCCACCAGCGGTCCAGGATAGAACGGTAGAGAAGCAGGCGATATTTGCGTCTGCCTTTTGCCATTCAGGCCTCCTCGTCGCTCCCGGCTCGGCGCAGGGTAGGAAGTGGCGGGGCAGATTCGCTGCCCAATTGACGGCTGAGGCGCGCCAGGGCGTTTTCCAGGTGTTCTCCACGCAGGCTGAAGGTGATATCGCCGCGCGTTTTTTCGATGATGCCTCGCGCCAGGTCGGTCTGGCGACGGAGTCCGTTGGTGATGGCGTCGGGATAATCCATGGTGACGAGAATGGCATAGATATCGTCCATCAGCATCAACAGGCGCTCGGCTTCGGAAGAATAGCCGTTCCGCAAAATATCGAGGCAGCGGCGACGCAGTTCTCCGACCACTTCAGCCAGTCCATTCAAGTAGGTATTCGCTTCCACGCCCAAATCGGCAGGGCCAGGCAGCGGCTGGTTTAATATCAAGGCGCAGGTGACGTTGGCTTCCACAAACTCTTTGAGCGCATCCTGGGTATAACCGGCATAATACAAGTCAGGGTAAGGCTCAAGCACCTGACGCAAAGTGTCGGCCAGGGTTTTGGCTTCGCGCAGTTGCGCATTCATCGTGTCAATTTCATCGCGATGCACAGCACGAATGGCCTGCGAGCAAAAACGGGTCAACATGCGCGCCTGAGCCAGAGCCTGGTCGCGAGCGGCAGTGCGAAGTTCAAACTGCTGGCGGATTTGTTCGGCCAGCGCATCAAGTTGCTTCATGTGTTATATTTTTCCTTCGTCGGCTGGAGGGCCGTCTGGGGGTTGGAACGGTTTGAACAACTGGTCGGCCAGGGTAGAGACCGGGGTATGGATTTCGCCAAAGGCCGCCTCGTAACGCGCCAGGTTCTCGGTCAGGGCGCGCAACAACAGTTTGGCGCTGAGCGGCGACATCAGAATGCGCGCGCCCACACGGGCTTTGTTCTCGCCAGGCAACAAGTGAGCAAAATCCAGCACAAAATCGGCAGGGGAGTGAGCAATGCGCACCAGGTTAGCGTAGACTGCGCCCAGGTCTGCTGGAACTTCCAGCGCGGTGGGGAGACGATTGGGAGGAACGGTCATATCCGCCTCGCTTTGAAGGAACCCTAAAGGGCCGCAAGCCCTTTAGGGTTTTTATTGTTAGAATGGAATATCTTCTTCCGGCGCGCCAACAAACGAGCTGCCCATCTCGCTGCCGCCCATTGAGCCACCCCCACCTTCATCACGGCTGGAGAGAAAGCGCACCGTGCTGGCGGTCACTTCAAAAGAAGCGCCTGCCGTACCATCCTGGCGTGTCCAGATGCGCGGACTGCCAGTGTTGGGGTCAGGAGTCAGACGGCCTTCAATCAGCACCTTTCTGCCTTTTTTGAGATACTGGTTGCAGACTTCCGCCTGTTTACCCCAGGTGGTCACTTTGAACCAGATAGTCTCTTTGACGGTCTGACCATTGTTACCGGTGTATTGACGGCTGGTTGCCACAGAAAACGAGGTAACCGGCTGACCAGAGGGGGTGTAGCGCATTTCCGGGTCGCGGCCAACATTTCCAACGATGATTAAGGTGTGATACATAGGGGGACTCCTTGAGTGGGTATAGGTCCCGCCGCGATGCGGCGGTGCAATTGTAGAACAAATGTATTTTACACCGTAACAGTCCAAAAGAAAGTAACAAAAGCAATTCACCTTCAATTTTGCTTCGTCAGCAACGCAACCGCATACGGATAGAGAGTGAGATTCCCTTGCGAGAACTGCTGCCCGCCAATGTGGTCAGTGACAGGCCAGGGCAAAGAGATGACCTGCTCTTGGCGGCTATGGTTGACGACGAAATACAACACAGTTCCATCCGGGCGAATGCGCGTGCGCACTTCGACCGGGGCAGGCGCGGCAAACGGCTTGAGCATGGTATTGATGAGAATCTGGTTGACCAGGGTTTGCTGGCTTTCTAAATCCAGCCAGGTGCCAACCGTGTAGACAAAGCCGCTCTCGAAAGGATTAACCACAATTGCAGGCTGGTCATCGAGCCAGCCGTTGCACGCTCCATACCTGGCCATAACAGTGGTGAATTTCTGCCCCAACAAACGCAAACGTTCCGCCCAAAGCAAAGCGCTCCCTTGGAACAACTTGCCCCCCACCGGAATCGGATTCTCCAGCGAGTAATAGTCTTCCACTTCAACGCCAGCCAGTTCAGCGAGCGCGCCCGGCTGGCGAGAAGGCAAAAGAGCATTGTGGCGGTCCTTCATGCCGGTTCGCAGGGTCAGCACCAGCCGCCCGCCGCGCTTAAGAAAAGCCTTGAAATGTTCGACCCGTGCATCATCCAGGACAATCATGGCCGGGGCAATCACTAATTTATAACTATCGAGCGGCTCATCCGCAGAGATGATGTCGATATCCACGTTGCGGGCCGCCAGCGGGCGATACCAGTGTTCCAAATACGCAACATAATCGAATTCGCTATGGTGACGCTGGAATTCAATTGACCAGCGGCTGTCGAAGCAATTCAAGAGGGCTGCTTTGCTCTGAACGGTTGAACCGACCACCAGGTCTGACAGGCGCGCAAATTCCGCGCCGATAAGTTGGGCTTCCTCATAAAACGGGCGGGGCCGGCCAGATTGGTCAACCAGCGTGCCGTGATATTGCTCCTGCCCACCCAGGGCCGAACGCCACTGCCAGTAAAGCAATGCATCCGCACCATGCGCCACCGCGTGCCAGGCCATCGCACGCGCTTCGAGTTTGTTCAGCACGTTGTTGGTCTCTGACCAATTGACGCTGCCAGGCTGGGTTTCCATCAGCCAGAAATGTTTGCGCTTGTAACCACGCACCAGGTCATGGGCAGCGCCAGTCTTCAGGTGGTCGTGATGTCCCGTGCCAATGTACCAGTCCCACGAAGCCAAATCCAGGTCTTGCGACAGGGCATAGTGGTCGAAAGCGTTGAACCAATTCATGAAGTTATGCGTCACCCAAACCGAATCAGGCAAATGTGGTCGGAGTGCCTCTAACTGGATTTTCTGGAATGTCCGATACGAGTGGGTGACGAAATGCCGAAAGGCCAGCATCAGACCGGGGTTATGCCCTCCAATCGGGATGGGAATCTGCGCCCAATCAGAATAGGTCTGGCTCCAATAAGCGGTAGACCAGCGGGCGTTCAATTCATCAAGCGTGCCGTATTCCTCGCGCAGGAAAGCCTGGAATTCGGCCCGGCAGTGGTCGCAGTAACAGACGCGATTGTATTCATTGTCAAACTGCCAGCCGATGACATGCGGATTTTTTCCAAAACGCTCCGCCATGGCGCGGACAATGCGGCGGCTGGCCTGATGAAATTCCGGCGAGTTAACGCAATAATGGCAACGATTGCCGAACTGAACCCTGCGGCCCTGCTCATCAACCGCCAGCGTATCAGGATATTTTTGTACCAGCCAGGCGGGCGGGGCGGCAGTCGGCGTCCCCAAGACCGAGGCGATGCCCGCCTGAGCCAGCATCTCAATCGCCTGCTCAAGCCAGTCGAAACAGAACTCGCCCTCCGCCGGTTCCATCGTAGACCAGGCAAACTCCGCCATTCGAACAACGCTGAAGTTGGCCTCTTGCATCAGACGAATGTCCTCCGGCCAGCGTTCCTGTGGCCAGTGCTCGGGATACCAGGCTGCGCCAAAATGCAATTTTTGCATGGCTTTAAACTCTCCTGAGACGTGAATGCCCCATTTTACCTGCGAAAATCAAAAAATCCCCCGCATCCTGCCAAGGGATTTTTTGGCCGAAAACTGCCCGGTTTTACTTAAACACCACCTTGTCATTTTCCACATCCACAGTGACCCGGCTGCCTTTTTCATATTTCTTGGAAAGCAGTTCAACCGAAAGTGGACTCTCAATGAATTTCTGGATGGCGCGGCGCAGTGGACGAGCGCCAAATGCCGGGTCGTAGCCCTGTTTGGCAAGCCAGGTGCGAGCGGCAGAGGTCAAAGTTACTTCAACGCCATATTCGCTCAGGCGCGCCTGTACTTCTTTCATCTGAAGACCAACAATTTGCTCCATCTGTTCCAGGCTGAGCGGCGAGAACATGATGATTTCATCAATGCGGTTCAAGAATTCTGGTCGGAATGCACCTTTGAGAGCCTTTTCAATTTTCTCATGGGCTTCGCGCTCGCTGTCATCACCGGTCTTCTGCACAAATCCGAGCGTGCCACCCTTGCGGACATATTCTGTACCAAGGTTGCTGGTCATAATCAGGACCGTGTTGCGGAAATCAACCACATTGCCCTGACCGTCGGTCATTCGGCCATCGTCCAGAATTTGCAACAAAGCGTTCCACACCTCAGGATGCGCCTTTTCGATTTCATCGAACAAGAGAACGCGATACGGGCGGCGGCGGACTGCCTCGGTCAATTGACCACCTTCTTCGTAGCCAACATAGCCGGGCGGCGCGCCAAACAGGCGGCTAACAGTATGCTGCTCGCGGTACTCTGACATGTCAATGCGCACCAGGGCGTCTTCATCGTCAAACATAAACCAGGCCAGGGCCTTGGCAAGTTCTGTCTTTCCGACGCCGCTTGGGCCGATAAAAATGAAAGAGCCAATTGGACGACTGGGGTCTTTGAGACCACTGCGAGCGCGGCGGATGGCATCCGAAATCGCATGGATGGCTTCCTCCTGACCAATGATTCGCTCATGCAGGCGTTCTTCCATGTGCAGGAGTTTTTCAGACTCGGTCTCCATCATCTGATTGACCGGGATGCCCGTCCACTGGTGAACAACCTCGGCAATGTCATTGACGTCTACCACCTCGTCGATTTGATTCTCGGCTTCCCATTTATCGCGCCTTGCATGATATTCTGCTTCGAGGCGCAACCGTTCCGACTTTTTCTGAGCGGCGCGCTCGTATTCGCGCGACAAACCGGCCTGCTCTTCTTCGGCAGCCAGTTTGTCGATTTCGTTTTTCATGTCCTTGAGTTCAGGAGGCATCGAATAGAGCGCCACGCGCAGTTTGGCGGCGGCTTCATCCATCAAGTCGATGGCCTTATCAGGCAGGTGGCGGTCGGTGACGTACCGGTCGGCCAGGTGCACCGCGGCCTCAAGCGCGGCATCAGAATAGCGGATTTTGTGATGGGCCTCGTAACGGTCACGCAAACCCTTGAGCATCTTGACCGCATCCTCCGGCTTGGGTTCATCGACATAAATTGGAGCAAAGCGACGCTCCAGCGCAGCATCTTTCTCAATGTGCTTGTGAAACTCATCCAGCGTGGTGGCGCCGATACACTGCAACTCGCCGCGCGCCAGGGCCGGTTTGAGCATATTAGAGGCATCCATGGCGCCCTGGGCTGCGCCCGCTCCAACGACCGTGTGCAGTTCATCAATCATCATGATAATATCACCCTGCGACCGCTGAACTTCCTCCATGACGGCTTTCAGGCGTTCTTCAAACTCACCGCGGAAGCGAGACCCGGCAATCATCGCGCCCAAATCAAGAGCAACGACCTTTTTTCCGCTCAAAATCTCCGGCACATCGTTGTTGGCAATTTTCTGAGCCAGGCCTTCCACAATGGCAGTTTTGCCGACGCCTGCCTCGCCAATCAGCACCGGGTTGTTCTTGGTGCGGCGCGAGAGAATCTGGATGAGACGCAGAATTTCGTTATCGCGGCCAATCACAGGGTCCAGTTTGCCTTCGCGGGCCAACTGGGTCAGGTCGCGGGAGTATTTTTCGAGGGTGCGGTAGCGGGTTTCGGCCTGCGGGTCGGTCACACGCTGTCCACCGCGAATCTGCTGGATGGCTTCGTAGACACGCTCACGGGTTATCCCGGCGCTTTCCAGAACGCGCGCCGCCGGGGTATTCCGTTCAGTCAAAATGGCCAGGAAAATATGCTCGGTGGAAATATACTCATCGCGCAGACGGTTAGCTTCTTCATTCGCCAGGTCAATAATCCGTTTGACGCGCGGGGTAATGAAAATTTGCCCGGCCCCGCCACCACCGAAGATATTGGCCTTGGGGGTAGCGCGCAGGGTGGCATCCAATCGGTCAGCCAGGGCCTGGGCATTGACATTGAGATGGCTCAGAATTTGAGGGATAACCCCGCCAGGCTGCTCAATCAGTGCCAGCAGAATGTGTTCGGTATCAATCTGGTTATGCCCATAACGCTGGATAATCTCCGCTGCGCGTTGGGCGGCTTCTTGCGCTCGCTCGGTGAATCGGTCAAATCGCATCATAGACTAGAATCCTTTCAGATTGACAACGATTATAGCAAAGGCCATCTCAATCTTTTAGAAAAAAGGCGTTAGAAATGCGTATGAAATGATTCTACACGGAATTCGCTTTTCGTGGCGCAATGACATCTTGCCCCACTTGCGCTACAATTAAGAGAATGACCGTCACTTTTGCGCTCACTCCCTCGGCGGCCTCTGCCGCCCCTGGCCGAATGCGCCCCCTCAACATTCTGCGCGATTTGCCGACCGTTGCCGACCTGATTGAGCTGTGCTTTGCGAACACGCTCGACCCAGATGGACGGAACTATATTGACCAAATGCGCCGCAACGGGGGCGATTCAGGCTTTCTGGATTGGGCGCCCCGCGTTATCGAATCAGTCTCCCTGCCGCTTTCGGGCTTTGTTTGGGAGGACGATGGGCGGATTGTTGGAAACGTTAGCCTGATTCCGTTCTCGAAAGGCGGGTTCAAGGTCTTCCTGATTGCGAACGTCGCTACTCATCCTGACTACCGACGTCGAGGAATTGCACGCGCTCTTACCCAGGCCGCCATTCAGCGCGCACGCGAAAAACGCGCCGACACCATCTGGCTGCACGTCCGCCAGGACAACCCCGGCGCGATTGCGCTCTACCAGGAACTGGGCTTTTATGAGCGCGCCCGGCGAACAACCTGGTATACCTCATCAACCAACATTCCACCACTATTGAACGGGCGCGCAAACACCATCAGCATCCGTCCACGTTCTTCGTGGGATTGGCCCCAGCAAAGCCGTTGGTTGGAAATATCCTACCCATCCAGTTTAGATTGGTATTTCGCCCATCGGTGGAGCATCCTCAAGCCTGGGCTGGTGAATGGCATCTACCGGTTCCTGGCCGATATCGACACGCTGCACTGGGCGGCTTATAAAGACAATCGACTGGGCGCGGTGTTATCATGCCAGCGCACCAACGGGCGCAGCGACCACCTGTGGCTGGCCACGCCCCGCCGCCCAGACCCTGAAATTGTGACGGCGCTTCTACTGCATGGCCGCCGGATTCTCTCCGAACGCTACAGCCTGAGCCTGGAATTCCCCGCGGGGGTGGCCGACGAGGCTATCCGCGAGGCCGGCTTCCAACCCCAGCGCACCCTGATATGGATGGAAACCCACGGAACGCAACCTCGCTGACCAGCGTACGTATGTATGTAAGGATATCGAACCAGTCTTCCGAGGCTTTATAAGGAGAAAAACATGAATCGCTTTATTTTACGCTGGTTAATCAATGCAGTGGCGCTTTACGCCGCTGTTGCGCTTGTGCCAGGCATTGTGGCGCAATCTACAAACTGGCTGTCTTTCCTCTGGCTGGCGCTTATTTTTGGCCTGTTAAACGCGCTTCTACGACCGCTGCTCAACGTGCTGACTTGCCCGCTCATCTTGCTAACGCTGGGGCTGTTCACGCTGGTCATCAACACGTTCTTGTTCTGGCTGGCAGGGGTCATTGGGGCCAACTTTGGCGTCGGGTTCACGGTTGCCGGGTTCTGGCCAGCCTTTCTGGGCGGGCTGATTGTGAGCGTGGTGAGCGTGGTGCTGACGATGATTTTTAAGGATGAAAAGAAATAGTTGAAGCCTCGCTACCCAAAATTCTCGACAGAAAAAGCGGCTGCCTATGGATGGGCAGCCGCTTTTGAGCCAGTTAAAGCTCTGCCAAGACATTTTTCAACACCCGCACTCCCTCCTTCACCCCTTGCGGATGTTTGAAGACTGCATTGCCCGCGACAAAGGCGTTCGCCCCGGCAGCAACCATCAGGGGGAGGGTGTTTTCGGCCACGCCGCCATCCACTTGCAGCCAGGCGGGGGAATTGCTCGTGGTCAACATGCCTCGAATCTCGGTAATTTTAGTAAGCGTTTCGGGCAGAAAAGGTTGCGCTCCAAAACCGGGGTTGACCGTCATTACCAGCACCAAATCGACCAGAGGCAAAATTTCCTTGAGCAGAATAGCGGGCGTGCCAGGATTAAGCGTAACACCAGGTTTGACGCCCAAATCGCGCACCTGTTGCAAAACGCGATGCAGATGCGGGCAAGTTTCCACGTGAACGGTCAGACGGTCGGCCCCAGCGCGGGCAAACGCCTCAAGATAGCGCTCTGGCTGCTCAATCATGAGGTGCACATCCAGCGGCAGATGGGTGGCGCGGCGGCATGCCTCCACCACCAGCGGGCCAATGGTCATGTTCGGAACAAAGTGACCATCCATCACATCGAGATGAATCCAATCCGCCCCGGCTTGTTCGGCGGCGGCAATTTCCGCGCCCAGGCGGGTGAAATCGGCAGATAAAATTGATGGGGCAAGGATGAAAGGGGGCATTGTTTACCTTGTGCTGAGCAAGGTGCCAATCACATAAAACCACCAGGGGAATAGTCCACCCACAGCTGCCAGGGCTACCAGGCCAAGCGCAACGCTCACCCAATCAAAACTGGCGAGCGGGTCTTCTATGGGTTCAGGCTCTGGCGCGGGCTTTGGTCGCGTGCTTTGGGTTCGAACAACGGCAGGCCGAGCGGCAACGGTCGGAGCCTGGGTTTCGGTGACCGGCGGGGGCGGGGTGAGATTCACTGCCGCCGATTTTTGAGCCTGCCCAAAGGTCATCAGCACTCGTCCTAACTGGTCTGCCGTGCGGTAGCGGGCAGCGGGCTCTTTGGAAAGAACCTTGAGAATGATTTGTTCCAGTTCGGGGGTGATGGCCGGATTAAGCTGGCTGGGCGGCTGGGGCGCCATCTCACGATGCAGACGAGCCAGAGTTTCAGCGGTGCGCGCCACGAAAGGTGGCCGCCCGGTGAGGAGCTCATACATCACCACGCCGAGCGAGTAGACATCTGAAGCAGGCGAGGGCGCCTGCCCGGCAGCCTGTTCGGGCGCAAAATAGAGCGGTGAACCCCAAACAACATCGTTTTGTTCCTCCGGGTGAATCCCGGCAATGGCGCGCGCAATACCAAAATCGGTCACTTTCAGGCGCCGGTCGGGGGTAACAAGCATATTGTGGGGTTTGACATCACAATGCACCAACCCGGCGCGATGCGCGTACCCTAGCCCGGCGCAGGCCTGCACCATGAGCGGGATGGCGTCTTCGAGGCTGAATTTGCCCAGGTTCTCAATCATCGTCTTCAGGTTGGTTCCCGGAACAAATTCCATGACGATGAATAATTGTCCCTGGTCAAACCCAAAGTCATGCACCGTGACAATGTTGGGATGCGAAAGATTGGCTGCTGCTTTGGCCTCCTGCCGAAAGCGAATTTGAAGGTCTTTATCGGCAGAGTAATCGGCGCGCAGCACTTTGAGCGCCACAAAACGCTCCAGCATCAAGTCGCGGGCGCGATATACCTGAGCCATGCCACCTGAGCCAAGCGGCTGGAGAATCTGGTAACGGTTGTTGAGGGGGGCGGGCGTGGACATGGTGAATGGAATTATATCACTGGCAAAGACTCCAACCGATGGCGCGCCGCGTCAAAACATTGAGCAACTGCCCTCGGATGTGGCGCGCAGCAGCAAGGCTACATGCCCTGCTGACCCCGACGGTTACGCAAAACGTTGAATCCGACCATGATTTTCTGTTGTTCATCCCATAAGCGATAATTCAGCGATTTCAGACTGCGCAGGATGGTCAACGGACGTACCTGCTCAAACAGAGGGTGTTCTTTCTGAACTTCAGGCAGGTAGTAGTTGGGAATGCGTGGGCTGAGATGATGAATGTGGTGGAAACCGATATTGCCGGTAAACCAGTTTAAGACCGCAGGGAGTTTATAGTAGGAACTACCCAGCAAACCGGCTTTGTAAAAATCCCAATTCGCCTGGCGTTCCCAGTATGTTCCATCAAAATTGTGCTGGACGTAGAACAACCACAACCCGCCCGTCGAAGCCACCACCAGCAAAGGGAGTTGAATGGCCAGAAAAGCCTTCCATCCAACCCACCCAATCAGAATGGCAATGATAACAGCCAGGGCCAGGTTGGTGTAGATGGTACTGGCCTTTTCGCGCTTCCCTGCACCAGGCAACCAAAAACGGTGCGAGATGGCAAATACGTAAAAAGGAACTATCGTCAACAGGATAAGCGGATGCCGCATCAGACGGTAGCCCAGACGGGCGTACCAGGGTCGAGCGCTATACTCCTCTACCGTCCAGGTTGGCACATCGCCCACGCCGCGTTTATCGAGATTCCCGGCAGTTGCATGATGAATGGAATGGTCGTGTTTCCAGTAGTCATAGGGGGTGAACACAATCACACCCAAAACACGCCCTACCCAATCATTGGCGGCTTTGGACTTGAAGAACGAACCATGACAGCAGTCATGGAACAGAATAAAAGCCCGCACCATGAATCCCGCTGCGAGAATGGACACCAGCAACGTGACCCAATAGGGAAAGTGATTGAAGGTGTAAACGGCCAGCGCCCATAACCCAAAAAACGGAAGCAAAGTGTTGACCATCTGCCAGACACTGCGCGGGATGCTCGGTTTCTGGTAGCGGCTCAGAATGGCGCGAATAACATCGCGCTGCGCCTCAATCTGGCGCGTAAAGTCATGAACGGTTGGCATTTGCATACATTCCTCCGGCAAACAAGTGATATACCTCTATTGTACAGACAAAACCACGTCAAAGAGTCATGACTTGCGCACTAAATATCATCGATATTTCACCGCGCTTCAAGAGACTGCGCCATTGCCAGAAAAATGCATCAAAAGGTCATCGAGTGACATATCTGCCAGGGAATTCAGGCGCAGACTCTCCCCTCGAATGTCGAGGTGGACGGTAACAGGATTCGGCACGAGAACAACCCGGATTCCCGCAGCCTGGGCTGCCAGCACTCCATTCCGCGAATCTTCAAAGACCAACGCGGCTTCCGCGCGAAGTTGAAGCGCGTTCAGGGCCGCCAGAAATAAATCGGGGGCTGGTTTAATCTGGCGGACATCGTCTTTGCATCGGACAACATCAAAGTAGTGGAAAAGACCGAGTCGTTGGAGATGCGCATCTACCCAACGGTGCGACGAGCTAGAGGCCACAGCCAGTTTTAGGCCGCGCTGCCTGGCCGTTTTCAGGTAGGTTTCCACGCCTGGCAGAGGCTGGCTGCGCTCAATGACTTCGATGCGCTGTCGGTCAACCTGCGCCCAAAATGCCTGTGAGTCGATGGGCATGCCCACCAGCGACGAAAGATGGACGACCGGGTCGAACTGATGTCCATATTGTCCGCCGACCACGCTGCCGTAAAGCGTGACAGGCAAGTGCTGGCCATGCTCGGCATAGGCGGCGTTGATGGCCTGATATTCGGGGGTTTCAGTATCGAGAATCAAGCCATCGAAATCGAAAATCAATCCTTCAATCATGGTGTTCCTTTCACAGAAAATTCGTTCGATTTTACCATTCAACTGGCCTTGTCGGAATTGCCCAAAGCATGTAAAGTATGACCAGGTACAACAATTTCTGTCACCGGCGGCGCAGGTTTCACCGCAATCGGTAGACAAAGCGAGGATTTTTATGCCATCATCCATCGAAATTGGACGTTTGTTGCGCGCCGGGACGACCGGCTTTATTGCGGGATGCTCGGTCTCGCAGTTCGAGACCCCGGCCTTTGGCGCGCTGGTCCGCGCCCCATTGGGGAACGGGTACCAGGTCTACGGCCTGATTTACGACATCCACATCGACGATGACGGGCTGGTACGCCAGCTGGTTACGGCAGAAAACGTCAGCGCCGAGGTGATGCGCGACAACCGTGAGCGGCGTATCGTACCGGTGGAAATGTCGGTGCTGGCGGTGGGCTATGAACAGGATGGCCAGATTTTCCACCTGCTGCCGCCGCGCCCGCCACTGAGTCTGGATGTAATTTACCTGTGTGATGACCAGGAACTGGCCAGGTTCACAGGCGCGGGAACCGGCTCGGAGCGTAGCCGAAGGAGATTTGGCTATTTCCGGCACATTTTGCGGCAAAAAGATTTTCCAACCGGAGAAGTCCTGGCCGCACACATCCAGCAGACAAGCCAGGCCCGAAATGATGGCGGGCAATGGAAAGAACAGGCCATTCAAGAAATCATCACGCTGTTGCGAAGCGACTACCCAACGTTGATGTCTGCCCTGGGGGCAATCAACGACACATTGGAGGCTTAAGATGACACAAGTACAACGAACCCAAATTGGCTATCTGGTGGGCGGCGGGCTGAAAGAAAATTTTCGCGTTCGGTTAACCGTTTCGCCGCAAGAAATTCAGGAGGGCGCTTTTGTAGTCATTCACAGCGGCAATTGGAATTATTACGGAATTGTCACCGACATCCTGCTTGGCGCGACCGACCAGATGTTTGCCGATGAAAAACTGGATGACCGCCTGGCGCCCTCGCTCTCCAAAGCGCTTTATGGTCAAACCCTGTATGCAAATCTCGAAATTTTGCCCAACTTGATGATGGAAGTCGGCCCGGATGATACAGCATCGCCCGAATATAAAGAATGGACATCGCAAATAGACCGGGGCATTAAAGAAAAACCGCGCCCCTTGCCTGTCAAGAATATTCCACCCCATCATGCCAAAGTGTACCTGGCCGCCGAGGGTGATATTGCTGAAATCTTTGGCAAAGACGAAGATGCATTTTTCGAGGTTGGTCAGACACGCGAACAAGGTCATCCCGTGCGAATCGACTTGAGGCGGTTTGTGCAACGCTCCTCGGGCATCTTTGGCGCAACCGGCTCAGGGAAATCATTCTTGACACGGGTTATTCTGGCTGGCCTGATTACCAAAACCGATGTTGCGCTGCTTGTATTTGATATGCACAACGAATACGGCTACACCTACAACCCTCCCGAAGGCGGCGAAGCCGTGCCGGGTCTTAAAGACAAATTGGGCAGCCGGGTTGCCATTGTTGGGTTAGGAAAGGGCAAAAACGCAATGTATCAGGGCAAAACGCCTGATATCAACCTGGAAATTGCCATGCAAGATATCTACCCCAGCGATATTGAAATGCTCACACAGGCGCTCAATTTGCGAGAGACGACCTCCACAACATTGGCCGCTCTGTATGGGCGATTTAAGGAAAATTGGTTTGCCGAATTTATGAAAATGGAGTCGATGCCCAAACAAAAAGACGAGGAAGGGAATGCCTTTTACCCAGAAGGCAGTATCGAAGCCTGGGCAGAAAGCGCAGGCGTGCACATCGAAGCCGCCAAAGCGTTGCACTCCCGGCTGCACAAGCGCATTTACCAACTCGATTATGTGGCCGAGCAAGTAAGCAGTGATGGAGTCGGGCAAATTATCAACGCTTTACAAAGTGGACGCAGCGTGATTTTGTCATTTGGGCGATACGACAATGATATCGACTACTTAATGGTATCCAACATCCTCACCCGAAGAATTCGGCAAGTTTGGGAAGCAAAAACCAACGAATACCACCGCACCAAAGACCGCAGCGTTTTGCCCCGCCCATTAGTCATTGCCGTTGAAGAAGCGCATAAATTGCTGAACCGCGAAATCGCCTCGCAAACCACCTTTTCGACGATTGCCCGCGAATTGCGAAAGTATTATGTGACTTTGCTCATCATTGACCAGCGCCCCTCGCAAATTTACGACGAAGTCATGTCGCAGCTTGGCACGCGCATCAGCGGCTGGCTGGGCGATGACAATGACATTCAAGCCGTCTTATCGGGCTTGTCGGGCAGAGAGGCTATTAAGGGAATGCTGGCGCGGCTGCAATCAGGCAAAGAAGTTCTTTTGCTTGGACCATGGGGCGTCCCCATGCCACTGCCGGTGCGCTCACGCAGGTATGATGATAATTTCTGGCATAACTTGCTGGGAAAGCAGGGCAAAAAGAGCGAGGGCGAGATTTTAAAAGAACTAGGGTTTTGATAATGCTTGGTTGCAAAGATGAACTTGCTTCCGCGCTTTCCCCCTCGCCCCCAACCCCTCTCCCGATGAGAGATAGCAGGGGGAGAGAAAACCGCAGACAAATATCTTGTTTGCAACAGAGCATTTTGATAACATCAGAAAGGCGTCCCCCAAAAATCTATTCGGCATCGCGCGGCGAACGCAACGCTTCAGATAAAGCAGCCAGCAAAGCCGGTTCCTGCTCGGGCAAAACCGTGCGCGGGTCAAGCAGCACCTGGTCATCTTCGGCGCGGGCGATAACAGGAGGGGTATGCTTTCTGAGTTTTGCAAGAAATTTTGCGGAGGATTTGATTGACAGGCTCAAAACAAAGGTGGAAAGATTCTCGCCGGGCAAACTGCCGCCGCCGACCGTCGATTCCGCCGGAATGACCTGGCCGCAGCCGAGTTCCGCTTTCCAGGCTTCGGCCCTGGCCCGAATGTATTCCGGCGTCTGCGCAATCATCTGCCAGATAGGGATTTCGCGCTCGGCTTCGTCTTTCAGGTAGTGGATGAGCGTAGCCGAGAGAGCAGCCAGGCGGGTTTTATCGGCCCGCACAGCGCGCGCCAGGGGATGTCTCTTGATTTTGGCAAGCAGGTCAGCCCGGCCCAGGATAATTCCGGCCTGTGGGCCACCCAGCAGTTTATCGCCAGAAAACATAACAACATCCACGCCTGCCGCCAGCGATTCTTGCACGGTCGGCTCATGCGCCATGCCATAGCGGACAACATCAATCAACGTGCCAGAGCCAAGGTCGTCAATCAATATCGCGCCGTGTTTGTGAGCAGTTTCGACCATCGCGGCCAGGCTCGGCTCTTCGGTAAACCCGATGATGCGGAAATTGGAGCGATGAACGCGCATGAGAACGGATGAAGGAACGGATGATGAAGCCAATGAGCGGATGTTGGGAATGGACGATGAAGCAGATAGAGATTCTTCATAATCAGCGATACGCACCTTATTGGTTGTTCCAATTTCAATCAGTTTCGCTCCACTTTGTTTCATCACGTCTGGAATGCGAAAGCCGCCGCCGATTTCGACCAGTTGCGAGCGCGGAAGAATGACCCGTTTGCCCCTTGCCAGCGCGGAAAGAACAAGCAAGACCGCGGAGGCGCAGTTGTTCACCACAACCGCTGCTTCAGCCCCGGTCAACTGTTTGAGCAGGGCCTCGGCATGTATCAGGCGTGAGCCGCGCTTGCCAGTGTTGAGGTCAAATTCCAGGTTGACGTAGCCAGAGGAGGCGGCCAGCATGGCTTCCATAGCAGATTTGCTCAACGGGGCACGACCCAGGTTGGTGTGCAGGATAACCCCCGTAGCGTTTATAACCGGCTCCAGGGTGGGCCTGGTCCACCCGGCAAGACGAGATTCGGCCTGAGACAGGATGTTTTCGTTGGACGGAGCCTCCCTGCCAGCCTGAACATCCCCTCGAACGGCTTCAAGCGTTGCGCGAAGGGCCTGAACGGTGAGCGGGCGGCCATATTCCGCAATCAGGCCTTCAGAGTGCTGGAGCAAAAGGTCAACCGAGGGGAGGCTGCGGAGTGTTGTCATCAGGGGGCGGGAGGGTTTCGCGGGTGCGCAGGAGGTATTCAATGGCGGCCAGACCAAGCGCCAGCCACAGACCAACCGAAAAGTCGAGAATGCGCCCAATGCTCAGCCAGGCCAGGGTAGCAAAATAAATTCCAAACCAGCCAGCCTGGCGAGTGATGACGCGCGGCTCAACTGGAGGTCGGGAGGGGAACAAGCGGTTGAGCAGGTACACCACCGGTAGCGCAGTACCGGCGCAAGCAAGCACAATCAAGACAAAGAAAGCCCAGCGCGGCCAGAGGGTAGGTTCGGTCAGGTTGAGCAACAAATACAACCCGCCCCAGCCACCTACGATGAGCAGCAGGGTCGGGACGAGAAAGGGACGATAGGCAGGGGTTTCATCCATGAGAAGGATTATACCCTGTTAAGGTACGCTATGATTCCAGGCATGAAAACAGGTAAAATAGACTTCAGGAACGCGAAAGGAGACGGGTAGTCCGATGAATGTTTCCGAAGCCATCCGCACCAAGCGCGCCGTGCGCAAATTTTTAGAAAAGCCGCTGCCCGATGATGCCATTCGGGCCATTCTCAATGCCGGGCGGCGCTCACAGTCCTCTAAAAACAGCCAGGCCTGGCAGTTCATCGCCATCCGTGACCGGCAGACTCTGAAAGCACTTTCCACTTGTGGAGAATGGGCCGGGCATCTGGCCGGGGCAGCGCTGGGGGTAGCGATTTTGACGCCCAATCCAACCGAGAAATTTCAGACCATGTTCGACGCCGGGCAGGCGGCTGCCTTTATGCAACTGGCGGCCTGGGAATTGGGAATTGGCTCGTGTCCGGCTTCCATTTACGAGCCAGAACGGGCGCGCGAGATTTTGGGATTCCCTGCCGAATGGCATTTGCGCATTGCGCTTTCATTTGGCTACCCGGCAGATGAAACGGTCATCACGGCAGCACCCCGCAAAGGCGGACGGCGCAGGCTGGATGAAGTCATCCACTGGGATAGATGGTAGACAGGAAAGTCAAAAATGGCAGCGCCAAGCACTACGACGAATATCGTGCGGCTGAATGAGGCCAAACGAATCAAACTGTTCTACAATTTTGCCAAAACGCTGCAAGAACTGGTTAACCTGCCCGTCAGTATCTGGATTCCTGACAAGCAGCGAAGGCAGTTGCGCATGGCGGCTTTCCACGGCATGGCGTCCTCGCTCAGAGAAGATGCGGTGGTCTTTTTGCATGAATCCAGCGTGATTGGAGATGCTTTTCGTTTAATGCAGCCAGCAATTGTGCCGGATATTTCACGCGAGCCGCGCTGGAAACACAAACAAGAAGCGCTAGAACAGGGCTGGGTTTCGGCATTGTGCGCACCGATTGTGGTCAATGGGCAAGCCGAGGGCGTGATGGCGGTCTATGCCGGGCGGGGGCGGACGGGCAACCTGACCGGCTTGAAAACGCTGGTAGATAACTTCGTGAACCAGATTGCGCTGACCATCGAGGTTGAAAATCGGCGGGTTGTTTTGGAAGCGCTGATGCACATCAGCCAGAAGTATGAGACGGTTTCCGACAGGCTGAAAGACATTCTGCTGGGCATTGTAAAAGCCAGCTGCGAGGTGCTGGGCGCCGATTGCGCCGTTCTGTATCCATTTGACCCAGAGCGGGAGATGTATTATGACCGGGCGCATGTCGTTTCGCACGGCCTGTTAGAGCCATTGCAACTGAGCGAGAAGCCGCGCGTAAAGTGGAGCATGGCAAGCCAGGTCATGCAAGAAGGCGAACTGGTAATCAACGATTTAGCGGCGGAATATCCCACCCGCCTGCATGACCATTTCATCGTCCGCGAGGGGGTAAAAGCCTTCATGGCCATTGCGCCACGCGCCAATAATGCGCCTTTAGGTCTTCTGTTCATCAATTACCGCGCGCCACACAAGTTTACCGAAGAAGAGCAAAATTCCATCCGTCTGTTTGCCCATCAGGCCGGAATTGCCATTCACAATGCATTTTTGTTCCGACGTTCGCAAAGGCAAACCCAGGCGCTCAAAGAACTGCACGAGATTGGGCCGGGTTTGTTGTCCATTCCCTCCCGCAAAAAAATCAGGGAGGTGCTGGATGAAGTGGCGCAGACAGCGCGTAAAGCGCTGGGAGCCGACCTGGTGGATTTGTACCATTACAACGAGGAAGAAGACCGCTTTCTGCTGCCGCCCTCGCTGGCCGGGGAGCGCAAAAGCCCAAGCCCCCAAACCATTCATCGGGATGATGTCTTATATCAGTTGTTCCAGGCCCGCAAACCGCTCTACATCACCGATTCGCAGCGCGACCCGCGCACCAACAGCCCCTTTCACCCCAACCGGCCTGCCGATACCCAAACCCGTCAGCGCTTTGTAATACGAGAACGAGTGCAATCCACCGCGGCTCTGCCGTTGATGATTGACGGCAAAACCGTAGGAGCGCTGTTTATCAATTATCGGCAGCCGCAGACCTTCCCCGAACACCAGAAAGAACTGATTGAAATTTTCGCGGCGCAGGCAGCCATTGCGATTGCGAATGTGGGGCTGTACGAAACTTCGCAAAAACGGGCCGAAGCCCTCAGCCGCCTGAGCAGCGTCTCCGAAAAATTAATCCAATTGAGCGAGGGCCGCGCCGAACTGCCCGGCCTGCTGAAACAAATTGCCGAAGGCGCACGGGAAGTGCTGGAAGCCGACCTGGTGGACCTGTATCAATATGAACAAAACCGCAACGTCTATCCGATGCCAGTCATCGAGGCGGGTGAGCGCTACCAGCCAGTGCGAAAAGACAAAGTCTATCGCACCGACATTGCCTGCACAGTGGTGGAGGTCGGCCACCCCTGGTATGTAGACGATGCAGCCAACGAACCGACCCTCACCAGGCCCCACCAAGCCCGCCCAGAACAGGTGAAAGAGCGGTTTGTGGTGCGTGAGAAAATCCAGTCCATGGCAACCGTCCCGATGAAAATTGGGAATGAAATTGTGGGCGTTTTGTTCGTCAGTTACCGCCAAAAACAGGGGTTCTCAAAACCGCAACGAGAACTGATTGAGTTGTTCGCGGCTCAAACGGCCATCGCCATTCGCAACGCGCGCCTTCTTATCCGGCGCAAAGCCCTGCTGGAATCGGGCAATCGACTGGCCTCGCAAGTCAACCGGACGGAAAACGAACTTTTGGGCCTGATTCACGAACAAATTGACCAATTCATGGACAGCCGCAACATGACCATCGCGCTCTATGACGCTGAACGCGGCGAGATTCGCCCGGGTCTGATGTTGCGCGATGGAAAGAAACTCGCTCCGTCCGGCTGGGAAATGGGAACGCGCTGGCAGGCGCACATCCGGTCAATTCTGCAAAACCGATGGGCAGTCTTTTCATCCAAGCGCGCCGAGCTCGACTCCGGGCATTTCTCGCCCGAAGAAGCCTTTTTCTCGTCCTGGATAGGCGCACCGATGTTGGCTGGCGAGCGCGTTTTGGGGGCAATCGTTATTTATCATGAACGCGAAAACACTTATACGATTGATGACCTTTCGGCCCTGCAAACGATTGCCAGCCAGGCCGCTACCGCCCTGAACAATACGCGGCTGTACAACGCGGCGCGCAACGAGGTACTGGCCGAACGGCAACTTGCCACGCTGGGGCGCGCCACAGCCGCCATTGAGCATCGCATTAATAACACGCTCAGCATCATCGCGCCCAATCTGATGCGCCTGCGCAGCCGGTTAGATAAACAGGATGATGAACTTGAAGAAATCCTGGGCATCATTGAGCGCAACACCCGCTATACCGCCACGCTTCTTAAGCGCATCCGCGCGCCCCTCTTTGAAGTAAACCCGGAAGAAGTGGACATCAACGCCCTGGTATACGAAATCTTCGAGCAGCAACGAAGAGAGTGGACCGCAGACCGAACCCGCTGGCTGGTAGAAGCCACCCTCGAAACCTGCCCCAATTTACCCACCGTCCAACTGCCCAAAGGACAAATCGCCGAAGTTTTCCACAACCTGATTCAAAACGCCTACCGCGAATTAGAGAAAGCCTATAAACATCTGCACGCCTATCGCGACCAAATTCCACCAGGGTTGTCCTTTGGCGGCGCAAAAATCCAGGTTACAACCACTCTCGAAGATGAAAAAATCAGGGTGCGGGTAAAAGATAACGTGCCGGGCGGCATTCCTCCTAAAATCCAACCGCGCCTGTTCACCAAACCAGTCTCTCCGACCAATCAACAGGAAGGCTCCGGGCTGGGATTATGGCTGAGCAAAATGATTATGGAAAGTTTGGGCGGAAATATCTGCATTGAAACGACCGGCCTGCTGGGAACAACCATGTTGGTTGAAATTCCATTGCCCGAAAACAGGGAGGAACCTCATGCAGGGAAAAATCTTAATCGTGGATGATTTGCCCGATGTGCGCAGCACCGCCAGCGGCATTCTGCGAGACGCAGGCTACTTCACTCGCGCCGCTGCTTCGCGCCAGGAAGCCCTGAACGTCCTGGAAAATGAACGCTTCCACATCGCCATTCTCGATGTACGCCTGGACGAAAGCGACGAGGACAACCGCGATGGAATGGAACTGATGCGGCAAATCAACCATTGCTACCCGTCGGTGGCCGTCATCATCATGACCGGCTATGCCGATGCTCAAATCGTGCGTCAATCGCTGGAGCCGGTGAATGGCAAACAACCCGCCTACTGCGTGGTTTTCAAAGAGGAAATGAGCCTGCTGCCCGAAAAAGCGCGCAACGCATTTCAAGATGCCCTGCACCTCAATCTGAAACTGACCATCGAAGACCCTCAAAACTGCACCGAACAACTCGCCAAACATATCCGCTTCCTGAATGGCAAAACACTACCTGCCGAAGATATCGCGCTCCAAATCCGCGAAATTTTCTGCACCTTGTTTCAGGAGTGCGAAAAAATCAACCTGGGACACATGCAGCAAGGCTTCAGCGGCGCGGCGGTGTTCCAGGTCACGCCCACTTACCCGGTCAAAGGCGAAGGGCAGGCTGTGGTCGTCAAAATTGGCAACCGTCAGGAAATTAACGCGGAAATCGGCAATTATGAAAAATATGTCAAAGGAATTGTGGGCGGACACCGCATTCCCGAAGCCCTGCGCAGCGCCCAAACCCAGGATTTAGGAGGCATCCTGTATTCGTTCATTGGGCTGGGCGGTGAAACAGAAAACTTCGCCGGCTACTACCAGCGGAACTGGCTGAATGACCTGTTGCCTGTGCTCGACAATCTCTACCGAGAGACGCTTTTCCCGCTCAAGGACAAAACCGGGCGCTTAAAAGAAAATTGCGACCTGCGTGCCTTTTACATGCAACACCTTCACCTGACCGAAGAAAAACTCCAACGCATTGCCGACGGCATTCGCGAGGGCCAGGCAATTTTTACCGAACGCGCCGATGGGGCATGGCAATTTGGAACGGAAAGACTGCCTGATCCGCTGCGCTACGCCAGGGGCGCAAGTTTTCGGGCCGATGGCTTTTTCACCACCATCCACGGCGACTTGAACGGGCAAAATATTTTGCTCGACCCCAACCGCGCCACCTGGCTGATAGATTTCCTGACTACCACCGATGACGGCCATCTCCTGCAAGATTATGCCGCGCTGGAAACCGACATTCGCTTCCGGTTAACACCCAAATCGGGCGTCCATCTCGATGCGCTGTTACAGTGGGAGCGCGGATGCTTTGAGGGCAATTTGCTCGCCGCTCCGAATTTGCCATCGATTTACGAACATCCCGGCCTGCTCAAGGCTCATCGCATCATGATACACATCCGTACGCTGGCAGCGCAGACCACTGCCTATAGCGAACGTACTTACCTGATTGCATTATTCTTTAATTCCTTACGCGCAGCCACATATAAAGAAGCCAGTGATTTGACCCGCAATCATGCGCTCTATTGCGCCGCAAAAATCGCCAATCGGCTCATCAATTTCCAATAACAACGCGAAAAACCCCACTATGTAGCGGGGTTTTTCGCATTAAAGCCAAATTTAGACCAACCCAAGTTTCTTCAGGGCCTGTTCCAAAGCATCCACCGTCACGGGTTTCACCAGAAAGTCGCGCGCGCCGCCCTTCATAGCATTCGCCCGGGTCTGAGGTTGGTCATCTGAAGTGCAAACAATCACTGGCACATTCGCCAGGCGCGGTTCGCGGCTGGCAAAACTCAAAATATCGAACCCGGTCACGCCGGGCATGTTAATATCCAAAAAAATCACGTTCGGTGTTTCAGAGCGCAGAATGGCCATAGCCGGCCCTGGCCCATAGGCCGGGCGCGCCTGGACGCCCAATGCCTTCAAAACCCTGACCATCGAGTCTGCCGTAGAACGATTATCGTCAATCACAAGTGCTTGAATCATGAACCTACCTCCGCAATGATTGTTCCCATGATATTCGTATCATACCCCGGAAGCGCTTTTACAGCGTTTTGGAATGATTGCGATTGCATTAATTCAAACAAAGGCCGCAATAAATCACTTTCCGCATAACCAACGGGAATAACCAGGTCATAGCGCTCATGAAAAAGCGGCACAAAGTCCAGCTCCAGAGCCTGCGCCGCTGCCGGAATGCCCAGCCCGCAATCGGCGCGCCCCGAAGCAACCGCCGCGGCCACACCCAAATGAGTATACTCTTCATCATCGTATCCGTGAACCAGGTCAGACGAGATTTCCAATTGCTTTAAGTGATAATCGAGCAAAACTCTTGTCCCCGCGCCGCGCTGCCGGTTAATGAAAATCACATCGTCCCGAACCAGGTCTTGCAAAGAACGAACTGCCTTTGGGTTGCCGCGCCGTACAATCAACCCCTGCTCCCTCCGCACAAATCCCACCAGCCTGACCGGCACGCCAGGCAGGTATTGCTTCAGGTATCTGATGTTGTACTCGCCCGTTTCGGGGTCAAGCAGATGCGACCCGGCCAGGTGCGCCTCGCCGCGCTTGAGCGCCACCAGCCCGGCCTGCGAGCCGACATTGGCCGAAACCAGCCGCCGGTCGTGTTCGGAAAGATGCTGCGCCAGCAAATCCAGAATGACATCATGCGAACCAATGCAGAAAATCGTCTGTTCGATGTCGCTGAGCGGGCGCATCAGCCGCACGCTGACCGTTTCTCCTGCCTCCACGCCCTGCACCCCGCGCGGCAATACCACCAGCCCATCGGCGCGCACCAGCGAGGTGATAACCCCTGCTCCCCGCGCAATCGGCGCGGCAAGAGCCTTTTCGCCCACTTTGCCCACCACCACCCGCACATAGTCATCATCCCCCGGCGGCGAGACGGTTTTACGGGTAATCTGCGCCGAAAGAACGGGCGGCTCAGCGGGGCGGCGTCCCAGCCAGCGGGCAATCAGTTCTTCGACGAAAATCTCCACCGTAAGCGCAGCAGAAACCGGGTAGCCGGGAACACCGATGATAGGGATTTTCGATTTTCGATTGCCGATTGCCGATTGCCGATTGACCAGCCCCAAGATTACCGGATGCCCCGGGCGGACAGCAATGCCATGCACCAGCAGTTCGCCCAGCGATTCAACCACTCGTGACGAGAAGTCCTCGCTCCCGGCGGACGAACCGGCATTGAGCAACACCAGGTCGCAGGTTTGGGCGGCTTCGCTCACGCGGGCGCAAATGGCTTCAAAATTATCGGGCGTAATGGGGAAGCGCACCGGCTCTGCGCCCATCGCCCGAATTTGGGCCGCCATCACCAGCGAGTTGTATTCCAGAATGTCGCCGGGCTTGAGTTCCGCGCCAATTGGCACCAGTTCCGTGCCGGTCGGCAGGATGGCAACGCGCGGACGGCGCGCTACCATGACCGAAACATGCCCGGCGGCGGCAATCGCGCCCAGGTCGTAGGGCTTCAGCGCCTGCCCGGCAGGCAGGACGAGTTGGGTCGCCACAATATCTTCCCCCAGCGGGCGGACGTGACTCCAGGGCGTCACCGAGGCGCGAATCCGAATCGCCGCCGGTTGGCGCGGGTTGGGGGCAATTTGCCCGGCTTCATCGAGCGGTTCGACGTTTTCAATGGGGATAACCGCATTGGCCCAATCGGGCAGAGGGTCGCCGGTATCCAGGTAGGCGGCTTGCGGCCCAAAGCGCAGCATTACAGGCGCAGAGGGCATGGCCCCGGCAGTGGCTTCGGCGCGGACGGCGAACCCGTCCATGGCGCTGGCATGATAGTGCGGCGAAGATTTGAGCGCCCACACCGGCCCGGCCAGCACGCGCCCCAGGGCGTTTTCATCGAGCGGAATGGTTTCCGCGCCCAAGACCTGCCACAAACCGGCTTCGCGCAGGGCGGTTTCTAATCGTTTTTTGGCTTCCGGGAGGGGAATATCGTGAAGATAAACAGACATGCAGAGCATTATACAAAAGAATCTGACCTTTGGCCGCAAAACGCAGCCAAAATCACCCCGGCTCGAATTCCTGCAAGGTTTTGAGAGCCAGGAATATGATAATTATTGTCATGTTTGTTGGTTGCTTTTTCCATGCTTTTTGTCACTTGTATTTTATATCTGTAATACTATACTCTTGAGCAGGGACTTTGCAAAACTGAAAGGTGAGCGCGTATGGAACCTGCTGTAGCCTTGATTGCCATCCTCGCAAGCTACTTATTGGGGGCGGTTTCCTTCTCCCGGCTTGTTACGCGCCTGATTGCTCCCAATCTTGACCTTGAAAATGTACGCATGACCCAGGCTGACGGAAGCGAGGGCCCACCGTTGCAAACCATTGGCGCGACGACGGCTTCCATTAAATTGGGGCCAAAGGTCGGTTGCACGATTGGCCTTCTGGATATCCTCAAGGGTTTTGTTCCAGTTCTCCTGTTGAAATTACTTTATCCAAATGATTTTTATCACCTGCTGGCAGCCGTCTTTGTGGTCATCGGACATAACTGGCCCGTTTTTTACCGTTTTCGCGGCGGCGGGGGTATCTCGCCCACCTATGGTGGCTTATTTGCCATCGACTTTATCGGCACCATCGTCTCAGCGTTCGCCGGGATGCTGTTTGGGTTCTTTATCATCCGCGACATCCTGCTGGCATACGTCTCCGGGTTGTGGTTCGTGCTGCTGTGGCTAATCCTGTTCAAAGGAAATTGGCCGCACATTATCTATGGCATCGTTATCAACGTCATTTTCACCCTGGCGCTGATTCCCGATACCAAAGATTACCTCAAGAAAAAGCGTGCTGGCCAGGTGGATATGGGTGCTGGTATGGAGTCTTTCCCGATGGGACGCGGCATGTTGAAAATCATGAAGTTCTTTAAAGTTGAGCCACGCAAAAGAGTGGAGTAAAACACTCAGGGGGCGTATGTTCGAGAAAAAATTTATCCTGCCGCTTGCCAACGGACGTTTACCAAAATCTGCGGGGAATAAGGCGCTCAACCTGCGACGCCTGATGAACAACGGCATCCACATCCCAGTGACATACGTTTGCACCTGGGAAGCCTACCAGCGCTATATTGATAACGATGTCAGCCTGGTAGCAATGCTCCAGGCTGAGTTGAAACGCATCCTGAAGCCAGGAAAAAACTACGCGGTGCGCTCCTCGGCCAGCATTGAAGACGGTGCAGAGCGTTCGTTTGCCGGGCAATTCAAAACCGCGCTGAATGTGCCGGGGCGGGTGGATGATGTTTTACAGGCCATCTGGTCGGTCTGGTCGTCGGCCCAGGCCCCGGCAGTGAAGGCTTACCTGGAACGGAACAACCTTTCGGCGCGCGACCTGGCGATGGCAGTCATTATCCAGGAGATGGTCACGCCGGTCTATTCGGGAGTGGCGCTCAGCAAAAACCCCGTCACCGGCGGCGACGAGGTGGTGGTGGAAGCCGTCAGCGGGTTGGGAACGCAGCTCGTGCAAACCGGGCGAACGCCCGACCGCTGGGTCAACAAATGGGACTACTGGGTTGAAAAACCGCGCGAAAGTGGGCTGCCAGATAGTGCTGTGGATGAAATCATCGCCGGGACGCGGCAAATTGCGGGCAAATTGCGCCACCCGGTTGACCTGGAATGGGTCTGGAGCGGTGAACATCTATACTGGGTGCAGGCACGCGAAATCACCAGCCTGAACCATCGCAACGTTTACTCCAACTACATTCCGCGCGAGATGCTGCCCGGCATGATTAAGCCGCTGATTTTCTCGGTCAACATTCCGCTGTTAAATAGCATCTGGATTGAAATGCTCGAAAGCATCACCGGCAAACTGGGCATCGCCCCCGAAGACCTGGCCAAATCGTTTTACTACCGGGTTTATTTCAACATGGGCAAATTAGGCGATATTTTTGAGAGCCTGGGGTTCCCACGCGAATCGGTCGAGATGATAATGGGCTCCCTGCCCAAGGATGCGGCCCGCCCCAGGTTCAAACCCGGCCTCAAAACCTTTACCCGCCTGCCCTGGCTGCTGGTCTTTATGGCCGATAAGTGGATGCTCGGCCCCAAAGTGAAGCGTGCCCTGCCGCGTCTGGCCCAAGCCGTGCGCGCCACGCCTTTTCGCAACCTGGAAACGTGGAGCGAAACCGACCTGTTGGCCGCCATCGACCGCCATTACCAATTGATGCACGAGGTGGCCTACTACAACGTGATGGGGCCGCTGATGATGGGCATGTACAATCGCGTTTTAATGGGTCAATTGAAAAAACAGGGCGTCGAATTTACCAATTTCGACCTGACCGAGAACATGCCAGAAATTCAGGAATTTGAGCCGGGGACGCACCTGCGCCGCCTGCACGCCCAATTCCGCGCGCTGCCGCCCGCAGCGCAGGAACAAATCCGGCGGACAACGTATGCCGATTTCCAACAGATGACCAACCTGGGAGATTTCCCGGCCCAGGTAGCCGCGCTGGTGGAGCGCTTCGGCCACTTGAGCGACAACGGCAACGATTTCTCTGCCGTCCCTTGGCGCGAACGGCCCGAAATGGTGCTGAAACTGGTCACCGAGTTCGAGCCTGGCAGTGAGGAAAGGGGGCAGAAAGTTCGCTTCGCCGACCTGAAAACCAGCCCGATGTTCAAGCTGTTCTACCGCCGGGCGCGCGAGTTTCGCCTGTTGCGCGAGCAGGTCAGCGGATTGTACACGCACGGCTACGGCCTGTTCCGCTATTACTTCCTGGCGCTCGGAGGACACTTCACCCGGCGCGGATTGCTGGACGCGCCCGAGGATATTTATTACCTGACCCTCTCTCAGGTGCGAACCCTGGTCAATGGTCAGGAGCAGGCTGATGTGCGGCCCGAAGTCGCCCGTCACAAGGCGGACATGGAACGCTTCCGCGACATCCTGCTGCCGACCATCATCTATGGCGATGAAGTCCCGCCGGTGCGTGAAGCCGATATGGGCGTGCTTTCGGGCATCCCGACCTCGCTCGGGCATTACACCGGCAAGACCAAAGTTGTGCGGGGGATTCAGGATTTTTCCAAAGTCCAAAAGGGCGATGTGCTGGTCGTGCCGTATTCCGACGTTGGCTGGACGCCGCTCTTTGCGCGCGCCGGGGCGGTGGTGGCCGAATCGGGCGGATTGCTCTCGCACAGCTCCATCGTAGCGCGCGAATATAATATTCCAGCAGTGGTCTCGGTTGAAGGCGCCACTCGCTTGCCCGACGAGACTCTCGTCACGGTCGATGGTCACAAAGGTGAAGTGTTGATTCACGCTGTTTGAACGGAGCGATTATGCCAGTCCTCGAAGCCAATCTCGTCAAAAAGCATTACAAACTCGGCCAGCACACCGTCGAAGCCCTGGCCGGGGTCGATTTCAAAGTAGAAAAAGGCGAGTTCGTTGCCATCATGGGGCCTTCGGGCAGTGGCAAATCGACCCTGCTGCATCTGCTGGGCGGGCTGGACACACCCACCGACGGGGAAATTACGCTGGGAGACAAGCAACTCTCCAAGCTGAACGAATACCAGGCCACCCTGGCCCGGCGGCACAACGTCGGGTTTGTCTTCCAGTTTTTCAACCTGCTGCCAACCCTGACCGCCGAGGAAAACATCATCCTGCCACTCGTCATCGACGGAAAAGACCCCAAACATTACAAAGAACGGCTCGAAAGCATCCTCGACATCGTTAATCTGGCCGACCGCCGACATCACAAACCCGACCAACTCTCCGGCGGGCAGCAGCAGCGCGTAGCAGTGGCACGCGCGCTCATCACCCAGCCTGCCATCCTGCTGGCCGATGAGCCAACTGGCAACCTCGACACCAAATCGGGCACGGCAATTATGGAACTGCTCCAACGCTCTTGCCGCGAACTGGACCAAACCGTCATCGTTGTGACCCACGACCCGCGCGCGGCGGCCTACGCCCAGCGGGTTATCTTCCTGCGCGATGGGCTGGTGGTGCGCGAATTTCCGATTTCCGAAAGCGCCCCGCTCCCTGAGCGGATGAGTGCCATCCTGGCCGTGATGCAGGAATTGGAAGCCGAATGAGCTCACTACTGCGCCAGATTCGCCTGCTCACGCTGCGCTCCATCCGCGCCCGTTTCCTGCGCTTTACCCTGAGCGCGTTTGGGATTGTGCTGGGCGTAGCCGGGATGCTCGCCATCGGCGTTACCAACCAGAGCGCGCTCGATTCAATTGTGCGCCTGTTCGAGAACACCTCGGGGCGCACCAAACTCTCCATCAGCAGCGCCACCCAGGATGTGAACGGCTTCCCCGAGCAGGTCCAGCGCACCGTCAGCAATCTGCCCGGCATTAGCGTGGCAGCCCCCACGGTCCGCGCCCTGACTGCCCTGGTCGATGAAGCCGCTTCCGAGCAGCTCGCGCTGGGCTTGTTCGGGATGAGTTCTTCGGATAATGTTCAACTGCATGGCATCGACCCGCTGCTCGAGCCACAACTGCGCGATTACACCCTGACCGCCGGGCGGTTCCTGAACGAAAGCCTGACCGCCCGCGAGGTGGTGCTGGTCGAAAACTATGCCGCCGATAAAAGCCTGAGCCTGGGCGGCTGGTTCAGCATCCTGACCCCTAATGGGATTGAATCGCTAAAAATCGTCGGACTGATGGCGCGCGAAGGGCCGGGGCAAACCAACAACGGCGCGTTTGGCGTCATCCCGCTCGGCACGGCGCAGGAATTATTCAACCGCCAGGGACAACTCGACCAGGTGGACATCCTGACGACCAATTCCAACCCATCCACCGCCGAACTGGACACGCTCAAGGCCAGCCTGCAAGCCCGCCTGGGTAAAGACATCTCCGTGACGTATCCCTCCGGCCAGGGCGAGCGCATGACCCAAATGCTGCAAAACTATCAGATTGGGTTGAACTTCATGAGCGGCATCGCGCTGTTCGTGGGCGCCTTCCTGATTTACAACGCCTTCGCCATGACCGTCATTGAGCGGACGCGCGAATTTGGCATGTTGCGCACCATCGGTATGACGCGCGGCCAGGTGACGGGACTCATCCTGCTGGAGGCTGGCACGCTTGGCGTCTTTGGCTCACTGGCTGGGGTCGGCGCGGGAATGCTGCTGGCGCGCGGCCTGACGCGCCTGATGGAAACCATCCTGAATTCACCGCTCAACACGGTCGAAGTGCCATTCAATAATATGCTCACCAGTTGGGCGATTGGCCTGGCGGTCACGCTGCTTGCCGCGGGGATTCCTGCTTTCCAGGCCGGGCGCATCTCACCGATGGAGGCCCTGCGCGTGCGCGGAAAATCGGGCGAGGGCTGGCTCATCCGTAAAGGCTGGATGCTCGGCCTGGCGCTGCTCGCCACTTCCACTATCCTGCTGATTGCCAATCCCTTTCCGTATGATGTCCAGTTCCGATTGGGGAGTCTGACCGTTTTTGGCCTGTTCAGCGGCGCAACCCTGCTCATCCCTGGTACGGTCTCTGGCTGGGAGCGCCTCACCCGCCCGTTGATGAAACTTATCTACGGAGCCAGCGGCAGCCTGGGCAGCCGCAACGTCCAGCGTTCGCGCCAGCGCACCACCCTGACGGTTGCCGCGCTAATGGTTGGCGTGGCCATGGTTATCATGACGCGCGGCATGACTGAATCCTTTGCGGGCGACCTGCGCGACTGGATTTCGGCCTACATCGGCGGCGATATTTACGCCAGTTCCTCCATCCCCATGCGCAGCGATGTCGGACGCCGCCTGCAGGCAGTTTCGGGGGTCGAGGCGGTTGCCGCCATCCGCTACCTTGAAGTGGACTGGCAAACCGCCGACGGGGTTGAAACCATCAACTTGATGGCTTACAACCCGGTCGAATATACCCGTGTGACGCGCTTCGTGTTCAGCGAGGCCGAAACCGACGCCACCAGCGTTGTCCGGCGGCTGCAAGAGGGCGGCGCGGTGCTGGTTTCGAGCGTGCTTTCGGAAAAATATGGCCTGCAGCCGGGTGATACAGTCTACCTGCGAACGCGCAGCGGCTTCCACGCCTTCGAGGTGGCAGCGGTGGTGGTCGACTTTTATAACCAGGGGCTGGTGATGCAATGCAGTTGGAATGACATGCGGCGCTACTTTCGCATCAATGATGCCAGCACCTTCCTGGTTAAGGTTCGGGCGGGAGAAAACATCGCCGCTGTGCAAGAAACCATCGATGAGTTATACGGCAAACGCTACCGGCTGATTCTGGAATCCAACGAATCGATTCGCGGCCGCGTGCTGACCCTGATGGACCAGGCCTTCAGCATGTTCGATGTGATGGCACTCATCTCGATTGTGGTTGGCTCACTGGGCGTGGTCAACACCCTGACGATGAGCGTCATCGAGCGGACTCAGGAAATCGGCATGTTGCGCGCCATCGGCATGACCCGCGCCCAAATTGTGCGCATGGTGCTGGCCGAAGCCGGGCTGCTGGGCGTTATTGGCGGCGTGCTGGGGCTGGCGACTGGCATCGTGCTGGCGCGCATCCTGTTTATCGGCATGACCACCATGTCGGGCTACAAATTAACCTTTGTGTTACCGCCGGAGAGCATTGCCCTCAGCCTGGTCGCGGCGATTGTCATCTCACAAATTGCTGCCATATTCCCCTCGCGCCGCGCCGCTGGTGTGCGCATCCTCGAGGCCGTCCACTACGAATAATTCAGGAGAACGACAACGATGAAAACACTTTTTATCCGCTTGATTTCAGCCACTCTGCTCACTGCCCTGCTGGCTGGATGCAGCGCCATGCCCGGTGCAACCCCTACGCCATCCCCGCAGCCGGTGGTCATTGTCAGCGACGATACCATCAGCGCCTCGGCCAAAGTCGTAGCAGAAAAATGGGCGAATCTCTCTTTTATGATGGGTGGCCCGGAATTTATTCTCTACTACGATGTGGGTGATGCCGTCAAAGATGGGGACAAACTGGCTGAACTGTCGCCAGATGCCCTGCCCCAGAGCATCATCCTGGCCGAGGCCGATTTGCTCAGCGCGAGGCGCGCTCTCGACGACTTGCTGGCCTCCACTGTTGCCCGTTACCAGGCTGAGCAAAATGTGGTCAGAGCCAAAAAAGCATTGGAAGAAGCCCAAAAAGATGTGGAACGAACCCAATTCCGGCGCGGCTCGGATGATTTGATTGACCAGACCCAAGCCGAAATTGACCTGGCGAAAAAACAACTGGCAATGGCAAAAGACGCCTACCGGCGCGTCGAAAAACGTCCCGACGGGGATTCGCTCAAAGCCCAGGCACAACTGGCCCTGACCAACGCCCAATTGCGGTTGGATGATTTAATCGCTAAACTGAATTACATCACCGGCAAACCTTCCGACCTGGACATTGCTGAAGCCAACGCGGCCTTCGCCCTGGCCCAGGCCAACCTGGCCGATGCCGAGCGGGAATATGCGCGCCTGAAAGATGGTCCCGACCCCGATGCAGTGGCCGCCGCCCAGGCGCGCATCAAATCCATTGAAGTCGTCATCAACCAGAAATACCTGTTTGTCCCGTTCGATGGCACCATCGTCGAGAAATATGTCCGCTCTGGCGAAAGCATCTCGCCAGGCGTGCCGGTTGTCCTGCTGGCCGATTTATCGACCCTGGTGGTTGAAACCACCGACCTGTCGGAAGTCGATGTGGCGAGAATTAAAGAAGGCGACCCGGTTAAAGTCACTTTCGATGCCCTGCCTGATTCAGTTGTCAACGGAAAAGTGAGCAAAATCGCGCTGAAAAACGCTGCGGGGTCGGGCGTGTATTACACCGTTACCGTAACGCTCGACGAGATTCCATCCGCCCTGCGCTGGGGCATGAGTGCCTTCGTGGAAATTAAGGTGAGCAAGTAGCCCAGCCTTACATCAAAAATACATCCACCCGTTCCCCGGCGCTGATTCCGTTGGCGTCGGGGTGGATTTTTATCAGGCCATCGGCGGCGGCCAGGGTGAAGATGAGATTGGATTTGCCAAAAATGGGTTCAGCCAGCCAGCCGCCTTCATCCCGAACCAGTTTAACCGGCCACCAGTCTTCGCGCCCGGCCTGCGAGGCCAGGTTGACGGTGAGCCGGGCGGGAATGCTGGCTTTGGGCGCATCGAGCGGCAGGCCAAGCAGTTTTTCGATGACTGGAACGACAAAAAGATAGCCGTTGACCAGCGCGCTGACGGGGTTGCCGGGCAGGCCAATGACCGCTTTGCCGCCGCACGCGCCCAAAATAGTCGGTTTGCCAGGGCGGGTGTTGATGCCATGCACCAGCACGCCCGGCTGCCCCAACGAGGCAATCACCCGGGCGGTCATATCGCGCGTGGAGGCCGAAGAACCGGCGGTGATAACCACTGCATCGCATTCGGTCAGGGCGTTTTGGGCAGCGACGTAGAGAGCGGCAAAGTCATCAGGGATGATGCCATAATAGACTGCCTCCCCGCCAGAGCGCTGCACCAGCGCCGCCAGCGTATGCGCGTTAATATCACGCACCTGGCCGGGAGCGGGAAAACGTTCCGCCGGGATAACTTCATCTCCAGAAGAAATCAGGCCGACTCTCATCTTATTGGCTACGCGCAAACTGGTGATTCCAAGCGCCATCAGGCCGCCAATTTCGGCGGGCCGCAGCAGGGTGCCTTTTGGAATCACCACCTGGCCCTGAGAGACATCTTCGCCCACCTGAATGACATTCTCCCCCCCGGCAACGGCGCGCAGGATTTCGATTTCGTCCCCCGCCTGTTGGGTATATTCAAGCATGACGACCGCATCGGCCCCTTCGGGCAGCATTCCGCCGGTGTGGATGAGGGCGCATTCGCCGGGGCGGAGCGCAAAGGACGGGGCCGCGCCCATTGGCACCTCGCCTGCAAGTTTCAGGTAGCCGGGCAAAGAGTCAGATGCGCCAAAGGTATCGCGCGCCCGCACGGCGTAGCCATCCACCGTAGAGCGCGGAAATTCAGGCAGCGGGTGCGGGGCGAGGATGTCTTCGGCGGTGACGCGGCCCAGCGCAGTGGAGGTTTCGATAACGGAAGCCTGATTCAGCGGGGTCAGTTCCGCAAGCAGCTTCTCGCGGGCCAAATCGGGAGGGAGGAGAGTCAGAAATTCGGGCATGGGGCAGTTATCAGTAATCAGTGCGTAGTGCGCAGACATCAACGCAGCCAAAAGGTGATGGTGATAAGGTAGGCAGTGAGGCCAAAGACGACAGTGGCAGCGATGTTGAGAGCGTTCCAGACCGGTTTGGCGCCATCGGCGATGTTGCGGAGCATGAGCATTTGCCAGGCGGCAATGGGCAGGGTGAGCAAAGCCGGCCAGGTCAGGGCAAATGGAATGCCTAGAAAAGGCAAAACCGCCAGAAACAGATAGGCGCAGATGAGCAGGCTGTTATGAACATGAACGGAGCGCTGCCACGAAAGCCGAATGAGCAAAATGCGCCGCCCATATTTGAGATGGGCGGGATATTGTTCGAAGGAAATTGCCAGTTGCCAGGCCAGAGCCAGTAGGAAGAGTGGGAAGGTAAAGCCGTTGACGAAAGGGTGCAAATCGGGAAAGACCATCAGGAAGGAGATGGCGGGGGTCAGGCCAGAGAGCAAAAAAGCGATGACAATTTCCCCAATGCCGCGCTCGACCAGGCGAACCGGAGGAAGCGCCAGAGACAGACAAAGCAGCAGATATAAAACGAAAAGCAAAGCGTCGTTGACGGGCAGGCGACCCTGTAAATAAAGCAAAAACGCCAGCAAGACGGCAACGCTAATGAAAGCGGCGCTGACGGTCAGCAAGAGGGGGCGCAAAGATTCACGCTGCTGGCGGGTTTCATGGGTAAGAATCGGTTCGGTGGGTGGACGGAAGTATTCAATCAACAGGCTGGAGGCAGCCAGGAGGAACAGCAGGGAGAGGCCGCCGGCAATTTGGGTAAGCGGGTTCAACAAACCGCCCAGGTAACGGGCAACCCCCATGCCAAGACCATAACTTAGCAAAGCCAACAGGAGTTGAACAGGGCGAGTGAGGCGCAGGACAGTGGTCAGGAGGGGCATAGTTCAGGCTTCCATGAGTGGACGCAGGTCGCGGAGGTGAATCTGGTTGTGGCGATAGACCATTTTGACCATTTCGACCAGGGTAGTGGGGCCGAGAAAGGGATGACGGCCTTGTTTTTGCAGGTCTTCTTCGGAAAAGGAGGCCACCAGGCTGGTCATTTCGGCGCGCACAGCGCGAAATTGTTCGAGCAGTTCTGCTGGGGAGATTTCTCTGGTTTTTTCTTGCTGGCTGGCGTTATAACGGTCAATGTCAAAATCTTCCGATGCGCCAGGGCCGCCTGCGCGAATCTCAGAAAAGAGTTTGAGGAAACCTTTTTCAGCCGTTACGAAATGCGCCAAAACGCTGCGCACTGTCCAGTGGCCGCCTTCGGTATAGACCAGGGTTTGCCATTGGGCAGGCGTGAGGGCGGAGAAAAACGCACAAGTTTTCTCGCCTTCGGTTTTCAATCTGTCGGCTAAAAAAGCAGGGGATTCTGGCATGGTCATCTCCAGGAAAAAATGCGGAAAGAATTCCGCATTGCGCGCTATAGCAGCGAATAGCCGCCATCCACCGTGAGGGTTTGACCGGTAATATAGTCGTTATCGAGCAAAAATTCAAGGGAATGGGCGATTTCATGAAGGTGCGCGGCGCGCTGGATGGGGAGACACGAGACGAGACGGCTCCATTCTTCGGGCGGCATGTCATCGGAAGGCAAGACCAGACCCGGAGCAATGGCATTGACCCGCACCTTTGGAGCGAAGGCGCGCGCCATAATACGGGTGAGCGATTCCAACCCGGCTTTGCTCACCGTGTAGGCGGCAAAGCGCGTCCAAACTTTTTCGGCGGCAATGTCGGTAATGTTGACGATGAGGCTGCCCGAATCCATGCGCGAATAAGCGCGCTGGGCGCAAAGGAAGGGCGCGCGCAGGTTCAGGTCGAAGATTTCATCCCAAACAGCAACGCTGGTGGAGCGAAGGTCTGCGGCACGCATGAGGGCCGCCGAATTGACCAGCACGTGCAAGCCCAAAAGATGGTTGGCAGAGTCGGCAAGGATGGCGTCGAGCGACTGGAACAGGCCATCTACCTGGCCTGCATCGGTCAGGTCGGCGCGGAGGGGAAAGACAGGAACGCCCAAAGCGCGCAGTTCGAGAGCGGTTTGTTCGGCGTGAAGTTCCGAGGCGTGATAATGCAGCAGGATGGCATATCCGCGCCGGGCGAGGGTGAAGGCAAACAGACGCCCCAAACGGTGGGCGGCACCGGTCACAAGCGCGAGAGGAAATTGAGTTTCCATAACCTTTGTTCTTTCATGCGGTTTATAACAGCCGGTCGCCTCCGTTGACTGAATCGACGCGGTAGTGACAACCCCGGCTTTGACGATTGTGCCGGGCAGCCTGCGCCACAATGAGAGCGGTTTCGACAGCGTTGCGCAGGCCAATCAGCCCGTCGCTCAATTTGGTCTTGCGGTAAAAGGTTTCGATTTCATTTTGCAGATGACGCAGTTCACGAATGGCGCGCGAAATTCGGTCGCCGGAACGAATGAGACCAACGTAGTGCCACATGATATTTTGGATGGTCTGCATATCGCCCTGAATGAGGGCCGGGTCGGAATCGTGCGTGAGATTGGATTCGTCCCAGGGGGGGATGGAATCGGGTTTGGGATATGACAACCCGTCCATCTGATGCGCAATATGCTCGGCGGCACGCTCGCCAAAGACCAACCCCTCCAGCAGAGAGGTACTGGCGAGGCGGTTGGCGCCATGCAGGCCGTTGCAGGCCACTTCGCCCACTGCGTACAGGTTGAGGATATTGGTCTGGCCCCAGGTATCCACCGCCACGCCGCCGCACGAATAGTGCGCCGCGGGGACGACGGGAATCGGCTCGCGGGTAATGTCAATGCCTACTTTAAGGCAGGCGGTGTAAATGTTGGGGAAGCGCACGCGGAGCCGGTCGGCGGGCATGTGATTGGCAATATCCAGGAGAACGTGTGAATAACCGTTTGCCTCCATCTCGCTGTGAATGGCGCGGGCTACCACATCGCGCGGGGCCAGGTCTTTCCAGCGGGGGGCGTATTTTTCCATGAAGGGTTGGCCGTTGGGGGTGAGCAGAATGCCGCCTTCGCCGCGCACGGCTTCGCTAATCAAGAATCCTTCCGCGCCGGGGGTTGCCAGCGCGGTTGGGTGAAATTGGATGTATTCGGCATTGATGATGCGCGCCCCGGCGCGGTGTGCCATTGCCAGCCCATCGCCGCGCGCGCCGGGCGGGTTGGTGGTATTGCGATAGATTCGCCCCAACCCGCCGGTTGCCAGAATGGTGGCCTTGGCCAGGGTGCGGTGAATGGCCCTGCCTTTGCGGTCGAAGACATACGCGCCATAGCAAGTCACTGGCCGGTAAGTATCGAGCGGGTTGCGAGAATGATGAGGGTAGGTGATTAAGTCTACGGCGGTGGCGTTGGTCAAGAGTTCAATGTTGGGACGGCGGCGCACGGCTTCTAACAGGCTTTCAGTGATGCTGCGCCCCGTGCCATCGCCAATGTGAAGAATGCGGCGGCGGGAATGGGCAGCTTCTTGCCCAAAAGCCAGTTCACCGTCAGGTTGTCGGTCGAAGTGGACGCCAGCTTGAGACATGAGCAAATTTTGCAAACGGCAGGGGCCTTCTTCAGCCAGAATGCGGGCGGCTTCGGGCAGAGAAGCGCCGGCCCCGGCTTCCAGAATGTCTTGAACGAGCAAATCGGCGCTGTCATCTGGCCCACGGTAGATAATTCCGCCCTGGGCATAATTGGAATTGGATTCGCGCGGGTCGGGTTCGCGGGTAATCAAGATAACGCGACGCGCCGGGTCTTCGGAGAGTTTGAGGGCGGCGGCGCATCCGGCAATCCCCGCGCCAATGACAAGAACATCGGTGGTTTTCATGGGGTTTATGAGTGGTCAACCAATTTTTATCATCCGGTCTACGGCCCGAAAAGCGCGGACGCGAATATCTTCCGGGACCTCAATGACCTGACGGTTATGAATCAGGGAATCGCGCACGTTTTCCATCGTAATCATATTCATGTGCGGGCAGCGCACCATACACAGACGCAACAGGTCTTTATCGGGATTGGCCGCGGCGATGTTGTCGCCCATCGAGCATTCGGTCAATACCAGGAAATGCGGCGCGTTGCTTTGCTGAACGAATTTAATCATCGCATTGGTACTGCCAGAATAGTCGGAGGCGGCCACCACATCGGGTGGACATTCGGGGTGGGTCAGGACGACCACATCGGGGAATTGCTCGCGCACGGCGCGAATATCTTCGACGGTGAATTTCTCGTGGACCTCGCATTTGCCATGCCAGCCAACCATCTGAACGTCGAGCAAAGTATCACTTTGTGGAGTAAGCGAGGGGAAAATAATGTGCTTGCCCGTCTCGCGCGCGACGTTGCTGGCCAGGTACTGGTCGGGCAGAAAGATGACCGTTTCCGCCTTCAGAGATTCGACCACCGCAACCGCATTGCCGGATGTGCAGCAGATGTCGCTTTCCGCTTTGACATCGGCATACGTGTTGACGTAGGTGACGACCGGAACACCGGGGTATTTGCGCTTGAGTGCGCGCACGTCTTCGACGGTGATAGATTCGGCCAGAGAACAACCGGCTTTTTCGGCCGGGAGCAGGACGGTTTTGGAGGGGCTGAGAATTTTGGCGGTTTCAGCCATGAATTTGACGCCGCAAAACACAATCACGTCTTTGTCGGTCGATGCGGCTTTGCGGCTCAAATCCAGCGAGTCGCCGCGAAAATCGGGGATGGAGTGAAAAAGGACTGGCTCCATGTAGTTATGACCGAGGATGACAGCATTGCGTTCCTTTTTCAGGCGATTGATTTCAACCGCAATCTCGGCTTTGTAATACAACTCAAAATCGGGAACGAGTTTGCCCAAACTGGCTTTCATTTCTTCATAAAGTGCTTGCGCCTGGGGGTTCATGGCAGTTCCTTTCTGAAACAGGAGAAGGCAGGTGGACGGATTTCATTATCCAGATACTTCAGGGTAAATAATCCAAACTGACATCGAAGACTTTTGGCGAATGCGTGAGAGCGCCGACCGAAATGTAATGGACACCGGTTTCGGCAATGGCGCGAACCGTTTCGAGCGAAACATTGCCGCTGGCTTCCAGACTGGCGCGCCCGGCGGTGAGGGCAACGGCCTGGCGCATCATGTCAAGTGTCATGTTATCGAGCAGAATGCGCTCAACGCCCAGCGCAAGAGCCTCGCGCACATGGTCGAGCGTTCGGGCTTCGACTTCAATTTCCAGTTCCGGATGAGCCGCCCTGGCGCGCTCAACCGCTGATTGAATAGAACCGGCAAAGTCAATGTGATTATCCTTTATCAGAATCCTGTCGTACAGGCCCATGCGGTGATTCTGCCCTCCGCCGCGCCGGACAGCCAGTTTGTCCAACCTGCGCAGACCAGGGGCAGTTTTGCGGGTATCAAGAATGACGGCCTGCGTGCCAGAGACGGCCTGCACAAACTGACGGGTGAGAGTGGCAATGCCAGAAACCCTGCCCAGGAAGTTGAGCGCGGTTCGCTCAGCGGTCAACAGACTGCGCGCCGGGCCATTGAGCCGGGCAACCACCTGACGGTTTTCCACCCATGCTCCTTCCTGCGCAGTTGGCTGAAAGTCAATTCGCTCATCTACCATGCGGCAAACCTGGGCAGCTACATCCAGACCGGCAATAACGCCCGTTTGCTTGGCAATGATTTGACCGCGCATCCACGCTTCGGGCGGCAGAATGCTTTCACTAGTGACATCGCCAGAGCCAACATCTTCAACCAGCGCGCGCCGAATGGCATCGAGAATATCAGGGTGCAAATGGGTCACGAGGTCTCCTTCTAGCCAACCACATCATGAGTTTTGAGGAGTAAACAACGAATGGGAGTCGATTATACCCATTAATCGAGGGCAACAGCGATGAGGGGGCGTGCCTAAATCGTGTATAAAATACAGCAAAGTATTCCTTTGATATCACCAACTTTGTTCACTCACCCGTTCAGGCATTCTCCCTTCTCAGCCCTGTTCCCATGTTTGCCATTTTGCCTGTATACTTGGAATATTTATAGGAGACAGTATGGACTTAAAACTTCAAGGAAAACGCGCGTTGGTAACGGGCGCTTCGCGCGGATTGGGATTTGCAACAGCCCGTCATCTCGCACGCGAAGGCTGCCTTCTTGCCATCAATGGCCGAGATGACACCCGCCTGCAAACCGCCGTGCTCAAAATTTCCAACGAAACGCGCGGATTAGTCTACGGATTGGCGGGTGATATCAGCAAAGCCGAGGAGGCCAAAGCAGTCGTCCGAGATGCGGCGGAAACCCTGGGTGGGCTGGATATCCTGGTTTGCAATGCCGGAGGTCCGCCGCCGGGGGCTTTCGAATCCTTTGACGAGGAAGCCTGGCAAAAAGCTATCAACCTATCCTTCATGAGCAATGTGTATCTGATTAAAACCGCCCTGCCCTACCTGCGCCAGTCTGACTCGGCCAGCGTGCTGACGGTCACTTCTTATTCGGTTAAACAACCGATTGCCAACCTGGTGCTTTCCAACGCCATCCGCGCTGCGACAGTCGGATTGACTAAGTCGCTGGCGCTTGAGCTGGGCAAAGATGGTATCCGCTTCAACTCCATTCTGCCAGCCTGGACGGAAACCGAGCGCGTGACCGAACTGATGACCGCTCGCGCCCGCATGAACGGCACATCCGTTGACGATGAAATTGCCAAACAAGCCAAAGAAAGCGCGCTGGGACGCATGGCCTCACCCGATGAATTTGCCAACGTAGCCGTCTTCCTGCTCTCTCCAGCGGCCTCCTATGTTACAGGGGTTATGCTATCGGTTGACGGCGGGATGTACAAAGGGACTCTGTAAGAGACTTTTGTCACAGCCGAAAAATGCAAAAAACGGTATCCTCACCTCAGACCAAGATTATTGAATAGGAGCCAATCATGTCCGAAAAAACGTGCCTGAACTGTGGCCGCACCTCTCAGGAAATTCCGCTGTTATCTCTTGAATATCGCGGCGAGCGTTATGCCCTCTGCCCGCAATGCATGCCCGTCCTGATTCACAAACCACACATCCTGGCCGATAAACTCCCCGGCGCAGAACATTTTGATTCGGCAGAACATCAGCATTAGAGAGGAGAAGACAGGCACACCGGCAAACCGGAAAACTGAAGAACTGAAAAACCACTACTGAACAACCCAATCAACCTGCTCAACGAACCGTCTCGCAATCTGGTATGATTGCGGGACGGTCTTCTTTACCCCAGAACCCTATGAAAAAACTCTCTCACCTCGCACGCACCTCGCTGCTCCTCTTTTTCATGTTTGGGCTAGATAAGGTCCTGGCTTTTGGGCGCCTGTTCATCGTTTCGCGTACGTTTAGCCTGCCCTTGCAAGACGCCTTCAATTCCGCCAATAACCTCCCCGACCTGCTCTTTGCATTGATTTCAGGCGGCGCATTCTCAATGGCCTTCATCCCGCTCCTGCGCCAGGCCATCACCCTGCGCGGGCGCGAAGATGCCTGGGACTTGTTCTCGCGGGTCGCCAATCTGATGTTCGTCGTCACCGGCGTTGTAGCGCTTTTCGTCGCCATCTTTGCCGAACAAATTGTCAGCGCGGAAGTCGGGATTGCTCCCGGATTTGGCCCAGAGCAACAGGAACTGGTCGCCGACCTGATGCGGCTGAACCTGATATCTCTGATGATTTTCTCGCTCAGTGGCCTGGTCATGGGCGGGTTGCAAGCCAACCAGCATTTCCTTTTGCCGGCGCTGGCCCCATTTTTCTACAACGTCGGGCAAATCATCGGCGCGATTTTCTTCGCCCCCCTGGAGCCGGTTGCTTTTGGCGCCGTTTCGCTACCCACGCTCCGACTGGGGATTCACGGTCTGGTTTACGGCGCAATCCTGGGCGCAGCGCTGCACCTGCTGATTCAAATCCCCGGTCTGCTGAAGTATCAATTCCGCTGGACGGCCTCGCTGGATGTGCGCAACTCCGGCCTAATCGAAGCGCTCAAATTGATGGCCCCGCGCCTGTTGACCATGCTTGGCATTCAACTGATGTTCCTGGCGCGTGATAATCTCGCTTCGAGGCTCGACCAGGAAGGCGCTGTCTCGGCATTGACTTATGGCTGGATGATGATGCAGGTTCCCGAAACCCTGCTTGGAACGGCAATTGCCACGGCACTGCTCCCCTCCCTGGCGGAGTTCGCGGGCAAAGGCGAGTGGAAAACCTTCTCAGAAACGCTCGAAAAGGCTCTGCGCGTCTTGCTCGCGCTCACCATCCCTGTAGCAGCAGTTGTCATTGCTGGAATCAAGCCGCTGGTGGCAGCCGCCTTCGGTTTCGATGAAGCGGGAACCAACCTGCTGGCAACAACGTCTCGTGTATATATGCTTACACTGGCGGGTTATGCCATGCAAGAGACCATGTCGCGCGCTTTTTACGCCCGCAAAGAACCGCTCATGCCGCTGCTTGGAGTGATACTGCGCCTGGTCATTTACCTCGCAATTGGCATAACCGGCGTGACAGCGTTGCGCGACCTTGGCACCTACATCATCGCTGCGGCTGAATTATCGCTGACCGCCGAAGCGCTTTTCATGCTCATCATGCTCAACCGACGGCTAGAGCGTCGGGTTCAGGTTTTTGCGGCAACCAGCAAAGGGGTAGCAGCCGCCCTTCCAGGCGGAATTGCGGCCTACCTCCTGGCAGTCTATCTGCCTGGCGGAGCAATTCCAACCGCCCTGGCAGGAATGTTTGCAGGCGGAATCTTATCTCTAATACTCATCTGGTCCGAATTCCGCTTGCTGTTCCGTTTGTGAAATTTTGATATAATCGCGCCTATGTCTGACACCTCCTCCAATCCTCTCTCCAGTACCCAACCCTCAAAAGTGAAACAGCGAGGTAAAACCTCGTTTTGGATAAGTCTGCTGATTCTGTTCGCAGTGATTATTACGGGCAGCCTCGCCGGTTACGGCATCGGAGTTTCAGAACGAGTCGCAGCGGCCAAAGCCCAGTTAAACAGTCAACTGGACGAACAATTTGCATTGGCCCGCCAGGACCTGGATGCAGGCCGCTATGAAGTCGCCCGCCAGCGGCTGGAATTCATCCTGCAAAAAGATGCCAGTTACCCCGGCGTGAGCGACATGCTGGTCGAAGTACAGGTCAAACTCTCCATTACGCCCACTCTGCCACCTACCCCCACGCCCACGCTGACTCCGACGCCCGACATGCGCACCCAGGAAACCATCCTTGCCAACGCTCGCCAACAAATTCAGGTCAAGGATTGGAACGGAGCGCTTGGCTCACTCGACGCGTTGCGCAAAGCCGACCCAACCTACCACGTCGTTGAAGTCGATGGAATGTATTACATCGCGCTGCGCAATCGCGGCGTTGACCAGATTCTAGGCCAGGGCGCCTTCTCAACCACCAACCTGGAGGGCGGCATTTATGACCTGACCCTGGCCGAGCGTTTTGGCCCGCTTGACAACCAGGCCCTCAGCCTGCGCACTGGCGCGCGTATGTTCATTCAGGCATCTTCTTTCATGGAAATCGATTGGCCGCAAGCGGCAGCCTATTTCGGTGAGGTCTATCGCCTGTACCCTGGCTTGCGCGATGCCACCGGAATCACGGCCGGGCAGCGTTACCGCGAAGCATTGCTCAATTATGGCGATTTGAAATCTCAGGAACAAAGACCCAAAGACCGCTGCGAGGCCATTGACCTCTGGAACGAAGCCGCGTCCATCAGCCCGCTCGATAACGAATACGCCGCTAAATATAATCAACTGTTCCTTGAGTGTTACCCGCCCACGCCCACACTTGACCCAACCTCGCTGGTCACGCCAACTCCAGAAGTAACGGCAGAGTCGCCAACTCCTGAACCCAGCCCAACCCCTTGAGAACCATTCAACCCCTCTAAATCTTTTTGCAGCACAACAAAAGATGACAGTCACATCAAGTGGCTGTCATCTTTTGTAGACAAGAATCATCTGAATTGTGGTACACTCAACTAAAAGGATAAATTCAGGAGCGCCAACATGCCCACCTTATCAAGGGAAGCCATCTCCATCGACGTTGGTACACGTTTGCGCCAATTGCGCGAAGGGCGCAAAGTTTCCATGCGCGCGCTGGCCCAAATGAGCGGACTATCTGCCAACGCGCTGAGCATGATTGAACGCGGTAAAACCTCGCCCTCCGTCTCCACGCTTTACCGCCTGGCTGACGCGCTTGGCGTCCCGGTGACAGATTTCTTCAGCCCCGAAGCGTCTCGAAAAAAGGCGGTTTTCCTGAAAAGCGAGGAGCGCCCCCGCCTGCCCTTTACGCGCGGCTTATGGGAAGGCCTGGGCGGTGAACAATTTTCAGGCCGCATGATGCCCTTCATGCTGACCCTCGAAAACGGGGCGAGCAGTGGGCCAAACAGCGTTGTTCACACCGGGCACGAGTTTGTCTACTGTTTGCGCGGACAGGTTGAATATCAGGTGGAAAACCAGGTTTACACCCTCGATGCCGGTGACAGCCTATTATTTTCCGCGCAGTTAAAGCACCGCTGGCGCAATCCGGGCGGAACAGTTTCCAATGTCATCATCGTCATTTCGGACTATGCGGAAGGCGACCAACCGATGCCCATGCACATGGAAAAATCGCCTTTTTAAGTTCATTCCCGTTCGGAAAGACACTGGGATGCCTCCCTCCTTTGGAAGAGCCCTCTTTTTTGCCATTTGGAATCTGTTACTTTATCCTGCCCCGGCACCTGCCTTGCCAACACAGTGGGAAATCCTCCAATTGGAAATCACGCCACTCCGCCAATCGAAAATTACTTCCTGCGGTCCGGCGGTTCTGGCAATGGCATATCGATACGCCTACCCGGCCAAAAATATAAGCGAGCGCGATATTCTGACTTACGCCGAAAAACAGGGGTGGTACACCGAAACCAAATTTCCCTACACCAGCCCGGTCAACATGGTCAAAATCGTCCGGCATTACGCAACAAACATCACCAGCGGGCAGGCTGCTTCGCCGCAAAAAGGGCTTGATTTGCTCATCCAGGAATTGCGGCGTGGAAACCCCGTCATCATTGACGCCCTCGTCCGGCTGGAAGAAAGACAATCGGGCGCGCATTTTGTGCTTGTAACCGGCATTTCTATCGCGCCGGGCAACCCATACGCTGTCCTTGTCACCTACATTGACCCGATTAACGGTGGCAAAAAATCCGCGCCGTATTATGGTGAAGGCGGCTTGTGGAACGCCTGGCGGCATAACGGCGACCCCGGCGGCGCAGGCTGGTGGCTGGTCATTCCACGCCCAGTCGAGGTCGAACTCCCGATTCGCCTGGGGGACTACCTGGCAATTTAGTACCCACGCTCGAAATTGACAACATTCTCCAGCGGCGCACCTGTGATGTAACGCTGGTAATTTTCGATGAACACCCTAGCAATCTCCGCCGGAAAACTGGGCGCAGCAGTGTGGGATGTAATGATGAGATTCTTCGTCGTCCAGAACGGATGCTCTTTTGGGAGTGGCTCCTGCTCAAAGACATCCAACACCGCGCCAGAAATGGCCCCCATTTCGAGAGCCTGGATTAACGCCGACTCATCCACCGCACTTCCGCGCCCGACGTTGATAAACAACGCATGGGGCGGCAATTGGGCCAGCAATTCCGCCGAAACAATCCGCCGAGTAGCAGGGGTGTTGGGCAACACGCAAACCAGATAATCCACCCCGCGCGCAAATTCCAAAATCCCCTCGCCGTGATAATACCTGTCCACCTGTTCACAGGTCTCACTCTCCCGCGTATATCCCCAAACCGTCATTCCAAAAAACTTCGCAGTCCGCGCCAGTTCCGCGCCAATTGAGCCGACTCCCAGAAGACCGATGGTTTTGCCGCGCAGCGTGCCGGTAAGAGATGCATCCCAGCGCTGTTCTCTTTGCGCTTCCAATCGCTGAAGAATCTTGCGCTCATGCAGCAACAGATAAGCCAGAACGAACTCAGACATCAAGCCGCCAAAAACACCGCGCGCATTGGTGAGAGCGTAGTTGCGGGGCAGAGAGGGGTCAAGCAACGGCTCAACCCCAGCCCAGGTGCTTTGCGCCCATTTCAGGACAGGCAAGCGCGGCAAAACCTCTCGTAAGAGATTTGGCTCCCCAAAGGCAATATCGCACTTAGCCGCATAGGATTTTTCCTGGTTCAATACAATTTCCAACCCTGGCAGATTGGCTCTCTTCAGAATGGCGTAATACTCATCCGCGTTTTTTGAGAGCAGAATTAGTTTATGTTGGATGGTTAGACTTGTCATGCGTCAAAGTGTAGCACAAACGCTCGAAGAATCTGATTTTGAATATCGCCTCAAACATGGTTACAATCAGACTGCGAGGTTATCATGTCAAAATACCCAATTCCATCACCGGCGATTTCAGCAAATATTCGGCACAAACGCCTGCAAAAGCGACACATGCTAACCAGGGCAGACGAAAACAAGAGCGAACACCGTTTTCAGGAAGCCATTCAGTTCATGCCCATTCCGATTGGGATTGCAAACCAACAAGGGCAAGTGCTGTTACACAATCGGATGTTTACAGAAGCATTCGGATACACCCTTCAAGATATGCCCACTGTAGGGGACTGGATGAAACTCGCATACCCAGATAAATTATATCGTCAGCAGGTCGTCGAAACCTGGCAGGCCGATTTAGAAATCGCGCTGAAAGAGGGTGTCGCCACGCCACCGCGCATTTATCAGGTTACCTGCAAAGATGGCCGTCTCCGCCAGGTAGAGATTATCAGCCAGCCTGTGGATGACTTAATTGTGACCACTTTTAACGATGTGACGGCGCAAAAACAGGCGGAAGAATCCCAACGTCTGTTCAAATCACTGGTAGAGAATGCTTCGGATGCTATCGGCATGTCCACGCCTGAGGGAAAACATTATTATCAGAACGAAGCCTTCAGCCGTTTATTTGGCGAGATTGGAGAATATCCGCCAGATACGCTCTATGTTGACCGGGAAATTGGGAAAACCGTTTTTGCAACAATTATGGCCGGGCAGCCATGGACAGGCGAAGTAAAGATGTATGCCCGCGACAGGAGTATTCTGGACATTTTTTTGCGCGCGTATCCAAATATTGATGAAAATGGGAAAATAGTTAGTCTGGTTGGCATTCATACAGATGTCACTGAGCGCAAACGAATGGAAAACGCGCTGCGCGAAAACGAGACCATTTTTTCCTCCTTTCTTGAACACAGCCCGGTTTATGTGTTTTTTAAGGACAAAAACATCCGTTCTTTGCGCCTGAGCAAGAATTACGAACAAATGCTGGGCATGCCTTTGCAAAAGGCGCTTGGCAAAACGATGGATGAACTTTTCCCCTCCGACCTTGCAAAAAGAATGGTGGCCGATGATTTGCGCATCCTGAACGAGGGCCAGCGCGTTCAGGTCGTTGAAGAACTCAATGACCACGTGTATGAAACCACCAAATTCCCAATTTTTAAAGACGGAAAACCAGAAATGCTGGCCGGGTTTACGCTCGATATTACCGACCGCGTGCGCGCCGAGCAGGCTTTGCGCGAAAGCGAACACCGGTTTCGCATCCTGTTCGAACATGCCGGGGTTGGCGTGGCTCAACTAGACTCTACCTCCGGTCGGTTTCTGCAAGTCAACCAGAAATACTGCAACATCGTCGGTTATTCCCCTCAAGAACTGCGGGCGATTGATTTCCAAACACTCTCTCATCCTGATGATTTGCAGGCCGACCTTGACATGGTCGAACGCCTCAAACGCGGGGAAATTTCAGAATTTACCCTGGAAAAGCGACTCTTGCGAAAGGATGGTAAAGTAATATGGGTAACTTTGATTGTTTCACCCCTCTGGAGTCGGGGTGAAATTCCCAGCACGCACATCGCAGTTATTCATGACATTACCGAACGCAGGCGCGCCGAACAAGAATTGCGAGAAAGCGAAAAGCGATTCAGAGTCTTGTTCGAGAATGCCGGGGTTGGCGTAGCCCAAGGCGAGACCAATACGGGGCGATTTCTCAAGGTTAATCAAAAATATTGTGACATTTTGGGTTACACCCGTGAAGAAATGGAAAGAATAGATTTCCCCTCAATCACCTACCCTGATGATTTGCAAAAAAACCTGGATTTGCTGGAGCAGTTGAAGCGAGGTGAAATTCCAGAATTTACTATGGAGAAGCGTTACATCCGAAAAGATGGCTCGCTCGTTTGGGTTTTGCTCACAGTATCTCCACTGTGGAATCCTGGTGAACCGCCCAATACCCACATCACCGTTGTCCATGACATCACCGAGCAAAAACGCGCTGAATATGCCCTGCGCTATAGCGAGGCGGAAATTCGTAAGCTTAACGCGGAATTGGAACAGCGCGTTGCCGAACGTACCGCCCAACTACAACTGGCAAATAGCGAATTAGAAGCCTTTGCCTACTCAGTATCGCACGACCTGCGCGCCCCGCTGCGAGCCATAGACGGCTTTTCGCGCATTCTACTGCAAGACTATGCCGATGATTTCAAACCGGCTGCCCGTGAGTTGTTGGAGCGTGTGCGTTCTGCCAATCAGAATATGAGTCAACTGGTCGATGCCCTGCTCGGCCTTTCCCGCATGACCCGCGCGGCGATGTACCGTGAGCGGGTGGACCTGGCCGAACTGGCGCGCGCTATTTTGGCATCATTGCAAGAGGCTTCGCCAGAACGCAAAGTTGAATTTCAAATTCCAAACCAGATAATTGTCAAAGGCGACCCCCGCCTGTTGCGCGTGATGATGGAAAACCTGATTGGCAATGCCTGGAAATTTACTTCCCGCAAAGAACAGGCCCGCATTGAGTTTGGCGCGCAGACCCTTGCAAACGAAACGGTCTATTTTGTGCGTGACAACGGCGCCGGATTCAACGCGCGGTATGCCGACAAACTCTTTGGCCCCTTTCAGCGTCTGCATCGCGCCGATGAATTCGAGGGGACGGGCATTGGGCTGGCCACCGTTCAACGCATTGTTCACCGGCATGGCGGGCGCATTTGGGCCGAAGGCCAGGTGGGCCAAGGGGCTACCTTCTACTTCACTTTGGGCAAAAGCGGCGCGGAGTGACCTGGAATAGACAACATTATTTCCGATAAAAATTGGGGCTGTGCCTGGTAACGGGCGCAGCCCCAACACGTTAATAAGACATTAACTTGACAAAACGCCTTGTACAATAATTTTTATAAAAATTGAATATTAAATTCTTCTTCAAAAAAAATGAATATCCTGAACCAGAAAACAACCTCCCTCCAGGCCCTAAAAACCATCAGCGACCCGCTTCGGGCGCGCTTGCTGGCCATATTTGCGGATGCGCCTTCCACCGTTCCTCAGGCAGCCGAGCGGCTTGACCTGCCCGTCACGCGCTTGTATTACCATGTTCACCTCCTGGAAAAGCACGGGTCTATCGAAGTAACAGATACCCGCCCGGCAGGTGGAACAGTGGAAAAGGTCTATTTCGTCACCGCCCGGCAATTCACGGTGGACCGGCCAGGAGTTCTCAGCCCAGCCCGAACAGGCCCTGGCGCAAGCCAACATCCTGTTTGACTTCACCCTGACCGAAACAGCCAAAGCCATTCAAACGGGCGTCAAAACCGGTCTCATTGACCTGACCCAGCCTGCCCCGCACCCGTGCGCCTTGCAAATTCGGCGCGGACTGGGGCGCGTCAGCCTCTCGCAGGTGGCTGAATTTCAGTACAAACTGAATGCGCTGGTTGAGGAGTTTACCAGCCTGCAAAACGAGGCAACCGAAGTGCTGTTTGCCCAGGGCCAGCGCCAGAAAGCCGAGCAGGCCATTCGGCATGCAAACCAATCCTTCGACCGCGGCACAGCAGTTGCCGAACAGGAATGGCTTCAGCCAATTCTGTCACAATCTTCTTGAGTTTCCTCTACAAATTTTGTCAAGAAACCTTGACATATTGCGTGGCGTTGTTTATACTCCAACAAGTAAAGTTTGCTTTACTTATTGTCAATGTTCAATGACTCCGTGAAGGAGATTTCTAACAATGAAGCAAGTGACCAAACGTTACATGCGCGAATTTTTCCTCAGCACCGCCGCCTATGTGTTACTAATTATTATTTCCACGCAAATTACAGGCGCTTTTCCCGATGCGCCCTGGCGCGGCCTGGTAGCCGTCACCCCGGTCATTCCTACGATATTCATGGTGGCGGCCTTTGTACGCTACCTGAACGGCATAGACGAACTTCAGCAGCGCATTCAACTTATGGCCATTGGTTTTTCAGCGGGAGTCACCGGCCTGCTGACCTTTGCTTACGGTTTTCTGGAAACGGTTGGCTTCCCTCACATGCCGCTTATCTGGATTTTTCCCATGCTGATTGCGCTATGGGGGCTTGGAACAGCCTACTTTTCGAGGAAATACCAATGAAAAACAGGCTCAAAGTCTTGCGCGCCGAACGCGATTGGTCGCAGGCTGACCTGGCAGAGATGTTGGACGTCTCGCGCCAGACGATTAACGCCATTGAGACCGGCAAATACGACCCCAGCCTGCCCCTGGCCTTCAAAATTGCCCATCTATTCCATCTCTCTATTGAGGAAGTTTTCTTCCCGGAAAAGGATGAACCCGTTCATGAAACTTAAGCTTTTTGCGTTGTTGATATGGCTTCTTTCAGCCTGCGCCCCCCAAAGTTCGCACGCCGCGCCCCAGCCTGCCATTCTGCTGGAAAAGTGCGCCCTGGTCTCGCCGCGCGGCACGCAGACCGATGCCCGCTGCGGCACGCTGACCGTCCCCGAAGACCGCGCCAACCCCGGCGGCCGGCAAATCTCTTTGAACATTGCCGTCATCCCGGCCATCAAGCGTAACCCGGCCCCCGACCCGCTCTTCCTGCTGGCGGGCGGGCCGGGCCAATCCGCCATTGAGGCCTTCCCGGCGATGTTGCCGCTTTTATACGATATTCACGAAAGCCGCGATATTGTCCTGGTGGACCAGCGCGGCACGGGCCAATCCAACCCCCTGCGCTGCCTGAACCCGGAAGACCAGACCCTCACCGATGAACAGGCCCTCGAACAGTTGAAAACCTGCCCCCAGCGGCTGGATGCCGACCCGCGCTTCTACACCACCGAAATTGCCATGACCGACCTGGACGAAGTCCGCGCCGCGCTTGGCTACGACAAAATCAACCTGTATGGCGCCTCCTACGGCACGCGCGCCGCGCTCACTTACCTGCGAATGTTCCCAGAGCGGGTTCGCACCCTGACGCTCGATGCCGTGGTAGACGCGGATTTCATCATGTTTCTGGATGCCGCTGCCGACGGCCAGGCCGCGCTCAATGCCTTCTTTGCCCGCTGTCAGGCCGACTCAGCCTGCAACGAGACCTTCCCCCACCTGGAACAGGAGTTTTCTGAAGTGCTGGCGCGGCTGGAACAGACCCCGGCAGAAATCAGCCTGCCGCACCCGCTCACCCACCACCCGCTCAACCTGACCGTAACGCCGCGCCTGGTAACAGGCATGGTCTTCAACATCCTTTACGTTCCCGACCTGGTTGCCACTTTACCGGTTGCCATCCATGCTGCTTACGCAGATGAAAATTACACCCCGTTGGTTTCCTCGGCGCTCATGATGACGGAAACCGGGCTATATGATGGTATGTTTTACGCGGTAACCTGTACCGAAGACGCCCCGTTGATTGACCCCGCCGAAGCAGCCCGCCGCAGCGCCGGGAGCGTTTTTTCAGACCGGACGGTGAATTTCATGGCCGTGTGCGCCGAATGGCCGAAAGGCAAAGTCTCAGATGCGTTCCGCGCTCCAGCGCAGTCAGATGTCCCCGTCCTGATTCTCTCCGGCGAGGCAGACCCCATTACCCCGCCGTATCATGCCGAGCGGGTGGCGGAAAGTCTCAATAACGTCCTCCACATTCTCTTTCCCGGCATGGGACACGGCAACCTTGCCAGCCGCTGCGCGGCCAGCCTCCTGCGCGATTTCCTTCAGGCTGGCGTGCTGAACAGGCTGGACACCTCCTGCGTTGCTGAAATTCAGCCGCCGCCGTTTTTCGTCAGCTTCAACGGCCCGCGCCCGTAAGCCGAAATTTACAGAAAGAAAAGCCATGATACAAGTTCACTCCCTCTCCAAATCCTTTGGCAAAGTCAAGGCCGTTCAAAACGTCTCGTTTTCCGCGCCAGATGGACAGATTACTGGCCTGCTCGGCCCCAACGGTGCGGGCAAAAGCACCACCCTGCGCATGCTCTACACCCTGCTCAAACCCCAAAGCGGCACGGCGCAGGTAGATGGCTTCGACATCACCCGCCAACCGCTGGAAGTGCAGCGCCGAATTGGCGTGCTGGCCGATGCGCGCGGCCTGTACCCGCGCCTGACCAGCCGCGAGAACATCCGTTACTATGGCCGCCTGCATGGTTTGAGCGGGCAGCCGCTGGAACAACAGATTGACTCCCTGCTGAAGATGCTCGACATGCAAGAGATTGCCGACCGTCCAACTGAAGGTTTCTCGACCGGCGAAAAACTTAAAGTGGCAATTGCCCGCGCTCTGGTGCATAACCCCCAAAACATCCTGCTCGATGAGCCAACCAACGGCCTGGATGTGATGAGCACCCGTGCCATGCGCCAGTTCATCCAACGCCTGCGAGACGACGGTAAGTGCGTCCTGTTCACCAGTCACATCATGCAGGAAGTGGCCGCGCTGTGCGACCAGATAATCATTATTTCACATGGCCAGGTGACGGCCAGCGGCGCGCCTGACGACCTGCGCCGCCAAACCGGGCAGGAGAACCTGGAAGACGCCTTTGTAGCTGCCATTGGCTCGGCGGAAGGATTGGAACGATGAACCGGATTTGGGTAATTTTCCACAAAGAAATGCTCGATAACCTGCGGGATTATCGCAGTTGGACGACCGGCGTCTTTTGGGCCTTGTTTGGCCCGCTGATGATGGGCGCCATCATCATGATGCTCGGCAACACCTTCCGCGAGAGCGCCAAAGAATCGCTGCGCCTGCCGGTTCTGGGCGCGGAAAACGCCCCCAGCCTGGTGGCTTTTCTTCGTCAACAGGATGTCATCATCGAAACCGCGCCTGCCGACCCCGAAGCGGCGGTGCAGGCTGGCGAAATCAACGTGGCCCTGGTCATCCCGCCCGAATTTGGCCAGGACTTCGCGGCCGGAAAGACCGCCCGGGTGCAGATGGTCTTCGACAGCACCCGCCAGTCTGCTTTGAGCGACATTCGGCAGGCCACCCGCCTGGTGGAATCTTACGGAGAGTATATCGGCATATTGCGCCTGACTCTGCGCGGAATCAGCCCGGAAGTCATTCAGGCCGTGCAAATTGAGGAGCGCGATACGGCCACTCCACAGAGCCAGGCTCTGGTTTTTCTCTCCATGTTGCCGTACTTCATCATCTTTGCCATCTTCAACGGCGCGGCGCCGGTCATCACCGATGCCACTGCCGGGGAGCGCGAGCGCGGCTCGCTTGAACCGCTGCTCATCAACCCCCTGCCGCGCGGCTGGTTTGCAGTGGGTAAAATGCTGGCGGCCATCCCCTTCGCAGCCATCAACCTGGTGATTACCCTGGCTGGTTTTGCGGCGATTTTCAATCTGCTGCCGGTGGAAGAATTGCTGGGCATGCAAATCGAAATGGATGCCGGCGCGCTGACGGCCATTTTCCTGGTCTGCCTGCCGATTGTCCTGCTGGCCTGCGCCATCCAGACCCTGATTGCTTCCTTCACCAAGACGACCAAGGAAGCAGGAACTTACCTGCCCTTCGTCGGCCTGATTCCGGCCCTGCCAGGGATTGCCCTGGCCTTCCTGCCAGTCAAGCCGGAGGTGTGGACGATGCTCATCCCGACCTTTGGCCAGCAAATTCTCATCAACCAGTTCCTGCGCTCCGAGCCAATCGTGATGAACAACATCATCGTTTCGACCCTGGTCACGCTGGCCGTCTCGGTCATCATCACCTGGGGCGCGATTAAGTTCTATGAAAACGAGCGGATTGTGATGGGCAGATAGCGCATCGGCCAAAAGCACGAGATTTACCAGACCATAGCATCTTCCATCAGCCCCAACAAAAAACCGCTCCTTTTGGAACGGTTTTTTGTCTTTGGAACGTACTGAATACTGCCTCACGGGTCACTGAATTTTGCGCGCTTCCACATAAAACCGTTTCTCGCGCGCTTCGCCCATCGAAAAGGTCTTGCGCGGCAAAGCGCCATCCAGAATGACGGTCTTGAACAGGTCGCCTTTGGCCATGCCAGGGACGTAGATGCCGACATTGCCAGGCTGACTGCCAAGACGCACCGTGACATCTGCGCCATGAACGTAATCAATTTTCTCCGCGCCGCCCGCTTTCAAGAAGGAGTCGAGAAAAGCCTGAATTGTGCCAACGGCCAGGTTGGCAGATGGGTTGCGGAGCTCGACTACGCCAAACCCGCGCCCGCCGCCCACAAACCCAACCCGCTGACCATCAGGCGCGCCCTTGTCTATGGCAGCCACCATCGCTTCGGCGCTTTCAACCGGATGATAGGCATAATTGCCCCCAAAAGCGGCTTCCAGCGCGGCATAAATCTCCGTTTTCAAGCCGAACAAAACGCGGTGAATCGGCTCAAATTCCAGGGCTTCATCGTGGACATTTTCAATTTCGACCAGCGCATAGCGCGAGGGATGGTCCATGCCAACCCTGGCCTTGTTCTTTTCCCAAATCGCTTTGGCGGTGGCAAGCGAATGGTTTCCATCCCCCATCGCAAACAGCAAAACGGGCAGGTCGGGCGAAACGCCATATTTGGCGGCAAAGACTTCAGGCCGGGCCAGTTGACGCAGGGCTTCGATAACGCCACTCTCGTCAGGAACCGCGTAGCCCGTCAAGTGTCCGCTGTCGAGCATCAGGTCAAAGTCGTAGAGTTTTTCGAGCGAATCCCTGGCGGCGGCCACTGGCTCAATGACCGTCCGTTGCGGGTCATCAATCAACACCAGAATATGCGGCAGTTCGAGCGGCGCGCCCTCGCGGATTTTAATGCGCGGGGGCAGGCGTTCTACAATCGTGCCTTCGGTGGCGCGAATCAGACTGGTGGAGCCTTTGGCGTAATCGTAATGCTCTAGGTCAAGAGCCAGCATCAGCCCCTTGCGGGTCTTGCCGCCGACCGTCCGCTCGACATAGATAAGACCTTCGCGCGGCTGGAGCAGACCGGAATCGAGATAGCCGCGCATGGTTTTCTGAATGGTCTGAATGCGTTCTTCCACGCCAGGCTGTTCCAGGTAGATTTCAGGCAGAGTGATACGAAAGGTGGAGGGAGCCTCGCCCACAATCTTTTCCACCTGCGCCCAGTATTCGGGCTGGGAAGTGAACTGGTCAACCGCAATGGCGGCCCAGCGAGTCAGGTCCACGCCCGGTTTGGGCAGGTGAATTTCGGGGATGAGAATGCCGAGGTCAGGGTAGGTTTTCATAAGGTTTGGCATAAAAATACAAAGCGCGCTACGCCGGGAAATTGAGCATTGCCTTTTGAATTCACAGGCTTACTTTTTAGAAAATTCGATGACAATTTGCGCTACTTCGGCGCCCACGCGACCCTGCGCTTCTTTGGTGGCCGCGCCAATATGCGGTGAAGCAATCACATTTTCGAGTTTGAGCAATTTCCAGTCCGTAGGCGGCTCAACGGCAAACACATCCAGGGCGGCAGCAGCCACTTTCCCGCTGGTCAAAGCCTCATAAAGAGCATCTTCATGGATAATCCCGCCGCGCGCGCAGTTAACAATGCGCACGCCGTCTTTCATTTTGGCAAATTGCGCCGCGCCAATCATATCTGCCGATTCTTTGGTCTTGGGCAGGTGCAGACTGATGTAATCGGACTGCGCCAGCAGTTCATCGAGCGAAACGAGTTTGCCATATTCAAAGTCTTTCACATAAGGGTCATAGGCCAAAACCGTCATGCCGAGCGCGGCGGCGCGTTTGGCGGTGGCCTTGCCAATGTTGCCCACGCCAATCAGACCGAGAGTCTTGCCGCCGATTTCGTCACCCTCGAAAGCCTTCTTTTCCCATTTTTCGGCTTTCATTGTCTCGGTGGCTTTATAGAGCGAGCGCGCCATCATAAACATATAGCCAATGGCCAGTTCGGCCACCGAGTCGGAAGAGGCAAGCGGCGTATTGCGGACTTCGATGCCTTTCGAGCGGGCGTAGTCCACGTCAATTGTATCCAGACCAACGCCGCCGCGTACAATCAGTTTCAGGTTGGGGCAAACGTCAATGAGGGGCTGGCGGACTTTGGTGCGAGAGCGCACGACCAGCACATCATAGGCGGGGGCAACCGTCATCAATTCTTCGGGGGTAATTTCAAACCTGGCATCCACTGTCAGACCAGCGGCGCGCATCTGCTCAAGGCACTCTTTTTCGGTTTTATCGCAAACTAGGACCTTCATGATTGTCTCCTGTGGGTTGGGGGTAAGAAAACAAGGTCAGCCCCGGAACCCCGGCTGAACCCTGTTTATGGAAAAATTCAGTCACAAAATCATTCTAACAACCGCAAAACCCTTTGTCAACGGATAACTATCAGCCGATAAACGTGCTGAATGTACTTTGTGATTCGTCAGGCAGGGGGCTATAATGGTACAAAGAAGGCAGGCAAAAACAAAAAACAGGTAAACCGGATAATCGAATCACTGGGTAACCGACAACAAACAACAAAAGGAGAAGAAAATGTCTGAAACAATTCATCGCGCCCATAACTTTAACGCTGGCCCGGCAGGGCTGCCGCTGGAGGTGATGCAGCAGGCTCAGGCCGAATTGCTCGACTACAAAGGGACGGGCATGTCCATCATGGAGATGAGTCACCGTTCCAAGGAGTTCGAGGCGATGCTCAACGAAACCGAAGCCGACTTGCGCGAACTGCTCAATATCCCCGCCAATTACAAAGTGCTGTTTATGCAGGGGGGCGCCAGTTTGCAGTTTTCGATGATTCCGATGAATCTGCGCCCGGCTGGCGCTTCCGCCGATTACATCGTGACTGGCGCATGGAGTAAGAAAGCCATTCAAGAAGCCCAAAAACTGGGCCCGGCACGCGCCGCTGCTGACATGAAAGCCAGCAACTATAACAGCCTGCCCGCCAGCCTCGACCTCGACCCCAAAGCGGCCTACCTGTACTATTGCTCCAACGAGACCATTCACGGCGTCGAGTTCTTCCAGGAGCCCCAGCCCCCTGCTGGAGTGGAATTGGTTTGCGATGCCTCGTCCGACTTCATGAGCCGCCCCGTTGACGTGACCAAATATGCCTATCTCTACGCAGGCGCGCAGAAAAACATCGGCCCGGCGGGCGTGGTCGTCGGCATCCTGCGCGAAGACATGCTGGAGCGCGTCCCGACCAACCTGCCGGTCATGCTCGACTTCAAGGTGCAAGTCGAAAACAACTCGCTCTACAACACCCCGCCCTGTTTCTCGATTTACATGGTCGGCCTGGTGATGAAGTGGATTAAGAAATTGGGCGGCCTGGCAGCGATTGAAGCCCGCAACAAAGCCAAAGCCGACTTGCTCTACCAGACAATTGATGCCAGCGGCGGCTTCTTCAAAGGTCACGCCACGCCCGAAGCCCGCTCGCGCATGAACGTCACGTTCCGCCTGCCTTCCGAGGAACTGGAAACCCAATTTGCCAGCGAAGCCAAAAAACTGAACATGATTGGCCTGAAAGGCCACCGCTCCGTTGGCGGCCTGCGCGCATCCATTTACAACGCGGTCGAACTCTCAGATGTGGAAGCACTGGTTCAGTTCATGAAAGAATTTCAGAAAAAAAACGGGTAGCGCCAGCCTTCGGTCACCCGTGAATCCTGCGCAGAGTGCGTTTTCCAACCTGGGAAAACGCACTCTCTTTATGTTTACTCCAAGAAAAAACCACCAGAGTCTCCATAAAGAATTAATCTTGTAAGGATAATCGAAGGACGCTATAATAACACTTCGTTTAGAAAGCGAGGTCGTATGCCAGTTTACACATATCGTTGCGAGAGTTGCGGAATTCAATTTGACCGCCACCAATCCTTCCATGACGAGCCGCTCAAGCGTTGCCCGGAATGCAACAAAAACAGCCTGCGCAAGGTCTACACCCCGGCGGGGATTGTTTTCAAGGGTTCCGGCTGGTATGCTACCGACCACCGCTCCCCCTCCGGCGCCAACCGCGCGAGCAAGTCGGAAAGCAAAGATGCGAGCAGCGCTTCCGCAGACGCAAGCCCCAGCGGCAAGTCGGAATAGCCTTCCAAACCAACCGGCAGGAAAACCTGCCGGTTTTTGTTTTGATTGAGAAACACACTCCGCCAACCGCCCAATGCCGAAGGCGCCTCGAGGGTCTTTTCAGCAGCCTGATGCCGGGCGCGGTGCTGGCGGTCGCCATCCCCCACTGGCTGCCCTGAATTCTGGAAGTTGGCCAACTTGACAATCTTTTTTTTTGAGATAAAATGATAACGATTTTCATTTTCTTTAGACACAAGGAGTAGTGATAACCCATGTACAGCAAAATCGTTAAAATAACCGGCCTGGCATGGCTGGCCGCTCTTTTGTTGGCCGCTTGCGGAGCCGCCCCTCAACCAAAATCTACACTTAAGGTGTTGGCCGCGCAAACCTTCCTGGCAGATATTGCCCAAAACGTCGCCGGAGAGCGCGCCATCGTGGAAAGTCTGATTCCGATGGGCATGGACCCGCACGCCTTTGAGCCGACGCCACAGGATGTGAAACGGATTGCTGAAAGCAACGTCCTGATTCTGAACGGGGGCGGGTTTGAGGAATGGGCGCAAAAGATGCTCGAAAACGCGGGCGGGGAACGGTTGGTTATCGAAGCCTCGGCCGGGTTGGCGATGCGGCAGTTGAGCGAGGGAGAAACGCCCAGGATGGATGATGACCATTCGGTCGAATCGCACAGTGCCATGGTCTGCGAACAACTGGCAGGCAAGCAGGCCGAAAAGGAAATCCAGACCGGAGCCAGCGCGGAAAGGGCAACAGAACTGCCTCACGAAGAATACGCCGCGGATGAACGCGCGCACGAGGGCGAAATCATCACGCTGAAACTGAATCTACAGTCCGATGGCACATATGGCGGCTTCCTTGCATTCAACGCAGAGGCCGAAGAAGGCTATGTCTTTACCGGCGGCGCCGGCAAAATCACCCTCACCACGCAAGATGGCACCACCCTGACGCCAGAGCAGGAACTGCCACTCGATTGCGGCAGCATGAGCACGGGGGTGGTCTATCAGCTGAATCCGGGTCAATATCTTGTTGCCCTGAGTGGGTTTGCCGCCGAAAAAACGCCCTTCAGCGCCGCGCCCATCCACGCCGCAGAAGAGAAACACAGCCATCGCCACGAGGGCGACCCACACTTCTGGTTCGACCCAACTCTGGTGGTGAAATACGTCGAAAACATTCGCGACGGGCTGGTTGCCGCCGACCCGCAGGGCAAAGATATTTACACTGCCAATGCCGCCGCTTACATCGTCCAATTGAACGAACTGGATGGGTGGATAAACTCACAGGTAGAGCAAATCCCAGCAGAGCGTCGCCTGCTCGTCACCGACCATCATACCTTTGGGTATTTTGCCGACCGATACGGGTTTACCATCGTTGGAGTTATCGTCCCAAGCTTCTCCAGCGGTGCTTCACCCTCGGCGCAAGAACTGGCCAGGTTAATTGACCAGATTAAAAACATGGACGCCCCGGCCATTTTCCTGGAATCAAGCAGTTCGCCGCAACTTGCCCAGCAGATTGCTGCTGAAAGCGGAGTTAAAGTCGTGACAAATCTTTACACGCATTCCATCACAGAACCGGAAGGCGAAGCCCCCACTTACCTTGACATGATGAAGCATAATGTACAGGTCATTGTAGCAGCCCTGAAGTGAGACAACACAGAACGAGAATGCCGGGCATGCCCGGTATTCTTATTTTTATCCATCAAATTTGTGACATATCTCACAATCTATTATTACGGGCAAGTGCTAGAATGCATGTGGCTGTTTCAAAACCGCCGCAGAAAAATTCAGGACATTTCGCACATTAAAAACATGACAGGCAAACACCTGTCGTGTTTGTGTGTCTTGTATAATTAAGCGGTTTTTTCAAGAAGATATTAACCCTCTCGAAAGGATAAATTATGAACCCCATCCCAACATCTTCTACCGGACGCGATAGATTCGACCCGGCACACGATGTGTATCACTATACAGACAATCCACTCAAAAGCATTTTTGCGCCCAAAAATGTGGCAGTCATCGGAGCGACTGAAAAAGAAGGCAGCGTTGGCCGCACCATCTTGTGGAACTTGATTTCCAGCCCCTTTGGCGGCGCTGTGTTCCCGGTCAACCCAAAGCGCCCCAGTTTGCTTGGCATCAAGGCTTATCCCAGCATCAAAGACATCCCCGACCCCATTGACCTGGCAGTGATTGTTACACCCTCAAATTCCATTCCTGGCATTATCGAGGAGTGCGGACAGCTTGGCGTAAAAGGCGCCATTGTCATTTCAGCAGGCTTCAAAGAAATTGGCCCGGAAGGCGTGGAACTGGAGCGACAATTGCTCGAAAACGCGCGCAAATATAAAATGCGCGTTGTCGGCCCCAACTGCCTGGGCGTGATGAGTCCTATCAGTGGCCTGAATGCCACGTTCGCGGCCGGAATGGCGCGGCCTGGGAAATTGGCCTTCATCAGCCAGTCTGGCGCCCTTTGTACCGCTGTTCTGGACTGGTCGTTTAAAGAGAACGTCGGCTTCTCGGCCTTCGTCTCGGTTGGTTCCATGCTCGATGTCGATTGGGGCGACCTGATTTACTACCTGGGCAATGACCCGCACACGGAAAGCATCGTAATGTACATGGAAACCATCGGCGATGCGCGCTCGTTCATGTCTGCCGCGCGCGAAGTGGCGCTGACCAAACCGATTATCGTCATCAAGCCCGGCCGCACCGAAGGCGCCGCCCGCGCCGCTGCCAGCCACACCGGTTCACTGACCGGTTCCGATGAAGTGCTGGATGCCGCCTTCCGCCGCTGCGGCGTATTGCGCGTCAACACCATCGGCGAAATCTTCTCGATGGCCGAAGTGCTTGGACGCCAGCCGCGCCCCAAAGGCCCACGCCTTTCGATTTTGACCAACGCCGGCGGCCCGGGCGTGCTTGCCACTGATGCGCTCATCACCAACGGCGGCGAACTGGCACCCGTTTCGCCCGAAGCAATGGCGAAGTTCAACGAGTTCCTGCCTTCGGCCTGGAGCCACAACAACCCGATTGACATCATCGGTGATGCCAGCCCGGAACGCTACGCCAAAGCGCTGGAAGTGGCCGCCGAGGACCCAAACAGCGATGGCCTGCTGGTCATTCTCACGCCCCAGGCGATGACCGACCCCACTGCCACTGCCGAACTGCTGAAAAACTACGCCAAAAAGTTCGATAAACCAGTGCTGGCCTCCTGGTCGGGCGGGCAGGAAGTGGCGGCAGGCGAAGCCATCCTCAACAAGGCGGGCATTCCCACCTTCCCCTACCCCGATGACGCCGCCAAAGCGTTTACCTACATGTGGCAGTACACCCAAAACCTGCGGCTGCTTTACGAAACGCCCGAACTGCCAGATGACGCGCTGGGCGCGCCCGACCGTCAGAAGGCGGAGGAAATCATCAAACACGTCCATGCCACCGGGCGCACGTTGTTGACCGAAGCTGAATCGAAACAGCTGTTGGCTGCTTACGGCATCCCCACCACCCCAACCGTGATTGCCACCACCCCCGAAGAAGCCGCCCGTGCGGCAGAAGAGATGGGTTACCCGGTGGTGCTGAAACTGCACTCGGAAACCATCACCCATAAAACGGACGTGGGCGGGGTCAAGTTGAACCTGCAAACCGCCGAAGCGGTGAAAGCCGCCTTCGAGGCCATCCGCGCCTCGGTCAGCGAGAAAGCCGGGGCGCAGCACTTCCTGGGCTGCACGGTTCAACCGATGGTCAAAGTGGAAGGGTATGAGTTGATTGTCGGCTCTTCCATTGACCCACAATTTGGGCCGGTTCTGCTGTTTGGGACGGGCGGTCAGCTGGTGGAAGTTTTCAAAGACCGCGCACTCGGCCTGCCGCCGCTGAACACGACCATCGCCCGCCGGATAATCGAGAACACCAAAATCTACACCGCGCTGAAAGGCGTGCGTGGACGCCCGCCGGTAGATATTTCGGCACTTGAAAAACTGATGGTGCGCTTCAGCCAGTTAATTGCAGAACAGCCTTACATTCAGGAACTGGACATCAACCCGCTCATCGCATCGCACGAGACCATCCTGGCGCTCGATGCGCGCGTGGTCTTGTTCGATAAAAATATCCCCGAAAGCGACCTTCCAAAACTCGCAATCCGCCCCTACCCGAACAAGTATGTCGCCCCCTGGACGATGAAAGATAGCCGCCAGGTGACCATCCGCCCCATCCGTGCTGAAGACGAACCCCTGATGCGCAAATTCCATGAAGACCTTTCTGACCGCACGGTTTACCTGCGCTATCTCTCACCGATGTTGTTGAGCGAACGCGTAACGCACGAACGCCTGGCACGCATGACTCACAACGATTACGACCGCGAAATTGCCCTGGTGGTTGAAGGCGAAAATAACGGAGAACGAGCCGTCTTTGGCGTAGCCCGCCTGAGCAAACTGCGCGGCGAAGAAGAGACGGCGCGGCTTTCGATGCTGGTCAGCGACAAATTCCAGGGACAAGGGTTGGGCAAGGAACTCATCAACCGCATCATCGACGTTGGCCGAAAAGAGCAAATCAAGCGCATCATCGCCGCTACCTCGCCAGATAACGAAACCTTTATCAGCCTTTGCCGAAAAGCCGGGTTCTCCACCATCAGCACCAATCCGGCAACCGGGATGGTCGAGGCAGTGATGAATCTGTAAGTAGTCATAAGTGATTGGCAACTCTGCACACAAGGTAGGAACAAATCCTATCTTGTGTGTTTTAATGAGCCTATGACCTATTCTCGTTATGAAATTCGCATTTGCGAAAACCCGACCTGTGGATTGCGCTATCCACTGGTGGAGGGGCATCCTTTCGGGATACGCTGTCCGCTTTGTCTTGGTTCTACTCAGGTGGTCTTAACCCGTCCCCTCTCGCCGGAACCTTTCTTGCCGTTCAACGAGCCGCTCCCTGCACGCAATAAACGGCTACATGCCGTTTTAGACAATGTGCGCTCGGCCTGGAATGTGGGCGCGATGTTCCGCACGGCAGACGGACTGGGGGTAGAAAAACTCTATCTATGCGGTATCACGCCCACGCCAGAAAATGACGCAGTGCGCAAAACGTCGCTTGGGGCAGAAGAATCCGTCCAGTGGGAGTATGCGCGGGATGCGGTCAAACTGGCAGAACGGCTGAAGGCGGAAGGGTTTACGTTGTGGGGGCTGGAGCAGGATGAGCGAGCGGTCAGGTTGGGCTCGGGAACGGATGAAGCGGAGAAACCGATAGATGGAACGGATGTTGAAACGAAGAAACGGAGTTTGACAACGGATGAAGCGGAGAAACGGATAGATGGAACGGATGTTG
>DAOTZC010000017.1:0-9575 GCA_034434535.1 Anaerolineales bacterium | reverse complement strand
CATATTGGGTCGTGCTGCCCGCCCCAGACCCAATGTACGAAGCAATCTGGCTGCCCAGGTGTGGACGGCCTGCTGTGACAATCGCCTGATTTGACTGGATGACAACGCCGCCCACCCAGGGGTCGGGAATCTCAGGGACGTATTCCACCGCGCCGATGTCGCAGACGAACACACTGTTCAGGTCGCCATCCTGCGGTCGCGCCGCACCGCGCTGGTCTTCGTTGGCGCACCAGTTGTTGATGATGGCATCAATGGCGGGTGAACCCGGCAGCAAGGCATGAGTGAGGGTAAACCCGCCGTTGTTGGCGAGCGGTGCCAATTTTGGATTCTGCCCTACGATGAAGCCACTGACGCCATGCACCGCGCCGCAGGCATTTGCGCCGGTATCCTGTGTCAGGGAGTACTCTCCAGCGATATTGCCGCCCGCTCCGTTGACGCAATCGCCATTGACGCTGACCGCCAGGATAACGCCGCGCAGGAAGGGCTGACTGCTATTCAGGTTATACATGCCGCCGCCCCCGCCCGCATCTTCAGTACTATTGCCGTAAAATGTGACGTTTGTCAGGTTGGGGTTGCTCTGGAAGTTGTGCATTCCGCCGCCCTGATGATGAGCCAGGTTGCCGGAGAAGGTCACATTCGTCAGCGTGGGCGTGCTGTTATCGTTAGACATCCCCCCACCGTAAGCCGCTTCGTTTCCAGAGAAAGTGACACGGTTGAGTTGGGGCTGGTTGCCGCCCAGATGATTGCGCATTCCACCGCCGTTATAGGCGCTGTTTCCCGAAAAATTGACATCTGTCAAAGAGGGGTTGCTGCCCTGATAGTTGTACATGCCGCCGCCTGCGCCGGGCGTGCTGTTGCCAGTAAAATTGACGCGCTCCAGAGTGGGATTGCTGTCGTAATTAAACATGCCGCCGCCGCCCAGAGAAGATGAAGATGCCTGGTTGTTGAGAAAATCCACATTTTTGATGAAGGGATTACTGACGTAGTTGTATATGCCGCCGCCGGCGCTGGCCTGGTTGCTTTGGAAGGTGGTCATCTGGATATTCGCGTTGCTGCCACTCAAGTTAAGCAGTGCGCCCCCACCCTGGGTTGCTGTGTTGGAAGTGAATGTTGTCATCCACAGGTAAGGCTGGCTGCTCTCGTTGTTCATGCCGCCGCCAAAATCGGCCAGGTTGCTGGTAAACGCGCTGCCAAGAACATCAGGATTGCTGTTCAGGTTATACATCCCGCCGCCCGAAACGGCTGAATTGCTCTGAAATGTGACATTCGACAGGCCGGGGTTGCTGGTATCGTTGTACATCCCCCCGCCTTTGTCGCTGGCAACGTTGAAATTGAAAGTCACGTTTGTCAGGCTGGTGTGACTGGAGAAACGATTCGCCATGCCGCCCCCCAAAGGAGCCTGATTGCCGTAAAAGGTGACATTCTCCAGCGAAGGCGTGCTGTTCGAATTATCCATGCCCCCGCCCGAAGTACTCGCCATATTACCGGTGAAGGCCCCGTTTGTCAGCGAGAGCGTGCTGTTAATATTGGCTATGCCGCCGCCAACGTAGAACGCATAATTGTTGATATATTCGACAACCATCAATGAGAGCGCCGCACATTCCACGCAGACCATCCCGCCGCCCAGCATGGCATAGTTGCCTGAAAATTTTAAGTTGCGCAAAGTGGCGCTGCTCTGATAGGCATAGACGCCGCCGCCTTTGTTGTTCGGGTCGCTGGAGTCATTGGCCTGCCCGGCAGTAAGAATGAATCCATCCAGAATGGCGGAGCTGGCGTTGCCGCTGGTGGTGACGACATGGTAAGCATTGCTGCCTGTGATGTCGCTGGTCGTTTCGGCGATGAAATTGCCGTCGGTGTTGACATCGTTGTTGTCCACGTCGCCGCTCAAAATCGTGGGATTGGCTTCGATGTTGCGCTGGGAAAGGAGCGTTTCGTTCCCGGCAAAACCGCCGTAAATTGCCACGCCATCTTCCAGCGTGAAGGTGGCAAGGCGCGAATCGAGTGGGTAGGGTCCGCCATTATCGGGATAATAGGTGCCCTTCGCCACCCAAACTTCATCGCCGCTGTTGGCCACTGTCAACGCGGCCTGCAAGGTTCGGAAAGCCTGCGCCCAACTCAGTCCACTATTCGAGTCACTGCCGCCGCTGGATCGCACGTAATAACGCATCCCTGCCGCCTGCGCAGTTTGCCCTGGCGCGGCGACAAGCAGGGGAATAAGCAGGCAGGCAATGACCGCCAGCCGCATTACAAGAGCAGAAATAAAATTCGGTTTCATTATTCCTCCAAATAATTCATCCGATTCAATCTATCAGCCTGACTTCATCCTCTCGAAAATCCGCTGCGCCATGTCAATGATGCCCGATTCCGTCCCCATGAACAAAATCTCCTGTGGGTTGTAGCGAAAGATGAGCGTCTGACTGCCCTGGCGGACGTAAACTACATATTGGTCAGTCACTTTCGACCTCCAGATGTAATTCTCATCTCCCAGCCCATCCATGCTGTTGACCACAATATCGGATGGTTCGTTGGAAAGTTCGGATTTGCGTGTGGCTTCCCACACGGATGTATCGCCTGAGAAACCCGCTTGCAAAGAAAACAGGCTCTCTTGCGTTCCGCCTTTGGGGACGTATTTCCACACACAAGAGGTCATCCCTGGAGCGGCATCCTCGCTCAGGGTGGAATCCACCCCAAAAACCAGGTTCTTCCACTCATCGGGCGGGATGAGGCTGGCGCAGGGAATGACAGCATTCGGGTTGGGGCCGCTTTCGGCGGGCGCGCTGACGGGCGGCTCAGTCGGCAAGGCGGGAGCGGATGAGTCGGTCGGCTGGCTGGCTGGCGGCGCGGAGAAAAATCCGCAGGCCAGGGTACTCAGCATCAGGGTAAGAGCAGCCAGAAATAACGAGAAACGTCGTCGAGACATATTTACTCCTTATCAATAAATGGTGACGCTGTCTCTTGTCAGGCTAGGGGATGTTGTAAGAGACAAGTTCTGAAATATACGTCCCCTCCAGCCCTGATTTGACAATCCCAATCCCTTGCGCGTACCAGAGAAAGCCATGCGTTTCGAAGGGGGGCGAACCGTGAATCGTCATGGAGCCGTTTTGTTCCACCTTCAGAGCGTAGAACGTCCCGGCGGGAACGGTGACAGACTCATAGCCCAGGGCTTTGTAGGTTGTCTCGATGGTCGCTGAAAGCGTCACCTCGCTGCCCGAACTGCCCACCACGCTGATGGTTTGCGACCAGTCATCGCCGACCTGAATGTCATCCGGAACGGTCACGCCGTCATCGTTGGTGGTGGAAAGGGTCGAGCCGCCGCTTTCGTCGGAATACGTCGCTGAGACGCCCGGCACATCGAGCAGGATAACGCCATCCTCGCCGCAAGCGCCGTCAATTGTGAAGACGCTCTCCGCATCCTGCACCGTGAGCGTAAATGAGCCATCATCCACGACCGTCATGGAATGGGTTGCCAGCGTGGGCGCATCCTGTTGGACCGAAATCTGATACGTCCAGGTTGCGCCATCCACCACCGGATAATAGGGATTGTTACAACGGTTGTTGGGGTTGGGGGAGGGTTCGATGGCCAGGGGCGTGTTGGTCACAAGAGCGGTCGCCACCGGAACGACAAAGCCCGCGGTGGGGGTGGGCGTTATCGGGATGGAATCGGTGGGAAGCGCACCCAGCGAACAAGCGCTGGTGGTCAGAAAAATCAGGGTAAGCATGAAGAAAATCTTTCTCATCTGTTCCTCTCTATTGAGTTCACTCTTTCACATCCACGTTATGATAGGCCACCACCCGCCAGCCTGCCTCCGAGCGCGCCAGCGCCTCCAGCAGACAGGTGTGCAAACGACCGTCGGGTTGCGGCGCGGCGCCCGGCGGCAGGCGTTGATACCCCGCCAGTTGGCAGGCGATATCCACCAGCGCAATATTCGGCGCAGGGAAATGAATCCGGCGAATCTCCATCTCCAACCGGCTGCCCTTGAAGAGATTGGCAAACAGAAACTCATGCCGTTCCTCGAAGGCATCGCGCCCGAAGAAAGTCTTCCCGATGATGTTCGTAAACGACATCTGCGAGTCGCAATCCGCCGCATAGCCTGCCGAGTCGCCTCGGTTCCAGGCCTCCTGCTGGCGGCGGACGATTTCCATCACTTCGTCTTGCGCGTTTTTCATAGCAAATTACTCCTATTCCAGACCTTCATACTCTGTATTACACTTGTATAAATATCATGTCTCCCGTCTCAACGGGTCACGCCCAGCGTGACAAAAACCGTGACAAGATGACCGCCGCCCCGCCCCCCCTCTCCTTTGGCGAGTGGGTGCGCACCCGCCGCCGCCAACTCGACCTCACCCAGGCCGGGCTGGGCCAACGCGCCGGCTGCTCCGAAGCCGCCATTCGCAAAATCGAAGCCGAGGAACGCAAACCCTCCCGCCAACTGGCCGAACTGCTCGCCGCCGCCCTGCAAATTCCCCCCGAAAGCCGCGAGGCCTTCCTGCAAGCGGCGCGCGGCGTCCAAATCGAAGAGCATCCTCTCAAAAGCGGCGAACGCCCGCACAATCTCCCCACCCTGCTCACCTCAACCATTAACCGAACACGCGACCTTGCCGCCGTGATGAATCTGCTCAAAGACCCGGCCGTCCATCTCGTCACCCTGCTTGGCCCGCCCGGCATTGGCAAAACCCGCCTGAGCGTGGAGTGCGGCTATGCGTTGCTGGAGGACTTTGCCGATGGAATCTGGTTTGTGGATTTGACCAGCGTCACGCAAGCGGGCTTCTTCATCCCGACCGTTGCCCGCTCCCTGCCAGACCTCAACCTGCCTCCATCCCCCAACCTGACTCAACTCCTCAGCGGACTCCGCGGCAAGCGCCTCCTGCTCATCCTCGATAACTTCGAGCAAATTGTCGAAGGCGACTCGCTGGACGCGGCGCAAATGCTCCAGGCCTGCCCGCAGGTCAAACTGCTGGTCACCAGCCGCGCGCCGCTCAACCTGTATGGCGAACATGAATACCCGCTGCCGCCGCTTTCGGTGCCGCCGCCCCAAGCCGCTCCCCAATCCCTGATGGATTTCGAGGCGGTGCAGCTCTTCGCCGCCCGCGCGCGTCAGCGCCAGCCCGCTTTTCAAATCACTGCCGAAAACGCCCAGGCGATTATCACCATCTGCGCCCTGCTCGATGGCGTTCCCCTTGCCCTCGAATTGGCCGCTGCCAGTTTGCGCCAGATGAGCCTGAACGAACTCGCCAGTCTGTTGCAGCGCGGCGGCTGGCTGACGCACATTGCCAGCCCGGCCCGCGACCTGTCTGCCCGTCAGCGCAACCTCGAAAACCTGATTGACTGGAGTTACACCTTGCTTTCTCCCGCCCAGCAGGAATTTTTCTGCGCCCTGGGGGTATTTTCAGGCTGGTTCGACGTTGACTCTGCCGCCGCCCTGTGTCAGACCGATTCGCGCTCAGCGCGCCAACACATTCAGGCCCTGGCCAATCACTCCCTGCTCGAACAACAAATCATCGAAGGGCAAACCGCCTGGCGCATGTTGGAACTCATCCGCGAATACGCCTGTTCGCGGCTTTCCGCCGAACGCCGCGCTGGCCTGCAGCAACGCCGCGCCGAATATTTCGCCCAAACCTTGCGCCAACTGCGTCAGGGCGAATCGTCCAGCGCAACGCGGCAGGCATACTACCGCCTGCACATCCAGAATCTACTGGCGTCCTTTCGCTGGGCTATCGAGCAGGAACGCGCCGAATTGGGGTTTCAATTGCTGGAGTTTCTGGATGAGGTCTGGTCGGCGGGCGGATTCCTGCGCGAAGGACTGGCGCTGACCCATGCTCTGTTGCGCCTGCCCGATGATTCTCCCCCCAGAGAACGCATCCGCCGCCTGAACAGCGCCGCCGACCTGGCCTGGCAGCAAGCCGATTTCGATTCGGCCCTTTCCTATACCCAAAACGCGCTGGAGTTGGGCCGGGCGCACAACTGGAACGATGTGATTTGCGTCGCGCTGAACCGGCTGGGACGCATCTACATCGAGCAAGAACGCCTCGACCTGGCGTTGGACGCCCTGCAAGAATCAGCCTCGCTGGCGCATGAGCATCCTGAATGGCTGAACCCCGCCATCCCGCTGGCTCAACTGGGAGAAATTGCCCTCTTCCAGAACCGTCTCGAAGAATCCCGCGCCTTGCTCACCCATGCCCTTGAGCATCTGGAGCCGTCCATGTTCATTTTCCAGGCCATTGCCGCCACCGACCTGGCGGAAATTGCCCTCTTGCAGGGAGATTTTCCCCAGGCGCGCCGCTGGCTGGAACAGGCGCGCCCCTATGCCTCGCAGCACATCCGCCGCAGTCTGGTTTTCCTGTGCGCCCTGGCAGGCTACCTGGCCTTGAGCAGCGCAGACCCCTCCGCCCTGGCGCGGGCGGTCAGCCTGTATGCAGCCATCGAAGTCCTGAGCGAACGTTCAGGGGTCAAACTGATTTCGTTCTATCAAAATCTCAACGAGGAACGAAAAGCCCTGCTGCGGCAAAAACTCCCCCTGCAAGCCTGGCAGCCAGCCGAAGCCCTGGGCCTCTCCTGGAGTCGCGAACAGGTCTGGCAGGAAAGCGTTTTTGCCTGATAAAGACACTGAACGCGAAATTGATTGGGCATATTTACGAAGCGCCAATTAACCGGGGCTTCTGGAACAGCACTGCGTTCTGAGATGGGTCGGTGAGTAAAATGCCTTCTTCCGTTTCGTGATAGGGCAATCCCACTTCATTCACCCGCGCCCGGAAGGCTTGCCAGGCATCCAACGATGGAAGATTAAAGGCGATGTGCTTCAACCCGAGCGCATCGGGCGGTGGAGGCGGCGCGCCCTCGCCCTGCCAGGTGTTGTAGCCAATGTGGTGATGATAACCGCCCGCCGAGACCATGCCCATTCGAAAGCCCTTCCCTACGCCCATGTCGTCGAATCCGAGCAGGTCATAGTAAAAATGGCGCGTTTCGGCCAGGCTGGAGACGTACAGGTGGAAATGTCCCAGGCGTATTTCAGGCAGGAGAGGCGCATCGAGACGGTCATCCGGCGTCAGGTGGGAGAAGAGCGCATCCAGGTCGAGCGGCTCGCGCCCGTTGCTGGGGCGTCCATCGGCCCATTCGGCGCGGAATCCACCGCTTTCATCAAACAGGAAAATCCCATCTTCCGGCGATTCGCAATACAGTTCGATTTCGTTGCCTTCCGGGTCTGCCAGGTAGGTGGTCTTGGTCATCACATGGTCGGTGGGGGCGTTCGGCCACCTGAGGGCAAAGAGCCGCGCAATCGCCCTCGCCAACTCATGGCGGCTGGGGAACAGAATGGCGAAATGGTAAAGACCTGTCACACCCCGGTAACGCCTGCCATCCGACAGATGAGTCAGGCGCACCAGGTCGCGCCCGGCCACCCCCAGCCCGGCGCTGGTTTCGGTGCGCCAGTTTCGCTCCAACCTCAGTACATTCTGATAAAAGACAAGTTGATTTTCAAGGTCGGCAACTTTAAGGTGGACATAAGCGGGCAGAGTTTGCGGGCTAATCCGACGAGGAGAAATAGCGACAGGCAGGGGAGGATTCATGCGGTTATTCTACCATTTCGGACGAAGTCTATCCTGATTAGAAACCCAATGCTTCTTTGACAATAATCATCGTCGTGCGTCCGGGCATGGCCTCGCGGTGGACAATGAGCATTTTGCTGATGTTACTGTTCATGCCGTAGACTTGCAGGGCGCGCTCATCTTCCAAAGGGAGAGAATACTCACGGATACGCTTGAAGGCTTCATCCAGGTTGGGCACAATTTTCTGGGCGCCAACTACCCAAACGACATGCGCCGCGCTGGCAGCGTAACCAGCCAGCTGGCTGCCAGTGTTGGAGGCAATGACCACCGTACCGTCCTCGGTCACTGCCTGAACACTTCCGACCATCCATTTCGGCACGGCGCCCATCTTAATCATCTCCCGTCCTTGCGTAGCGCGGTTCATTTTGGAAAGCTTTACGCGCACCGAATCATAACGCTGGTCAATTTCGGCGGGAATTCCCAGGCTGTCGAGGGTGCGCGACGAAGAGGTAAAAACTTCTGCTCCTGATGGAATGATTTCCAACACTTTCGCCCGGGCCTCCTCGCCATTGGCGGCCAGAAAAACGCGAATTTGATTGGCCTCGAGTGCTTTGGCGGTGCGCTCAATTTGTTCGTCAGAGGCCAGACGGGCGTAGGCCATATTGGGGGTGAGTTGAGATTGTGTGGTCATCTTGACGCTCCTGTGAGTATATGATACTATACCGTTGTCTGATAAACAACTTATGTCGCTTATTAAACTATCGTTGCTTACATGCGTCAACCGCCAAAAAATAATATTCGTTGGGTAAGCAACACAGGAGACAAAATGTTGACTCTCCCCCCGACCGAAGAAAAACTCGACCCGCGCATCAAACGCACCAGGGCCTTGATTCAAAAGGCTTTTGGAGAATTATTGGCGGAAAAAGGATTCCGCGACATCACCGTGCAAGATATTACCGGGCGCGCCGAAGTCAACCGCGCCACTTTTTATGCGCATTACCCCGACAAATACGCCCTGCTGGAAGAAAACATTGCCCAGGCTTTTCGCGCCGAACTGGAAAAACGAACCTTGAGCGCCTGCCATTACAGCCCGGAGAATCTGCGCGCGCTGATAGAAACCGTCTGCGAATTTATCGACTACTCTCACAAACACTGCAAAGCCGCCGAGCAGCAATTTGATTCGCTGGTCGAAGGGCAAGTGAGATTGCAAATTCAAACTCTCATGGAACTCTGGCTGGCAAAAATGACCCCGGGCCCTCAAGGAAAACTCCAGGCAACTGCCGCAACCTGGGTTATCTATGGTCTGGCGCTCGACTGGAGCCGTCAGAAAGAGCGACAGACAGCCAGAAACTTTGCAGAACAGGTCTTGGGACTGGTGGCAGGCAACTTGAAGATACCAAAACAGGCAGAATTACAGGTTTGAAGTCGCCAGCAAGCAAAATTACCCCCCAGCGCGCAAAGTTTTCAGGCGAAAACGCTCCAGAAAAGCCTCAGCCACATCCTCGCGCAATTCCAGTGTCAGCCTCGTCTGGCCGACCTCCAGCGAACCCAGCCGAAACGGCTCCATCCGCTCCAGGTGCACCGTCCACCCCTCGCCGCGCACCACATCCTCAGCAGTCAAATCCCCGCCTAATTCCTGCAAATACTCCTTGAGCAGGAAAAATGGAATTCCGCGCATTTCGTGGACGATGGTTTTCATCCGCTTCCCCGGTTTCCGTTTTTCCGAATTCATCCGTTTCTGCGTCCGTTTCTCCGCTTCATCCGTTTACGCGTCCGTTTCTCCGCTTCATCCGTTTCCGCGTCCGTTTCTCCACTTCATCCGTTTCCGCGTCCGTTTCTCCGCTTCATCCGTTTCCGCGTCCATTTCTCCGCTTCATCCGTTTCCGCGTCCATTTCTCCACTTCATCCGGTTCCGCGTCCGTTTCTCCGCTTCATCCGTTTCTGCGTCCGTTTCTCCGCTTCATCCGTTTCCGCGTCCGTTTCTCCACTTCATCCGTTTCCGCGTCCGTTTCTCCGCTTCATCCGTTTCCGCG
>DAOTZC010000016.1:0-3577 GCA_034434535.1 Anaerolineales bacterium | reverse complement strand
GTTGGGAGGAAGGGGGCTGCCAGATGCGCAAAATCAGCAGGCGCGTCTGACCGGGGAGGAGGTCATCATTCTGGCGTGTCTTCATCCTTTTTATCTGATTTTATGGAGCGGGCGTTTCAAAAGCGTTTCGTTCTCTGACGAAATTTGGAACAAATGAAACGGGATTGAATGGCAGAACCCCGGTTTATCAACTCAAAAAAACCGGGGTTCTGACTTGTCATCCGCGCCGCCGGACCCTGGCGGGAATCTCGCCTTCGGGCGTCAGCCCAATCCGCAAGCGGAGTTGCACGGTGTTGCGCGGTAGAAATTCGATATCGAACGTGCGGACGACCAGCGCAGCCAGGTAGGGCAATTCCACCAGACTGAACGGGCGGCCAATGCACAGGTGCGCGCCGCCGCCGAAGGGGAAATACGTCCACGGCGCGGGAGGGGAGGCGAAGCGTTCGGGGAGGAAGGAATCGGGCGAGTCGAAGTAACGCGCGTCGCGCTGAGTCACCCACGAGGAGCAGAAGACGTTTGTCCCGGCGGGCAGGTCGAAGCCGCGAATGCTGAGGGGGGAGCAAATCTCGCGGGTGTTGAGCCAGCCCCCGGTCGGGTAGAGACGCAGGGTTTCGTCCAACGCGTGGGTGATGTAGCCCGTCGAAACGTCCGCGCGCGCGTCATCGCAAAATTCGGCAAAGGCTTTTGGGTTTTGGCTGAGGAGGTGAAACATCCACACCAGGGCGGCCATGCTGGTATCGAGGCTGGCGCTGAGCATGGTAAGGGTCTGGTCGAATTTTGCCTGCGCGGGGAAGGTATCGAGCAGGCGCGTGAGCGGCGTGGGACGCCAATGCGCCCACATGTATTCCAACGCTTCTTCCACGACGGGATGGCGCAGACGGCCTTCTTTGAAGTAGTGACCTTCGGGCAGCGGTGCGCGGCCGAGGAACATCTCTGAGCCTTGCGCGAGGACATCGAGCAGTTGCTGTGTGTCGCGGCTGGTGAGTTCATCGAGACCGTAGATGGCGCGGATGCTGGCGTTGTAAACGAGCCTATAGAGGGCGCGCGCCAGGTCCATTTCGCCGTCCTCCCATTCGTCGAGCAGAGCGGGCGCGTCGCGCTGGACGGTTTGCATGTAGGAAGTTTGCGCTTCGGCGTTGAAGGCGGAGACCAGAGCGCGGCGCATGGCAAGGTGAGTTCCCCCTCAGAGGCGAGGAGGCCGTCTCCCAGCCAGCGCGCGAAGACTTTATGGAATCGTCCGCGCCGGATGGCTTTGTTGGTGAACATCCACTGAATCAGGTCGGGCGCGTTGACGAAGAACACGTCGCGGCGTCCCATTTTGAAGAAGCGATAGTCCTCGCCCGCGCCGAGTTCGTAGAGCGTTTCGAGCGGGTTTCCAGAAAGGTCAATTGGTGTGGCGGTTTGAAACATAATGGCTCACTTCTTGTTTTTCCGTTTTAGCGCCGCGCGGACAATGAGCAAAACAGGCGAAAGGATGACGAGAATCAATCCGATATACATCGCCCAGGTGAGGACTGGCGATTGCGGCCTGGGCTGCGCTTCCACCGAAAGGAACGCGGCGCGGTCAATGATGAAACCGTCGTCGGTCTTGCCTGTGACCGTGATTTCGATTCCGTGCAAGCCTGCCTGGGAGGGCGCGAAGGCGGCGCGGAACGAATCCCCGCCGCGCGTCAATTCGAGCGTTTGCCTGCTTCCATCGGGCGCGACGATTCTCGCCTGAGCCGATTCGATTTGCGCGCCTTCCAGCGCGGCCGAGAGATTCACCACCTGCCCAATTTCGGGCGCGAGTTCATCGGCCTGCGCAGTAAGTTTCGCTCCGCCCATGAACTGCGCGTACACGGCATACTCCGCGCCGCTGGCGGGAGTCGCCTCGGTTGTTGTGAGCGTCACCACCCACGCGCCAGGTTTGGGGTTCTCGAATCCGTAACCCAGATACAAAAGTGTTTCGGGGTTGTCAATCACGACGCCCTTGTTTTCCAAATCAAGGTCCAGCGTCTTACCGCTCGCGCCCTGCACCGACACTTTGAGCGTGCGCGTCGAATCGTACAGACCGAAACTCGCCACCGCCACATTCGGGTCAATGTGAATGGTGATGCGCGTCTCGCTATTGGGACTGAGACGTCCCGCATAGGTTTTGGTGAACTGACCAGGCTCCGCGGCGGGAAGCGCGGCCTCGCTTGTGAACGCCGCGAACTCATGGGGCGCGGCCTGCAACAAGGGGCGGACGAACTGCGCGAAGACTTCCTCATCCGAAGGCAGGAAATTATGTTCAAGGGGAATCATCCCCGCCAAATGCAGCGGGATGGCCTGCACACTCGCCAGCGAAACCGTCGAGTCAGTTGGTACGCCCGAACAAGGCGAAAGCGAGGGGTTGGTGATGAACGACCCCGCCACCGCGTGAACAGGGACGCCGCGCGTGTTCGTAATCTGCTTATTGAAAATTTCGTTAATGTAACTTGGGTGCAATTCCAGCGTGGCGGGCATGAAAAAATCGAGGGTCGAAAGCAACCCGCCGCACGGCGACCCGCCGTTGGGCGTGCCGAGCTGGATGACTTGCGCCACATCGTCCTCCGTCATGAGGCGGTCGAGATAGTATCGCGTCACCAGCCCGCCCATGCTGTGCGCAATCAGGTCAGCCTGCTCCGCTCCCGTGGCTTGCAATACGCCGTCGAGATATTTGTCCACCTGCGCGGCGTTCTCGGCAATCGTGAACGTGCGCGCCGTGGGGTCGAGCGGGTTGCCCATGTTCATCGCGCCCTCGAACTGACCGTCGCCTACGGTGTACCCCGTCAAGCCGATGGAGGCGAGAAACCCATCCGCGCCGACATATTGATTGAATCGACTCGCGTTTGAAATCATGCCATGGATGAAAACGATGGGACGCGGCTGCACGCTGACGGTTGCTTCGCATCTCGCTTCACCCTCGACCCTCGCTTGGATTCGCCGCAACGGACTCGGCGCGCCGCCCTCCGCCCAATACCACCCAAGCGTCTCGATGGATTCGGTGACGCACGAATCTTCATCCGCCTGCACCGCGCACGCGCCAATGGGCGTCTCGTCGAGCAGAAACTCGGCGCGCGTCTCCGCCTCGACTCGCGCGGGGAGGGTGACGCGCAAGCGAAGCCGATTGCCGTCCACGATGCTCGTTACAGGCCGCCCGGCGCGGTCGAGGATTTCAATCGTCGCGGTGGAAGACTGGGCGCGCGTCTCGACGGGGAGAAACACAGAGAGCAAGAGAGCAATCAACAAACCAAAGCGGGCAAAGTTCATGCGCACCTCATCAATTAAGAATGCGAATTGAACCAAGTCTATTCGGCGGGCGTTTCAAAAGCGTTTCATAGAAAAACGCAGAGCAAGTCAAACGACTTGCTCTGCGCAAAATGGGCGGCGAATCTCAAGGCTTGCCCTAGTTGAGAGCGTGCAGACGCATGGAGTGGGCGCAGGCGGCCTCGTTGAGCGGGTCGGCGCGCAGGAAGCGGTTCAGGCTTTCGATGGCTTCGGGATATTGACGCGTTTCTTCATAGAGTTTTGCCAGTTGGGTCAGCGCATCGAGATAGCGCTGATGCAGGTCTTCGCG
>DAOTZC010000015.1:0-24977 GCA_034434535.1 Anaerolineales bacterium | reverse complement strand
ACCATCTCCGTTTCTCTCCGTTTCTCTGCTTTGTCCGTTGTCCATCTCCGCTTCTCCGCTTCGTCCGCTACCAACTCCGTTTCTCTCCGTTTCTCCGCTTCCTCCGTTGTCCAACTCCGCTTCTGCGCTTCGTCCGCTACCAACTCCATTTCTCTCCGTTTCTCCGCTTCCTCCGTTGTCCAACTCCGCTTCTCCGCTTCGTCCGCTACCAACTCCGTTTCTCTCCGTTTCTCCGCTTTCTCCGTTGTCCAACTCCGCTTCTCCGCTTCGTCCGCTACCAACTCCGTTTCTCTCCGTTTCTCCGCTTCCTCCGTTGTCCAACTCCGTTTCTCCGCTTCGTCCGTTGTCCAACTCCGCTTCTCGCCCGTTGTTCCACTCCCGCGCCAATTCCTCGCCCAGCCGCTGCCGCACGGCATGGACTCCCACCCCCTCCCAGGTTTGGTCGGGGCGCGCAAAATAGATATGCTCAAACACGCACTTCGCCGAGGGCCGCACGGGCGGCAGCGCTTGCGTCACCGTCAGCGCATTCGCCGAAAGCGCCACAATCTCGCCCGGCTGCACATCGCGGATGGCCTCGCAGCCCAACGTCCGCAGCGCGCCGGTTTCCGAAGCAACAGCGTACCCGCCGTTAGGCAGCATTCCCACGCTCAAAGGGCGAAATCCCCACGGGTCGCGCACCGCGTAAACGCAATCGCGGGTCAGGATAACCAGCGAATAGGCTCCCACCCATTTTTTCATCGCATCCTTGATTCGCGCCTCCCAGGTCGGCCCGGCGTCACGCGCCAGCATCATCGTCATCACCTCGCTGTCCGACGACGACGAAAACCCCACGCCCTGGCGCAGCATCTCAGCCCGCAGCGCCGCCGAATTGACCAGGTTGCCGTTATGTCCCAGCGCCAGCGGCCCATGCATCGTTTCAATCATGAACGGTTGGGCATTCCGCAGCAAGGATGAACCGGTCGTCGAGTAACGGGTATGTCCAATTGCGTAATGACCTCGTAACTCATCCAGTGTCCCGGCGCGAAACACCTGCGAAACCAGCCCCACATTCTTATAGAGCGAAATCGTCTGACCATCAGCCACCGCCATGCCTGCCGCTTCCTGCCCCCGGTGTTGGAGCGCGAACAGCCCAAAAAAGGTCATCCGCGCCACATCCTCGTTGGGCGCAAAAACGCCAATAATGCCGCACTCCTCGCGCGGCGAATCATCGAGTTCTTTCATCCGTCCACCAACTTTTTGATAAGTTCAGATTTTTGCATTAATTCCTCGTGGCTGCGCGCCACCAGGTTGATATGCCCCACCTTGCGGCCAGGGCGGGGAGATTTATCATACAAGTGCAGGCGCGCCCCATCTATTTTCAGGATAGAAGCCACGTCGGGGATTTGACCGATTAAATTGACCATTGCCGTCACCCCCAGCAAACTCGCGCTCCCCAGCGGCAAACCGGCCACCGCACGAACATGGTTCTCGAACTGAGAAGTGACCGCACCTTCAAGCGTCCAATGTCCGCTGTTATGCACGCGCGGAGCCATCTCATTGGCTAAAATCTGGTCGCCCACCTGAAACAACTCAATGGCCAGCACGCCAACATAGTTCAGCGAACTCATCAGGGCGGTGGCATACATCTCCGCCAGCGATTGCGTCGATTGATGATATTCCAACAGCTGCGAAGTCTTGGGCCGCCGCGGGGCGGGCGCAACCGACAGCCGCAAAATGCCCTCGCGGTGAGTATTCTCCACCAGTGGGTAGAAAACCGTCTCTCCATCCAGGCCGCGCGCGCCGATAATCGAGAGTTCCCGCTCGAACGGCACGAACTGTTCCAGGATGGCAGGCCGCCCCTCCAGCGCGCGAAACGCTTCGGACAGTTCATCCCGATTCCAGACGGTGAACTGCCCTTTGCCATCGTACCCCATCCGGCGCGTTTTCAAAACCGCCGGAAACCCGACCTGCTTTTGAGCGTTCTCAAAATCTGCTTCGGAACTCACCGCCGCGAAATCGGGCGTGGGAATCCCCAGCGCGCGGAAAAAGGTTTTTTCCACCAGCCGGTCCTGCCCCTTTTCCAGCGCCAGCGGCGGCGGATAGACCGGGCAAAACTGCTCCAAAAAGCGCGCCGTCTCAACCGGAACATTCTCAAACTCGTAAGTGACGACATCCAGGCCTTCGGCGAAGCGGCGCAGGGCATCTGTGTCAGCGTAGTCGGCGGTTAAATGGTCAGCCAGCAGGTTGGCAGGGGCGTCGGGAGCCGGGTCAAAAAAGCGGAAACGCATCCCCAGCGGGTATCCCGCCAGGGCCAGCATCCGCCCAAGTTGTCCAGCGCCTAAAATTCCAATGGTGGTCATGCTCTTTTATCCCTGATTAAGCAGGTAAAAAACGGATAACCGTTCACGGATGACTGTCACGCGGGTCAGGATTATCAAGAACGCTCTGCGTTTGCCGTTTTCGATACGTCAGCAGCGCATCTCGATACTGCGGGTGGGCATTTGCCACAATCGAAGCGGCCAGCAATGCCGCATTGACCGCGCCCGCCCGGCCAATCGCCAGCGTGCCAACCGGCACTCCGGCGGGCATTTGCACAATTGAGAGCAGGGAGTCTAATCCGTTCAACGCCTTCGATTGCACCGGCACGCCCAACACTGGCAAGTGTGTCTTGGCGGCGGTCATGCCCGGCAAGTGCGCTGCCCCGCCCGCCCCGGCGATAATCACCTCGAGGCCGCGCCCGGCGGCGGATTCGGCGTATTCAAACAACAAATCCGGCGTGCGGTGGGCCGAAACGACCTTCACCTCGTAGGGAATGCCCAGCCCATCCAGCGTTTCCGTTGCGTGCTGCATGGTTTCCCAATCTGATTTACTGCCCATGATGATTCCGATGAGGGGGGTCACTTCAACATCTCCAAAAACTCACGCGCCGATTTAATCGGGATGTCCTGAAATTTTTCCAGCGACAGCAGGTGCTTGTCGCCACTGACGATAACATCTGCGCTGCCTTCCAACGCTACCGACAGGAATTTTTCATCATCCGGGTCGGCGGGGATGGAGCCAGCCACATGCGCCTTGGCGGGCAAAACCAGCGCATCACTGCGCAACAGCGCCAGCAATTGGGCAGAATGTTCAGGCGTAAACGCATATTTCCCGGTGGCCGATAACGCTGCCAGAACCTGGTTGGCCTCGTCAATGGCCGATTCGCAGGTCAACAGCAAAAACTGACGCTCACGCCAGGCATCCACCACCTGGGCCGGAGCGCCAGAACGCGAAAGCAGCGCGCTGACCAGGATGTTTGTATCAATTACGACCCGCAGCATTGGCTTCTCTCACCTTGCGCAGGGCTTCCGCGACATTCTGCTCCACTTCATCCGGGGAAATTTCAGGCTGGGCGTTGCGCAGGGCGTCCACAATTGCAAAGCGAGCCTCGCGCTCGGCCACCAGTTTTTGATACATCTCGATCGGGATAATTGCCGCCATTGGTTTCCCGGAACGTTCCACCACAGCCACATCCCCGCCGAAACCAACTTTGCCCAAAATCTCAGCAAATTTCTGGCGGGCATCCCTCGCGCCAATGGAAATGGTCATTTTTGCATCCTTTCTTGCGTACACAATGTACGCTATTTACATTGTATCACGCTCGTCAACAGCCATTTACCAATTACTAATCGCTTTCACCAACCGCTCATTCACCGGATACGCCCCCGGCGCAAATTCCTGCCCGGTGAGCATCTCGTAAATGGTGATGTAGCGTTCGCTGGCCACCGCCCAGAGTTCATCGGGCATGGACGGGATTTCGCCCTCGCCGCGATAACCCTTTTCGGCGTAGGCAATGCGGACGAATTCTTTATCGAAGTTCTCCGGCTCCAGCCCGGCGGCGAAGCGGCTTTCGTAGGTATCCGCTTTCCAAAAACGGGACGAATCGGGAGTGTGGACTTCGTCAATCAGTAAAATTCGGCCATCGGGGGCGCGGCCAAATTCGTATTTGGTATCTACCAGAATTAACCCGGCTTTTTGGGCAAGTTCCTGGCCGCGTTTGAAAATGGAGAGCGCGGCGGCCTGCACCTGTTCCCATGTTTCGGCATCGAGAATGCCTTTCGAGACCACTTCCGCGCAGGTCAGGCGTTCATCATGCCCGGTTGCACCGCCTTTTGTGGTGGGGGTGATGATGGGTTCGGGCAACGCCTGGTTCTTTTTCAGTCCTTCGGGGAAGCGATAGCCGTAAATTTCGCGCTCGCCCAGGTTGTAGCGATACCATAGGGCGGTGGTCGTCACCCCAGAGATGTAGCCGCGCACCACCACTTCCACCAGCAGCGGCTCCACCTCGGTCACGATGGCGGCGTTGGGGTCGGGGATGGAGATGAGATGATTGGGGATGATAGATTGGGTTTGCTCAAACCACCAGGTGGAGAGTTGATTGAGCACCTGCCCCTTATACGGAACTCTGGCAAGAATCCGGTCAAACGCTGAAAGCCGGTCGGTCGTGACGATGAGCCGCCTGCCGTTTCCGAGCGAATACCACTCCCGCACTTTGCCCGCTACCCGGCCCGGCAGCGGCAGGTTGGTTTCGCCGCAGGCGAGAGGGAGGGTTTCGAGGATTTTTTGGCGTGAAATCATAAATTCTCCAACGTAAAATGCAAAACCTGTACACGGATTTGACGGATTACACGGATTTTCAAGGGTTTTCTCCGTGCTCATCCGCGTCCCGAAGTAATTGCCTACCCCTTACACAATATCAAACAGGATGGAAGGGTAAAAGGATGAAATTGACTGTCCAAAACAAGCCGCTATCCTTACATCCTGTCAAACCGCTTGTGTTTCGAGAATGGGCAGGTAGTTACGTCCCCAAACAGGGGCAATCGCAGGATGTTAACCTTGTGCCGCATACTTCACCCCGTTCTTAAACAACGCCAGGCCGCTGCCGCCGCTTTCGCCTCGGGTATGGCGCGGGTGCTGCCAGGGGTGAATGTGATTCTCCGGGTGGGGCATGAGGCCCAGGACGTTGCCGCGCGGGTTGCAAATTCCGGCAATATCGAGCAGGGAGCCGTTGGGGTTGGCAGGGTATTCGCCGTTGGCGGGAGAACCATCGGGGTGGGTGTAGGTGAGGGCAACTTGGTCGTTCAGAGAGAAAGTAGAAAGTAGAGAGTTTTCGCTTACCTGGAAATTTCCTTCGCCATGCGCAACAGGACAGGTGATGAGCTCATTCAGGCCACGCGTCCAGACACATCTTTGAGAAATCGGTTGTAAATTGACCCACCGACATTCAAAATGGCCTTGTTGGTTGAAGGTTAATGTCGCTGGAGATTTTCCACTTTCTACTTTCCACTCGCTCCCTGGCAAAATTCCCGACTTGACCAGCGCCTGGAAGCCGTTGCAAATGCCAATCACGGGCTTGCCTGCCGCGACAAACGCGGCGATTTCTTCGTTGAAGTAGGAAGTCAGGTCGAGGGCCAGCAGTTTGCCTGCGCCGAGGGCATCGGCGTAGGAGAAGCCGCCGGGGACGACGAGCATCTGGTAGTCGGAGAAATGCTTTTTCCCGGCGCGCAGTTCGTTGAGCGGGGCAAAGACCGGGGTCGCGCCAGCGAGAGTCAGGGCTTCGGCCACGTCAAGGTCGCGATTGGTGCCGTGGGCCTGGAGGATGAGGGCGAGGGGTTTCATGTCGGTTACCAGTTATCAGTGTTCAGGAATCAGTTCTGGCTTGTAAAGGCTCTGACCAGGTCGGCGAGGGGGATTTGCTCGCCAGCGATTTTTAGCGCAGGTTCGGCGGTGACGTGGCCGATTTTTGTCAGGGGCAGGTCAGCGAACAGGGCGCGGAAGGCGGCTTCGGACGCGGGGGCAATTTCAGCCAGTAAACAGCCATTTGTTTCGGCAAAGCAGGCTTCAGTGGGGATGGATTCGTCGAGAATCAGGCCCAAGCGGCCTCCAATGCACATCTCCGCCGCCGCAACCGCCAGCCCGCCTTCGCTCAAATCATGGCAGGATTTCACCAAACCATGCTGGATGGCCTTATGCAAAGCGCGATAGACCGCTGGAGCGGTTTTCGGCACATCTGGCACAGACTGATGACTGGAGACTGATAACTGCTCGCTGCCCACCAGGTAGAGCGCGTTCCCGGCTTCCTTCAAATCCATCGTGACGGCCTGGTTGACATCATCGATGATACCAATGGCCGAAATGAGCAGGGTCGGCGGGATGGAGTGGCGCAGACCGTCGGCGCCGAGGTATTCGTTGTTGAGCGAGTCTTTGCCGCTGATGAAGGGCGCGCCGAACAGGAGCGCGCCATCGTGACAGCCGCGCGCCGCTTCGAGGAGTGTTCCCATCGTTTCGGGCCGCTTCGGGTCGCCCCAGCAGAAGTTGTCGAGGATGGCAATCCGCTGCGGGTCGGCGCCAACGGCTACGGCGTTGCGGATGGCTTCGTCAATGACCGCCAAGGCCATTTTGTAGGCGTCGCGCTTGCCGTATTCGGGGTTGATGCCGTTGGACAGGACGATGCCTTTCGTGCCGCGCGTGCCAATCGGTTTCAGCACCGCTGCATCGGAGGGGGCATCGGCCTGGATGCCGATGAGCGGCTTGACGACTGTTCCGCCTTGCACTTCGTGGTCGTAGATGCGGATGACGGAGGCTTTGCTGGCTGTATTTGGAGCAGAAAGCAGCGACAGAAGCCTGTCTTTGACAGTCATGCGTAACCAGTTATCCGTCATCAGTTCACTGCTCACTGATGACGAATGACCGATGACTGCGCTTAACTGTCTCTGCGGAATGCCTTCGTGCAGGAATTCATTTTCCAGTTCGAGAACTGGCCTGCCGCCATAGCGGACAACCAGCCGCCCGTCGCCGGTGAAAACGCCGATGTCGGTCAGTTCGGTATCGAAAGTGTCGCACAGTTCCTGCAAGGCGGGGAGGTTGGCGGGGGAAACGGCCAGCACCATGCGTTCCTGCGCTTCGGAAAGCCAGATTTCCCAGGGGGCCAGACCGGGGTATTTCAGGCGCACGTTTTGCAGTTCGATATCCGCGCCAATTTTGGAGGCCATTTCGCCCGCCGCGGAGGAAAGCCCGCCCGCGCCGCAGTCGGTGATGTCGTTGTAGAGCGCGAGGTCGCGGGCGCGGGTGATGACATCAATCAGCCCTTTTTCGGTGATGGGGTCGCCAATTTGGACGGATGCACCGGAGACTTCGCCGGTTTGGGCGTCCATCGTCATCGAGGAGAAGGTTGCGCCGCGCAAGCCATCGCGCCCGGTGCGCCCGCCGAGGACAATCACCCGGTCGCCGGGCTGGGGATTTTTGCAGTGCCTGCCTTTGGGGGCAATGCCCACGCAGCCGCAAAAGACCAGCGGGTTGGCAGTGTAACCTTCATCATAGAGAATCGCGCCGTTGACAGTGGGAATGCCGATTTTGTTGCCGTAATCCTGCACGCCCGCCACCACCCCGCTCTGAATGCGGCGCGGGTGCAGCACACCTTCGGGCAGGTTGTCGGGATTCATGTCCTGCGGGCCAAAGCACAGAACATCGGTTGCGGCAATCGGCTTGGCGCTGACCCCCAGCACATCGCGAATGACTCCGCCCACGCCAGTATTGGCCCCGCCAAACGGCTCGATGGCCGAGGGGTGGTTGTGCGTCTCGACCTTGAAGGAGACCTCGAATTCGTCATCAAAGTCAATAATTCCGGCGTTATCCACAAAGGCGGAAATGACCCAGGGCGCGGCGATTTTATCGGTGGCAGATTTGAGATAGGTTTTGATGATGGAGTCGACAACTCCGCCCTCACCCCCTGCCCCTTCTTCCGTTGGGAGAGGGGATGGGGTGAGGGTGACCCGCGCCTTAAACGTCTTATGCACGCAATGCTCGCTCCAGGTTTGGGCGATGGTTTCAAACTCCACGTCGGTGGGGTCGCGGTCAAGTTTGCGGTAGTAGGCCTGAATGGCCTGCATTTCGGCCAGGTCGAGCGCGGCGCGGCGGGCCGATGAAACGGATAGAAGTTCATCATCAGATAAGAAGCGGATGGGGATGATTTCCACTTCGCCGCTCGATTCGGCATCTTCAGGAAAGGAGGGCGTAATTTCGCCAACCGTCCAATGCTGGATGACGTTGTTGGCGAGCAGTTGCTTTGCAAGTTTTTCTACTTGGGCTAAATTTAAACCTTCAACCTCGAATCTTAACCCTGTTGCCGCCCGTTGAACGCCCTGAAACCCAAGTTCATGCGCCGCGCGGACAATTTCATGCGCCACCGGGTCGGTGACGCCGGGGCGAAAAGCCACCTCGACAACATTCTCTACGCGCTCTGCCCCTGAAACCTGGAACGTGGCACTTGACACCGTTTGCACCACCGGGTCGCTTAAAAGTTTGAGAGCCAACTGTCTACATTCCTCCTGCGACAATTGGCCCTCGATGAAGTACAAGTCCTGACATTCCAGCCTTTGCAGGTTGTGAAACCCCAAGGCGTGCGCATCAGCCAGGTAGCCGGCCGAGCGCGGGTCAGATTGATTGAAACGAACCACAAAGCGATAGATATTCATATCTCACCTTCGTGAAAGATTGGGTGATTTTACACGGGGATATATGTCTAGTCAACATTGCCGGTTGCGCATTTGTTCACAAAAAAGTTAGCCTATTTTGCGCCTGACAGCCTGTGCATCAACTTTTCCTGGCAAATGAAGCCAGTTTCGCCTCGCCTGCTCATGGGCTGCCGGGTTTTGACCATGTCGCAGATTCCAGTTTTTGCCAGACGGCCTGCGCCCGACTGCGAAAAATGGGATGCAGTTCCACCGCTGTGCTGTCGTTGTGAATTTTTCGTCCCAATTCCAGGATGGTCTTGTTTCCAACGGTCAAATTCTCTTCTGTGGTCAGGCAGGTTGTGGGTTATGCCGCAACGGTGTACGAAAGCGCAATCCAGCCCAGGCCCTCAATTTCGCCCCAGCCGCCCATTTCACGCGTAATTTCTACCACTTCGCCCTGTTTCAGCACCCGCACAATGGGCGCAGTCAGCGCATTGGAGGTGCGCACGTTGAGCGCAGAAACATTCACCCTCACGCGGCGGCTCAACTTGAAGCCAATTCCTGCCGTTGGGATGATGGCCGAGCGTTCTGGGTTGCGAATCTTTGGGTCGGTAGCAACCTCCTTCCAGGCTCGCCAGAATAGCTCCAGCGGGTAGGGATGCGCCTCGCCGTCTGCCGGGTTGGTATAGAGCGGGTCATGGATGTAGATGTAGCGGATATCCAGTCCTACCACCACCGCAAAATGTGGCCCCTCGAACTTTTTTTCGGTTAATCCGGCATCTTCAAACACTTTGTAGCGCAATAATACGATAACAGGTTTCTCGCTTGCCAGGAAGCCGAATAAATCGTGCATGGTCAGGTTTGCTCGGAAATCGGTCAGCAGGCCCAGGCTGCCCATTGCGTTGCGCAGTTGAGAGACGCTCAAGTAGGGGTCTGCGCCGGGGATGGCGAAGCGCGTATAGAACTCATCAGGCGTCATCTGAACGTTGGGGAGGTAGGCCTTTAACAACATGATGGACGAGGCTGCCCCGCAGTCGTTTTTGCGCGCGTCGGCCCCTGCCCCCAGTTGCGAGATATATGGAACCGGCAACAGGGTGGCCGGTTTGAAAGGCGCGCTCCAGGTGAAATTGATTTGCTGACCTGTGTCGAGATTTTCCACCCGGTAACGCATCAACGCTTTCTCTTTGGGCGGCTCGATGACCACCTCGCCGCTCTCTTCTTCCTGTTCCCCACTCTGTCCGCCCGCCAGCGCGGCCACATCCTGGCGGAACTGCTCCATCGGAAAGGCTGGGCCGGGGTCCCACTTGCGGCCAACGGCAATGTCATCGTGGCCGATAATTTCCTGGATTCCGTAGGCCCTTACCAACGCGGCCACCACCTCGGCGGCGGTTTTCAGTTGAATTTCTGTGTATTTGTGCCAGCCGTAAATCACATTTGGGACGGATTTATGTGGCGCGGCCAGTACTTCCGAATCGGGATACACTCGCCCAAATGAGGAGACCCACTGATTGCCGCTGCGTTTCATCATCCCGGCGTTATCCAGTTCGATGCCAATGGAGTAATTGTTCAACCCCGTAAAGCCTTTCCAGGCGCTGGTTCCAGCGTGCCAGGCGCGTAGGTTGAACGGTACCAATTGCGCTACCTCGCCGCCCCGTCCAATCACCAGATGCGCCGAAACGCCGCTGCTTTTGGATGCCAGCCAGGCCACCGAAGAAGCAAAACTTGCCCCGCCGGTATAGTGCATTACCACAAACCGCCGCTCTTGCAGCGAGACATCCACATTCGGCGATTTGACGAACCGCACCGGCTGGTTATTTTGCAGGAGCTGGAAGTTTTGGACAAGCATGGCTGACCTTTCTGTGAACAAGGCTTATAATCCAATTATCTACTAAATTTTGCCCTTGCACAACCCAATTGAACAGATATCGGATGATGAATTCTTTCGCAGCTCCCGCCCTTGTTATTCGCCCCACCCTGCCATCTGACCGACAGGACATCTTCGGCTTTTGCAAGTTTATCTGGGACGGTCATGATTACATTCCCTACGTTTTCGACGAATGGCTGACCGACCCGCGCGGTCAGATGTTCAGCGCTCTCTATGCAGGCCGCGTTGTTGGGCTAACTCGCCTTGTTCAGCAGACTTCCTCCCAGTGGTGGCTGGAGGGGTTTCGGGTAGACCCGCGCCTGCAAGGGCAGGGGGTTGGTTCGCGGCTGCACCGTTACACGGTCGCCTGGTGGCAAGAACGCGCTCAGGGCGTCTTGCGTTTGTGGACGAGCGCGCAACGCGTCAAAGTGCATCATCTGTGCGAGCGGGATGGGTTTGTCAGGACGATGGAACGCGCCCCATATAACGCGGTGCCCCTGCCTCTGGCAAAATCCACCCGCCTGACCCCCCTGGCTGAATCTGAATTTGCCGAAGCGGTAGCATTTGCCCTGCGCTCCGAGCATGCTCCACGTGAGCGGGGGATGTTGGATGCGTGGTGGCAGTCTGCCGTGCCAGAAGAACCCTTGATGCGCTGGCTGGTGGAACAGGCCAAAGCGCAATTCTTCTGGTGGCGCGGACGGCACGGCCTGGTCTGTACCTGGGATGGTAGTGAAGATGGACAGCGCATTTCGGCGGTTGGCCTGCTTGCTTGCGCCGAAGCCGATATTCCTGCCCTGCTGACCGACTTGCGCCAACATCCCTCGCAAAGCGGCTACCAAATCATCACCTGGCGCGCGCCCATCCGCCCCGACCTGGACACCCTGCTCCAGACCGCCGGTTTCTCGTTTGATGAAGACAGTCGGATATATCAGTACGAAAAGATGCGGGCTGAATGCAAATGAATCTCCCGCCCAACTTTATTCATAATATCCACAACGCTTTTGGCGAAGCAGGCCAACGCTGGCTCGCTGAATTGCCCTCCCTGCTTGAAACAGCCGCCCGGCAGTGGGATTTGACTCTTGGCGAGCCGCTTTTGCTCTCGTACAACTACGTCTGCGCGGCAAAACGCGCCGATGAAAGCGAGGTGGTTCTTAAGTTAGGCGTTCCTAACCGCGAATGGTTGAGCGAGTTGAACGCCCTGCGCCTGTTCAATGGCGATGGCGCTTGCCGTCTGCTGGAGGCCGATGAGCAACGGTCTATGTTTCTGCTGGAGCGTCTACGGCCCGGCGAAATGCTCGTGAAAGTGGAAAATGACGACGAGCGGACGCATATCGCCGCTGATGTGATGCAACGCATCTGGCGGACTCCGCCTCAGGCCGAGGGATTCATCCAACTTTTTGAATGGTTTGCCGAACTAGATGAATTACGCTCCCGCTACCAGGGCGGCACGGGGCCGTTCCCAGCGTGGTTGGTGGAACGGGTTGAAGCCACTCTGCCGGAGTTACTGGCCGATTCTATTCCACCTGTCTTGATGCATGGCGATTTCCACCACTTCAACATTCTTTCCTCTGAACGCGGCTGGTTGGCGATTGACTCGAAAGGCGTGATTGGGCCGCCCGGCTACGAAGTTGGCCCTTTGCTGACCAACCCCATCCCCGACTGGCCCTACCGCCCTGAAGCGAAACGACAGACCGGGCGGCGCATTGCCATCTTAAATGAGCGGTTGGGCTGGCCGCGCCAGTTCATTCAGGAGTGGGGCCTTTGCCATTGTCTGCTCTCGGCCTGGTGGGACCTGACCCCAAAAGGTGATGGCATCGAATATGCGCTGGCCTGTGCACAGTTATTATAAAAAACATCCCGAAGGTTTTGCGTGGTGATTTTTTCCACGCCTGGCAACCTTCGGGACGGTATTAAAGTGACGGTCACTTCAACAGTGACTGCCGCTTTCTTTTCTACTCGATTTTTACAATATAACTTCCCAAACCGCGCGTAAAGCGGGTTGTACCGCTTACAACCAGGATAACTTCCTGCGTATCGCTGCCCAGGTCAAGGCTGATTTCGGCGGTCTGGTCGGGGGTGACGGTGATGGTCTCGACAGTGGTCTGCCCGCCCTTGCGAATGAGCGTCAGCCGGAAGGTCTGCGGCAGCAGGTTTTCAACGCGCACAAACCCTTCGGCTTGCCAGTTGTCTGCGCCCTCTTCAAAATCTGCGAAATAATCTATTTCGGGGATGGAAATGTCATCCACCATCAGCCCTTCGCCGTTCACGGCAGCATCGGTGATGTACTCGAAGCGCAGAAGAACTTTTTGCCGGGCGAACTGACTTAAATCTACCGATTCTTCAATCCAGCCATCGCTTAAACCGGTGTAGCCCCAGCCATAGGCATTGCCTGCCGGGTCTTCGGATGTGCCAGATGGGGTCAGGAGAATCTGCCAGGTCTGCCCGCCATCGGTGGAGGCTTGCAGATAAGCGTAGTCCCAGCCTTCTTCGATGTTGTACCATGCGCGGTAGTTGAGAGTCAGCGAACCGGTGACGTTCGTAAAGTCGAATTCGCGGGTCAGAGTCATGTCCGATTCATCGCCTTTGTTCGACCAGAAAGCGTATTTGCCGGAGTAAGCATCCACCGGCAACAGAGTGGTGGCGGTGGAGCCTTCAAAGCGCAGGGTAAATTTTCCCTCGCACGAAAAGCGGATGTAATCCACGCCGTATTGGTTCACTGTGTCGGAATATTCTGCCGGGCAGGAGGAGAAGGCTTTGGCTTCGGCGGCGGCCCGGCTTGGCTGATAGAGTTGGTAGGCATAGCGGCCATCATCCACTGATTTGTCTTGCAGGTAGTTGGCAACTGCCCAATCCATGAACAGGTCATCGGCGCGGATGGGCTGCCCGGAACGCGGGTCGGTGGCGTTGATGGCTTGCAAAACATTGTCTACGCTGTCCATGCTGTTATCTGTCTCACGCACCAGGGCCTGGGTGGCCTGTTCGCCAAATCGTTCCAGAAAGTAAGTGGTGAACAAGAAGCTCGCCCCGTAGTAAGGAGCATTTTGCCCAACGTCCGGTCCCCAATCGGTCAGTTGCAGGTCGGGCTGGGAGAGATACGAAGAATCTTTGAAACCGGTGGAATACTTGTTGAGCAGGACCGCTAACTCGGAAAAACCTTCATTCAACCAGGATGTTTCGTTACGGTCGCGCCCAAAGTGAATCATATGCTGGAATTCGTGCGCCAGCACGCCGTAAGTGTAAGTATCGGAGAGCGGCGAGTTATCGGCATTGAAAACGAACATTTCGTGGCCGTTGGCATACTCATTAACCAGTGGATGCTGCGCGTCAGCCGAGGAAAAATATCCGGCGGTGTTGCTGCCAATATCGCTCGCATAAAGCAGATAGATATGCGGGTCGGCGTCAATGCCGGGGGAGGGTTCTTGTCCGAAAAATTCGCGGTTGGTTGGCACCATTTTCTCGCTGAAGGCATCTGCCAGGGCTTTGGCTTCTTCCTGACTGAAACGAACCCCCTCTTCCACCCAAAAGTAGGCCACCTCGGTTTTATAGGCCAGGGTTGCGCTAATCTGGCGATAGGTAATCGTTTCGCCGTTTAACACCCAGAACTGTTTGATATCACCCACCTCGAAAGGCCCTTGTGGGAAAGTCTCAGGCACGTTGCAGATGTTTTTCAAGCGGCAGGCCAGCTCGCGTGGGTCATTTTCGGGGACGATGGCGTTTTTGAGCGTTTCAAGCGTTTCGGTCGAAATCTCATCGATGTTGGGGCGGACGATAACCGGCGCGGTGGGGGTGGCCGAAGGGTTTGGTTCAAAGGGCGTGGGGTCATAAACGGGGGTCTCGTCCATGTATGATTGGTTGGCCTGTTCTCCTCCCAGCCATAACAGGCCGCCAAAGCCGCCAGCAGCCAGCACAATGCAGCAGCAACACAATAAGACGATGATAACGGTAATGATGACAGGGGTACTGGTAAAAGAACTTTTTTCTTGTTCCATGAGAGCCTCCGTAGCGCGGAATGGATTTTGCAGATTGAGCATGTTACTGCAAAATTTGGGGTTGACGAAGAAAATTTTACCCCACGCATGGGCGTCTACTGCTCATCCGTTCGGGCTATTTGAGCGATAAGTAAAGTTTTGCCCGCACTGGAAGCGGGCAGGTTGAGAGAAGGTCAGTCTCCGGCTTTCAATATTTTGCGTGTGTTGGGAGAAACAATCACCTGGTCGCGGCCTTTGTCTTTGGCCTGGTAAAGCGCTGCATCAACATAATGGAGGATATCTTCGCTTTTTTCGCCATCGAAAGGGTAAACAGCAACGCCGATTGAGGCGGTGATTTCTATGGCGTTTCCCTCGACTTCGGTTTTGAGGGCCAGGAAGTCGGTGCGCAACTGCTCAGCGCGCCGCACAGCATCTTGGGGTGCAATCCCAGGCAAGATGACCAGAAATTCCTCGCCGCCATAGCGGAAGGCATAATCGCCCTGCCGAATATGCCTGAGGAGCATTTCCCCCGATTTCGAAAGCGCCACATCACCCGCATGGTGGCCGAATTTATCGTTGATGTCCTTGAAGTGGTCCAGGTCAATCAGCATGAAGGTGACGGGATAGTTTCCCCGCTGAGCGCGGCTCAATTCGGTGGACATGACCTCTGCCAGGTAATGCCGGTTGAAGAGTCCGGTCAGCGCATCGCGGATAGCTTGTTCCCGTAATTGGGCCTGTAGTTCGATGATTTCAGATAGTTTTGTCTCAAGCGCTTCGTTTGTCTTGCGCAACTGGTCTTCGATGGTCTGACGCAGACGAATTTCTTCGCGTAATTCAAGGGTGCGTTCCAGGACTCGTTTCTCTAGTTCTGTATTGATTTGACGAATTCGACGCGTGCGCTGATGTACGACGCCGACGACCAGCCCAACCAGGCCTGTAATGGAGGCGAACCGGAACCACCACGTTTGCCACCAGGGCGGCAGGATGACGATTTTTAACTGCGCGGGGGTGCGATTCCATTGCCCATCGTTGTTGGTGGCATGAACCAGAAAGGTATAAGTTCCGGGCGGAAGGTTAGTGTAAGTGGCGCGGCGGACGGTTTTGGGCGGCGACCAGCCCTTATCGAAGCCCTCCATCTGGTAGCGGTACAGGTTGCGCGAAGCATTTTGGTAACTCAAGCCCGCAAATTCGATGGTGAACACGGATTGGTCGTGCCGCAATGTGATGGAGGAAGTATATTCAACCGGCTGGGTTAGAATTTCGCCATCCACTGCCACGGGCAGGTTAAACAGTTCCAGCCCGGTAAATAGCACTTTGGGCTCGTAAACGTTGTCAAAAATGTCCTCAGCGTGGAAGAAGTTTACCCCGTTTGGCCCGCCAAAGAAGACCTCGCCATCGGCAGCGCGGGCTGTGCTGGCAATGTTGAATTGGTTGCCCTGTAAGCCATCGCGCGCGTCATAATTTCGAAATGTTCCCAGTACGGTATCGAATCGGCTCAGTCCGCGCGTGGTGCTGACCCATAAGCCGCTCGCGCCATCCGGTTGGATTCCGACTACCGTGTTGCTGGCAAGCCCGCGGTGGTTGTTGTAGGTTTTCCATTGGCCTGTGCTTATCTCCAGGCGGTTCAGGCCGCCAGAAGTGCCAACCCACAAGATGCCGTTTGGCTCATCCAGGTAGAGCGCATAGACGCTGTTGCTGGCAATGCTGTTGGGGTCTCCGGGGTTGTTTTGAAAGCGGGTGAATTTGCCAGTGTTTGGGTTGAGCAGGTTCACCCCGCCGCGCGCGGTGGCCGCCCACACCCTGCCCTGCGAATCGACCGCCAGGTCGTAAATGGTATCTTCGCTCAGGCTGGCCAGGTCGTTGGGGTCATTCTTATAGGATTCGATGACTTTTCCGCTATTGGTATCGAACAGCGCCAACCCCAGGCCAAGCGTGCCAACCCACAAGCGGTTTGGCCCGGCCTGTTCGAGCGTGGTGATGAAGTTAGATGGCAGGCTGGTGGGGTCTTCTGGGTTAAGTTTGAAAGCCGTAAAGGTACCGGCGGCCTCGTCGAAACGGCTCAAGCCGCCGCCCGAAGTTGCTACCCACAACGCGCCGTTCTTATCCCTGAAAATGTGGTAAATCTTGTCGCTCGAAAGGCTGGCCGGGTTGCCGGGGTCATGTCGGTAGACGTGCACCTCGCCGGTTCGCCGGTCGATTCGGTTTAGCCCGCCGCCGAAGGTGCCAATCCATACCGTTTCGTTTTCGGGCAGGATGGCGAACACGTTGCTGTTCGACAGGGAGGTCGGGTTTTGCGCAATTTGCCGATACCAGCCAAAGCGCTGCAAGGCCGGGTAAAGCAGGTTCACCCCGCTGCCGCTGCGCCCTGTGACCCATAAAACACCCGAACGGTCTTCATAAATGGCAAACAAATCATCGGCGCTCAGGCTGAAAGGGTCGTTGGGGTTATGCCGAAAGGTGGTAAAGGTTTCAGTTTGATGGTCAAACAGGTTGAGGCCGCCGTTTTCGGTTGAAACCCATAATCTGCCTGCCGAGTCTTCGTAAATGCTCCAGATTCGGTCATCGCTCAACCGTCCAGACCGAATGGGGTCGTATCGGTACGCGGTGAACGTGCCAGTTTGGCGGTCCATGCGGTTCAATCCGCCGCCGCGCGTTCCTACCCAAAAATTGCCTTGCGAATCTTCCAGCATGGCCCACACATTGTTGGCCGCGATGGTTTTTGGGTTCGCCGGGTCGTTTGTGAACGTGGTGAAATCGTCGGTTTGCGGGTCGTAGCGCTGCAACCCGGCCCGCGTGGCCACCCAAATCGTTCCGGCGCGGTCCTGGTAAAGCCGCTGCACTACCGGCCAGGCCAGCGAACGCGGGTTTTGGGGGTCATGCAGGTAATTCTTAAAAGTTCCGGTCTGCCGGTCGAGACGGCTTAACCCGCCGCGCGTTCCCACCCAAATGGAACCATCTCGCGTTTCGAGCAGAGCCCACACGCTGTTATTGGGCAGGCTGTTAGGGTTTTGCGGGTCGTGCTGGTACGCCACGAATTGGTCGGTTTTGGGGTCATAGACGTTCAGCCCGCCGGGGTCGGTGCCTATCCAAAGCAGGCCGTCCTGGCTTTCAATGAGCGCAAAGGTATTGCTGTGGCTCAAACTGTTGGGATTTTGCAACTCGTGTTGGAATATTTTGAAATTATAGCCGTCATAGCGTGCCAGTCCGTCGGCAGTGGCAAACCACATAAACCCCTGTTGGTCTTGCAAAACGCCCAGCACGGTGCCGCTGGGCAAGCCATCTTCCACCGTTAACCGCTCAAAGCGGGCATCAGGCCCATAATCGAAAAGATTATCAATCGTGCGCGATGAGGATTCTTTCCCCACCACTGGCGTAAACAGCGCCATGACCAGGGTTACTCCCAAAAGGCAAGCCACTGCAAACCGAACGGCGGCTCTTTGGCCAGGCAGATTTATGCAAAAACTCATCATCGAGATAACCTTTTCTCTGATTATACAAAACTCTGTCAACGATTTTTGTGACGATGATTCAAATCACTGTCTGAAACCAGCCAGAAAATATGAGTCTTCATACTATAATCCATCCTGAAAATTATCTCAACAACACAAGGTGATTATGAAACTACAGGATGCTCTTCGCTCCACCTTTCAGGAAAAATTTGGCCGTCCGCCCGCTTTCCTTGCCCGCGCGCCCGGGCGTGTTAACCTGCTGGGCGAACACGTGGATTACAACGATGGATTTGTCTTGCCTGCCGCCATAGACCGCGCCACGTACATTGCTTTTTCTCCGGCGAATTCGGAACAAACCACGCTGTGGGCTGTTGATTTCGATAAACAGGCTGTTTTCTCGCCTGAAACGCTCTCCGCGAAAACCCAGCCCGATGGTTCTCCCCTGCCCGATTGGGCGCGCTACCCAGCCGGGATGATGTGGGCGCTGCGCGAGGCCGGGCTACAAACGCCCGCAATGCAGGCTGTTTTTGCCTCGAACGTGCCGCGCGGCTCCGGCTTGAGCTCCTCCGCCTCGGTGGAGATGGCTTTTGGGGTGGCCTGGCGGCAGTTGGGCGGCTGGGCTCTTGCCCCAATGGAATTAGCAAAATTGGGGCAGCGCGCCGAAAACCGCTATGTGGGTGTCAACTGCGGCATCATGGACCAGTTTGCCTCGGCCTGCGGGGTGGAAAACCGCCTGCTCCTGCTGGATTGCCGCTCGCTGGAATGGGAGACGCTGACCCTGCCTGAAGAAGTTTCTATTGTGGTGGCCGATACCACCGTGCGCCGCAAACTGACCAGCGGCGAATACAACAACCGCCGCGCGGCCTGCGAGGAAGCCGTTCGCCTGCTGCAAGTCGACCTGCCTGAAATCCGCTCTCTGCGCGATGTGAACCTGTCCGATTTCAACCGTCTGGCGGACCGGCTGCCTGGCGAAATTGAAAAGCGCGCGCGGCATGTGGTGGAGGAAATCGAACGCACGCGGCAGGCTATTCCGCTGCTTCAGGCGGGGGATGTGGCACGTTTTGGGGGCCTGATGAACGCCTGTCATGTCAGTTTGCGTGACCTGTATGAGGTCTCTTGCCCAGAACTGGATGTGATGGTGGCAGTGGCGCAGTCGCTGCCAGGGTGTTATGGCGCTCGTTTAACGGGGGCAGGATTTGGCGGGTGTACCGTCAACCTGGTGGCGCGGGAGCAGGCCGAAGCCTTTGCCAATGCTCTTGCGGCAGAGTACGAATTGCAGACGGGTCTTCATCCTGAAATTTATATTTGCAAAGCGTCGGATGGGGCAGGAATCGTTGCATAATGCAGAATTCTTTCCGCAGGCTGGCGCCGAAAATGTAGAATGTAGTTCGCCCGCAGTCACGCTGCGGGCGAATATTTGATGATGCGGCGCTTAAGCGACTGTTTTGATGGGGATGCGAATGAAGAACGTGCTGCCGGGCAGTTTTTCTTCGTCATAGCCGGGGCTTTCGACCCAGATTTTGCCATCGTGAGCTTTGACAATGCCCGCCGCAATCGACAGCCCCAGGCCGGGGCCGCCGCCCTTGAATTTGGTGCGGCCTGAGGAGTGTAGTTCTACCTTGCCCACCTGGTGCAGTTTTTCAAAGATGACTTTATGATTGGCCGGGTCTATGCCGATTCCGGTATCGGCAATGCGAATTTCAATGCACGCGCCTTTGCGCTCATCTTGCACGGTTTCGCCGTGGATGGTGATTTTGCCGCCATCGGGGGTGAATTTAATGGCATTGACCACGACTGCATCGAGCGCTTTTTGCATCAATTGTGGGTCGGCCATGATTTGCGGCAACTGGCTGACGCTGCTTTCGACCGTGAGGGTGATGTTGCGTTCTTTCAGGTCGTCTTTGTATTCTTTTTGTACCAGTTGTAAGACCAATCCAATGATGGTTGGCTCCATGTGGGGGGTGATGGCCTGGCTTTCCAGTTTGGCAACGTCCAGCATGGCGTTGACAATTTGCAACAGACGGTCGGTGCCTTTGAGCGCGCCTTCGACTATCTGGCTATACATCTCGTTGGTCTGGATAGCTTCCAGGGTTTTGAGGATGCCCAGGTTGCCTTTGATGACGGTGATGGGGGTGCGCAGTTCGTGGGCGGCTACCTGGATGAAAGAGGTTTTGTTTTTATCAAGTTTTTCAAGGGTGGTCAGGGCGCTGTGCAGTTCTTCCACCCGCTGTTCGACCATGTGTTCCATTAACTCGTTAAATTTGGCCTGGTCGTCATACAGGCGGGCATTTTGCAGGGCGATGGCGGCCTGCATGGCGAAGGTGGAAGCTAACAGCAGGTCATCGGCGGTGAAGGCGGCTTTGGGAGCGCGAGTAAGCGATAACATGCCCACCACCCGGTTTTTGGCAAACAAGGGCAAGCCTACCCATGAGTGATGAACAGGCAGCCAATCAACTTGAGTCCAACCTTTTTCTTGGGTTACATCATCGACGACTTTAACCTCGCCAGTGCGCGCAATTTGGTCATAAACTCCGCCTGGGTTAATCTGAATGCGCAAATCCTGGGCACGTTGACCGTCAGGGAAACCATATTGTGCCAGGACGCTAATTGTGCCATCGCGCTCTTCCATCATCAGCGCGCCGCGCTCATAAGGCAGGACAAGCAGTAATTGTTCCAGGATTTTTTTCGGTACTTCATCCACGCTGATGACGGTGGACAGGTTGCGGGCGGCTTTGGAGAGGGCGTCGGCTTCGCGGCGGCGTTCCTGTTCGTTCTGATACAGCCGGTCGAGTTCTTCAGCGCGTTGCTTGGCCTCGTAGAGCAGGCGTTCCACCTGGCGCTGGGCGGCTTCGCGCTGGTCTACCAGCATGGTGCGAAGGAGCGCGCTGGAGAGCAGATTGCGCACGCGGGTGCAGACTTCCCAATCGTCGTCTTTCGTCTCAATCCACATGAACCCGAAGCGGCTTTGCGCCAGCGCCAGGGGCATGACTACTGCCGTATAGCGTCGGTTGGTAGGGATGCTGCTATGCGGAATTAAGTGTCCCGTGGCGAGTTTGGGCTGCTCGGTGAACAACTCGCATTTGCCATTTTCATATTGTAGAAACAGCTGATGATTTTGCGAGGGAGGCAATAATGCCGATTGGGGCCGGGCGATTTTGTCGTAAAACATGACATACAACCGCTCAATGCCCATTGCAGGAAAGTTCTTCTGAATGGCGCTTCCAATTTCGTGCAGGCTCATGGCAGGGGCCATGTCAAAACTGAAGTTTTGCAAGACCTGTTCCTGTTGCTCCAGTTCAAGGCGTTGGTAGGCCTGGTAACGCTGAGAGAGTTCCCCCACCAACATGCGTGCCTGTTGGAACAGATTCTCGGCCTGGAGGGTGGCATCTTTATGTACAATCCCCGCCAGGGCGTGACGCCGGAAAATGGATAGGACGTTGTGCCAGTCGCCGGGGTCATCATTGAATTTTTGAAGGGTTAAGATGGCCCGTTCGATGCTTGCCAGGAAAGCATCTGCTACCTGTTCGCCGCGCATGACCGTCAGAAAGGTTTCCCAGGCCTGGCGGTAGGTGTTGTTCAGGGCGTTTTTGGCAGTCATGGGCGCGCCGCTGGCCTCGAACATGGCGCGGATGGATGCTTCCTGTTTGTTTTCCAGGGTGCCGGTGCGGGCTACTTCCTCTCGGGAGATTTGGGCTTGCTGAATGAAGCGCGGCTGGCATCCGCAAGACCAGCGTACCACCACCCCGGTTGGAATGGTGGTCAGGGTCGGTTCCGAATCACCGTCCATGACTTTGAGCAAGGTCTCGAAAGTGTTTTTGCCCAGGTCGTAAAACGGCTGTCGCACGGTGGTCAGCGGTACGCCGAGTGAACGCGCTTCGCGCACATCATCAAAGCCGGTCACGGCCACGTCACTGGGGATGTTGAGACCGTAATTGCGCAACATTTCCATCGCGCCAAAGGCCATGCGGTCATTGGCTGCGGCCACCGCATCAAACTTGACCTTGCGGCTTTCCATCAGTTTTTGAATGGCGGCGCGCCCGCTTTCGGGGCTGTAATCCCCTTGTACTACCAGTCGCTCATCGTACTCAATGCCGTGTGCCTTAAGTTCCTCGCGGTAGGCAAACAGGCGCTGCTCGGCTTCCACCTGCCGCTTTGGGCCGCAGATGAAAGCAATTCGCCGGTAGCCATGCACCTCGATGAGATGCCGAATCAGCATCCGCATTCCGCCAACGCTGTCTGCCATTAAACTGGGAATGTGTTCCACCTCGAGCGCAGTGGCCGTCATAGGGATTTTTTTGAAGTTTTGGGCAAACTGTCGGATTTCTTCACCGGGGACGCCGTGTCCTAAATCGGCAGAAAGGATAATGCCTGCCAGGTCAGCTGTTTCTGCCAGGTCATATAATCCATAGGAGGGGGACATTTGACCGGGCGTCGTAATGGCTGTCGGCTTGCCGCCCACAAAACAAATCAGGTTGATGTCGTGGGCTTCAGCGACATCGGTGATGGCGGACATGTAGTCGAGCCCCCAGACCCGCCCAACTTGCGAAACAAACACGCCAACCGTTTTGCGGACTTTCGCAGTACTTTCTTGTCGCGGCATAGTTCACCTTTACCATTATGCCCGCCATCAAAACCAGGTTCTCACGCAAGGGGGTGGTTTTTTGGCGAAGGGCAACGCCCGCTGAATGAGACAGATGCAGATACACCTATTATATCCTGTTCAGTGGGCAACCCTGTGTTTCGATGTGATGACATTTTGAGTCAATTGTTCACTATGATATTAATCTGTAAGGGATAACAAGTCTTGTATTTGTGCCGAATGGATGTATAATTAGAACATAAATTCTATTTTATGCTATGCCTGAAAATTATCAGTATGCCCTGATGCTTAACGCGCTTCGTGATGCGCAGGCTGAACTTGGCCAGACCTCCACCCTGGGAACATCGCTCTTCCCCAGGCTGTCTGAGGTGTTGGAAACGATTGGCCGCATCCCTAGCAACGCCATCCTGCTTGGAATCGCCAGCGATGGTCTTCCGTTATTGTTACATGTACGCGACCCGCGCCCAGGGCCCGTATTGGTGGTGGGAGACCGGGGCAGCGGCAAGACGGCCTTTCTTAAGGCCATGCTGTGGGCGGCTTCGCAACTTAATCGTTCTGGGAGTTTGCATTTTGCAGTGCTGTCCGAGTATCCTGATGAGTGGGCGCGTTTTCAGTCGACGGAACACCTGGCCGGTATCTGGCCTGCTTACGAGCAGGAGGCAGAAACTCTGCTGTTTGACCTGGCTTGCCGGGCGCAGGCGCGTCGGGATAATAGGCCGGTGATTCTTCTATTCGATGGCCTGGACTCTATTCTGCATATGGAGCAGGCAAGCCAGAACAATTTTCGTTATTTGCTCTCGCATGGCCCGCCAGCCTACATCTGGCCGGTCGTCACAATCAACTCCAGCCGGGCCATGAAGCTGCCCGAATGGCTGGCCCACTTTCGAACCCGCATTTATGGGCGCGTCACCCATCCTGCCAGCCATACAGAATTGGCCCCCGTCCCTGGCGCCCCGCTTAAGAATTTGTTCCCTGGCTTCCAGTTCTGTATTCGCGAAAATTCACGCTGGCTCCAGTTTTGGCTCCCTGGAATGGCGGAGTAGGAATTTGCCCTGGTCGTTTCTTGAGCGTTCAAACCCGCTTGTCATTAAATGCCAAACAGCAGTTCCAGCCCATCTACGCAGGCGTTTCGCCAGGTCGTGTAATTGTGCGCGCCGCCGTTCTCGCGATAGGTAAAATCATAGCCTTTTTCCGACAGCAGGGCGGCCATCTTGCGATTGGGTGCAAGAAGAAAATCCATCACTCCGCAATCGAGCCACAGCCTGACATTCGGTTTGGGGAAATACCGCACCATCTCCATCGTGGTCGTTTCATGCTCCCATAGTTCGAATGCGCCCGCCTGGCTAATGGCCTTTCCGAACACGTTGGGAAGTTTTAGCGCAGTAAACACAGACATCAATCCGCCCATCGATGCGCCCATCACACTGTACGCGCCAGGCTGTTTTTTGTAATCGAGCAAATTGAGTTCCACAGATGCCAGCGGCAAGACCTGTCCCATGATAAAAGCCAGGGTTGGCTCAGTCTGACCATACTCTACCATGCGGGCCGCGCCGCCGTTTTGCAGGAAGGCAATTGCCAGGGGGCGGATACGTTTTGCTGCGATGAGATTATCCACAATGACCGCCAGTTTTCCACGCCGCAAATAATCTGGCCCGTCGTACACCACCAACAGCGGTACGGTTTCGTCCACCGGCGGGTGGTAGAGTGCAACCTGCCGTTTCTTGCCTGCCGTGACATATTGCGCTGATACAGTGTGATGGGTGATTTTTCCACGCAATCCGCCGGGTGGCAGGTTCGTTAAGGGCGTCGGCTGCGCTTGGGGCATGTAGAAAAAGTGATTGTACCCTCCTACGCCGTTATAAACAGACCGTTTGTTCAGCGGGTCGCGGAAACGCTGTTTGGATTTTGGGTCGTAAAACGCATATTCGAGGTAAGCGTTGAGCGGCAGGTCAAAGGAAATCGCCCAGACTGCTTGTTCGACCTCCGTCAACGGCTGGGGATTTTCTTCCCACCCGTGCAGGTCGCTGATGAAATACGGGGCAGTCTCACCACGCCAGGTAATGGTGACGGTATGGTCGTGAATGATAGGATTGAAATTCATAGGAATATTTTAACACGACTGCTGGTGGGCAAAGGCTGGGTTGCAGGCGCCGCCTGGCATCACCGAAGGGAATCGCCGGGTTGTGAGGCCAAAAAGATTGAATTCGGATAATAATTGTCCGATTTTTATATGAGATTTATAAATATTTTGCTCAGGGGATTGATTAAAGTCTCGTAGTATATATAATTTGCACAGATTTGAGCGCAAAAAATCTATACAAAACATTGACAAAAAAGGAGATAAAAATGAAACACCTTACTACCGCTTTATCGGTACTTCTGGTTGCGATGTTCTTGTTGGCCGCCTGCGCGCCTGCCGCAACCCCCACACCCGAGCCAACCGCTACTCCTCAGCCGGCTCCCACTGCAACGCCTGAACCGGCTCCGCAGGATATTGTTGACATTGCCATTGCCGATGGCCGCTTTACCACGCTGGTCACTGCCGTTCAGGCTGCTGGCCTGGTTGACACGCTGAAAGGCGAAGGTCCCTTTACCGTTTTTGCGCCCACCGATGACGCCTTCGCC
>DAOTZC010000014.1:0-144708 GCA_034434535.1 Anaerolineales bacterium | reverse complement strand
CCCACGGGGAGCGTGGATTGAAACTGTCGTTCGGGGGGTGCATGAGTGACTAGGGTCGTCGTCGCTCCCCCCACGGGGAGCGTGGATTGAAACTTACCCTCGTGGAGTATTGCAATCGCTTTGATGTGTCGCTCCCCCCACGGGGAGCGTGGATTGAAACGCCACTCGTCTGATTTTTTTCCGCCCGCGACAGGCTCGTCGCTCCCCCCACGGGGAGCGTGGATTGAAACTTATCATGGATACTCTCGCTAGCGTGCCGTCCGTCGCTCCCCCCACGGGGAGCGTGGATTGAAACGCCCTGTCCTTTATTCGCGGCTAGTCTAATCTAATGTCGCTCCCCCCACGGGGAGCGTGGATTGAAACGTCTGTTGCGCTTGAACAGGTTGAGCGCGAGATTGTCGCTCCCCCCACGGGGAGCGTGGATTGAAACTCCGGGTTGTCGAATATCGGCGCAGCCGCATTAGTCGCTCCCCCCACGGGGAGCGTGGATTGAAACGTCCGCCAAGTTGCTCCGCCAGGTGACGGCTATCTGTCGCTCCCCCCACGGGGAGCGTGGATTGAAACAGCGCATCATTCATGTTTAGAGTCGCATCTGCGTGTCGCTCCCCCCACGGGGAGCGTGGATTGAAACGCTCGTTTGGGGTTGTCCGACCGGGGGCGCGGGTTGGGTCGCTCCCCCCACGGGGAGCGTGGATTGAAACTCGTCCCCTGTGTGCCGCACCCGGAGCGTGATAGTCGCTCCCCCCACGGGGAGCGTGGATTGAAACGAGGATGTATGTTTACCAGATTTGGGATGATGCTAAAGTCGCTCCCCCCACGGGGAGCGTGGATTGAAACGACCTTGGTATTGGTGATGAGGTGTATAGGCGGTGGTCGCTCCCCCCACGGGGAGCGTGGATTGAAACTGCGCTGTCCTTTATCCGTGGCTAGTCCGTGGCTTGTCGCTCCCCCCACGGGGAGCGTGGATTGAAACTATGTCTCGTCCGTCCTGTCCGTCGTGATATCTGTCGCTCCCCCCACGGGGAGCGTGGATTGAAACTTTGTCCGACCGGTGCGCCCATTGGGTACGGCACGGTGTCGCTCCCCCCACGGGGAGCGTGGATTGAAACATATCAGACGGGCGGTTATCCGTCTCGTAGCACCGTCGCTCCCCCCACGGGGAGCGTGGATTGAAACTGGACCTGGTTGCCGTCGCCTTGACAATCCGTTTGGTCGCTCCCCCCACGGGGAGCGTGGATTGAAACATTATTTTTTTGTTGGCCCGACGCCCCCCGCCGGTCGCTCCCCCCACGGGGAGCGTGGATTGAAACTCGCGCTGTCTTTTGCGCGCGCCTTTCTTATTCGGTCGCTCCCCCCACGGGGAGCGTGGATTGAAACTCCGTTCGTGACATCACTGACATCATGGATGAGTCGCTCCCCCCACGGGGAGCGTGGATTGAAACCGGCAAGGACCTGCTCCTGATGGGTATCGCTGACGTCGCTCCCCCCACGGGGAGCGTGGATTGAAACCAACAGGGTACACGATGAACTGCTGCATATCCTCGTCGCTCCCCCCACGGGGAGCGTGGATTGAAACATTCCGTTGCTCATCGTTGGCCCAATCTATCCGGTCGCTCCCCCCACGGGGAGCGTGGATTGAAACTCTCTCGTCGAGTACCAGATTAGTGTGCTCCCTGGTCGCTCCCCCCACGGGGAGCGTGGATTGAAACTTTTTCTGTTTCCGTACCGGTACTATCATTTATAGTCGCTCCCCCCACGGGGAGCGTGGATTGAAACGCCCCGCCTCTGACGGATGAGACGTAGTGGGCTAACTGTCGCTCCCCCCACGGGGAGCGTGGATTGAAACACTGCGGGTTGCGGCGATGTCCACGCCAACCTTAGTCGCTCCCCCCACGGGGAGCGTGGATTGAAACTGCCCGCGTAAGGGGGCCGACCAGCCGGACACGTGTCGCTCCCCCCACGGGGAGCGTGGATTGAAACCGGGCACAATTATACCACCTTGCCCCGCCTCTGACGGGTCGCTCCCCCCACGGGGAGCGTGGATTGAAACCATCTCCCGGCGGGAAATACAATGAACTGTTGCAGTCGCTCCCCCCACGGGGAGCGTGGATTGAAACGGGGGTATCGCGGCTGTGTGCCTTGGTCGAAATTGTCGCTCCCCCCACGGGGAGCGTGGATTGAAACAGGGGGATACTGCACTATTAGCAGCGGAGAGGCGTCGCTCCCCCCACGGGGAGCGTGGATTGAAACGGCGCGTGACAGCAGCGGCCCGATGGGCGTCCCGTCGTCGCTCCCCCCACGGGGAGCGTGGATTGAAACTTTTCCAGTTAATTTTACAGCGCCCAGGCGCCGGAAAGTCGCTCCCCCCACGGGGAGCGTGGATTGAAACCTGGCGGCTTCATCGTTTTCGGCGGATACTCAAAGTCGCTCCCCCCACGGGGAGCGTGGATTGAAACGCGAATAGTCGGGTGTTTTACGTTGTGCGGAATCGGCAGTCGCTCCCCCCACGGGGAGCGTGGATTGAAACAAAGCGAGACAGACCCGGAGGCCATCGCAGCAGCCGTCGCTCCCCCCACGGGGAGCGTGGATTGAAACTATGGCGAAAGAGCGTTTGATTGCTGCAAGAGACGTCGCTCCCCCCACGGGGAGCGTGGATTGAAACCGCTTGCTCTCGTTGCGGCTATGGGTATTATTATGGTCGCTCCCCCCACGGGGAGCGTGGATTGAAACCGCTGGCTTATGGCGCTCAATAAGACATACGCGGGTCGCTCCCCCCACGGGGAGCGTGGATTGAAACATAACAAGCCGTCTGTCTGGTCTGATGATTGGCGTCGCTCCCCCCACGGGGAGCGTGGATTGAAACGCCGTGCCCATATTGCCAGGGTTGGATAATCTGGGTCGCTCCCCCCACGGGGAGCGTGGATTGAAACCGGCGGGGTTAGTAAACCGAAAGCTCCAGCCGTCGTCGCTCCCCCCACGGGGAGCGTGGATTGAAACACCTGCGGGAGGCAATCCGCAGGCTGGCAGAGCGGGAGTCGCTCCCCCCACGGGGAGCGTGGATTGAAACAAGCGGGAGGAGAAATTCCTGGGCGAGATGGGCATGTCGCTCCCCCCACGGGGAGCGTGGATTGAAACGTCATATCCCATACGTTGACCAAAGCGGACGCGCGTCGCTCCCCCCACGGGGAGCGTGGATTGAAACAAACTGACGGGTGTAAACCAAATCACACGGCTAATGTCGCTCCCCCCACGGGGAGCGTGGATTGAAACTCGAATTAGTGGCTGATAACGACTTGCTCAAGAGAGTCGCTCCCCCCACGGGGAGCGTGGATTGAAACACAATCTATCCGAGGCAATGGAATCAGGGGTCGCTCCCCCCACGGGGAGCGTGGATTGAAACCTGAACGGGAAAAAAAGAATCGAGCGGGAGAATCGTCGCTCCCCCCACGGGGAGCGTGGATTGAAACAGCGCGCGCCTGGCGCTCCACCTCGCGCCACCAGTCGCTCCCCTCACGGGGAGCGTGGATTGAAACCCGGTTCTGGCATTGGCGAACCGCTGGAAACCGTCGCTCCCCCCACGGGGAGCGTGGATTGAAACGAGTGGCGATATATTTTCCATCCACTTTGATACAAGTCGCTCCCCCCACGGGGAGCGTGGATTGAAACACGGAAATTTGCGTCCTATGAGGACGCCATTGAATGTCGCTCCCCCCACGGGGAGCGTGGATTGAAACTGATATTGTAAATATTTCAGACCCTCGCTTTGTGTCGCTCCCCCCACGGGGAGCGTGGATTGAAACTAAACTTTCCCAACCAGAGTCTCCACGGCGGATGTCGCTCCCCCCACGGGGAGCGTGGATTGAAACATGTTACGAACTGTAACATCAACCAGACTATTTCGAGTCGCTCCCCCCACGGGGAGCGTGGATTGAAACATGATGCGCTCGGCTGATGGCTATGAGCGTCCGTAGTCGCTCCCCCCACGGGGAGCGTGGATTGAAACACCCAACCTGCCAGCGGCGCGTCAATCCGCAGCCAGGTCGCTCCCCCCACGGGGAGCGTGGATTGAAACTTGAGCAGTAGTGGGGAAGTTCATCCGCCACATTCGTCGCTCCCCCCACGGGGAGCGTGAATTAAAACGCTTTTGGGGCGCCCCAAGCAAGGCGGGGCCAAAAGTCGCTCTCCCCACAAAGAACCGGCTTCAATCTCAAAAGGAGTTAATATAGATTACCCAAAGTCCCTTAAAAAGCGTAAGGCGAGTAAAAGCGGTGGTATCGTTTTGCCAGGCCGGAACGTTCTTGATGCGTGCGGCTCAAGCATCCATCCTCATAAATAGTTCATCAGCACCTGACAAAGCTTTCAAGGGTTTTCAGAAGCGCTCAACCCAACTCAGTTGCAAACCATACCCGGGCAAGAACATCAGAATCAGTCGCTCTTCTGAGACCGCAAAAACAACCTGGCAAGCCAGGCTACGAAGGTTCTTTTCGACAACTACGGTGCAAAAACAACCTAACGAAGGCTGGGATCTTTTACGAACTTGCAGCCTTCTGCAATCTCTTGAGGATAGATAATCTGATTGCTGCCAGGCAACTGTTCCATAAACATGCCCGTATTCAAGTTGATACCAAAAGGTAAATAAGCTTTGTAGGCCAGTTGGCTGCAATAGAAAGCGTGTTCCGTGTTGGGGTCGAGGAAATTTAAGTTATAAGGCTTGCCCAATTGCGCCAGGCAATAGGCCGACACCCCCTCACGGATGGCAGTTTCCTCATCTCGGCTAAGGCCAATCTCTTGCAAAGGATAAGCGACGCCATAAAAAGTGTCCACCAGCATTCCGCGCTCTGGCATAATATGTTCAGCATCCCAACGTCCATCTCGGACTTCAAAAGTGACGACCCCTAAGGCGCCGGCTTCCACGCAACGTCCCTCCGGCCCCAGATAAATTGCAACATGGTCAATATCGCCTGGGACAAGCATTCCCACCAGCCTCCAAAATTCGCCAGGCAAGATATCAGGCTTGCCGTTCATAGTGCAAATAATATCGCCCGTTTTAACCGGGACTCCGTTAATTTCATAAGAATAAATCATAAGGCGCGCTCCACATCCATTATACGCTACATGGCATTCCAGGTTGCCCTGTCTTGGGCCTGCAATCCTTTTTGGTGTATTCAGGAAGTTTTCATCCGAATAAAACCTTTTTTGGCTGTGCAAATCTGATGGTTTTGTGTAAAAATAGGGTCTATGTTGCGAATCAACCTGTTTGGCGCCCCTGTAGTATACGACGAAACTGGCAAGCCTCTGGTCATCCGCCGCCGCCTGACACGCGCCTTGCTTTATTATATTGCCGCACAGGGACGTCCCATCACCCGCGACCATCTGGTAGACCAATTCTGGCCGGACGAGCCTCTCGATAAAGCCCGCGCCTACCTGCGTGATGGGCTGGGGAAAATTCGCGAAGCGTTGCCCGACAAAGAACTTCTGCAGACCACCCGCGAAAACGTCAGCCTCGACTATAAACGCATTACAGTTGATTTGCTGGAAATTCAATCTCTGCTGCAAACCATTCATGCCAGCACCCGCAAATTGCCCGAAACTTCCCCCCTTCCCGCTGAAACTTATCGTCAGATGCTCAAGGTAATGCAAATCTGGGATGGGCGAAGTTTCCTGCCGGGGGGTGATGTAGAATTTTCCGAAGAACTAAGCACCTGGATGCGGGAAACAGAAAATCAAATCACTCGCGAACTATTGCGCATTACCAAACGATTGGCCATGCACGAATCTGCTTCCGGTCACCCCGACCAGGCCAATCGCTGGCTGATGACCGCCCTGCATTTTGATGAGTTCGACTCCGACATTCACCAATCGATCCTTGAAAACTACCTCAAAAACGACTCGCCCAAAGAAGCCAGAGCGTACTTTGAATCCCTTGAAAACATCTATGGTAGCAAACAAGACTATCCACGCGCAGTTCGCGCGCTCGAACCCCGCATCTACTCCACGCCATCCTCGAATATCCCAACCTTGCCGCCCGAATGGAACGTCCGTCAGAGTCTGCAAGTCCCCTTCATCGGACAAGAAGAAATGCTGGAGCAAATGGAGCGCGCTTACCGCGTCGGCGGCGGCATTCTTATTTATGGCGAGGCCGGAGCCGGAAAAACGCGCCTGGTGCAGGAATTTTACCGCCGCCAAAAAGGCTTTCCACGCCTGATGCTGGCATCCTGTCAACCGCTTGAATCCGGAATGCCGTTCGCCCCCTGGATCAGCCTGCTGCGCAATTCTATCAGCCAGACAGAATGGCGCAATCTCGATGCCAGTTGGGCGAATTCACTCAGCCTGTTGTTACCCGAACTCAGCCAAATTCGCAATAGCGCACCCATCTTAACACAAAAAACGCCTGATGTCTCGCGCAGCGCGCTCCTGGAGGCCATCCATAAGACCTTGTTGCTGGCCGCGAACAGAGAACCCATCATTCTGGTCCTCGATGATGTCCACTGGGCTGATGAATCGACACTGGCGATTGTAGCCTATCTGTTACGCGAGGAATTTTTCAGCCAGGGACGCGGCCTGCTCGTGATGACCGCCCGCATTGAAGAGCAAAACCCGCAATTGGACCGTTTCCTGCTCACTTCTTACCCACAACCGATGCGCCGTCTTGAGATGCGCGCCCTGACCTCCGAAGAAATCGCAGAACTATGCGAACAGGTGCTTTCGCACCCATTGCCATTTTCTATCATCGGGCAATTGGGGCAGGATACCGGCGGAAATCCCTTCTTCTTGCTGGAAATCCTTTCGCGCTTGCAGGAGATTTACCCAGCCGATAAACTGACCGAGGCCGAAAGCCTTCCTCTGCCCGCATCCATCAGTGAACTGGTCAAAGCGCGACTTGCTACGCTTTCTTCCGAAGCGCGCGAATTGCTTTCGATGGGCGCAGTGATGGGGAGTTCATTTGAACTGGCAGTCCTCGAAAAAGCAGTCAGCCTGCCCCCTGAACAGGTCATCGATTCCCTGGAATCTCTTGAAGCAACGCGCCTGGTACGCTCCCTACCTGGTGACCGGCCTGTCTACGCCTTTCGACATGAAAAAATCCGCGAGAGCCTGTTAAGCGAACTTAGCTCGGGGCGCAAACGTTTTCTCAATCAGAAATGCGCCCTGGTGCTGGAAGAATATCATGGGCAAAACAAAGACATTGTCGCATCTAAGCTTGCCCTGCACTATGAAGTTGCAGGCGATTTGCTAAAAGCCTTCGAATATTGGAAAGTGGCTGCAAAAAATGCTTATCGCCTGGCATCCTTTTATGAATGCACAGAAGCATATCACCGCGCCGAACGTTTACTGCCCCGTGCAGTGGGTCTGACCGATGAACAGATTTACGAGCTATACGCTTCCTGGGTAAACCTGGCTTTTGACAATGACGATGCTGCAGAGTTGGAGCGATTGAGCCAAAATCTCAGAACGCTGGGCAGGGAACGCGCCAGCGAGTTGCTTACCGGCGCATCATTCACAGCCCTGGCTGAATCTCACATGGTACGCAACCAGTTTGAGAACGCCTATGAAGCCGCAATGCAGGCATTCTCGTATGTTGCGCAGAGCGAAAACAAGGTGGAAATGGCGCGCTTGATGGTGCGCCTGGGAATTTACCTCACCATGCTCGGGCGCATCCACGATGCGCAGGGCTGGTTCGTTAAGGTATTACAAATCACGCGCGATGCAACCGACCCCAACCTGGTCATTTCACGCGCCGACGCCAACCACCAGATGAGTGTTCTCGAAAACCTGTCTGGGTATCCTGCTCGCGCGCTGGACTATAGTCGACGCACAATAGAAGACGCCGATTCCGTCGGCTACCTGTACGGGAAAGTCATCGCCCATAGTTCCCAGGCTTTATCCTATTATATGAGTGGAGAATTGGATAAGGGCCGTGAAGCCTGCCAGAAGGGCTTATCTTTGCTGGGACAAATGTCCGCATGGCGCATCATGGCATATCTTGACATTTATTGCGCCATGAACGAGATGGAAATGGGCCTGATTGGCCCAGCCTGGAAACATGCCCAACATGCCATCGACCTGGGGCGTAAGTATGGGCATGGAGAAATTATGTCCATGGGCTATGGCATCCTGGGTGACATTCACATCTACTTGTCTAATTTCAAAAAAGCGTTGCAGGCCTATGACCAGAGTAGCATTGTTGCCGCGGAACACTTTATTCGTTGTTGGAGTCTCTTTCGGCGCGGGTACTGCCTTGTCCGGCAGGGTGACGAGAATGGCATGATACCCATCGCGCAAAGTATAGAAATTGCCGAAACGCTAGGGCTGGGTGGATTGCTGACTCTGGCCGGAATCAGTGAATTGGCGGCGTTAGCAGAGTTGGGTGACATAGAAAACTTCGAGTCTCGGGCACAGTGGTTTCTGGCCGAGGCACCACCGCGCTTTGGAGCAGAATTACCGATTTGCACGGTCAAACGTTTGCGCGCAAAACTGCTATTACGCCAGGGAAAACCCGCCGACGCTCTAAAAATGCTTGGGAACGTTGCAGCCTGGTATCATGACCACCACTTCCGCTGGCTAGAGCTGGAATGTCTGGAACTCCAGGCAGAAGCCACCGCTCACGCCGGGCAGGATATCGACCCGATTCACCGTCAAATCAACATGATTCTCGATGAAATTGAAAACGGTCTGGAAGATGCCCCTATTTTATTTGAGTGGCAGGCCTTTTGGGAAAAACACCATCCGCCCGAACAATAATATCCTTGACGAACAGATAAAATTCAAAAAATAAACCGTCCCAAAGAGTTCTACATTCTCTGGGACGGTTCTGGTTATACCTGCGGCAAATTCCTGCGTAACAGGCCATACATGCCCAGGCCGCGCGCCGCGCCTTCGGCCACGCAAGTCAGTGGGTTATCCACCAGGTAAGCCGGGATGCCCAGCGACTTCGTCAATAATTTGTCGATGCCGCGCAACAGCGCACCGCCGCCCGTCAGGGCCATGCCCCGGTCGATGATGTCGGACACCAGTTCTGGCGGAGTTTTTTCCAACACACGGCGGCAGGTCTCCGTCAGGGCCTTGAGCGGCTCTTGCAACGCCTCCACAATTTCACCCGTCGTCAGCGTGACCGGGCGGGGCAAACCTGTGACCTGGTCCTGCCCCTGCACTTCCATGCTTTGCTCGGTATCTTGTGGAACGGCTGCGCCAATTTTGATTTTCATCTGCTCCGCGGTAAAGGGCGAGATGATGATGCCGTATTTGCGGCGCACATAGTTGACAATCGCTTCATCCATTTGTTGGCCGCCCGCGCGCATCGTCTCGGCCGAAACGATGCCGTACATCGCCAGCACAGCAGCCTGCGTTGCGCCACCACCCAGACAGGCAACCATATTGCCAGAGGGAGAATTGATAGGTAAATCAACCCCCAGCGCCGCCGCCAATGGCTGCTGGATGAGGTAAGCATCGCGCGCGCCTGCCTGAAGAATGGCTTCATGAACAGCCCGGCTTTCCACGCTGGTCACACCAAATGGCACGGTAATCATCACATTCGGCTTAAAAATGCGCAACGGGCTGCTGACGCGCTGGAGCAAAGCCCATAGCAGGCGCTCCGTAATTTCATAATCCGCAATGACGCCATTTTGGAGCGGACGCGCAACTTCAATCGTATCGGGAACGCGGCCTTCCATGTCTTGCGCGGGCTTGCCCACTTCTACAATTTTTTGGTCGGCAACATCAATGGCAACCACCGTTGGCTCTTCAACGGTCACTCGCTGCCCTTCAGCAACGCGCGTATACATGGTACCCAGGTCAATGCCAAGGTCTTTCGAAAATCCGGCCATGGGGTGGATTTACTCTTCGTAAGTTCGTTTGGAGGAACGGAAACGCTTTGCGGCGTCAATCCTAAGGTTGGAGCGGCGCAAGGCGGCTTCCAGAGCCAGGTAAGCATCGGCATCTTCAGGCTTCACTTTTGCCAGGGCTTCCTCGGCGCGTTTTCGGGCGGCTTCGGCGCGCGCCACGTCAATTTCCTGCACATTTTCGGCCGCGTCAGCCAACACCGTAACGATGTCTGGCTGGATTTCAGCCACGCCGCCAGCTACTGCAAAGACCTGCTCTTCGCCTTTGGCGCGCACCTTGATAATCCCAAATTTGAGCGTAGTCAGCAAAGGCGCGTGATGCGGCAGGACGCCCATCTCGCCATCCATGCCGGGCAGGACGACAATATCTGCATCGCCTTCATAAACCATTCGGTCTTGCGAGACAATTTCACAACGGATAGGCATAAGGGTTCTCCGGTGTCAGGTGTCAGGTATCAGGCCGAACCTGACACCTGACACCCGGCACGTGACACTGAACTATCCGCCCTGAGCCAGTTTTTCGGCCTTGGCGCGCGCGTCATCAATGTTGCCGACCATCTGGAAGGCCTGTTCGGGCAGGTCGTCGCACTTACCATCGAGAATTTCGCGGAAGGAACGGATGGTATCACGCAGGGGAACGTAGACGCCCTGAATGCCCGTGAACTGTTCGGCGGTGACAAAGGGTTGGGAGAAGAAGCGCTCAATTTTGCGGGCGCGGCTGACCAACAGTTTGTCATCTTCGGAGAGTTCATCCACGCCCAGGATGGCAATGATGTCCTGCAAATCTTTGTAGCGCTGCAACACACGCTGCACTTCACGGGCAGTCGTATAGTGGTCGGTGCCAACAATGTTCGGGTCGAGGATGCGGCTGGTGGAAGTGAGCGGGTCCACGGCCGGGTAAATGCCTTTTTCGGCGATGGAGCGTTCCAGCGCGATGGTGGCATCCAGGTGGGTAAAGGTTGCCACCGGGGCCGGGTCAGAGTAGTCATCGGCTGGTACGTATACGGCTTGCATGGAGGTAATCGAACCGGTGCGGGTGGAGGTGATGCGCTCTTGCAGTTCGCCCATTTCGGTTGCCAGGGTGGGCTGATAGCCTACGGCAGAGGGCATGCGTCCCAACAGCGCCGAGACTTCCGAGCCAGACATGGTGAAACGGAAGATGTTATCAATGAATAGGAGAACGTCTTTGCCCTGGTCACGGAAGTATTCAGCCATTGCCAGCGCCGAAAGCGCCACCCGCAAGCGCACGCCGGAGGGTTCATTCATCTGGCCAAAGACCATGACGGTATCTTTCATCACGCCCGATTCAATCATTTCACGGTAGAGCGCGGTGCCTTCGCGGGTGCGTTCACCCACTCCAGCAAAGACGGAGTTGCCTTTGTGAACGCGCGCGATGGAGGAAATCAGCTCGGTAATGACGACGGTTTTACCCACGCCCGCGCCGCCAAAGATGCCGGTTTTGCCGCCTTTGGTGAAGGGGGCAATCAGGTCAATAACCTTGATGCCGGTCTCGAAGATTTGCACGCTGGTAGATTGCTGGTCAAAAGTTGGGGCCGGGCGGTGAATGGGATAGCGGGAGGCCGCTTCCACGTCACCTTTTTCATCAATCGGTTTGCCCAACACATTGAAGACGCGCCCCAACGCCGCCGGGCCGACCGGGACCGTGATGGGCGCGCCAGTGGCGATGGCCGGCACTCCGCGCTGAAGACCGTCCGTTGAGTCCATTGCTACGGTTCGCACCCAATTGTCGCCCAGGTGTTTTTGGACTTCCAAAATCAGAGGGTCTTTGCCTTCGCGCGGCACTTCGATTGCTTCGTATACTTCGGGCAGTTCCCCTTCAGGAAAAGCGACATCCACCACGCCGCCCAAAATTTGAACTACACGTCCGGTTATATGAGCCATTATTTTCCTCCAGATGCCTGGGCCAGCGCCTCGGCGCCGCCCGCGATATCGAGCATGTCATTGGTAATCACTTGCTGGCGAACTTTGTTGTACTGCAACTGCAAGTCACCGACCAGTTCGAGCGCATTATCGGTAGCGTTGCGCATGGCAACCATGCGCGCGGCGTGTTCCGAGGCCAGCGATTCGAGAATTGCCTGGTAAACCTGTAAAGCGGTAAAGCGCGGAATAATTTCATCGAGAATTTCGCGCTCTGCTGGTTCATAGATATAGGCCGCCGAGGTATGTTTCGCCTGTTCAAACGCTGCCACCCGCCCTTCGCCGCTGTCCACCTCGAGGGGCAGCAGTTTTTTGACGGTTGGCTCCTGTTTGACCATATTGACAAAATCGGTATAGACCAGATACACCTCGTCGGCGCGGCCTTCCAGAAATTCTTCAACCGCCAGGCGGCCAATCGCCGAAACATCGGCAAAAGATGGCGCGGCGGGCAGATTGCTGAAATCTGCAATCATGTTCAGACGGCGGCGGGCGAGCAGGTCGCGCCCTTTGCGGCCAACGGCAATGTAACTGACCGGGGTCGGCCAGTTCCGAAAGTGACGCAGCGCGAAACGAATCAAGTTGGTGTTATAGGCGCCCGCCAGCCCCCGGTCGCCACTGATGATAACCACCAGAGTCTTTTTGACTTCAGGGCGGGCCGTGAGCAGAGGGTGCAAAGTGCCGCGCCCGGGCTGGGTGGAAATATGCGTCAGCACCTGCCAGGCTTTGGTGGCATACGGCCGCGTTCCCATCAGCGCAGCCACCGCCTTGCGCACTTTGCTGGCGCTCACCGCTTGCAAGGCGCGTGTAACTTGGGAAATATTTTTGACGCTCCGAATGCGGAGTCTCATTTCACGAGCAGAGGCCATAGGTTCTCCATCTTACGAATTACCCGGTTCGTAATTCGTAATTCGTAAATGGTTATGCCTGCCAGGTGGCTTTGAATGTCGAAAGCGCTTCGCGCAGTTTTTTCTCGTTATCGGGAGTGATTTGTTTCTTTTCTACGATGTCTTTCCCAATCTCAGGGTATGACTGGTCGAGGAACTTAATCAGGTCAACCTCCCACTGGCGCATCTTTTCCACCGGAACTTCATCGGCATAGCCTTGCGTTCCGGCAAACATGACCATTACCTGATGCTCCAGCGCCACCGGAGCATATTGCGGCTGTTTCAGAATTTCCTGCATCCGCCGCCCGCGATTCAACTGGCCCTGGGTGGCCTTATCCAGGTCGGAACCAAACTGAGCAAAAGCGGCCAGCTCGCGGTAAGCTGCCATATCCAGGCGCAGGCGGCCTGCCACCTGGCGCATGGCTTTGAGCTGGGCCGCGCCACCCACGCGTGAGACCGAGATACCCACGTTCACAGCCGGGCGGATGCCGGCGTTGAACAGGTTCGATTCCAGGTAGATTTGTCCATCCGTGATGGAGATGACGTTGGTAGGAACATAGGCAGAGACATCGCCAAGCAGAGTTTCGATAATTGGAAGCGCAGTCAACGACCCGCCGCTGCCGGCCACTTTAGCCACCTTGAAGCCCTCGCCTTTGGCTTTGGCAGATTCTTTGGCATCATGCTCGGCCAGCGGCCCGGTATAAATTTTGCCATCCACCGCCTGAGCCTGACTGGCCTCGCCCTCGAAACCAGCCTCAACCACTGCGTAGTTCACCGACAGGCGCGCAGCGCGTTCCAGCAGGCGGGAGTGCAGGTAGAACAGGTCGCCGGGGTAGGCTTCGCGTCCGGGTGGGCGGCGCAGGAGCAGAGAAACCTGGCGATAGGCCCAGGCGTGTTTGGACAGGTCATCATACACAACCAGCGCATCGCGCCCCGTTTCCATAAACTCCTCACCCATAGCGCAGCCCGCGTATGGGGCAATATATTGCAACGCAGCCGCTTCATCCGCCGAGGCAACGACCACAATGGTATGGTCCATCGCGCCGTAGCGTTCGAGCAAGGCAACCGTGCGCGCAATGGCGGCTTTCTTTTGCCCAATTGCCACATAAATACAGATGAGATTTTTGCCCTTCTGATTGATGATGGTGTCAATAGCAATGGCGGTTTTGCCGGTTTGACGGTCGCCAATAATCAATTCGCGCTGACCGCGCCCAATCGGAATCATTGCGTCAATGGCTTTGATGCCAGTCTGAACGGGGGTATCCACATCCTGACGCTGCACTACGCCCGGAGCAATTCGCTCAATCGGGCGGTAGCCGCTGAACTGAATGGGGCCTTTTCCATCAATCGGCTCACCCAGCGCATTCACCACGCGCCCAATCAGCCCATCCCCAACGGGTACAGAAGCAATGCGCCCCGTGCCACGCACCGTCATCCCCTCGGTGATTTCGGAATACTCACCCATGATGATGACGCCCACGCTGTCTTCTTCGAGATTGAAAGCCGTTCCCATCACGCCGTTCTCGAAGCGCACCAGTTCCTGCGCTCGAATGTTAGCCAGCCCTTGCACGCGCGCAATGCCATCACCGGCCTCAATCACCCGGCCAATATCGCTGACGCTGATTTCAGGTTCAAACGCCTCAATTTGCTTCTGAAAATCGCTGGTGATTTGCTTAATCAGGTCTGTCATTTTGCCTCCACGCCAAAATTTATCCTGCCTTTGGTGTTTTTCGACCCGGCGGGTCGTTTTTAAATAAGTGGGTATTTTTGTTAAATTGAAACGATTCTGGCTGTTTCCAGAACGGGCTAATCATACCTGAAAGGGGGGTAAATGTCTAGTTACACCAATCACAAGACCATTGACCCGGCGAAAGTTTTTCAAATCGTAGGGTATAATAGCGACTTGTCAAAATTCAGTCGTTGAATATAGGAGAAAGTCATGACAAAAGCCAATCTCATCGCCCCGTATGGCGGTAAACTGGTCAACCTGATGGTCGAAGGCCGGGAACGCGAGGAACTGCTGGCACGCGCCGCGCAACTGCCCTCCATCAAAATTTCCATGCGCGCGCTATGCGACCTGGAACTGCTGGCAACCGGCGGTTTTTCGCCGCTGACCACCTTCATGGGCAAGGCCGATTACGAGCGCGTTCTGCGTGAAATGCGCCTGACCGACGGCACGCTCTGGCCCCTGCCCATCACCCTGACCGTTGACCCCAAAGAGCTGCCTACCGTAGGCGATGACCTCGTCCTGCGAAATGCCAACAATGACGTGATTGCCGTGATGACGCTGGACGAAGTCTATCACTGGGACGCCGAAAAAGAAGCCGCTCTGGCTTACGGCTCCACCGATTCCAAGCATCCAATGGTTTCAGAGATGACCCGCTGGGGCAAAGTCTGCATCAGCGGCCCGCTCAAAGTGCTGAATTTGCCCAAATACCATGACTTTGTCGAACTGCGTCACACCCCAGCCCAGGTTCGAGAAAAACTCGAAGCGATGGGCAACGACAACGTGGTCGCCTTCCAAACCCGCAATCCGCTGCACCGCATTCACGAAGAACTGACCAAGCGCGCCGCCGCCGCCGTCAACGGCTCTCTACTCATTCACCCGGTGGTGGGCATGACCAAGCCTGGCGATGTGGACCACTACACCCGCACCCGTACCTACAAAGCCCTGGTGGAAAACTACTACGACAAGAAAACCACCCTGCTCAGCCTGCTCCCGCTGGCGATGCGCATGGCCGGCCCCAGAGAAGCCCTGCTGCATGCCATCGTCCGCCGCAACCATGGCGTCAACCATTTTATTGTAGGACGTGACCACGCCGGGCCGGGCAACGACAGCGCTGGAAAACCCTTCTATGGCCCCTACGATGCCCAGACTTTAATGAAACAGCACGAGGCTGAACTTGGCGTCAAGATGGTTCCCTTTGAAATGCTGGTGTACCTGCCCGATGAAGACCGCTACGTAGAAGAAAAAGACATTCCCAAAGGCGCGCGCACCCTCAACATCTCTGGCACGCAAGTTCGGGATGAATACCTTGCCAAAGGCAAATTGCTGCCCGAATGGTTCACCCGCCCCGAAACCGCCGAAATCTTGCGCCAGAGTTACCCGCCGCGCCACAAGCAGGGCTTTTGCCTGTGGTTCACCGGTCTGAGCGGTGCGGGCAAAAGCGCCACCGCCCAGATTATTGCCGAATTGCTGCTTGAATATGGCCGCGAAGCCACCGTTTTAGATGGCGATGTCGTCCGCACTCACCTGAGCAAGGGGCTTGGCTTTAGCAAAGAAGACCGTGACACCAACATTTTGCGAATCGGCTTTGTGGCAGGAGAAATTGTCCGGCATGGCGGCGCGGTCATTTGCGCGGCCATCAGCCCCTACCGCGCCGCCCGCGAGGAAGCCCGCAAATTTGTGGGCGAGAATTTCATTGAAATCTTCATGGATACCCCGGTCGAAATCTGCGAACAACGCGACGTAAAAGGCCTCTACGCCAAAGCCCGCCAGGCCCTGGCCGATGGCAAACCCATGGGCTTCACCGGCATTGATGACCCCTACGAAGCCCCCGTCAACCCCGAAATCACCCTGCAAGGCTACGGCTCCACGCCAGAAGAAAACGCCCACAACGTGATTGCATACCTTCAGGAAAAGGGCTATCTGCTGAAAGGGTAATTGCTCTTTCGTAATTTCTGACGGCTGGCCCGGACTTTGCTCCGGCCAGCCGTCACAGGCCGGTTTTATTTGTCTCGTCTTTTTTCTTTCGCTTTGGTTTCTCTCTCTCTCGCCGCCGGATGGACGGTCTGGTACGCCACCCCGGCGGGACTCGGTTTAACGAATGACTCGGCTGCTTACATCGGGGGAGCGCGCTCCATCCTGGCCGGAACCGGCTACAGCGACATCTGGCTGGATAGCAACCTTGAGCCAATTACCCACTACCCGCCGCTTCTCTCGCTCACCCTGAGCGGAATTGGCCTGTTGACCGGTCTCGACCCATACCGCGCCGCCCGCGCTCTGAACATCCTGCTCTTTGCTGCCAACACCGCGCTGATGGGCTTGCTCGGTTTACGAATGACGAAATCCCAGGCAGCGAGCATGGGCCTGGCCGTGTTGTTTGTCACCAATGCCGACCTGTTACGCATTCATGCCCAGGTTTTGAGCGAACCATTATTTATCTTCTTCTCGCTTCTCGCTTTTCTTGCATTCGATGTCTCACTCGAACGCTGTTCTTCCTGCAACCCTGCTCCTGGCGCGCCGAAAAGCGGAAACCGTTCACTGATTACTGATAACCGGTTACTAAAATCTGATTCCTGGTTACTGCTCACCGGCTTCCTCATCGGTCTTGCCGTTCTCACGCGCTATTCTGGCCTGGCGCTGATTGCCACTGTTCTGGCAGCAATTTTCCTGCTATCCACGCAATCACGGCTCAGGCGAATTCTCTTTTTTCTGGCCGGGGTCATCCCGCCAATCACAACCTGGTTCATCCGCAACAGCCGGCTGGCCGATTCCGCAACCAATCGCATTTTCCATTTCAACCCCATTGAGGTATCTAACATTCGTACCGGCTTGTGGAACGCAGCAGATTTCCTTTCACCTGCGCCAGCCATGGCTGAATGGCTGTTCCAATCAGGCCTGTTAAGCATTGTCCTGGCGCTTTTTGGCCTGGGCTTGTTCGCCTGGTTGATAACCAAATCCTGGAGACTTCTTTTTCAATTCCAAAACAATCCAATCGCGCCATCCCCTCATCCCCTTGTTTTTACCACTGCCCTTTATCTCTTCGGCTACCTGGGCGCGGTCTTATTCTCCATGAGCTTTTTTGACGCCAGCACCAAATTTCAGCCGCGCATTCTATCCCCGCTCTACATCTCGTGGATGATTTTATTGGCCAACGGGTTGCATTCTTTGAGCAAAACAGAAAATCGAGCGTTGTTCCACGTCCCACTGGCCTTAACGGCAGCCATTTTCATTTTGTCACTTTCGACCTTTAAGTTTGCACAATCCTTAACCGAACTGCGCGAGATGGATGGCCTGGGCTATGCTTCCTGGCGCTGGCGGCAAGCCGAAGTGCTGGCTTACCTTCGGCGCTTGCCGCCAGAGATTGCAATTTACACCAACTCACCTCCAGCGGTTTATCATGTGACGGGGCGAGCCAGCCGGGTTATTCCAACCCCTGTCAACCCAGTCAGCGGCCTGCCCCGCAGTGAATATGACCAGTCGCTCGCAGAAATGCGCGCCGAATTGCTGGCTGGGCACGCCGTGCTGGTCTTGTTCGATGTCTCAGGGATTGAATCGGTCTTTGGAAAAGAAATCGCGTTACAATTCGACGGCCTGGTCCCGCTGGTCAAAGCGCAGGGACATGTGCTGTATGGAATACCGGAGATAACCAAATGAAAATCCAGGAAAAATTTGATTTGACCGGCCGCGCCGCCATTGTGACCGGCGGCGTTGGCCTGCTGGGGATGGAATTTTGCCGCACCCTGGCCGAAGCCGGCGCTGCCGTTGCAGTGGTAGATTTGAACGCTGAAAAATGCGCCGCCAGCGCCGAAGACCTGACCCACGCCGGTTACCGCGCCCTAGGCGTGCCAACCGACATCACCCGCCCGGAATCGGTCAACGCGATGGTGAAAACCGTTGTCGGGGCATTTGGACGCATAGACATCCTCGTCAACAGCGCCGCGCTCGACCCAAAATTCGACCCCGATGCCGTTGCCAAAGGAATTGCCCCCGGCAAATTTGAAGAATACCCGCTCGAACAGTGGAACGCCGCCCTGAACGTCAATCTGACGGGCGCGTTCCTCGTCACCCAGGCGGTTGCAAAACAGATGGTGGCGCAGGGCAAAAAGGGCAGTATCATCAACATCTGCTCTACCTATGGTCTGAATGGCCCCGATCAGCGCATTTACCGCAAACCAGATGGCTCCCAGCTCGCCTTTAAGCCAATTTATTACACCGTCACCAAAGCCGGGATAGTCGGCTTTACCAAATACCTGGCTGCCTACTACATGGAAACCGAAATCCGCGTCAACATGCTCACGCCCGGCGGTGTGTATAACAACCACGATGAAACTTTTGTTAAAAACTACTCCGCGAAAACGATTTTAGGCCGCATGGCGCGCAAAGACGAAATGAACGGCGCGTTGCTCTTCCTGGCCTCGGATGCTTCCTCCTACATGACCGGCAGCAACCTGGTCGTGGATGGCGGCTGGACAGCCTGGTAAATTCCAGTAATCAGTGAGCAGTGTTCCGTGTTCAGTGAAACCCGCTGATGACTGATAACTGGTCACTGAAAACTGGTGACTGATGACTGGTGACCGATGACTGAAATATTGGCAATAATCCCCGCGCGCGGCGGGTCCAAAGGAATCCCGCGCAAAAACATTCGCCCGTTTTGCGGCTATCCGCTCATTGCGTATTCCATCGCAGCGGGGTTACAGGCGCAAACGGTCACGCGCGTCCTCGTCAGCACGGATGACGAAGAGATTGCCGCAGTCGCCCGCACATGGGGCGCCGAGACACCCTTCCTGCGCCCGGCGGAATTTGCCCAGGATAAGACCACCGACTTGCCAGTCTTTGCTCATGCGCTCGAATGGCTGGAAAAACACGAAGGCTACCGGCCCAATGTCGTTGTCCAATTGCGCCCCACTTCGCCCATTCGACCGGTAGGGCTGGTCGATGATGCCGTGAGAATCCTGCTCCAGCATCCAGACGCGGATTCAGTGCGTGGAATTGTCCCGGCGGGGCAAAACCCCCATAAAATGTGGCGGCTTCCTGGCGGAATCGATTCCCCAATGAAGAATCTGCTCGATGTGGAAGGGATTGAAGAGCCATATAATGCCCCTCGCCAGATTCTTCCCGATGTCTACTGGCAGACCGGACACATTGACGCCATTCGCCCCGCCGCGATTTTAAACGGTTCGATGAGCGGCAGAAACATCTACCCCCTGCTGATTGACCCAAATTTTACGGTGGATTTGGATAACCTGCGCGATTGGGCGCGCGCCGAATGGCTGGCGTTGAATGGCGGGCTGGAAATGGTCTGGCCGGGGCGCGCCAAACGCCCCATGCCGGCCCAAATTGACCTGCTGGTGCTGGATTTCGACGGCGTGGTGACAGATAACCGCGTGTGGGTGAACGAAGATGGCCGCGAGATGGTGGCCGCCTGGCGCAGCGATAGCCTGATTATGAGCAAACTGCGTGCAGCTGGCACAGAAGTGGTGATTCTGTCCTCGGAGGTGAACCCGGTTGTAGCAGCGCGGGCGCGAAAGATGAAGGTCGAAGCGATTCACGGCATCGGCCTGGAGGACAAGGCCGAAGTGCTGAAAAACCTGCTCGAATCGCGTAAAATCAACCCGGCGCATGTAGCCTACATCGGCAACGACCTGAATGACCTGCCCTGTTTCGATGTGGTTGGCTGGGCGGTGGCAGTGTCAAATGCCCAGCCAGAAGTGTTGCGCGCCGCCGACTTTGTGACCAGTAAGCCGGGCGGTCATGGCGCGGTGCGCGAAGTGTGTGATTTGATATTATCCAGACTCTAAAGGTTTCCCACAGGAGAAAAAATGACTCGTGAAATTAAACTCGGCAACAAACTGGTTGGCGAAGGATACCCCACTTACATCATTGCCGAAATTGGTATCAATCATAACGGCGATTTGGGAATTGCCAAGGACATGATTAAGGCCGCCGCCCACGCTGGCGCAGACGCGGTGAAGTTCCAAAAGCGCACGCCCGAAGTTTGCACGCCGCCCGAACAACAAAAGCAAATGCGCGAAACGCCTTGGGGCTATATCACTTATCTCGAGTATCGGAACAAGGTTGAGTTTGGGCTGGAACAATACCGCGAAATTGACCGCTATTGCCGCGAATTGGGGATTGATTGGTTCGTTTCGGTTTGGGATGAGCAATCGGTGGATTTTATGGAACAGTTTGATACCCCGGCCTACAAAATTCCCTCGGCTTCGATGACCGACCATAACCTGCTTCGGCATGCGCGCAAAACAGGCCGCCCGCTGATTGTTTCGACCGGCATGTCTACCATGGACGAAATTCACCGCGCCATGGATGCCGTTGGCCTGGAGAATCTCGTCATCATGCACACGACCAGCGCCTATCCCTGCGACCCCGACGAACTCAACCTGCGCATGATTGAAACCCTGCGCCGCGAATTTCCCAACACGCCAATTGGCTATTCCGGTCACGAGGTGGGGCTCGTTCCTTCAGCGGTGGCCGTGGCGTTGGGCGCCTGCTCGGTGGAACGGCATTTCACCCTCGACCGGGCCATGTGGGGAAGCGACCAGGCCGCATCGGTGGAGCCAGGCGGCTTTGAGCGGCTGGTAAAATACATCCGCGTTACCGAAGCAGCTCTGGGCGATGGCGTAAAACGCGTCTATGATAGCGAACTGTCTTCGCTCAAGAAACTGCGCCGGGTGAAAACTACCGAGTAAGCAGTAATCAGTGAACAGTCATCAGTAATGAGTGAAAACCGCTGATAACTGATAACTGATAACTGATAACTGACAACTGACAACTGATGAACGCATCCATCTACCGCATCCTGCGTCCTCCCGCGCGTTATCTCCAGGCCGTTTGGCGTTGGAAGCGGCTCACCTTTACCGAAGCGCCGCCGGTCTTTGGCAATGCCAAGCCCAAAAGTGGCTCGCACCTGCTCACGCAGATTCTTGGCGGGTTTTGCCGCCTGGCGCCGTATGCTTACGTGGAAACCGAACCGGTGCGCACCGTTAAGGCCACTGGCGGGCGTTTCAGCACAGACGAGGTTCTCCGCCAACTGAAACGCATCCATCCCGGGGTCATCGGCTGGGGATATGTGGACGCAACCCCCGAAAATGTGGCTTTCTTGTGTCAGCCAGAGCGCGTCAATTACTTCATCTACCGTGACCCGCGTGATATGCTCATCTCGCATATCTTCTTTGCAACCGACATGCACGAAGGTCACGGAATGCACGAGTATTATCAGACCCTTTCAGACTTCGATGAGCGGCTGAAAGTGGCAATTACCGGCATCAACCGGGATGGACTCTACATGGTCAGCGTCAGACAACGCTACGAGGGCGTCTTTCAATGGCTGGAACAGCCCTCAGTGTTGTGCATTCGCTTTGAGGAACTGATTAACGACCGGGAGCAGGTGCTGAACCAGATGCTCGACCAGGTCGAAAAGACCGGCTACAAAGTCCCCACCCCGCGTGAAAAAGCAATCGAAATCCTGCTCGAAGCCATTCAGCCGAAAAAGTCGAAAACCTTCCGTTCCGGCAAAACCGGCGAGTGGCGAAAGTATTTCAAAGAAGAGCACAAAAGGCTGTTCAAGGAAGTCGCCGGAGATTTACTGGCGCGGCTGGGGTACGAAAAGGATAACAACTGGTAAGATGAAAAAGATGGTTTTAATCCAATCACCGGCTCAAAAGAGCCGGTGATTTTGAATCTTCAGGATGCGAATTAAGGCCGCTTATCCAGGGTGAGGGGTATCTCCATTTGCTCGCCGTTACGCAGCACAGTTAACACCAGTTTATCGCCTGGGCTTTTATAATTGATAAGATAACGCAGCAATTCATCAAAATTTTTAATCGGAACTCCATCCATCGCGATAATCAGGTCGCCGCCGCCCAACAGATTCGGGCCAAGACCCACATCTTTGGTCCCGGCCCGGATGCCGGCTTTTGCCGCCGGGCCGCCAGGGACGACATTGGTCACATACGCGCCAGTGAACTGAGGCAAGCCGAGCGCCTTGATTTCTTCGATTCCCAAATCATCAATCGAAGAAATACCCATATAGGGATAGTCATACTTGCCATTCTTGATGATTTCAGGCACAACCCGTTTGGCAATATTGATGGCAATCGCAAAGCCAATGCCAGAATTGACCGGCTCGCCACTGGCCGTAGACGAAACAGTGCGAATGGCGCGATTGATGCCAATCACTTCACCGTTCAGGTTGAACAGCGGCCCGCCCGAATTTCCAGGGTTGATGGCTGCATCGGTCTGAATCAGGTCGCCAGCGCTAAAAAAGCCGCCTCCGCTTGCAACCTCCCGATTCGAGGGGAGAGTGCGACCTAAAGCCGAGATAATCCCTGTCGTCATCGTACCGCTCAAACCGAAGGGATTGCCAATGGCGATTACTTTCTGACCAACCTTCAACTGGTATGAGTCGCCCAGGGTCAATGGAAACAGTTCCGATTCTGGCGCATCCACCTTAATAACGGCAATATCCGAATCCTTATCCACGCCGACCAGGGTGGCATAGGCCTTGAAACCAGAAGTGAAGGACACCTGCATGGCAGTTTGCCCTTCGACCACATGCTCATTGGTAATGATATGCCCCTGCTTATCGAACACAAAACCTGTTCCCTGACTGCCACCGGCGTCTGTAGCAACCTGGATGGACACAATTCCCGGAATGACCCGCTCATAGAGTGAAACCAGTAATTCCTGTTCCGAAACAATCATCGGAGAGTTCACCGGCGCAACCGGGTTTTCTACCGTGAGCATGGGGGTTGAGGACGGGACAATCACCGGCGCATCCACAGAAAGCGGGGCAGAGGTCGGTTGCAATGTCTGACAGGCCAGCGAGGCCAGTACCAGGACAGAAAGGGCCACCAATAAACGGGAAAATTTTTTCATAGAGCATACTCTCCTGAAATTATTGCGGAACCAATTCCGCATTATGAATGCACTATTAAATTGCGCGCTTTTTCAATCAGACGCTTTTGTTCTTCAGTTAACTGTTTTGGCAAGCGCACCTTAACCTTGACGAATAAATCGCCTTTGAGTTGCGGGTTTTTCAGATTTGGCATTCCCCGCCCAGCGAGGCGAAATTTCTGCTCCGGCTGCGTCCCGGGGGGAATGGTTAATTTGACGCGCCCGGTCATGGTTTGCACCTCAGCCTCGCCGCCCAACAGCGCGGTAAACACATCTATTGATGTGCTGGTGGTCAAATTATCGCCTTCGCGCTCAAAATTGGCATCAGGCTCCACTGTGACCTTCAAAAAAATGTCACCACCGCCAGGGTTGGCATCCGCCACGCGGATTTTTGTACCGGTTTTGGCGCCAGGCGGGATTTTCACCTGCTTACGGCTTTCGCCAATGGCAAATTGGCGGGTCGTCCCTTCGTACGCCTCGCGCAACGATATGGAAACGGAATATTCCGGCACGCGGGCTTCCTGTCTGTAAGGAATCCCAAAATCAGAAGCCGCCGACCCGCTGCCCATTCCACCAAAAATGGAACGGAAAAAATCTGAAAAACTGCCTGTCCCGCCAAACAAATCATCCAGGTTGACCTGTTGCGCGCCGCCATAAGGGCTGCTGGTTGTCCAATCGCCCCAATTAAAACCACCAGGCGCGCCACCGCGCCGCTGGTAATCGGAATAGGCGCTGCCCAATTGGTCATAACGGGCGCGTTTTTGCGGGTCTGAAAGCACCTGGTAGGCTTCATTAATCTCTTTAAATTTTTCCTCAGCCTGTTTGTTGCCAGGGTTGCGGTCAGGATGATACTTGAGCGCCAGCTTACGATACGCCGAGCGAATATCATCCGCGCTAGCCGAGCGCGAAACACCCAGGGTCTTGTAGTAATCTTTGTATTCCATAGTTCACCTTCCGTTTGATTGTATGACTCTTAAAATACCAATGCAAGTGGTCACAAAGGCAATCTAACGTAACTCTAACTTGGTTTTGAACTATACTATTCCCATCTCTCATTGACTTCGAGGATTTTATGGACTCTATTTGTGTTTACTGCGGCTCATCGGACGACATCCACCCCGATTACAAACAGGCTGGCCGTTTGATGGGCCGCGTTCTGGCGGAAAACGGCATCCGTTTAATCTATGGCGGCGGCAAAACTGGCATAATGGGCGCAGTGGCCGATGGCGCGCTGGAAGCAGGTGGCGAGGTCATTGGCGTCATCGTCGAGAGCATGAATACCCCCTCCCTGGCGCACTTCGGCCTCACCCGGCTGGAGGTGACCCCCACCATTCACGAACGCAAAGCGCGCATGTACGCACTGGCCAATGGCTATATTGCCCTGCCCGGCGGGTTTGGCACTTTCGACGAGCTCTTTGAAACCATCACCTGGGGGCAAATTGGAATCCACGAAAAACCAATTGGCCTGCTCAACACGCGCGGATACTTTCAGCCGCTTATGGCTGCCATTGACCATGCTGAAAAAGAAGGCTTCATCTTCCCCGAACACCGCCATATGATTTGCATGGCTGATTCTCCAAAAGATTTGTTGGCCTGCATGAACAACCACCAGCACCCCAGGGAAGCCGTCAAACGCTGGATGCGCCAGGAACCCTGAAGAAAACATAACAGGCAGCCACCGGCTGCCTGTTGCAGCACCCCTGTTCGATGGTCAATACGCTATCGCCAGGGACGATGTTCATCCTCCCGTCCCTGAGCGACCATCCCTGCCGGATGATATGTCGGCTCAGGGCGCACCTTGCGCGCCTGACCCTGGTTTTGCGCCACAGGCCTGGGGGAAGAACCAAACGCCGAGGCGGCAAGATGCGCCGATGCATTTCCAGTGAAACGGGCAACCGGAACGCGGCCAGAACGGTCATCGGCCATGGAGAACAGGCGTTCCCCAGCGATGGAAAATGACCCGATGAGAAAAATCCGTACGACCCACACCATCACAGCCACGCAAACTGGCACAACCTCCAACAGGGTCTCCTGCCCAATGATGACCGCGCCAAGCGCGTTATGACCGCGAATGGCAACCGCAACGCCCCACCAGGTGAGAGTGGCATTCATGGCGGCTGCCAGAACCCATGCGCCGAACAGATACCAGACCTCTACTGGCTCATCATGTCCCTGTTCAGGGGTGAAGAGGCGCGCCACTCCCGCAAAATCAATCGCGCAAAATGCAATCGACAGAATCGTTGCCCAGCGAATACCCAGGAATCTGGGAGTGCTTCCCAAAATATCAGTCAGAGCAAAATCGGTGGTGGAATAGTTGAAGACCTCAAACGCCAGCAAGGCAAGCATTAAAAGCAGACCAAACAACGCCCCACGTCGCAAGCCCACGCCGCGCAACACCTTCAGTATTTGCATGGGAGTAGAACGGTTCATCGCTTTCTCCTTCAGGGCCATGAACAAATCCGAGCATCACTCAAATTATAGAACTTTTGTTCTATTTTTCAAGAGGGAATTTCATAATCCCCGGTTGCAAAGATGAACGTGCTTACGCGCTTTCCCTTCTCTCATTGGGAGATGGGCAGGGGTGAGGGGAAACCGCAGACAAATATCGTGTTTGCAACAGAGCATTCAACAAACACTTCCTTTACCGCCGTTTCATCGCGCGCCAAGGCATAAATTTCCATCTTTGTCACATAGGCATCGCCGCGCAATGAAATATCGCCATAGCAGGCGGCAAATGGACGCAAGATGACCGGCGGGGTGGTTTCGCAACGTGAATCGCGGACTAACGCGGCAGAACCAGAAAGGGTTATTTCCCCAAGCGCATCACTCACACACTTCCTGCTCTAACTCACCTTCTAATCCATCAAAAGACCGCAAGGCACGCTCCTGGTCATGCTGGTCAGTTTCCAGCATGAACAAGCCATCTCCTTGCCCAGGCATAGCGGCCTGTCCCCATTCCCCCAACAGGCGGCCACTTTGGTAGCGATAACGGGCCTGCGCACTGGCAATCCCTGCCGGGTCAAAAGCCTTCAGGCTGAGGTTTACAACCTGCGCCAGGTTGCAGCCTGGCCCATATAACAACTGGTCCGACGCGGCCTGCCTCGCTCTCACCTGTGGCGCAGATATATCAGGAGTAGGCGTAACATTCGGAGTGAGTGTTGAGGTCAAAATGACAGTATCCGTTGAGGTTGGCGTGACGATTGGCAGCGGAGAAAACGAGCGGATGAAAATCATCCAGACCAGAACAAAAGCCGCAAGCAGAATCCCCAGCAAAACCAACAGAATCTTCCCAACTTGCGAAAAACGAGCGGCAGGATGCGCCGGGCGTGTCACTGGGAACAGTACCTCCAGGTTATGGCGGGTGTAAGCCGCGCCGTCGTTATCACCCAGTTTTTGGCGCAAACTAAGCGCGTACTGCAACAATTCATTGCCCTGAGAGATGTTTCCTAAACCAACCAGTCGGGTACCGCTCTCATGGAGCGCCCAGGCTTCGGCAGCGCGGTCGCCCAATGGTACAGCCGCCTGTAACGCAAAATCCAGCACCCGACCCCAGGTATCCCATAAACCGCGCAAACAAAGGAAAGGTCCAAGCGTTCGCGCCAGCGCAATTACATCGACAGGATGACCCGCGCGGACAGCCCAATCGAGCGCGCCCAGAAAGTTTCCCAATTCATCGGCCACAAACGCTTGGCCTTGCTGTGCGCCTTCCCGCAAATAAGAAATCAGTTTGGGAAAAACAGCCTGTTCGCTCAACAGCAACCGACGACGAGCAGTCAATCGCAAGCCAGGCGGCAAACGCAGTCGCGGGCTGTTGTCATACAACAACCCCAACGACTTCAATCGGTCAAGAGCAGCATCCACATTCGCTCCCAAAACGACGCTAAACCAATCTGGAGATATCGACACCCCTGGCGTAAGCGCCGCAGCCGAAAGGACTTTACGCTCCGCGTCATCGAGCCGGTTAAAAACCAGCATGTAAGCCCGGTCTAGCGCAATCGCAATAGGATCCATGCCGCCGACCTGAATATTCCCCAGCGCGTCGAGAGTCTCCTCAGGTGTCATGCCGGTCTCGCGCATCAGGTTGCCGATGAGGATGACCGCCAGCGAAACATCTTCCAACAAACCGCAAATATATTTGAGCGTTTCCCTCGGCTCAATTCCGGCGCGTTCTGCCAACAACTGTACCGATTCATCCCTCGGTAGAGGGCCAAGCGGCAAGCGTTGAAAATCCCCCCCCAGGGGCAGGTCGGCACCCAACAAGAAAGCGCCCTGTGGAATCAAATCGGGCAGGCTGCGCTGCAACATTGGCGGCAGGGGAACTTCATCTAACACCACCAGCGGACGCGTATTCGAGAGATAGGTACGCGCCGTCACCGAATCGACCTTCAGCGGAGGGTCCGATTCAAACAGAGCATCGAACAGTTGCTGAAAAACATCATCCGCGCCGAGCGACTGGCTCTCAAATCCGGGTGGTTCGAGCAAAATGACCCCATGGGGCATTGCCCTGGCCACCTGGCTGTTGGCAGCCTGGCGCAACAAAGCAGTCTTGCCCAATCCATCTGGCGCATGAATCAGGACAGTTTCGTTTGAGGCAATCCAGTCTTCGAGCCTGGATAGTTCGGCTGAGCGATTGACAAACCCGCGCGGCACGCGCGGAGGTTGGGGCGCAAACGGACGAATCCTGACTTGCGGAGCAGCATGCTTGTAAATCATTGTTCCATGATTCGCATGGACGACAAAGGTATTATCGCCGACAACAATACTGCCTGCGACATTGCCTTCCACGCGAATATTGGCCATTTGCACCATAGACCTGCCGTTTCTCAAAACGTCATTGACGATTTACCGTATTGTTCGAGCCAATAACGATATTCCCTTGCGCATTTCCTGCGACATTCACTACGATATTCTTTTCTCCGCTGCCTTTGACCTGCGGAGCAGCCTTCTCTTAATCTTTTGCCAGAAAACCAGCCGCCATGGTCAACCAGGCCGGGTCTTCCTCGGCAAATTTGCGAATGGCCATCCGAAAGGCAGCCTGATTATCAGCATCCGAGGGGTTTTTCAGCAGGTCACTGGCCGCTTCTTGAGCAGCAGGGTTCCCCTTAAACTTCTCCTCCATCAACCTCCATTATAGAGCAAAACCATCGGCTTTCCAAACTCACATCCACCCGCGCGGAAAGTGATTTTTCAGTGTTCCATGCACACCCTTTCCCCAGCCCAATGGCCAGCCATCCACGCAAACCACCGTCCAGCCGCTCACGCTCACTTCCAGGCTTTCGCCACGCAAGTAAGCCGCTAACTCACGCGAATGGGCAGGAAAACTGACAAAATTCTTCATTTCGCCCGGCAACAAGAACAAAGCCAGCGGGTGAGCCGGTTCAAAGCGCTCCTTTTTGAACGAACCAAGCCAGACTCCAGGATGGACGACGCGCAGGCGGCCAAAATCGGCATTTTCTTCTGGAAGATAATACAACCGCTCTCCAACCACGCACAAACGTTCTTCCGCCAAATCAACTGTTAGCGCATCCCTGGCAAACTCCCGCCAAAACCGCAAATCGGAAGTTTCTGTTTTTAAAGCCTCTCTCCTTTTTCGTATTGGTTTATGTGTCTTTGCTCCGCTGCCGTCCGTAGCCCGCATCCGTTGCGCTGCTTCCAAATCCGTTCCCCCATCCGCTTTTCTTAACAAGCAGGCAAAATGCCCCTCGCCCTGAATTCGATGCGGGAACAATCGGACCGCTCCGGCCAGCCCTCTTTCATCTTTTTTCAACTTTTCTCCCAACCACTCCGGTTTTCCTCTTACGAACCCATCGAACAACGGCAATTCCACCACCGCAAACGCTGGGAATTCCTCCAAAAATTGGGCAATCACCCCTTCGTTCTCTTCAGGCGCAAAGGTACAGGTTGAATAGAGTAAATAGCCGCCCGGCTTCACCAATTTAGCCGCCACCCGCAAAATGTTACCCTGGCGGATGGCGCAGCCTGCCACCATTTCAGCCGACCAGTCGAGCCGCGCGCTCATATCTTTTCGGAACATGCCCTCGCCCGAACAGGGCGCATCGACCAAAACCCGCTCGAAAAACGCCCCAAAATAATCCGCCAGCCGCTCGGGCGATTCGTTGGTGACAACCACATTGCCCGCGCCCCAGCGCTCCACATTTTGAGCCAGGTGCCCAACCCGCTTGTTCTTAATTTCGTTCGCCACCAGCAGGCCCCTGCCGCGCATCAAGGCGGCAAGATGAGTGGTCTTGCCGCCCGGCGCGGCAGACAGGTCGAGCACCCGTTCCCCCTCGCGCATTGGGATGGAAAACAGCAATTCCGCCGGGGACATGGCCGAGGGGTCTTGCAGGTAATATAACCCGGCCAAATGATAGGGGTGTTTGCCAGGCTTTTCCTCGCCATCCAGCAAGAAAGCCGCTGAACACCATGGCACGCGCCCTCCCAACGGAAAAGGCGAGATTTTCTCGAATTCCTCTGCTGAAAGTTTTAATGTGTTCACCCGCAAACCCGATTGTGGCGCAGCAGAGAGCGCTTCGTGGAAAGCAGAATATTCCTCGCCAAGAAGGTGAGACATTCTCGTAAGAAAAAGCGGAGGCAAAACAGATGCAGGATGAGACATGCTTCGATTATACGGGGAAAACCCAACAACAGAAAACCGCTGGAAAATTCCAGCGGTTCCCAATTGATTTCAAAAAGAACTAAGGGACCACCTTGATATACACAACCAGGTCTGAGCCAAAGGTCTTTCCACTGTCGTCTATCATCACCCAATGTCCAATGTATTCTCCAGCCGTCCAGGGCGCTTTCATATCAATTGCCATATCCACCACTCCCCCTGGCTGCACTGTTTCGCCAGCAGAGAAAAAGTCATTTTGACCATTCATCGAATCGCCCGCCCAAAAGACAATCCCAAAGCCTTCATCCCAGGCGCAAAAACCGGTATTTTGGACGCTCCAGATTTTGGTAAATTTTTGGCCCGGCTTCATCACTGTGCCATCAGGAATAGTGACATCCGCCACAAAGGCTGAATTTTTGCAAACCTGGGCTGCGCTGGTTGCCACCCCGCCAACCACCGGAGCAGGAGTAAAACTGGGAATAGCAGTCGGCAGGCCTGGAAGCGCAGGGGTATCGGTAACGCCGATGATGAGCGGCGGAGGAGTGAGAGTCGTATCTCCGGTCGAGGGAGAGGTAGTGACATCAGAGGTTGGCGCTTCATTCAGCGTTGAGGTAGCCGTTGGCGTGACGGTTGGCGTGACGGTTGGCGTGACAGTTGGGGTTGCCAATGCTGCAATCTCTGTCAACTGAAAGAAAGCGGTTGCCGCCGCAGAGGTCATCACTGCATTTACATCTACTTCCGTAGGCGTAGGTTCCGCCGCCTGCCCCAGGGTACAGCCTGTCAGAGCGGCAACCATGGCGAGAAAGAAAAGCACCACGATGGGTTTTCGGAAACGGTTCATTTGGCCTCCAAATTTTTCGGCTTGCCTGAACAACGGGCTGGCCGTGCCTGTGATTATAACTTAATCACCTAGGGGGTTGGCGTTTCAGTTGGAGTGCCTGTTTCGGTTGGCGTCGCTGTTACGGTGGGGGTTGCCGTTACAGGAAGGATGGTTTCCGTCACAGTAGCGGTCAACGTCGGCGTTATGGTTGCCGTCGCCGTTGGAGTGGCGCTAGGGGGCAGGCTGGTCATGGTGGCAGTTACGGTAAGAGTACGGGTCGGCGTAGGGGAAGGCGTAATCAGATTAGAGGGCCGCACAATGCGCGGAGCAATCCAAAGCGGCTTGTCTTCATCGGCCTTGCCATTGGCCAGCACGTTCAAAATAAAGGTCACGTTCTCGCCGGCCAGGGGACTGAGGTCGAGGTCAACAGTATAGTACAGGCCATCATAGATTTCATTAAAACTCCAGAAAGTCTTAATCTGGCTGTTACCAATTTGATAATCCAGGCGGAAAACAACGTTACAGCCGGCAGCCTGATATTCACAATTGACCATTGCGCGGAAGCGGTCACCCTTTTGCACTTTGAACGGCTGATAGTAGCCAGCAAGATAGCCATTATTCACCCGTTCTGGGACAGTAAGCAAGCCCTTGCCATCATATTTCTGGCCGTTTTCTAATTGCGGCTTATTCACATCAATCGCATAGCCTTTTTTGCCGCCCACATTCCCCGGACACCCCAGGTCACCCGCGCCGGAGCGCCAATCTGCATGGCAATACTCAGCAACAAAATCGAACATGGTCGTCATATCACCGACAACCTTAATGTTCACAAAGAAGGGCCTTTGGGCATTTTCACCCAACCCAAACATCACCCCGCTGGCGTTGCGCAGCATCCAATAACCAACATGCTGACCATCCGCCAGGGGCGCTGTCAACTTCACAGAGACATCCACAAACTGACCGGGGGCCACCGTGCCGGGCAAGTTAACCGCCGCTGGACCGCTCATGCTGTTCCCGCTGGAGAATACAAGCGCGTAAGAGGTTGTCCAGGTGCATGAGCCAACATTTTGCAACCGCCAGGTCTTGGTAAACTGCGCGTTGGGGGCAAATATTGTTCCATCCGGCACGGTCACATCCTTCACAAACGCTGCATGGTCGCAGCGCATGACCACAGGAAGAGGTGTCGATGTGGACGTATTCTTCGGCAACGCGGTAATGGTGGGGAATGAAGTCTGTGGGGGCAGAGTAGGGAACTGGAACGTTGGCAGCGCCAGGGGCGTTGAAGTTGGCGCGTTCTCGGTCTGGATAACTTGCACCGTGGCAGCCTGGGCGGTGTAAATGGCCTGCAGCGTGGCAGGGGCATCTGGCGTACCAGAGGGCAGAGTACATGCCGAAATTCCCAGAGTAAAAAGAATGGCAAGGGAGAAAAATTTTGTTAAGCGCATTTGGACCTCTTACAAACAGAATACATACATGACTTTACTGCAAAAACCACTTAACGCAGAGAGCGCGGAGCACGCAGAGTTTGAAAAATGGCAAATTCAACAAAAAAATGACGCTTTTAGATGCGGAACAGGCAAAAAATCTCTGCGGTCTTTGCGTGCTCTGCGTGAAACGTCTTTGCGATAACCTTTTTTCAGTGGACTCATACATCAGACGCCGGATGCGCTTATAAAGTTCCCGTCCTAATGTAGAAACGGCGGCCCCTGCCGGAGCCGCCGTCTGTCTGCTGGATTTTGCCCGCTCTATGGACAATTGAGCAAAGCCCTGCCAAATTGCTGATGGTTGGGTTCATCAATATACAAATCCACCCACAGACCGCTTGCGCCGGTCGTCCACTCAAATACAACGGACTGGCTGCCTGCTTTGTCAAACTCAATCGAACCACTATTAGATGGGCCGGTTGCGCCATCGCTGCGAATCCAGCGATAGGTGACCTGTCCGGCTTTGTTGACTGTGATAGTAGCCGTAACAGTATAGTTACCCGCTGCGCAACTGCCGCTGTGTTCGGTATTGAAAGAGACACTGGTGACCGCAAATTTAACTGTCTGATTGTCCGATGCGCCCTCTTTGACCTCGATTTCCACAAAAAACGACTGGCCGTTATATCCTTTCTCAATGGGCAGCATCTCTCCTATCGCATTACGTAGCCGCCAATACCCGCGGTACTTTCCAGATTTGGCAGGTGCTATCAGAGATACGGAAAGGTCAATTTCCTGCCCCGGGGCAACCGTTCCGGGCAGGGGCAGGCTTACCGGTCCACCCATCGCATCGCCTGCATCAAAGACCAATGCATAGGAGGTGTTCCAGGTGCAGGAACCAGTATTTTTGAAACGCCACGTCTTGACAAACGCTTCTCCCGGACGATATTCGGTTCCATCTGGCACCGTCACGTCAGCCATAAAGCGCGCCGAATCACACAAAATGCCGTCCGTGCTGGCTGGCGTAATGGTCTCCGCAACCGGGCTCGGGGACGGCGCGCTCTCGGTTGCAGGGTTAGGAGCGTTGGTGGCCGTGGGGAGCGGGGTGGCGGGAGCCGGTGTAACAGCGACCAACAAAGCATTCTGCGTCAACTGCGCTTCCACCGTCTGCGCGGCGGCGGTAAAAACGACGTTTGGACCATTCTGAGTTGGAGTCTGGCCAGCGGGCATGGTACATGCGCTGGCAAACATAGCCATTGCAAACAACAACGCGAATACGACAGAAGGTTTCATGACGTACTTTCCTCACGGAGACTGATTTAACCATCACAGGTATATGTAAAACGGATTCTTTCGAATTGAATATCGGAATCTCCGTAGGTGGTTCGCAACGCCACCCACCGTTCCCAATTCTGTTCATGACCAAGGGTCATTGTCCAGGTAAAGAAAACCTGTTTAGAACCCGCCTCGGTAAAATTCAATTTACCACCTTCGAATACCCCATCGTCCGGTTGACGGTCCCATTCATAGATAAGCTCGCCAGGCCCATTGACGGTGATTGTGGCAGAAAAAGTGTAGCGCGCTCCATTGGCATCGCAACCCTTCTTGGGTTCTCGCACCACAGGCCCATAAACAACGCTGGTCACGTCAAACACGTTCTTAGGCTTATCAGCAACCTGGATAGAAACGGTGAGATTAGAGTCGAGTTGCCCCATCCCAGCGCTTCCCCCGCCGGGCACAGCCAGACGCCATTGACTGGCGTATTTACCATTCGTTGATGGCGCAGTGAGGGTGACTGAGACATCTACTTCCTGCCCAGGGTAGACAACCTGCGTAAGCGGAAAGCGGGTTTGCTGACCCATTGCATCTCCCCCCACCTGCACCATCGCAAAATTGGCATCCCATTTACAACTGCCACTGTTCTTGATTCGCCAGGTTTTGGTAAAAATGGCGCCGGGCAACATGACCGTTCCATCCACAATGGTGACATCCATGACATAAGTAGCGTAGACACAACCAGGGGTATACTCGTAAGAGGGGTTGGCGCCTGTTCCAGCCGTAGCAGTGGGCAAGATTTGTTCGGGTTCAGGAGTGGTTGTGGCTGTGGGAGAAGAAGCAACCTGGGTCGCCAGGTTGATTAAGGCTTGTTGGGTAAAGCGGGCTTCGGCTGTCTGGACAGCCGCAGTTGCGATGGCTGCCGCATCGGGAGTTGGTTCGGCAGGAGTGGGCGCGCCGCAGGCACTGATAAAAAGCGCGCAAGCCACCCACAGAGAAAACATCTTCACAAAATGTTGTTTCATTTTTTATCCTTTCGTAAGCCCAATAATTATACACATCTTTCTACCCTCAAATTTTTAAGCACAAAGCGGAGACCCCCTTTATGCAGAGTCTCCGCGAAACCTGGCAAAGATGGATTTACGGAGTAAGGATGATGGGCGGAATAGTGATGATAGGAATGAGCGTCACAATGATAATCGGCCCTGACGTTGGGGAGGGGGTCAGCGAGGGCGTTACGGTTGGGGTCGCGCTGGGTGGCACGACTTTAATATCCACAAAAAAGGATGTTCCCTGAAAGCCATTGGACACTGGCAGCAGAACCCCTGCCGCATTGCGGAGTTTCCAATAACCACGATAAGTACCCGGCGTAGCAGGCGCTTTGAGCGTCACGGAGATGTCAACGGTCTGACCAGGCGCCACGGAACCGGCCAGAGGCTGGGTAGCAGGGCCGCTCATTGAGTCTCCACTGTCGAATATCAGCTGATAGCCGCTCGTCCAGGTACAAACGCCGAGGTTTTTAAGCCGCCAGGTTTTGGTAAACGTTGCGCCTGGCAAGAAAACTGTTCCATCTGGCACAGTGACATCATCAATGAATTGCGCCAGGTCGCAGATGGGCGTCGGACTGGCCGTGCTGGGCGGGGTGTTTGTGAACGTGGGCGGAGCAGGGGTGTGGGTCGCCGAAGGAGATTGGGTCGCCGGGGGGGTCAGCAAGGCATCGAGAGTGATTTGCGCCTGAACGGTTTGGGCTGCGACGGTCAGGAAGGCGTTTGCATCGGGAGTTGTGGTTTGCCCCTTAGGCAGGTTGCAAGCCGATAGAATGAGTGTAAAGACGGCAAGAATCAAAAACAGATAGGAATTCCTCCACATAATTTACTCTCCTCGTTGGTATGGGTCGATATTTTACTGTCAAAAAACGGCGCTTTCCATCCCCCTTTGGTTCGTAGAGGGGTGACAGTCTGCTATGAGGCGACTGTCACCCGGCATCCATCACGCTTTTTCAGGCTGCACTCCAGCCATCCATAAACCCAACTGCTCGCGCGTGACCGATTTGGCGTCCACGGTGGTCACAATCTGACCGTGATACATTACGGCAATTCGGTCAGAGAGCGACATAATTTCATCCAGTTCGGCAGAAATCAACAAAACGGCTACCCCCTGGTCACGCATAAGGACAATTTCTTTGTGGATGTATTCAATAGAGCCAACATCCAAGCCGCGCGTGGGCTGGTTGGCAATCACCAGTTTAACCGGGCGGCTGAGTTCGCGCGCTACAATCACTTTTTGCTGATTACCACCCGAGAGTTTTCCCGCCGCAACATAAGGGGAGGGGGTTCGCACATCGAAATCACGGATGAGTTTGCGCGCATTTTCGTCCAGCACATTTTGTTGAAGGACTCCACGCACCCCAAAGGGGGGGCGATAGTAATCGCACAGGACCATGTTGTCGGCCACGCTATAACCCAGGACAAGCCCATGGCGCTGACGGTCTTCAGGGATATGCGCCAGACCGGTTTCGGTAAAAACACGCGGCGGGCGATTGGTCAGGTCGCGCCCGGCCAACTGGACCGTGCCACTTTCAATATGCCGCAGGCCCGTCAACGCCTCGGCCAGCTCGGTCTGGCCGTTGCCTTGCACACCGGCAATGCCCAAAATTTCTCCGGCACGCACCTTGAAAGAAACGCCGCGCACGGCTTCTAAATCGCGCACATCGCGCACGTGCAGGTTTTCGACGACCAGAACGTCTTCTTTGGGTTGAGCGGCTTCTTTTTCAACCGAAAGAATGACTTCGCGTCCAACCATCATCGAAGCCAGTTGATGTTCATCGCTCTCCTGGGGCGTCGTGGCGCCAACCACCCTGCCGCCACGCATCACGGTTATCCGGTCTGCAATCGTCAACACTTCCTTAAGCTTGTGGCTGATAAAAATAACCGAAACCCCGCGCGCGGTCAGCTGGCGAACGATGCGGAACAGTTCATCGGCCTCCTGCGGAGTCAGAACCGCAGTCGGCTCATCTAAAATCAGAATATTGGCCTTGCGGTAAAGCGCCTTGACGATTTCCACGCGTTGCTGCACGCCAACAGGCAGGTCGCCCACAATCGCGTCGGGGTCTACATCCAGGCCATATTGGCGGGAAAGGTCCCTTACCATTTGCGAGACTTGCTTGCGGTCAAGCCTGACCAGCGGGGAATTGCTTTTTTGGGAACGATGGTCAGTCTCCGCGCCAAGCATAATGTTCTCGGTGACGGTAAAAACCGGAATGAGCATGAAATGCTGATGCACCATGCCAATTCCATGTTGAATGGCGTCGCGCGGCGAATTCAGCACGAGAGTCTGACCATTGACCTTGATTTCGCCGGAATCTGCGGCGTACAAGCCATACAGAATATTCATCAGAGTCGATTTACCGGCTCCATTTTCTCCCAATAAGGCGTGAACTTCGCCCTGTCGAAGGTCGAAGTTGATTCGGTCATTTGCAAGAACGCCAGGAAATTTTTTAGTAATGCCACACGCTTCGAGAACAATCGGTTTTTCAGACATGGCGCGGCTCCTACTTCTCGTAAGGCTGCCCATCGGCAGCAGGCGGGGTGGTTTTTCCGATAATGCCGGTCAGAATGAGCATGGTCAGAACGTAGGGAGCCAGGCCCACGATGTAAGCGTGTTGCAGGAATGCCCACTGAGGCGGGATGGCATCACGGAAGAATTGCAGGTTGATTTGCAAGGCTTGCGAGGCGCCAAAGACCAGCGCAGCGGCCCAGGCGCCAAAAGGTGTCCAGTTGCCAAAAATCATAGCAGCCAGCGAGATGAACCCACGCCCGTTGGTCATAAGCGGCTCAAAGGAGGGAACAGATTCGATGGTGAAATAAGCGCCTGCCAGCCCGGCCAGCATCCCACCGATGACCACGTTGATGTAACGGGTGCGATAGACGTTGATACCGACTGTATCCGCCGCTTTGGGGTGTTCGCCGACTGCGCGCGTTCGCAATCCCCAGCGCGTATTAAAAAGAACCTGGTGGGCAACCACCACCAGCACGATGGCCGCAATCGCCACCGGTTTCTGGTCCAGAAAAGTCCCTTGAATCATCCCCGGCAAACCCAAACAGCCCTCCGGCCCGCCGCACAACGGGGCAAGCCACTTCGAAAGCGAAGGCAATAGGCCAGGCGCGTGGGGAACATTGCCGCCAAAAATGCTGCCCTCGCCAAAAAACATCTGGCGATTCAAAAATCCGGTTACGCCCACCGCCAGAATGTTTATGACGGTGCCGCCAATAATCTGGTCTACTTTGAAGGTGATAGAAAGCCAGGCATGGAGCAGGGCAAACAAGCCGCCCGTCAGGATAGCCGCCAGTACCCCCACCCACAGGCTTGTGTTGGGGCTGAACTTAAAGATGGTGTTCATGTAGATGGCCGCCAGCCAGCCAAAAAAAGCCGCCGCCAGCATCATGCCTTCGATGCCAATGTTGACCACGCCCGCGCGTTCACAAAAGATGCCAGAGAGCGCGCCAAGCGTCAGTGGGGTTGCCACAGCAATGGTGGTAGTCAACATGCTGGAGATGATAATTGCCGGTGAGACCCTGCCTCCGCCAATCAACACCACCACAGTGAAGAGGAAAACGATAATGAATCCAATGAAACTGAAACGACGCCAATCCATAATTTCCTCCTAACCTCGCCAGCCGCGGGTCAGCACCAGGCGGTCTTCTTTGGCTTTGATGCGGTAGATATAGCGGATAATGGCATCGGCAGCCACAAAGAGCAGGATGAGTGATTGAATGACCGAAATAATATCGACCGGTATCTGAGTCAGGAATTGCATTCGTGTCGCGCCGTTGCGCATCCCAGCGAACAGGATGGAAGCCAAAACGACGCCAAATGGGTGCGTCTTGCCAAGCAGAGCAATAGCAATGGCATCGAAACCGTAGCCAATGGAAAATCCAAGTTCATGCCGATAGTTCAGGCCGGTCACTTCCACCGCGCCTGCCATGCCTGCCAACAAACCAGACAGAGCCATCGTCAGAATGAGGATGCGCTTGAAGTCAATACCGGCATATTTGGCGGCATCAGGATTGGCCCCCACGGTGCGAATTTCAAAACCGAGAGTCGTTTTCCAGAGCAAGTACCAGACGCCCAGAGCAACCAGCAAGGCAAGGGGAAATCCCCAATGCACACGCAAACCTTCGATAATTAAAGGCAGGCGCGCGCCTTCAGCAATTTCGGGGGTGCGCGCAATCACGTTGAGAGGGTTCTTATCTTTCATCGGCCCGTTGAGCAAAAAACTGGTGATGTTGAGGGCAATATAGTTCATCATAATAGTGTTGATGACTTCGTGGCCGCCCGCATATGCCTTAAGCGCGCCAGGGATAGCCGCCCACAGCGCTCCGGCCAAAAGCCCAGCGCCAATCGAAAGAGGCAGGTGCAAAAAGCCGGGAATTTCAAAACCAAGCATTTCGGGGAGGGCGTACCCCACCCAGGCGGTTGCCACCGCGCCAAACGCTAACTGCCCCTCCGCGCCAATATTAAACAGGCCACCTTTGAAAGCCAGCGCAACTGCCAACCCGGCAAAAATATAGGGGGTGGCCCACACAAACGTTTCACTCCAGGCTTTCGCTGAGCCAAATGCGCCCTGAGCAAGGCCCAGGTAAGCCGCCAAAGGGTTCCCGCCAACGATGGCAATAATCACCCCGCCAACCACGACCGCGGTGAAAATCGCCAAAAACGGTACCAGGATGGCATTCAGTACCGACTGCGCAGCCTGCCTCCAACCCGGTTTGAGTTGATTGTCATCAGCATTTTGCATGGGTTTCTCCATGAACAGTGTGGTTTCGCGGCGCAAACGCTGCCTGCCGCGTTGCAAAACATTATGCAGGAACGCAACATGTCGCCTTTGACCGATTATAACAATAAAGGGGAAAGAGGGTTTACCTCTTTCCCCTTTGGGGTATTCCCTGGAAGGTTTAAGGCGTGCAGAAACCTTTGCCGTCTTCGGGCTTGGCAGGGGTAACGTTAGTCTGAAGAGTACCATCGAGCAAGGCTTTGTTGATTTCTTCCATCTTGGCCTTGACCTCAGCAGGAACCTGGCTCTCCAGGTCATGATAGGGCGCAAAAGCAGCATCGCCCATGTAGTTGCCGTCGGGGAAGTTGCCCTCTTTGGCCATCTTAATCAGCTCAAATACGCCGGGAGTGATGAGTTTCATCGCGCTGGAGAGCAAACCTTTTTGGGCTTCGGGCAGGGTGTAATACTGGTCCGTATCCACGCCAATACCCAGCGCGCCGGCTTCCACCGCGCCGATGACCGCGCCGTTACCAGTCTTGCCGCCACCGCCGAAGATGATGTCGGCGCCTTTTTCAATCATGGATTTGGCGGTCGCTGAACCCCATTCCGGGTCGGTGAAGGTTTTGTCAAAGCCAACATCGCTATGGTAGACAATGAAGAGTTCGATATCGGGATTGATGTACTTCGCACCCGCGCAATAGCCTTCGCCAAAGCGCCAAACAGGCGGGACGACATCCGTACCGAACACGCCGCCCAGTTTACCGGTTTTGGTCATCTGCGCGGCCAACGCCCCGACCAGGAAGCCAGCCTGGTCTTCAGGGAAGTTAAGACCAGCAACGCCCGGGGTCACTTCAGCCTGGAACTGGTCCACACCGATGAACTTGGTGTCAGGATACTTCTTGGCGGCGGCTACTGTTGCTTCGCCCAGAGCGAAGCCAACGGTCACGACGACATCATACTTGGCATCGCCAAAGGTGGCGATGTTCTTGTCGTAGTCTTTGGCATCGGTGGTTTCAATGTACTGGACAATGGCGCCAAGTTCCTTTTCGGCCAATTTGACGCCTTCCCACGCGGACTGGTTGAAGGATTTGTCGTCAATCTTGCCAACATCCGTCACCACGCCCACGCAGAAGGTCTCAGGCTTGCTGCAATCCGGCGCGGTGGGGCCGCAGGCCGGAAGCAACATTGCAGCCACGAGCAGGACAACCAATACTGCATAGAGCTTCTTCATAGTTTATTCTTCTCCTCATAACAGAATAGAGTTTTTTGTCGTGACAAATGCCACGAACCCCTCTGAAAGTATACAGCCTCTCGAACCTTTCGGCAAGTCGGATAACGTTAAAATTTTTCATTATCGAACGCGTCCGCGCTCTATCCCATCAGCGACCCTTTCCTCTTCACGCAACTTTATAAGTGCCTGCCAGTCCTGTTCAATATTAAATTAAACATCCATCCTTCAGCCCACATCTGCCGGTCACAAAACCGATGCAACAGACATTAGCAGAGCGGCCATGGAGCGCAGACCAACAGCAATCCGCCAAAAGTACACAAGCAGATGTCTCATGCCATCGGGCTGGCCTCGCCGCGCCGCACACCTATCATCATGATTAAGGCAAGCGCCATAAAGACCGGCGCGACCATCATGACGGTGTTGTAATTCCTGCCGCTCAGTTCAATCACCCAGCCATTAATGTTCGGGCCGGCAATGGCGGCCAGCGTCGAGAAGAGATAATACAGACCAGTATAGGTTCCAACGCGAACGTTCTCGACCATATCTACAACCATTGGCAGTGAATTGATGTTAATCAACGCCCAGGCAATGCCCGCGCCCATCAGAAACAGGCTGACCACGCGCACTGTCCCAAGAACTGGCAATTTGGCAAGCGGCGCGGCCAATGTTGCGGCGGGAAGCACGAAAATCGTAAGGATTAACCCGCCAAGCAAAATTACGCCAGCCGAAATGGTCACGCGCCGCCCGAACCTGCCTCCCACAAACCCAGCAACCAGGGCAAACAAGACGAAAAACAGCGATAAATGCCCCAGCAGCCCCGCCCCATCGCCTTCGCTCAGCCCCAAATGGTTAACTGCGTAAAGAGTGAAGAAAGCCTCAATGGCATTGTAGCCAACAAACCAGAAGAAAATGGCCAGGAACAGGCGCAGCGCGCTTTTATCGTTGTCGGCAAGAACTTCACGCAGGCTTTTGATGAGGTCTGGCTGTTTCTCGCTTTGTTCATATTCTTTGGGTTCCTTGATGAAGATGAACACCAACACAACCGCCAGCAATACCAGCCCGGAACCCATCCAAAACGGAAAGGCCGGGTTAGATTGATACAACCTTCCCCCAACCAGGAAAGCAATAATCGCGCCCACGCCACCCATAAAATTGATGATGCCGTTGGCTTGTGAACGATATTGCGAGGGGGTAATATCGGGCATGAGCGCCACAACTGGCGTGCGCCACAGCGCCATGCTTAATAACAGAGTGGATGTACAGGCGACAAAAAGCGGCAAAAACGCTGCCAGGGGAATGAACCCAAATACCAGAGCCCCAATGGGCGCGCCAATCAGGATGAAAGGCATGCGCCGCCCAATGGGGGTGCGTAAACGGTCCGACCAGGCACCAACCGGCGGCTGGATGAAAAGGGCCGCGATGTTGTCGAGGGTCATGAAGAACCCAATGAAAGCCGGAGCAAGGCCAAACTTGTTCGCCAGAAAGAGCGGCACAAAGGCATTGTACACACTCCAGATGACGCTGACCCCAAAGAAGCCAAAGCCAAGCAGAAAAATCTTGCCATAGTTGAATTTCATAAATCGACTCCTGTTAGATTGAACAAGGATGAGAAAAGCGGCAAGAAACGCGCTCTTTCAGGTTTCATCTCGAATTCCAGCAAGAATTTCCTGGTCTTCTCTGGTCAGGTCAACGCTCTTAAGCATATCCGGTCGTTTTGCCAGCGTGCGCCGCAAAGATTGTTCACGCCGCCAACGAGCAATCTTGCGGTGGTCGCCACTCAAGAGGACCTCTGGAACTCTCCAGCCGCGAAATTCGGGCGGACGGGTATAGTGGGGGTATTCGAGCAGACCCGAAGCGTGAGAATCGTCCTCGGCCCCGGTCGGGTCACCCAAGACGCCAGGAAGCAGGCGCGTGACCGCATCTATCAATATCAACGCGGGCAGTTCGCCGCCAGTCAGGACATAATCGCCAATCGAAATCTCATCGGTGACAAGATGCTCACGGATGCGTTCATCCACTCCTTCATAGCGGCCCGAAAGCAGGGCAATCTGCGGCAATTGCGCCAATTCTTGCGCAATTTTTTGGTTGAAAACCCGTCCCTGTGGAGTCATGAGAATGACCGGGCAGACTGGCGGCGCGCCGAGCACGTTTTCCACCGCTTCAAAGAGCGGTTCTGGCTTCATCACCATCCCGCCTCCCCCCCCATAGGGCATATCGTCGGTCGTATGATGTTTGTCGTGAGTGTAATCGCGAATGTTATGGATGTGGAATTCCACCAATCCACGCCCGGCGGCTTTTTGCAGGATGCTGGCCTGTAAATAAGGAGGAAAAATTTCAGGAAGCAGAGTAAACACATCGAAACGCATGTATCGATTGTATATGACAAACTATCCAGAAGGCAAGCAAAAAGCAGACTTTTGCCAGCCGTTGTATAATTCTGAACATGGGCGCGCAGTTCGTGTGGATGAATTGGATAATACCCGATGTCTCCTGTCTCTCCGCGCCCAATTTTTGGAGCTAAACGCCGTTAAAATAGCCGCTCAAATCCATCCCTCGTGGAGAGTTAATGAAATTAATCACCCGTCTCAAAACTGCTGCCCGCATCCTGCTCCAAGGCGAAGCGCCCGGCAAAAAGCGCGCCGAAATTCATCCCATCACTGCCGAAGAAGTGGCCGAGGTCAAGCAGTTCTTCCCGCGCGAGAAGTTTTTCATCATGGGGCATGCCCGTTCTGGCACCACCCTTCTCATGCGCCTGACGCGCCTGCACCCAAAAGTTCACTGCAACTACCAGGCACACTTCTTCACTCGCGCCCCCATGCTCAAATCTCTGGTAGATACCCCCGAAGCAGCCGAGTGGCTCTCGCGCAAATCCAACCGCTGGAACCAGGGCCGCGACCTCTCGCCGCTGGTGATGCGCGCCGCCGCCGATTTCATCATGGAGCGAGATGCCATCCGCCAGGGCAAAGCATCAGCCAGCATCGTCGGCGACAAAAGCCCTTCCTCCACCATTCACGGTCAGGTCGTGCGCGATACGCACGTCGTTTACCCCGATGCCAAACTGATTTACATCGTCCGCGATGGGCGCGACGTGCTGATTTCTGAACGATTCCGCAACTTCGTCGAAGACTCCAAATTCCTGACCGCCGAAGACCGCCGCATCATCGAAGACCTGAAACGCGACCAGACCCCCTTCACCGATGGCCGCCGTTCCATTTTCACGGATGCTTTCATCCGTGAAATCGGCCAGCGTTGGGCAGACGACCTGACCGAAATCGACAGCGAGGCCAAACGGCTTTATCCCGGCGCTTACTTTTCCCTGCGTTATGAAGATTTGCTGACCCAGCCATTTGCCGAAATGCAAAAATTATGGGCTTTTCTTGGCGTTTCAGCGGATGCCGCGCTTGAAACGGATATCAAAAACGAAATGGGCCAGAATCTCGACGAGGAGTGGCAGGCGCGGCGGGCGGGCGATATTGCCAGTTTCCTGCCCAAAGGCAAAGCCGGCAACTGGCGCAACATGTTTACCACCCACGACCGGGAAGTATTCAAGGAAGTCGCCGGAGAGGTGCTGGTGAAGTGGGGTTACGAAACATCGGACAATTGGTAGCCCAAATATTTATGATATTTATCTATTTTATTGACAAACCAAAACGGGACTGATATACTCCACTTTGGAATTCGCAACGCGGAATTCATTCCGCCACCGCACCATCCCATGCGCGAATATCGCGGAAACCATGACGAGCCCAAAGAGAGTATGAAAAGCACACGCGACCGGATTTTACAAACCTTGCTGCGCCGACCGCGCTCGACCATCACCGAGCTGGCCGATGCGGTTGGCATTAACCCCATTTCTGTGCGCCATCACCTGACCAATTTACAGGTAGAAGGGTTGGTGGACGCCGAAGAAGAACGGCACGGCGTCGGACGTCCGCGCCTGGTCTATTTCCTCACCGAGGACGGGCTGGAGCGTTTTCCCACCCGCTACCTGCGCCTCACCACCCGCCTGCTCTCGCAGATGAAAGAGAAACTGCCAGGCCCGTTGGTCGGCGAATTATTCAAGGAAGTTGCCAGCGGCCTGGCCGACGAACACCAGGAGCAGTTGAAAGGCCTGAGCGTGGAAGAACGCCTGGAGACGGTCAAAGAACTGCTCGCGGCGGAAGGGTTCGTTGTCGAGTGGGAGAAAAAAGGCGGCGAGTATCACATTCACGAAATCACCTGCCCCTACTTGCAGGTGGGGCAGGCGCACCCCGAAGTCTGCGCTGTGGACCAGACGCTAATTTCCAAAATGCTGGCGCTCCCCGCCAATAAAATTCAGTGCATCCTGAGCGGGGCCACGCACTGCACCTATGTCGTTCAAAATACTGCTTTGGAGAACGCCCAATGAGCGAAGAATCCCTGAATATCATCAAGTGGACCATCCACAATACCCACCCCGAACTGGTCGAACCAGCCCGCGAGAAACTCGCCGAGGTGGTGGACCCCGAAATCGGCATGAACATCATCCAGCTAGGGCTGGTGCGCGACATCACCATCGAAGAAAACACCGCCCGCCTCAAGATGATTCTCACCACGCCCTTTTGCCCCTACGGCCCGGCCATGGTGGATATGACCCGCCAGAAAGCTCAGGAGGGCTTAAAAATGCCCGTAACGGTCGAAATGGGCATGGAAGTGTGGGATTTTTCGATGATGGAAGACCCCTCCGCGCTGGATTGGGGCCTGTACGCTTGAACCTGACCAACCCTGAAAAGCGGCCTGCCAGACAGGCCGCTTTTTGATGGGCCAGTGCTATAATGACTCCGACAAGGAGATGAACCATGCGACACACCGAAGGCAGATTCAAAACCAAAACCGGCGCGAACATTTACTACCAAAACTGGCAGCCTGACGGCGACCCCAAAGCCATCCTGCTGGTGGTGCATGGGCTGGCCGAACACAGCGGACGCTACCTGAACGTCGTCAACTACTTCGTCCCGCGCGGGTATGCCGTCTACGGCCTCGACCACCTCGGGCATGGCAAATCTGATGGCACGCGCGTGTACCTCGAACGTTTTAGTGACTTCCTTGAGCCGCTCAAAACCTATTTCGACATGATTCAGGGCTGGCACCCCGGCAAACCAGTTTTCCTGGTAGGTCACAGCATGGGCGGACTGATTGCGTCAGTCTACCTGCTGGAGCATCAGAACGAACTGAAAGGCGCGGTGCTTTCTGCTCCAGCCGTCAAAGTCTCAGAGACCATTTCCCCCGCCACTATCATGCTTGGCAAAGTTCTATCAAGCATCCTGCCCAAAGCAGGGTTGCTGGCTCTCGATGCAACAACAATATCGAAAGATAAAGCCGTTGTCAGCGCATATATCCATGACCCTCTAGTACACACGGGCAAAGTGACAGCCCGCCTTGCCGCCGAAATGCTCAGCGCAATGCAGCGCGTCACCGCCGAAGCAGCCACCCTTCAACTGCCCATCTTATTATTGCAGGGCAGCCAAGACCGGTTAATAGACCCCGGCGGAGCAAAAATGCTCTACGAAAAAGCCCGCACCACCGACAAAACGCTCAAAATCTATGAGGGACTGTATCACGAAGTCTTCAACGAACCAGAACGCGAACAGGTCTTAATGGATGTGGAAACCTGGCTGCAGGCCCATTTGTAAACAGCGCCCGGTCCTTAAAAAAAACGTCCTGCAGATGACAACATCCGCAGGCGTTTTCGTTTACCCAACGCTATTATCTTCCGGCCCCGCCTCGTCTCTGGGATGAACTATCCAAAACGAGACCGCGCCCATAATAGGGATGACCAGGATGACCAGAGCCCACAGCACGCGGGGCGTTTCACCCATCCTCTTTTTGCGCAACCCAAACAGAGCAGCCAAGCTCAACCCAAGCCAGGCCAGAAGAACCAGACAATTCAACGACTGAAATAGCAAAAACGAACATTGAACCCATCGAAGAACGGCATCGAAACCTCCTGCGCATCTATTGGGATTGGTTGAGCGCAAAAACAACCGAACTTCCTGAAAGGGAAGCCCTCACTTATTATAAAACGCAAGTGGCTGCCATAAAGAAAAAGACCATCCCGCCTTAAGGACAGTCTTTGGGGCGGCTGATGGGGCTCGAACCCACAACAACTTGATCCACAGTCAAGTGCTCTGCCATTGAGCTACAGCCGCCATGCTATAAAGCCCGTCGATTATATCATCACCAGTACGCGCCATCAAGGATTTAACTTCCAGAGGTTTGCGGATTTTCCACCCCCCAAAGACGACCATGAGAGTATTTTTGTTCATCAGCCGCAGGCAGATTTCGCAAAACAGGCAGTATAATGCGCTTGCAATTTACCAGACGAGAGAATATCATGAACTTCCTCATCACCGGCGCCGCCGGATTCCTCGGCTCGGCCCTCGCTAACCAGCTCGCCCGCGAGGGACACCTCGTGCGCGGGCTGGATGACCTTTCCACCGGCGACCCGCAAGCCCTCTCCCCCGATGTCCACTTCACGCGCGGCGATGTGAACGACCGCCCCAAACTGTGGACCCTCCTGCAGGATGTAGATTGCGTCTATCACCTCGCCGCGCGCGTTTCCGTCCCAGAATCGATTCTCTACCCGCGCGAATACAACGCCGTCAACGTCGGCGGCGCCGTCAGCCTGATGGAAGCCATGCGCGACGTCGGTGTGCGGCGCGTCGTCCTCGTCTCCTCCGGCGCCATCTACGGCGACCAGGGCGAACAACCCCTGCGCGAGACCATGCCCCCCAACCCGCGCTCACCCTACGCCGTCTCCAAACTGGCCGCCGAATACTACGTCAACACCATCGGCGACCTGTGGAACATCGAAACTGTCTGCCTGCGCGTGTTTAACGCCTACGGCCCCGGCCAACGCCTGCCCGCCTCGCACCCGCCGGTCGTCCCCTACTTCCTGCGCCAGGCCCTGCGCAACGGCTCGCTCGTCGTACATGGCGACGGCTCCCAAACCCGCGACTACGTCTATGTAGACGATGTCGTCTCCGGCCTGATAGCCGCCTCCACCGCCCCTGGCATCGATGGCCTGGTCATCAACATCGGCTCCGGCAAAGAAACCTCCGTCCGCGACCTGGTCAAAACCGTGCTGGAAGTCACCAACAGCAAATCCGAAGCCATCTACAACCCCAAAACCTCCGGCGGCGTCTCGCGCATGTGCGCCGACCTGACCCTGGCCGCCGCAAAACTCGGCTACCGGCCCTCCATCCCGCTCAGCCACGGTCTGCGGCTCACCCTGCAACGCGACCCGCGCTTTGGGGGTTAACAACAGCATGGACAAACTCAACATCCTCTCCCTTGGCGCAGGCGCCATTGGCACCTACATTGGCGGCTCACTGGCCCTGGCCGGTCACAACGTCGTTTTTTTGGAACAGCCCCCGGTGGTGGACATTCTGGGCGCGCAAGGCCTGACCCTCGACCTGAGCATTGACCCGCGCCGCAAACAAACCCACTTCACGCTGAATCCGCCTTCCGTCACCTTTACCGCCTCGCTCGCCGAAGCGTTGTCACAAACCCGCTTCGATGTGATGCTGTTTGCCCTCAAATCCTTCGACACCGAACCAGCTCTCCGCTCCCTGACCTCCATCGCGTCTCGACACAGCTCGACAACCATCTCCCCTGCCGACCTGCCCCCCGCCCTGTGCCTGCAAAACGGCGTGGATAACGAACCCGCCATTGCCGCCGCCCTCGGGCCAGAGAAAGTCATCTACGGCACTGTCACCTCCGCCATTGGGCGCAAAGGCCCCGGCAGCATCGTCCTCGAAAAACTGCGTGGAGTCGGCGTGGCCGCTGGTCATCCACTCTCCGAACGATTGGTAAACGCCCTCGACGAATCTTATCTCAACGCCAGACTCTTCCCTAACGCCGCCGACATGAAATGGTCGAAAATGCTCACCAATCTGCTGGCCAACCCCACCTCGGCCATTCTCAATATGACCCCCGCCGAAATCTTCGCCCACCCCGGCCTGTACCGTCTCGAAATCGAACAACTGCGCGAATGCCTGGCCGTGATGAACGCCCAAGGAATCCAGGTTGTGGATTTGCCCGGCACACCTGTCCGCGCGCTGGAGCTGGCAACCAAACTCCCGCTGTGGCTCTCCAAACCCCTGCTCTCCAAAGCCGCCGGAGCCGGGCGCGGCGGTAAAATGCCCTCTTTTCACATAGACCTGTACACCGGACGCAAACAGAGCGAAGTCACCTACCTGCACGGGGCCGTCGTCCGCGCCGGAGAAAAGACAGGTATCCCCACCCCGGTCAACCGACTGCTAACTGAAACTCTGCTGGCGCTCACCGAAGGCCGAATTCCACTCACGGAATTTGCCCATCAACCGGAGAAACTGCTGGCAGGCTGGCATTCTCTCGCTTCACCGTTCTAACCATCCCCAGGCAGGCCATCCCCGCCCCGGCCAATCCGGCCCAAAAGGCAAACGGCGCGCCCGGCCACCAAAGCGCCAGGCCGTTGCCAAGCGGCGGGGCAAGAAAGTTACCCAGTCCGCCAAGCGCCATCGTCATGCCCAGGGCAGTTCCGGCGTAAGCGGGGCCAACGCCATCGGTTTCGATAACCATAGTCATAAAAATTGCCATAAAACCGTCACGCACCAATCCGGCCATTAAGACGGCCAACCAAATCCAGGTTCCACGAGCGAAGCTCAGCAAACCCACCCCCGCCGCTATCATTAGCGCCGCCGCCAGGAGCAGGCGCTTGCGCGAACCCAACCGGTCAGACCACAGCGCAATCGGCAAAACAAATGCCATGCTGATTGTGTGAAAAGCCGAAAGAGCGCTATCTGCATACGCGGCCTCCCAACCCAGGCCGCGCAGGTAAAGCGGCAGGTAGCCCAGCAATCCCTGAATAGAGCCGCTCACGCCAAACAAGGTCAGCCCCAACAGCCAGACGTTCTTTAAGCCAATGACCTGGCGAATTGCTGCCCGCATAGACATTCCCTGCCCGTTGGGTTGCCGGTACTGCGGGAGCGGTTGCGTAAAGAACCAGGGCAGGCTCAAGGATGCCCCAACCAGACCATAGACAATCAACACATTGCGCCAGCCGCCCAGCAGCGGGGACAACGTGGTGGCGCTGAACAGCGCGCCGAGCAGGAAACCCAGCGCCATGCCCATCGAAATCAGGCCATTCGCCAACCCCAGTTGGTGTGGCGGAAACCATTGCCCTGCGACCTTGATGCCGTTCATCGAGACGAATGGCACCAACGCGCCGACAAGCAGCACCAGAACGGTGATGGAGAGAAAATCATTTGCCAGGCCGCGCGACGCGCCCAACAACCCTGCCAGCAGGCTGCTGACCACAAGCACCCGCTTCGTACCGAATTTATCGCCAATCACCCCGCCTGCCAGGCTGGTGGCCATGCCCGGCAGGGCGCCAGCACCCCACACCACGCCCACCTGCACCAGGTTCAGCCTCAAATCTTGCGAAATCTCCTGGGATAACACCGACATGCCCATCATGGGCATTGCCACCACGAAGATATTGGTCAGCACCACCAGAGAAAGAATATACCACTTATAGTTTTCATGCAAAATCATGGGCGTTTACCCTCCGGAAAAAGGGGGCAAGCAGAGATAGCCGCGAGGTAATCAGTTCCACGCCGCCTGGAACTGACCAGACGGCGTGGGCGTTTGGAACCTGGGACACTAGCCGCAGATTACTTTATGCTGTGAACTTGCTGCAACAGCCCGGCCACAATATCTTCGGGATGGTGGGGCAGAGAACTGGCCTGGAACATCAGCACGCTGACCAATGGCATATCGTTGAACATTTCCATAATATCCATGCCAATTGCGCCCTCTGTGCCGTAGCGCGGTTCCTCGCTGCCGCTAAACATCTTACGGGCAGCGGCTTCCATTTGGGCATACATTGGGCCAAAAACGGCCCGCCCGCGCGGGTCGGCCATCCACTCGCGGATGGTAGATTCCTTATCGAGAATGCAGGGCAAATTCAGCGTGGATTCGAGCGTCACCGTCAGCGTGTGGCGGATATCGGCAGCGGAGGCCGCCACCAGAATATCGAAATCACCATCTTCGGTAATCCATTGCTTATATTCGGGGTGATAGTAGGCAAAGGCGCGGAAATCGAGCGGGATGGAGACGGATTGAGTCTCGCCCGGCTGGAGTTCCACTTTGGCAAAGCCTTTCAACTCCTTTTCGGGGCGGATTAAGCCCGACTGATGGTCGTGGACGTAAACCTGGACAATTTCCTTGCCCGCACGTTTGCCCGTGTTGGTCACATCCACCGTCACCGTCACGCCATCAACATCTTTGAACCTGTTCGCCGAGACTCTGGCATTGCTATACTCAAACGTGGTGTAACTCAGCCCGTAGCCGAATGGGAACAGGACGGGCATTTGTTTGGCATCGTAATAGCGATAGCCAATGAACAACCCCTCGCCATAGCGTACCACGCCCGCCCCGCCCGGCCAGTTGGTGTGAGCGGGGGTATCGGCCAGTTTGAGCGGGAAGGTTTCAGCCAGTTTGCCGCATGGGTTAACTTTGCCAAAGAGAATATCCGCCAGGGCTGCGCCGCCCGCCTGACCCATCATCCAGCCTTCGAGGACCGCTGCCACATCGTCAATCCATGCGCTCATGGTCACCGGCGCGCCGTTGTTCAATATCACCACCGTTTTGGGTTGGGCTTTGGCAACCGCTTTGATGAGCGCTACCTGCTGTTCGGTCAGGTCGAGGTCTTGCCGGTCATAACCTTCGGATTCCTTGTAGGTCGGCAGGGCGATGTAGAGCAGAGCCACTTCGGCGGCCTGGGCCAGTTTCACGGCTTCGTCAATCAAATCTTGCCGGAAAGCGTTATCAGCGGGGTAGCCTTCGGCATAGGTCAGTTCGGCGTTGCCTGCCTGGGCTTGCAGTTCTTTGAACGGTACGGCTACTTTGGTCGGGTTGATGTGCGAACTGCCGCCGCCCTGGAAGTGAGCCTTTTCTGCCGAGCGACCAATGACCGCAATGTGTTGATAGCCCGCGAGCGGCAGCAGACCGTTGTTCTTGAGCAGCACCATGCCTTCGCTGGCAATCTGGCGCGCCAGGGCATGATGCGCGTCTGCGTCAAATGCGCCACCTTTGGGCGTCTCTTTAGATTTGAAGACAATGCGCAAAATACGGCGGACGGCTTCGTCCAGTACGGCTTCGTCCAGTTCGCCAGAGCGAACCGCCTCGACCACTTCCTGAACGCGGCGTTGCTGCGGACCGGGCATTTCCCAATCCAACCCGGCCTTGAGCGCAGCCACCCGATTGCGCACCGCGCCCCAATCCGAAACGACCAGGCCCTGGAATCCCCATTCGTTTTTCAGGATTTCAGTCAACAGGTGATGATGTTCCGAAGCGAACGTGCCGTTGACCTTGTTATAGGAGCACATCACCGTCCAGGGTTGGGCCTGTTTGACGGCTTTTTCAAAGGCAGGCAGATAGATTTCGCGCAGGGCGCGCTCATCCACTTCGGCGCTGATGCTGAAGCGCTGGAATTCCTGATTATTGGCCGCATAATGCTTGAGCGAAGTGCCAACGCCCTTCGACTGGACTCCGCGGATAAAATGGGCGGCCAGTTCCCCGGCCAGAAAAGGGTCTTCGGAGAAATATTCAAAGTTGCGGCCCCCCAGTGGAGAACGTTTCATGTTGACGCCGGGGCCAAGCAATACATCCACATGGAGGGCAATGCATTCCTCGCCCAGGGCTTCGCCCATCTTCTGAATTAAGGTCACATCCCAGGTAGATGCGGTGCAGGAGGCGGTTGGAAAGCAGGTGGCAGGCAGGCTTTCCATGCCAAGCGCGTGGACATCTGGCACGCGCCGGACGCCATGCGGGCCATCGGAGACAATCATTTCCGGCACACCCAAGCGCTCAATGGGCGTGGAAGTCCACGCGCTGGCTCCGATGCAGAGCGCGGCCTTTTCCTCGAGGGTCATTTGCGAAATGATAGAGGAAATGTCTTTCATAGAGAACTCCTTTCTAGAGCGACAGAAAGAAAACATCAGGCATTCGCGCCGGGGCGAATGGTCAGCAGGTATAAGCCAAGCAGCGCGCCATAAACCGCCAGTAAGCACCAGGGAATGACCTCCAACGAAACCTGGCGGGCAAAGACGCCCATCAATCCGGGGATGACCGCTGTTCCCAGGCCAGTCGCCGCCATTTGCATGCCAATGGTATTAGCCGCGAAATGCTCTCCTACCCGCTTGCTCGTACCAGACATCATGGCCGGGAAGATGGGGGCGATGGAGAAGCCAATCAGCGCCACTGCCAAAAGATTCAGCGCAGGCGAGGGATTCCAGACGAGCAGGGCCGAGCCAAGCAAAGCACCCGTCAGGCCGCCATTGACCAGAAGGTTCACTCCGGCCCGGCGGGCAAATAAACCAGCCAAAATACGCCCAACCGTAAACGTTGCCCAATAACTGCCCGTCCAAAAGCCTGCCGCGGCAGGAGCCACGCCGCGCGATTCGGTCAGAAGCGTGTAAACCCAGGTGCCAAGCGCGGCCTCCCCACCAACATAGAGGAAAAACAAGCCAATGCTCATCCAGACCTGAGGCTGGCGCAGGGTTTCGGCCAGCGGCGTTTTGTAATCGGTCAACTTTTGGGGTGATTCGGCTTGCGTGGCTTGTGTTTTGACCTGCCACATCCTCAGCGTGAGCGCAAAGCCAATCGCCAGGAGAATCTGAAACGCGCTGACTGCGCGATAGCCAAACTGCCAGGAATTCCAGGTGGTCAAGCCAAACGTCATGATGATTGGGCCAAGCGTAATCCCAATTCCCCAACTGGCATGGAGCCACTGCATGACTCCCTCGCTGAAATTGGCCGCCGCATAGGTATTGAGCCCGGCGTCAATGGCGCCCGCGCCCAGGCCGGCAAACACGCCCAGCAGCACCATCATCCACCAGGCCGGAACCAGGGTGTACCCAACCAGCGCCAGGCCGGTGAGCGTGCAGCTCAGGCTCAAGAGTCTGCCCACGCCCAGGCGCGCCACCAAAGGCCCGCTGAAGAAGCTGGATGTCATGTAGCCTGCCACGCTGGCCGCCAGCAACATGCCAAGCGAATCGAGAGGGACAGAAAAATGGCTTCGGATGGAGGGCCAGGCCACGCCCAGCAAGCCATCTGGCATTCCCAAAGCAATGAACGCAATGTAGGCCAGCAAAACCAGACCGAGGTGCGGGTAATGAGTAACCTTTTTCCAGAATTTCACGTGGTTTCCTTGTCTGCAAGTATGCGCAGCTTCAACCTATTTTCAGGCAATCGGTGAGCCTATTTTACTTCACAAACTTACCTAATTCAAGGTAAGTAAATTGCCAATCTGGATAGATGGACTTATAATTAAAGTATGAAAAATTCATCCTCCCCCCGGCGCACCCAACTGGAGCGCACTCGTGCCAGCCGCGAGAAAATCATTCGGGCGGCAACGGATTATTTTGCCCGGCAAGGGTTTCGCGGCGCAAAAATGGCCGAAATCGCCAAGGCCGCCGGTCTGACCGAGCCAGGGTTGCTCCATCACTTTCCCAGCAAAACCCATTTGTTGATGGGCGTGCTGGAAGAGCGTGACCGCATTGATAGCCAACGACTGCGCGCCACCCTGCAAAAAGAGGACAGCCGGTTTCTGCAAGCCGGAATTGAACTGGTGGAACACAATGAAACTGTTCCCGGCCTGGTGCAGTTGTTCACCATTCTGGCCGCGGAAAGCGTTTCGCCTGAACATCCTGCGCATGAATTTTTTATTCAGCGGTATCAGCGCGAGCGCAACCATATGACCGAGGCCATTGCACAAGCCCAGCAAGCAGGAGAAATTCGGGCAGATATCCCCGCGGAAACCCTGACCGTGCTGATATTTGCGGTCATGGATGGCTTGCAGGTGCAATGGCTGTTGGAGCCGGAGAAAATCAGCATGTCGAACATGTTTCGGGTTTTGGCAGACATGTTAAGAGCGGAAACCGGGCAATCATTACATGCCACCCCATAAGAAAAATGAGGAAGGGGGCATTGATATTTTTTGCCAAGCCTTGAAAGTTTCGCCGCGATGCGCGTGAGACACTTCTGAAAAGAGCGCGGCTGGCGCATCCACTTAAACCTGGTTAAAGTAGTTTTGCGCCAGCAAACTCGCTGGCGAGGCAGTTTTTTCGCGCAGATTAAAGTGCCTGCGTCTTTATGACGCGCAAAGCGGGCCTACGGCTTACCGATTTTGCAGGTTTCGTCAACCATTTTGGTAGGGAATTTGGCGCAGTGATAAAATACATCTCCGTATTTTGGAAGAAAATTTTATGTCTGCTTTCAAACAAGTTGAACCGAACCAGACCATCCAGATTCACCTGCCCAATGGGCGCGCCATCGAAGGGCCGCGCGGCGCGACAGCGGAGCAATTCCTGAGCCTGGTGCGCGCAGATTGGCCAGCTCCCGTCGTTGGGGTGGTGGTTAACGGCGAGCTGCATGAGTTAACCTATCCCATCGAAATGGAGGCCCGCCTCCAGCCAGTCACCATGGCCGATTCCGACGGGGCGCGCATCTATCGCCGTTCGCTCACCTTCCTGCTCGAAGCCGCATTCTCCAATTTATTTCCGCAAGCCGGGCTGTATATTGACCACTCAGTGGCTTCTGGCGGGTATTATTGCGAAGTAAAAGGGCGCGCGCCGCTCTCATCGCAAGAAATCAAAGCCATCGAAACCGAAATGCGCCGTCTGGCGCAGGCCGACCTGCCTTTTACCCGCCGTGAAGCCGCGCTGGAAGAAGCAATCGCCTGGTTCGAGAGCCAAAACTACCCCGATAAAGTGCGCCTGCTGCGCCACCGCCGCAAACCGTATGTCACGCTCTATCAGTTGGGCAGTCACATTGACTATCATCACGGCTATATGGTGCCTTCGACCAGCTACCTGAAGTGGTTTGAGTTGATTGCATCAAACGGCGGTTTTACGCTGCGCTTTCCGCGCCGCCACAGCCCCACCACGCTCATGCCGCTCGAAGATTTCCCCAAATTATTGAACTCCTTCCGGCAGTATGGCAGCTGGCTGGAACGGCTGGGCATCGAATCGGTGGGCGCGCTCGATGATGCCATCCAGTCTGGGCGCAGCCGAGAAGTGATTCTGGTCTCGGAGGCGCTGCACGAGCAGCACATTGCCTCCATTGCCCGCCAAATTGCCGAGCGCCGCGAACAAATCCGCCTGGTTCTCATCTCCGGGCCATCATCTTCGGGCAAGACCACCTTCTCGCGGCGGCTGGCCGTGCAACTTTTGGCGCTTGGTCTTTCTCCGTTCGCGCTCGAAATGGACAATTATTTCGTGGACCGCGAGAAAACGCCCAAAGACGAAAATGGTCAGTACGATTACGAAACCATTGAGGCCCTCAATTTGGCGCTGTTGGGCAAACAATTGGAGCAACTGATTCGCGGCGAGGAAGTGCGTCTGCCGCACTACAACTTCAAAACCGGATTGAGCGAACCCGGCGAAACCGTGCAACTGCGCCCCGGGCAATTGATTATCCTGGAGGGGATTCACGGCCTCAACCCGCGTTTGATTCCTGCCTCGCTGGCCTCGCAATCCTTCAAGATTTACGCCTCGGCCCTCACCCAACTCAATCTCGACCGGCATAACCGCGTCTCCACCACCGATACGCGCCTGATTCGCCGCATTGTGCGCGACGCGCGTGAGCGCGGCTATAGCGCCCAGCAAACCATCAGCCGCTGGGAATCGGTGCGGCGCGGTGAAAAACGGCACATCTTCCCCTTTCAGGAAAATGCGGATGTCATGTTCAACTCCGCGCTGGCTTATGAGCTGGCCGTCCTCAAGCCTTTGGCCGAGCCGCTCCTGCGCCAGGTGCCGCACAACACGCCCGAATTTATCGAAACCAAGCGCTTGCTGGCCTTCCTGGAGTGGTTCCTGCCGCTCGAACCCGACCTGATTCCCGACAACTCTATCCTGCGCGAGTTCGTAGGCGGCTCGATTTTGAAGGATTTCAAGGTGTGGGGAGCATAAAATCCAGACATCCGCTGGCCGCGCTCCAAAAACCTCAGGGGCAGGTAACACGCGGCAAAACCGCCCGCAACCGTCTGCGCCAGGTGGATAATTTTCTGTTGCGCTACGACCCCGGACTGCTCACCCGCGCCGATGGAAACTTCGCGGAAGCCCTGTTCGTGGACCTCGGCTACGGAGCAGAAGCCGTGACCACGCTCGAATCTGCTGAACGATTCCGGCGTCTCAACCCCAATCTCAAAATATTGGGCGTAGAAATTGACCCACAGCGGGTGGCTGCGGCCCTGCCCTTTGCCGATTCTCGCACCTTTTTCCGCCTGGGCGGCTTTAACCTGCCCCTGCAATCCGGTGAGAACGTCCGGCTCATGCGCGCCTTCAACGTTCTGCGGCAATACGAGGAGCGCGATGTCTTGCCCGCCTGGGAGCAAATGGCCCGCGGCGTCTTGCCTGGCGGCCTGCTCATCGAGGGAACATCCAACCCGACCGGCGCAATTTGGGCCGCCAACCTGTTGCGGCGGGTTGAAACCGGCTGGAGACAGGAAGCGCTGGTTTTTTTTACCAATTTCCACCCTGGCTTCGACCCGGAACTCTTTCAGACGATTCTTCCAAAAAACTATATTCACCGCGTCGTTCCCGGTGAACCCATTGGCGAATTCTTCGCCGCCTGGAAAGCCGCCTATGCCGAAACCAGCCCCATGCAAACCTGGGGGTTGCGCCAGTGGTTCGCCGCATCTGCTGAGGGATTGGCCCGGCGCGGGTACAAAATCAACTTACGGATGAAGTGGTTATCGAAGGGTTGGATGATTTGGGAATTGTAGCGCAAGCCAATCTCCTGCGCGACCTGTCTTACAAAGGGAGGAGTTTTGTACGCACTCGTTTATGACGCTTGGCACTACCCGCTTTTTTCCGAAAACGCCATAATGAAGGAGCAGAAAATATCTGCTAATTTTTGTCCAACTTCTCATAAAGGAGTAGCGAATGCCCGCAAAAGGTTGGATTGAAGTATCTGACCAGTATTGTAAAGGCTGCGAACTATGTATCAGCGCCTGCCCGCAAGGGGTGATAGAACTCGACATGAGCCGCCTGACCCCCAAGGGCTACCACCCCGCTCATCTTTTCAAGGATGGCTGCACCGGATGCGCAATTTGCGCGCTCGTTTGTCCGGATGCAGCCATTACTGTTTATCGGGAAGTGGTTAAAGCCGCCCCGGCGGGAGCATAGGAGGAAACATGGCTCGGCAGTTAATCAAAGGCAACGAAGCAATGGCCGAGGCCGCCGTGCGCGCCGGTCTCGAAGCCTATTTTGGTTATCCAATCACCCCGCAGACGGAAATATTGGAACATCTTTCCCGCCGCCTGCCTGAATTGGGACGCGCCTTTGTGCAGGCTGAAAGCGAAGTAGCGGCCATTAACATGGTCTATGGGGCCGCCTGCACCGGCGTTCGAGTTATGTCCTCTTCCTCCAGCCCTGGCGTCTCATTGATGATGGAAGGAATTTCTTATATCGCCGGTACCGAAGTGCCGTGCGTTCTCATTAACGTGATGCGTGGCGGCCCCGGGTTGGGCAACATTGCCCCTGCGCAAGGAGATTACTTCCAGGCCGTCTATGGCGGCGGTCACGGCGACTACAAACCGATTGTGCTGGCCCCTTCCACCGTACAAGAGTCCATTGACCTGACCGTGCTGGCTTTTGACCTGGCGGAGAAATATCGCGCGATTGCAATGGTGTTGACGGACGGCTCGCTCGGCCAGATGATGGAACCTGCCGAACTGCCCGAACTGCGCCCGGTGGTTCGCAAAGATTGGGATTGGGCCGTCACCGGAGCGATGGGACGTCCACGCCGCATCTTATCCTCAATTTACCTCGAACCACACGATGAAGAAATCACCAACCTGCGACTGATGAAGCGCTGGTTTGAAATCGAAAAGCACGAAGTGCGCTACAAAGAATACTATCTCGATGATGCCGAAATCGTAGTGGTCGGCTTTGGCACCGCTGGACGCGTGGCGCTCTCAGCAGTGCGCGAGGCGCGTCAGATGGGCCTGAAAGTTGGTTTGCTGCGCCCCGTCACCCTCAGCCCATTCCCTTTCCATGTGCTGGATGAACTCTCGAAGCAGGCACAAGGCTTCCTGGTGGTAGAAATGAATACGGGCCAAATGCTGAACGATGTCCTGTTGGCAGTCAAAGGCCGCGCGCCAGTGGAATTTTATGGACGCCCCGGCGGCGTGGTTCCGTTTGCCGATGAAATCCTGGCCGAAATCCAGCGCATGACAAGTTCCCCCCTGAGCGTGGCCGGCGACCCGCGCAAAGCCTGGCTCGAGCGCATGCTGGCTGCTGCAAAATAGAGGTGAAAAATGGCAACCCTTGACGTTGAAATTGTAAAACCCGAAAATCAGGTCTATTGCCGACCCCATTCGTTTACCGATTTCTCAACTCACTACTGCCCCGGATGCACGCATGGCGTGGCGCACCGCCTGATTGCCGAAGCCCTCGACGAAATGGGCGTCCAGGAACGCACCATCGGCGTTGCGCCGGTGGGATGCTCGGTCTTCGCCTACAACTATTTCGATGTAGACTTTGTGGAAGCGGCGCATGGCCGCGCCCCCGCCATGGCAACCGGCATCAAGCGCGTTCTGCCCGACCGGGTGGTGTTTACCTACCAGGGAGATGGCGACCTCGCTTCGATTGGCATGGCCGAAATCATGCACGCTGCCGGGCGCGGCGAAAACATCACCGTGATTTTCATCAACAACGCCATCTATGGCATGACCGGCGGCCAAATGGCCCCCACCACGCTGCCCGGCCAAAAGACGACTTCCTCGCCGTTGGGCCGCGATGTGGAACTGCAAGGCTACCCACTGCGCATGTCTGAGATGATTGCCAAGATGGATGGCGCGGGCTATGTGGTGCGCCGCTCGCTGCATGACCCGGCCAACATCCGCAAAGCCAAGAAAGCTATTCGCACTGCCTTTGAAACCCAGGTGCGCGGTTTGGGCTTTTCGATGGTCGAACTGCTCTCCACCTGCCCCACCAATTGGGGCATCACTCCCATCGATGCGCTCAAATGGGTAGAGACGAACATGGTGCCAGTCTTTCCCATCGGTGATTTCAAAGTGTCATCGGCAGTCGGTGATTTAAGATTTTAGACGGAGAAACTATGCAAAAAGAGATTATCATTGCCGGGTTTGGCGGGCAGGGCGTCCTGTTTGCGGGTCAGGTTTTGGCATACGCTGCGATGGACCTGGGAAAGGAAGTAACCTGGATTCCCTCTTACGGTCCCGAAATGCGCGGCGGCACGGCCAACTGCACGGTCGTGATTGCTGACGAAGAGATTGGTTCGCCGCTGGTACAGCGTCCGCCATTTGCGATTGCTCTCAATCTGCCGTCGTTCGACAAATACGAACCGCTCATGCTGCCGGGCGGAGTGCTGGTCGTCAACCAATCGATGGTTGACCGCAACGCAAAACGAACCGACATCCACACGGTGATGGTTGCGGCCAACGAAATCGCCGAGGAAATTGGCAATAAAAAACTGACCAACATGGTGACCGTCGGCGCATTGGTGGCCGCAATGCCTGAACTGGTCACGCTCGAAGCAGTCGAGGAAGCCCTGCGCGGACATCTGCCAGCCCGCCATCAACACCTGCTTCCGCAAAACTTCCAGGCTTTGCGGCGCGGTTATGAAGCCGCCAGAGAACAGCTGGCAACCGTTTAGCGAAACGAACGGTTCGAATTCGTACAAAACCGCCGCTTCTGGGGAACCAGGCGCGGCGGTTTTGTTCATGGCATCAGGGTTGGAACAGGCGTTCCAGGCCCGGCGACCACAATTAAAACGCTCACGAAATCCCCAAATGGCTCTCCCTTGCTGTTGAACAGCCTCCATATCCCCTGATAGGTGCCAGGACGAAAAGGCGCGGTCAGCCGAACAGTGACATTAACAGTGCCGTTTGGCGGAACCGTCTCTGGAAGTGGACGAGTAACGCCGCCCAAGACATCTCCCTTTATCCAGGCAATGGTGTAACCCTCTTTCCAGGTGCAACGGCCAGTGTTTTGGAAAGACCAGGTCTTTTCGAAAACCTGCCCCGGCGCAAGGAGCGTCCCGTCGGGAATGGTGACATCCGTAAGAAATTTGGAATTATCACAAAACGTTTCCACAACCGAGGTCGGTGGAACAGGGCTGGGGGTGGGCGTTTCGGTCGGGGTCAGCGTGACCGTCACAGTGGGGGTAAGCGTGGGAGGGCGGGTATTGGTCGGGGGCGGGGTAGCAGTGTCACGAGCGGCAATGGTTTGTTCCACCGCCGCTTCAAACTCCGCAGTAATTTCTGCGGCGGGACGCACGCTGACCGTTCCACAGGCCGCCAGAAACAGTGACAACAACAAGAACGGTAAAATTTTGGTGAGTAGTTTTTGCATAGCGCTCTTCTCAAACAGGGAAGACTGAAGGCATACATTTTAACACTCATCCAATCTCTCTCATACATAGATTTTGACGAATGCCCTTGAAAAAATTTCGCCGCCACTGATTGTTCCATGAAATCGCGTTGCGGCTTCACACGCATTCTTAAAAAAAACGGCTTAATTTTTATCGATTTGTGCTAAAATAAATCGACTTGTCAGGCTGGCGCGCAGAATGGTTTCCCATCTTTCGCAGAACAGTACAGACGAGTACCCGGGCCAGTTTAAAGATGCATTTAAGAAACAACAACCAGATCGAACCTGCAACTTTATAAAACCGGGCACGAGAACCTTCACTCACATTCCCTATGGAGAAATATGGAAACCAAACTGTACGTCGGCAATTTGTCTTATGACGCCACTGAAGAAGAACTGAAAACCCTGTTTTCGCAAGCGGGCATGGTTCAGTCTGTGGCAATCATCAAGGACCGTGAAACCGGTCGCTCGAAGGGTTTTGCGTTCATCGAAATGTCCAACCAGACGGAGGCCCAGGCAGCTATCAGCCAGTTGAATGGCAAGTCTTATCGTGACCGCGCGCTCACTGTCAACATTGCCCGCCCGCGCGAAGAACGGAGTGGGTTCGGCGGCGGCTACGGCGGCAACCGGGGAGGCGGTGGCTATGGTCGAGGAGGTGGTCGCCCGGGCGGCGGCAACCGTGACCGACGCGGCGGCAACGACCGGGGCGGGCGCTCCTGGTAGTCTTTCAAATCAAAAAAACGGGTGGACAGAGTTCCACCCGTTTTTTTTGCACTGCAAGGCAGTTGAGACCTTACCTTGCGGTCAATCTAATCCGCAGGAGCCAGCCGCATTTCCGATTCGGTACGGGCGTTCCAAAAAAATTTCCAATACATGAATACCGCCAGCGAGTACAAAACAAGGACGGAGATATAGACCGGCCCAAAGCCATAGTTGACTTGCATCCAACCACTCATGGTGGGACTGAACGCCCAGCCAAAACTGTTCGCCATCGAAACCAGGCTGGCAACTGTGGCGCGCGATTCGGGTTCGACATGCTCCATCACGAAGGTCTGGTAAACCGGGCCAGACATATTCATTAACGCCAGGCGAACGTAATGCGCCAGCGCCGACATCCAAAAAACAGGCGCAAAACCAAGCAACACCAGGAAAGGGATGGAAATGCCCTGGGTAATAACAACCAGATGCGCTTTGCCATAGCGGTCGGCCAGGGGCGGGGCAATCAACAGGCCAATGCCCATCGCAAGCGCGCCCCAGGCAAGTACATTGCCAATCACCGGGTCAGGCTGGCCATATTGAACGCGGAAAAAGACGTTCATAAAAGGCATAAACAAACCTGCCCCAACCGAGACCACCAGCATCGGAAGAATCAGCTTTGCGAGCATGACCGGATGTTTGCGCGCGTAAACAAAGGGGTCAAAAAATACCTGATTCGATTTCTGCATGAGGGGAGTACGCAGCCAGAACAGGGGGAGCAATCCCAGCACTGAGCTAATTGTGATAATGAACAATGACCCAGCATACGCCGTGCTGCTAGTAGCAGAGACGCCCTGCGCCTGTCCAATCCAGGTTGGCAGATACCCGCCAATAGAATTTCCCACAAAAGCAGCGGCCATTTGCAACCCCGACCCCAGGCTAAACAGGTAAGTGCGTTCTTCTTCGCCGGAATTTTCCAACAAAAAAGGCGACATCGTTACCATAGAAAGGCTTTGCGCCAGGCCCATCAACGCATTCATGAGGTAGAAAACCGCAACCGTTGGGAGGAGTAACATTCCACCAATTGCCGCGCTAACGCCCAAACCGCCTAACAAGAGCGCAGTTTTTCGCCCCATCTGGTCAGCCAGGTAGCCCATAGGCACGGCCGTCAGCAAAGCCGTAACACTGGTCACCGTAATCAGTTGTCCGAGCAGGTTTTCTTCATACCCCAGGCTTAAAACATAGAAATTGAATAGCAGGCGGTACACGCCCATTGCCGCGCCGGTCAGCACTGCACTGACCAGATATAGCCGCGCATTGCAGCTGAACGCGCCCACGCGGTGGATGTAAGTTTGGATAATTTTGCTCACGCCATCTCTCTTTTAGATAATTATCTAACACTTTGATAATAATCTAATTAGCCATCCAGGTCAATCCTGACGGATGTCATCTTAACAAAACAGAAAACGTCCCGAAGGCTTTCTGCAACCTTCGGGACGTTTTGCCAGGGGAAATTACACCAGAACGCCGCGCACCCAATCACCCACCCACCAGTAGCGGAAATCCTGTCCCTGGGCAGTTCGTATCGCGCCAATCAGGCCCACGATGGGTGCAATTGCCATCCCGACCAGGAAAACAGGGGTCAGCACGCAGGCTGCCGGGATGAGCAGGATGCCGACAAGAACCGCCGAGAGCAGACCAGTCACAGCCCAGACAATGCCCAATCCATACCACCACAGCAGCTGGAACAGAAACGATTGCATGGCATGATAAGCCACATATTTCGAGCGATTGTAAAAAAGCAGATAAATACCAAGCGCAACAACCGGTCCAAGCACACCAGTGAACAAGTTCACCAGCACAGACAGGTGCGCCAGCATGGCCCAGGTGCGCTCTTCCGATGCAGAAAGCGGCGCAGGGCCGGGAACGGGGATGGGAGTGTTGGTTTCGACAGCCATTTTTACCTCGATTTCATGCCCGGATGGGCAAAATAGTTCCGGCGGGAACGGTGAATGCGAACCGGCACCAGCGCAGGTTGCAAAAATGACCGGCTCAAAAAAAGAAAGACGCGTAAGAGGGTGTTCATACCCTTACTTACGCGCCTTACCGCAAAAGGTTGCAAGAGTTGATACTGGCTGATGAGCGATGAAGACCGGCTATACCTGCGAGGGCGGTGGCGCCAAACTCATCGGCTTTTTCAAATTAGAACCTGTCTGGAAATTATGTTGACAAACTTTGCGAAGGAGTCATTCGTAATCATCGTCTGCATTTGCGAAAACGAATGGCGCTGCGCACATTATGTGGTCAACAGAGTACCACTTCCAGCCAATTGCGCATTCTGCAACAAAGTACTTGACCATTTTGATTGAATAGTTTTTCAACCAAATGCTCGGATTGCCTGGTTCAAAACCGCTTACGCAAGACCTGCTGGAAACACTGATTTTTACTCACAGAATTGCCTGACCGGTGCGTTTCATCAGCCAGACGTAGCCGTCCTCCAGACTGGGTTGAACCGGTTGGGCAGATGGGTGTTCAGGGGCGGTTTCTCCTACCAGCCGGTACTGCGTGCCTTCGGTCAGGTGCAGCATCGAGACAATGGTCAGACCGTGATTGGGTCTTTCGAGGCTAGATGTGGTCAATGTCCAGACGTGATTTGTGGCGGCCTGCATCAGTTGGGCTGGGCTGCCACGAAACAACACCTTTCCATGTGAAATGACAGCCAGGTCGCGACAGGTTTGGCCGATGTCCTCGACGATATGGGTGGAGAGCAACACCGTGCGGTTAGTCGCCAGGTTGACAAGCAAGTTACGAAAGCGAATGCGTTCTTCAGGGTCGAGGCCAGCAGTGGGCTCATCAATGATAAGCAGTTTTGGGTCGTTGACCAACGCCTGGGCGATGCCAACTCTGCGCTTCATCCCGCCTGAAAATGTTTTGATTTTGCGCCCGGCGTTTTCAGCCAACCCGACCATGTCCAACACTTTTTCAACGCGCTGCTTGCGCCGATGAGGCTCATCCAGGCCTTTGAGAATTGCCATATAGTCAACGAATTCGGCGGCACTCAGTTCGTTGTACATGCCCAGTTCCTGCGGCAGGTAACCCAGGATGGATTTAATCGCCTGTTTACCGCTCTCAGTGGCAATATCCTGCCCGGCAATTTGAACCGAGCCGGTCGAGCGATTGACAATTCCGGCCAGAATGCGCATGAAGGTGGTTTTACCTGCGCCATTAGGGCCGAGCAAACCAAACATCCCCGGTCCAATTTGCAGGTCGATGTCATTAAGCGCATGGACGGTTTTTAGGCCGAATCCATAAGTTTTGGTTAGAGAGTTAATTTCAATCATGAGAGTGTCCTTTTTAGATATATCTTTCCTGGCGGCGCAAAAGTACCCAGGCCGCAAAGATGAAAATTAAGCTAATGGAAAAGACGGAAAGGTGATTGGCAAACAAATCGGGGTGGTCAGGCATGAGCGCCCCCATAAAAACGAGAACATACTTACCAGAATTCTCTGCCAACCAGCTACGCGCAATCAGTTCCACCATCCACACCAACCCAACGAACAGCGCGCCGATCGTGGTTTGCGCAGTAGCCAGCGCGCCAAAGCAGCCGAGCGCCATAAGGGCCAGAGTGGGGAGAATCCAGGCCAGTTGTACATGCCAGCCAGAGACGAACATGGAGAAATCGCCACCCATCAGAACAGTTACCCCCTGGAAGCTAAGCGCCGTGACCGCCTGAATCAGGAAGGTCAGACCAAGGCGCTCAAGCAAAGTCCACCAGGCGGGAATGGGAGTAGAAAAACGAAGTTCCAGGGCCGGGTCATCGAGTACGGCATATGCAGCCATAATCCCGCCCATAAGCGGCACTGCGGCTCCAAGGTAAGCGCGGGTGGTGTTCATCAATTGGTCAGGTTGTTCTTGAAGGAAGGCAATGATGACAAACATGGCCCAAAACGATAGCGGAAACCAGAGCTGGTCCAGCTTATAGGTCAACATGGAATAGCGTAACGAAAAGCGTTTCATAAAACTCCTAAGCGCGGCGCGCCTGCCAACGCAAATAGTAATTGATGCTAAATAAAACCAGCACGATGCAGACTGTTAAAATCGATAGATTCAGAATGGCATCCGTGGTGGTGTAGGGCAGTGACGGCAACGCGTGGTCAGATGGGAAACCGCCAAAAAATCCATAGAGAACATATTTACCGGAGGGTACCAGCAAAGTGTCGCTGATGGTTGGGAAAGCACCCGGGTTAAGGTAGTTCCCCCAAAACCAGTAGCCGGTAAAGAGCACCTGATAGACACGCACCGGTATTACCAGCGGGCAGGCCAGTGAAAAAGCAATCACAAAAGCGTGCGCTGGAACTCCTATCGCCCCAAAAGCCACCAGCAAAGTTCCAATGAACTGGACTGGGGCACCGAACATGCTGACATAGATAACCCCGGCGAGTAGCACAAATATCAGCATGGGCGTCAAGGCCGCAGCCAGCACTCCGAAATATTTTGCCAGGATATAAACTGGCAGACTGAGCGGCGAGCTTTGTTGCAATTCGCGCACGCCCAGGCGAAAATCGCGCTGCAAACGGTCGGCGGCGAGAATACCAGCCAGGACGGTCATGAACATATTGCAGTAAAACAGGGTTCGCCCAGAAAACTGCCAAAGTTCATCGGGTGGAACGAATGTAGCAAAACCATCCAGATCGGGTACAAAAAAGATGGTCAGATAGAACCCATACAGCAACAAATAACCGACCCACATACCCGTGCGACGCACAGACATGCTGAACTCATGCCGCAAAACGCCAAAGAATTGTGACACATTTTCCTCCTGGGGCATTAAAGTGCCCCTTTTTTATTTTTCTATTTTCGAGAAAGTTAACCGAGCGCGCCTGGCAATCTGAACGCCGATTGATTGGCAGACCAGAGCGCCAACCCAACCAGGAGCAGGGAAAGTGGCAGTAACAGCAGAGGGCTGTGCCAGAATTGCTGATAAGCCAGCATCGTCCAGTCCAGACCTGGTGAGTTGAACCATAACCCCATGGCTTTGAAAGGGATGTACTGCAACAGCCAAAGGCTGTAGGTAATGGTAATGGCCTGACTGGTCCCCAACCAGATGGACAGAAGCAGCGCCAACGCCGAAAGGAAGGCCAACGGCCCAAGCCAACCCAGGATAAGCGCACCGAGCAATCCAGGTGGAACGATGAAAAGCATGCTCAGACTGGCAGCCAGGCACAGCAACAGGTTGTAGCCCGAAACCAGACTCAAGCGGGCCAATAAGATTTTCCAGGGCGAGATTGGGGTTGCCAGGCTCAGTTCCAGGCCAGGGTCGTTCTCAGGACCGTAGAGCATGGCCAGGGTTGAGGCTGCCATCAGCGGGGCCAGGAAATAAAGAACGCTGGCGCGTTCCGCAATTAGGGCAACACCAACCCCTATGAACATTACCAGAGCAGCGGCAGGCCACATTTCGCGCTGAACCAGGAATGCCTGGGCGCGGAGTAGCTGCCAGGTTCGAAGGAAGGCGGCGGCGAGTCGGTTCGGCGCATGGATTTCATGAATGGCGCGTTCGACAAGGTTGGGCGGTGCGGACAGAGCGCGATTTGCTCTCCCAATTTCCTCGGAAGTGGCTTGCCAGAGTTGCAAATCCGCCCGGCAATCAGCGCAGAGGAGCAGGTGAGCTTCAATTTCGGCGCGCTCGGTTTCGCTGAGTTGACCGGCGACATAGAGCAACAACAGCTCTTCAAAATTTTCATGATTCATCGCCATTCCTCCATATTCTGGCGGATAAGCGTGCCGCGCAAATGCTGACGGGCATAACTTAACCGGCTTTTGACCGTTCCCAGCGGGCAGTTGCAGACTTGGGCAGTTTCTTCCAAACTGAGCCCCTGGTAAAAAACCAGTTCAAGCACTGCGCGATGCTCAGGACTGAGACTTTGCAAGCCTTGCTGCAGCCAACGCGTCTGTTCGCTGCGCTGGGTTTGTATTTCGGGTGAATCATCCGGCGCAGGCAGGCTCGCTTCTACCTCATCGGTCATGAGGATGGATTGCCGCCGCAGGGTTTTGAGCGCCAGGTTGTGAACAATGGACAGCAGCCAGGCCAGAACCCGTCCATCGCCGCGATATTTTCCGCCTGCGCGCCAAACTGTAATCAGCGTTTCTTGAACAACATCCTCGGCCAGGGCTGGCTCACCGGTCAGGCGCAAGGCATAGGCATAGAGACGCCGACCATAGGCCTCGTAGAGTTCACGCAGGGCAAATTCGTCTCCTGCGCTGATGCGCTGCAAAAGTTCAAGATGGGTTTCAAAGGAGGCCATGGAGACCGGCCAGGTTTTCTTTTTGGGCAGGGCGTAAGATGTCATTGTTTGCCTTCACTCGGTTCTGTAAGTATGTACCCCAACACCGAGAAAAGGTTCAAATCTGAAGACAATCAAAATTAGGAGAGAAATAAGATTGTGTCAATGTAAACCGAGCGATTTTGACTCTGTGAGCATCGTTGGGCAAGGCAAATAAGCCTGAAAAGGAAGCCTAAAGCGCCCCTTAAGTTATGAAAGCCTCCTGATTGAGTTTCCTCTTTTCAGAAGGCTTTCTTTTTTTCAAGGCCCTCAACCTAAAACCAAAATTGAGGGTTTATAACGGCGACCGGTAGAGCGTTTACGCCCAACCCTGACCCTTGACGAAATTCGTAATTACCGGCACTTCCACTGTCTTGCCCTGGTAAGCCTGGAAGCCCAAATAGAGCATATAGAACCAGACCAGAATACCAATGCAAAAGCTGGAAGTAATAACAGCGATGATTCCCAAGATAAGTGCCTGGGCATTATGCGCTTTAATAAATGGGCGGTTTTTCTTGTCTTCCATCAACATCAGGATGATGGGAACCAGCGGTGAAAAAATGTACGCAAGCAATGCCCATAGCTTATCATCGCTGGTGATTTCAGAACTAAAATTCGTCATTTTAAGCCTCCTCTGAATATGGTTGCGAAAATTGTACAACCAAAACACACAAAAAGCAACCAGAAAACAGGATATTTTGGGTACAAAAAACCGCCAGAAAGTCCTATTCCCCTGCTGTTATAATCGGACTCATGAAGGCAAAATACCACCGTGCGATTACCGAACAAGCCTTACGCCCCTATTTTGACCCTGCCGCGCTCACAGAAATTATCCACGCCAACCTGGGACAGGATGCTATTCGCTATCAGTTTGGGTACGACCATTTCCACTACGATAACAATGCCTTCGCCGCCGGAGATGCTTATATTGAGGAACAACGTCAAACCATCATCGAAACACTCCAAAGCGGCAGGCCCGCCTCGCTTGCCCGGGCTGCGTTTGGGCGGCTGACTCACACGGCTCAGGATTTCTATGCCCATAGCAACTACACCACGCTTTGGCGTGAGAGGTACCCAGGGGCAACGCCAGATGTCATTGACCCGTCTCTGCTCGAGGTGATGAACGACCCCCGCCTGAAATCGGGGCGAATCTACCCGCCGCTAGAATATTTCTCGTTCATCCCGCTGCTTGCCCCGCTGGTCATTCCTCTCTTACCCCGCGACTCGCACGCCTGGATGAACAAAGACGACCCATCCCGGCCTGATTTCGAGTATGCCTGCGCCGCCGCCATCAAACGCACCGAACAAGAACTCGTAAAAATTCGCCAGGCGCTCACCCCACAACAAATTTCAGCATTTCAGTGGAATCAATCCATCATCAATGACCAATCGCGCAATCAGGTTGCTGTTCAATCCATCAATCTCAAAGGATTATAATCAAACTATGGATACCAAAACCCAAATCAACGAAGCCCTCAAACAGGCAATGAAATCGGGCGACGAACTACGCAAACGCACCCTGCGCATGCTCCTTGCGGCCATTAAACAGGCCGAAGTTGACCGCCGCATGACGCTCGACGAAACCGCCGTGCTGGCCATCCTGCAAAAAGAAATCAAAATACGCAAAGAAGCGCTCGATGAAGCCCAAAAAGCCAGCCGCGCAGACCTGGCCGCTGACGCGCAGGCAGAAATCGAGGTCATCAACGCCTTCCTGCCCAAAAGCCTGAGCCCCGATGAACTACGCGAAATGGCCCGCCAGGCCATCGCTGAAACCGGCGCAATCACCCCCGCCGACATGGGCAAAGTCATGAAAGTGATGATGTCCAAAGTGGCAGGCCGCGCTGCCGGAGACCAGGTCAGCGCCATTGTGCGCGAATTGCTGCAAAAATGACATGAATCACCCTCCCCGCTGGTGGCGGGAAGTTGACCGTCACGATTTTTTTGCCTTTATCCTGTTGATATTGACCGGGTTGGCCACCTATATCATCCTTATCATCCCGGTTTCTGTCAGCGGACCAACCCTGCCTGTTAAGGTGGGGCAGGTTGCGCCACAAGATTACACCGCTCCATCGAACGGGGAATACATCAGCGACGTGCGCACCTCGCTGGCGCGCGATGCGGCAGAACGCGCCATTGCTCCCATTTACACTCCCCCAGACCCGGCCATTGCCCGCCGACAGGTTTCCCGCCTGCGCGCTGCGCTGGACCAGGTCGAAGCCATCCGCGCCGATGAAAACATGCCGCTGGAGCAAAAAGGCGAAGCCATAGAGGCCATTGATGACTTGACCTTGCAAACGGCAACCATCGAAAGCATATTGCGCTTATCCAATGCACGCTGGAGTACCACACAACAAGATGCCTTGCGCGTTCTGGAAGCAATTATGCGCGGCGCAGTACGCGAAGAAAATATCTCTTCCATTCAAAGTAACATACCATCGATAGTCAGTTTTGTGTTGAGCGAAGAACAGGCCGCTATCGTTGTCGAACTGGTCACACCCTTTGTCGTCCCCAACAGTTTTTTCAGCCCCGAACTCACCAATGCCGCCAGGCAAAATGCCCGCCAGTCCGTAGAACCAGTCACGCAGACTTACATAGCAGGAGAGGTAGTCGTGCGGCGCGGCAAAGCACTGACCGAAACCGACATTGAAGCGCTCGAAAAACTCGGTCTGATACGCCCACGCAACACCGGCATGGAGTACCTGGGAGGCGTTGCAATCATCAGCGTCATGATGACCTTTATTGCATTTTATTTCCAACGCCGTCGCCCATCCTATTACACCGATGGCCGCAGTTTGATGCTGGTCGCTATCCTGTTCATCATGTTCCTTGCCGCCGCCCGTCTGGTTATCCCTGACCGCACCCTGTTACCCTACGCATTCCCCATTCCTGCATTTGGATTACTTATCGCTACCCTGTTCAGCCCTGGCGGAGGATTAATTCTTTCGGTTGCCATTAGTATCCTGGCAGCCTTTGGGCAAGTTAACGCGCTCGAACTGACCATTTTCTATATGCTTACTTCGCTCTTAGGCGTGCTGTCACTGGGAAAGGCACACCGCATCAGCGCCTTTCTCTGGGCTGCGCTCGTCATTGGGTTGACCGGAATTGCTGTCATTGTAGCGTATCGGGTTCCAAAATCCAGCATCGACTGGCTGGGATATTTTCAATTACTGGGCGCCTGCATTTTGAACGGTGTTGCCTCCGCCAGCATTGCGCTCATGCTCCAATACTTGTTGGCAGAGTTTCTCGGCTTAACCACCACGTTGCGGCTGCTCGAAATCTCCCGTCCCGATGCGCCGCTCCTGCAATACTTCTTGCGCAATGCGCCCGGCACATACCAACACAGCCTGATGGTCTCGAACCTGGCCGAGCAAGCCGCCGAACGGTTGGGGTTAGATACCCTGCTTGTACGGGTAGGCGCGCTCTATCATGATATTGGCAAGGCCGCCAACGCGCCATTTTTCATCGAAAACCAACTCCCCGACAACCTGAACCCCCATCATGACATTGACCCGGAAACCGCTGCGGGCCTGGTTGTCCGACATGTGACCGATGGTGTTCAACTCGCCAGGAAATACCGTCTGCCGCGCAGAATTATCGATTTTATGCTTGAACATCACGGCACTCTGCTGGCACGATATCATTACAACCTGGCGGTACAAGCCGCCGGCGGCGACAAATCAAAAATCGACCCGGCAAAATTCCGCTACCCCGGCCCACCCCCGCGCAGCCGTGAAACCGCCCTGCTCATGCTGGCCGATAATATAGAAGCCCGCGCCCGTTCCGAGCGCCCCCGTTCCGAAGAACAAATTCGAGAATTGGTTCGAAAATCGATTGAGTTTTGTCAAAAAGAAGGTCAATTAGACGATACGCGCCTGACATTTCGAGATTTGACGGTGATTACCGAAGCATTCGTAACCACCCTGCTGGGTCAATATCATCCCCGTATTCAATACCCGGCCGCCGAAACGCCCTCCGCCGCCGAAACCCCACCCCCCCCCATTCAAAAAGCCATTGAAAAAATATGATTCTTGTCGAGACTCTCGAAAACCTGTCCCCTGCCATCCCTATTGAAGTGGTGGAACAAGCCGCGCAAGTCGCTCTCAAAGAGCAATCTGCCCCCACCAATGCGGAAGTGACCATCGTGCTTTCTAACGATGTCCAACTGCGCGAGTTAAACCTTCGGTGGATGGGAATTAACGCGCCGACCGACGTGCTTTCCTTCCCCTCCGATGAAAACGACCCGGAAACCGGCTCTCGCTACCTGGGCGACATCATCATCTCGGTTGAGACCGCCGTCCGACAGGCCGCCCGCGCTGGACACCCCGTAGAAGCCGAAGTGCAACTGCTCACCGTTCACGGCATTTTACATCTGCTCGGATATGACCATGCCGGGCAGGAAGAAAAAGCCCGCATGTGGGCCGCCCAGGCCAAAATCCTCGAAAGTTTGGGGCTGGGACACATTCAGGTGCTGGAGTGAGACGGGGAAATCGCCCCAACCCCTTCAGGAAACGCCAGAAATGACCGGGTTCATCAAATCTCGAATCGCATCCTTTCGCTATGCCATCCATGGCTGGTGGTACGTCATTGGCAGTCAAAAGAACGCCTGGATTCACGCCGCCGCATCCATAGGTGTCCTGATTCTCGGCCTGTGGCTTGCGCTCCCCGCCCGCGATTGGGCCGTGCTGGTCATCGTGATTGCAATGGTTTGGTCGGCGGAATTTTTCAACACCTCGATTGAGGCCGTTGTTGATTTAGCCAGCCCTACCCATCACCCGCTCGCCAAAGTGGGCAAAGATGTGGGCGCAGCGGCCGTGCTTATTGCGGCAGGCGCGGCCGTGCTGGTGGGTTTGTTAATTTTAGGCCCGCCCTTGTGGGCAAAAATTTCATCGCTGATGTAACACTCAACGGCGCTTCAGGCCGCTCACAACGAGGAGTTTTCATGAATGCATCATTTCGTTTTGGCACAGTCGGCTCACCCATCGGCACTCCAAAAAAGCCGGGCGGCTCGGTCGGCGCAATTCAATTCAGCAAATCCATTGGGCTGGATGCGATGGAGTTGGGCTGGGTGCAATCCGTGCGCGTTTCCATCGAAACCTGCGCCGCCATCCGGTCCACGGCCAGCGCAGAGGACGTGGCCCTCAGCGTCCACGCGCCATATTTTATCAACCTGAATGCCAGTGACGAAGAATGGCCAAAAAGCCGTCAGCGGCTGATGGACGCCGCGCATTACGGAAACCTGGCCGGGGCAACCGACATCATCTTCCACCCCGGTTCGTATTTTGAGCAACCCCCTTCCGACGTGCTAAAAGTTGCCATTCCGCGCCTGGCCGGGTGCGTGGACGAGTTGCGCGCCGCAGAAAACCCTGTAATTTTACGTCCAGAGACAATGGGCAAGAGCGCCATGCTCGGTTCGCTTGAAGACACCCTTGAAATGTCGAAATCCATCCCTGGCGTACTCCCCTGTCTCGATTTTGCCCACCTGCACGCCCGGCCTGGAGACGGGTCGGTTAACAGTTACGCAGAGTGGATGTCTTTGCTTGAGTTATATGCCAAAGCCCTGGGCGAAGCAGCAATTAAGAAACTGCATATTCACCTTTCGGGTATTGAATACGGCCCCAAAGGCGAGAAAAATCACCTGAAAATCGCCGAATCTGATTTGAGGCTGGAAGAATTATTCCGCGCGCTTCGAGCTCTTGGCGCGGGTGGGCGCATTTTGTGTGAAAGCCCGGTGATGGAGGAAGATGCTCTTTTGATGAAACAAACCTGGCAAGAAATCAGCGCGTAAACCCACCACACGCCCCAGATGGACGTAATTGGGGCGTGTTGATTTAAAAACCATCGGCTTCCCCGGCTATTGCCTCAAACCTGCTTAATCGGCTTCCAATTCGATAAGGGCAGACCAAAGAACAGTTTTTTGATGCCCATCCATTCAAGAAAGCGCTCCACCTTCTGTAAAACCCAATTGGCTGCCCCAAACCAGGCCTTAAAAACTTTACCAAAGGGAAAACGGGCATTCAGCCAGGCCAATAGAGAAACCCAAGTAAAAAGGAAGACCACGACCATCCCGCCGAAGACGCTCAGCAAAGACCAGCCAAGCCAGCCAATGGCTATCAATGGCAAGACAAACGGCGTCAGGACAAAGGAAATCGTGCGTACCAATTTATCTTGAAAGGGGCTATCGCCCAACAAAGAGAAAAGATAAGGTAACAAGAAAAAGGAATATGCAAAAATCAGATAGAACCCGGCAAGAATCTGAAAAATTTGAAAAGATAACCCCATCATAAAGACCCTCCCAAACTCTGTTGCGAAGAAGATAACTCCGAACCATCCTTGCCACCCATCCTGGCCCGGGCCTTTCTAGGGCCAGACGGAAGACCAAACCCGGCGGACAACCATTATTGCGCGTTGTTAACAGAGCATCTTTCTCATCAAAACCAGCTTAATTATACGCCTTTTACATCGATTGTGAGAAAAAACACAGAACCAAAGGCGCGATTTCGCCGTTAAAGAGCGAAGAATTTCAAAAGACAATCACTGTCCGCTGCAACAGTGCAGAAAATCATTGGAGAATGAAAAACGTCGTTGTACGTTATGGGCGCCACAAATCCACGCGGCGCACGGTTGGATAGTTACAAAATTTTGCAGTGGGATGTACAATTGCTGTATGACTACACCTACTTTCCGAATCGAACATGATTTACTTGGTGAGCGGCAGGTTCCTGCCGAAGCCTATTACGGCATTCATACGCTGCGCGCGCTCGAAAACTTCCCCATCACCGGAACAGGGATTCGGACTTACCCCAGCCTGGTGCGCGCCCTGGCCTGTGTCAAACAAGCCTGCGCCAAAGCCAACCACCAACTGGGATTGCTGGACGAGCGCAAAACCCAGGCCATCAGGCAGGCCTGTGAGGAAATCCGCGTTGGAAAACTGCACGACCAGTTTGTGGTCGATGTGATTCAGGGCGGGGCCGGGACCTCGACCAACATGAACGCCAACGAGGTGATTGCCAACCGCGCGCTGGAAATCCTGGGGCTGGAGCGCGGCCAATACAGCGAAATTCACCCGCTCGAACACATCAACCTGAGCCAAAGTACGAATGATGTGTACCCGACCGCTGTTAAACTGGCCCTGCGGTTTGAAATTGACAGCCTTGTGGCAGCCATGGGCATCTTGCGGGCCGATTTTGAGGCCAAAGCCATCGAATTTGCCGACATTCTCAAAATGGGGCGCACCCAACTGCAAGATGCTGTGCCAATGACGCTGGGTCAGGAATTCAGCACCTATGCCGTCATGCTGGAAGAAGACCAGCAAAGGCTACAAGAGGCTGCTCTGCTGATTCAGGAAATCAACCTGGGCGCAACCGCCATTGGGACCGGCATCAACGCTCCGCCCGGCTACGCCAGCCTGGCGTGCCGATTCCTGACCGAGATTACCGGCATCCCATTTGTGACCGCAAGCAATCTGGTCGAGGCCACCCAAGATGCCGGGGCGTTTGTTCAACTTTCTGGGGTCCTGAAACGCATCGCGGTCAAACTCTCCAAAACCTGCAACGACCTGCGCCTGCTCTCTTCTGGGCCGCGCGCGGGGCTGGGTGAAATTAACCTGCCTGCCGTGCAGGCCGGGTCATCAATTATGCCTGGCAAAGTCAACCCGGTCATCCCCGAAGTGGTTAACCAGATTGCTTACGAAGTCATTGGCAATGACATTACGGTTTCATTTGCGGCGGAAGGCGGGCAATTACAGTTAAACGCGTTTGAGCCAATCATTGCACATAACCTGCTCAACAGCCTGATTTACCTGCGACAAGGTTGCCTGACTTTGGCCGAACGCTGCGTGCGCGGCATCACGGCCAATCGTGAACGACTCCAACAGATAATCGACCATTCCATTGGGATAGTCACTGCCCTGAATCCATACATCGGCTACGAAAACGCGACGGCAGTGGCAAAAGAAGCCTATGCCACCGGCAAAAGCGTGCGCGAAGTGGTTCTGGCACACCAATTGCTCACCGAAGAACAACTACAGGAGATTCTTCGCCCCGAACTGCTTACGCAGCCGCGCCCAAAAATGTAAGACATCGTTTCTTCCGCTTTCCTGAATTGAACCAACGCCTGCAATCACCAAACTTGAACCGCCTGATGAATTTTGCGGATACGCGATGATGACAAGGATATTCTCATGAACTTCAATCAAAAAATCGAGGAGTGGATTCAAGAAGCAGAAACACGGCCTGCTTCTGCGCTCACCATACTCAAACTGATTGCTGGGCGCTTGCGCGACCTGACTGAACGCAATGAGCAATTAATGGCCGAAAACCTGGCCTTGCAAGATGGAACGCGCATACAAGATTATCAGAAACGCATTATTCATCTGGAACGCCAGTTGGAGATGCTCAAACGCCAGGTCGCAGAGGGCAGTTCCCTGCCTGGCCTGGCCGCTGATACCACGCCAGACCCAATGCTCAACCTGTTGGTCTATAATGTTGCAGGACAGATATTCCGCTTCGCGCCCTCAATAGTATCCACGCCTTCAGGAACCACCACGCTCGGCCGAATCCATGGTGAACTGGTATCAGAGGGAGAATTTCCGCGTTTATTGGCCATTCCCGCCCACGAGGAGCTCCTGTTTCTGTTTACATCGGGACGTGTTAATACCCTGCGCATGGATGAAATTCCTTTGACCGAAGGCGATGCCTTCGCCTGGGATGCAGCCCCCCGGCCCAATGAACCACATGCAGGCGAATTATTGGCCGCCATCATGCCGCTCACGCGCTTGCCCCTGACTGATTTTTTCATCCAGGTCAGCCGACGCGGATTCGTGAAAAAAACGCTGAATTCGCTGGCCCAATCCATTCTGGACAATCATTATCTCGGCCGAGGTACGACCCAGAAGTCCGACCAACCCTTTGATGCTTCGCTCTGCAAAAAAGGCGAGCGCTATGTCATTGTCACCTATGAAGGCCGCCTGCTTGGTTTCGACGTCGATGACCTGACCTACTCTGCCGAGGAGCGGTTGCGTATCAGCGCCACCGATTACGTGATTGCCGCTTTTACCATCCGACCGGAACAAACCATTCTGTGCGTTACTCAGAACGGCAAAGTTATTCAACGCGAAGCAGGCTTCGTTGAAGTGAGCAAATCAACCGCATCGCGCGGTCAAGCACTCATTTCCCCATCGCGATTGGAACAAGGGACGCGATTCATCGGCGCAGCAGCGATAAATGATAGCGACAAAATAGCCACACTCGATGCGAATGGTCAGATTTCCGTTTACGAAGGGGGTGAGGCGGCTGCAACGGGGCTGCTCCACGTTCAGGCCGCGCTCCTGTCCATTGGCGTAGTTCCCATTGCAAAAAACGGGTGAAGCGATACCACGCACCAGCGGTACCCCAGATACTTGAGAGTACCCAGAATACCGCTGGTTGAAAAATCACAAAGCCTGTGTTCAGAAGGCCATCTCGCGCATGAAGAATTCACGCACACGGGCGGCCATTTGTTTTTCTGTCATTTTGTTAGCCGGCTCACTTTTTATCAAACGCCCGCGCATATCTTTATGTTTCTGCAGGGCTTTTTGAAACTCATTTTTTGCTTCCCCAGGGCCCATTACAAAAAGATAGTCTGCCTCTCTGACAGCCCCAATCACCTTCTCGTAAAACTCATGTAACTGGTGCTCAAAGCGGTCATTGTGACCAAGCTCTGAATCCAGGCCCTGGTTGTACATACCGCCAATGCGTGTCCCGCCGCTATGAACGCGCGGCTTAAGGTTAGACGGAATGACCTGTATTTGATTGTCATGCAGCCAGATGATATAGGCGTTTTTATGGTCAATCCATAGTCCGGCATTTCGTGTCATATCAAAGCCTCCTTATTTGAAGTGAACGACACACGCGGAAAAAATACCCTCCTCTGCTAATACTCTATAACAATTTACAAGAAAAATCAACCGCTGACATCACCACGGAACAATCTTTCAAGAAAGCCCTGTAGCAGCATCAAACATAGGAGTTCTTGACGCTTTAGAAAGGTTGTGCTAGTATCAAGTCACCCACCTGCTCTCCCACGCCTATCCCGTCCTTACTTCCAGAGGAGAAGTCATGAGCAAGCGAATCGCCCTTACCATTTTGATTGCATTGGCACTTGCGCTTACTGCCTGTCAGCGCACAGCCTCCACGCCTGTGCCAACGCCAGATTTCCCCAGCCCGGCCACTGCCAGCGGCAATATGCAGGTGGTTGAACTGGCTGGCACACAGACGGCCATTGCGACCTCCGGAACGCCGGTGGTTATTCTGCAACCGTCTGCGACCCCTGAAGCAAATCAAACAACTCAGCCGCAGGTGGTCACCCCCGAAGTCACCCAATCTTCGGCGGCAACCACTCCCATGCCGCTACCATCTGTCACAACCATTCCTGGCTCCCCAACTCTCCCAACGACGTACACTTTGCAAAAGGGCGAATTCCCATTTTGCATAGCCCGCCGCTTCAATATTGACCCTGATGAACTACTGGCGCTCAACGGGCTCAGCCGGTCGCAAAGTTACTTTACCCCTGGCACAGTATTGAAAATTCCACAAACTGGCAAGGCCTTCCCGGGCGCTCGCGCCCTCTTGACCCACCCAACACAGTACACCGTATTGTCGGGAGACACCATTTACAGCATCGCATGTAAATTTGGAGATGTTGACCCGCTGACGATTGCCAACCAGAATGGATTGCAACCGCCTTACACGCTTACCACTGGCGCGCAAATCACCATTCCCTGATACCTCGTTGCCCATTTAACACCCGGGCAGCCATCACGCCCGGGTGTTTCTTTGCCCAAGGACAAACCTGAATGAAATTTGAACTGATTGCTGCTGAAACCGTCTACGAAGGCCGCGCCTTTCATGTTCGGCGTGACCACCTGCGCGCGCCCGATGGACGCATGGTCCAATATGACATCATCGAACATACTGGTTCGGTAATTATCATCCCGGTCGATTCCCAGGGACAGATGCATTTTGTTCGCCAGTACCGCCATGCGGCTCAAATCAACTTGCTTGAACTCCCTGCCGGAACTCTGGAACCAGGCGAGCCACCCGTTGAGGCCGCTGCGCGTGAAATCCGAGAGGAAACCGGCATGGAGGCCGAAAAATTGGTTGAAATCGGTGCTTTTTACTTGGCTCCTGGTTATTCTACCGAACTGATGCATGTCTTTTTGGCAACCGAATTGAAATACAACCCACTCGAAGCCGATGCCGATGAATTCCTGAGCGTCGAAAAAATCCCTGCAACCGAGGCCCTGCGCCAGGCTGAAAGTGGTGAGATGCAAGACGCAAAATCGCTGGCTGCTCTACTCCTGGCGAGGAAATACCTGCAGGCAAACGCGTTGAACCCTTAATTCACCTGGCAAGAGAGCGGCCTGAACGCCTTCCACAGAGAACCAAAGGCCCAGCGCAAACGATGAAGCAGAGTTGACACAGAGTGACTGTTTCGATGGACGGGTCAGGTTGCTCGAAAAAGGTGGTTTCGATGCGCCAGCCTCGCTGGCGCGGCTGATTGGTTGGTTAAATCAACACACCCCGGCTTAAGTCGGGGTGTGTCTTGTTGTGAAACTCTTTGCCGTTTACTTGAGAGCCTCAAAGGCGGCATCGAGCAAGGCTTTCACATATTCAGGATTGTGGGCGCCATGGCTGCCATCTTCTTCAATAACGCCATAGTTCCACAGGGCGGTAGCGGTTTTCTCATCCCAGGTGCCGGGAACAACCGCGCCTTCGGCATCGAGCAGACCTTTTTCAGTCAGCAGGGCCTTGAGTTCTTCCATACGGGTCTGCACTTCGGTCTGAGCGCCGTTGATGTCGAAGTTCTCCGCATCAGCATGGCAGGTGACACAGTTCGAAAGCTGCGGCTCGAAGGTGTGAACCTTCTCGGTGCTCATGTGGCAGCCTACGCATGTATCTTTGACGCCGCTATAGTGCGTGCCGGGTTTGCCTTCCACGCCAAAGCCGCCAACACCCATCAGCACGTCACCCTGTACACTCAGGTGCGGGTTGAAACGCGGGCTGGTGGATGTATACTTGGTGGCATCCGCCTTGTCTTTGAAGCTGTCGATGTTGCGGCGGGCCTGATGGCAGTTGGCGCACAGGTTGCCGGAACCACCGTCAAAGGTCACGCCGTTCGTGATGAAGGCGACGGGGGCATTGGTTTCCAGAGCCCAGTCTGCAGCAGTGTAAGTGGTGTGAATCTGGTGACAGGTGCGGCAATCCTGGTGAGTGGGAGCAGCATTGCCAGATTCAACCTGGCTAAAGTTTTTGCCTTCGGCAATCATCTGGCTGAAGGTAGCGCCATCATGACACCCCGCGCAGTCTTTCCGTTCGCCTGCATAAGCCAAGGCTTCTCCCGAACCATGCACGGAGGTTGTCCAGTTGGCTTTGTGGCGGGTGATGAGAGCGGTGTCGTTATGGCATTCGGTGCAGGTCAGGTCGGCCATTGTGCCAGCGGGGCCAGCGGGGCCTTGGGGGCCAGCAGGGCCAGCAGGGCCCTGAGGACCAGCGGGGCCTTGAGGGCCAGCGGGGCCAGCGCAGGCCGACAAGGCAGCAGCAACCAACACGAGCGCGCCAAGCAAAACGAGCAGTTTCTTGGTTGACATTGTTTGCATTCTCCTTAAGGTATTGGGTTTTCTTGCTCAACTACATGTAAGAACAGTGACTATTTCTCTTCTGTGTCTCCTTTCGCGAATAAAACCACCTCCTTTTGTAATTGGATAAAACTGTCACAATTTGACTTGATTAATATATCCTTAATTTTCAATTTCGTGTTGTAATAAATCTCACAAAGCCAGGATGACAAATGTAACACCCATACTGATAAGATTTTTCACTGCTATAAGAATTGGTTATAAATACGCTTTCTCTTTATCTCATCATAGCAGAAAAGTGGTCAAAATCTATAGATTTTGACCACTTTTCTGACGAGAGTTTTGGATATTCCTCAGCCCAGCCAGCGTTCGGCCAGTTTGGGCAGGTCGGCAGCGTTGCCCTGGCGAAGCGTGCATTGCGGCAGGCTTTCGATGAACAGGCGTCCATATTGTTTGGTCAAGACGCGCCGGTCCAGGATGGCAACCACGCCCCGGTCGCTGGCAGTACGAATCAGACGACCAAACCCCTGTCGGAATTTGAGAATCGCTTCGGGGACCTGGTACTCGCTAAAAGGCTCGTCGAAGGTTTCGGAGCGGGCGGCAATGATGGGGTCGGAGGGGACTTCAAAGGGCAGTTTGGTGATGACAACCACCGAAAGCGCTTCGCCCGGCACATCCACGCCTTCCCAAAACGAGCGCGTACCGAGCAAAACCGACTGCGGGCTGGCTTTGAAGGCCTCCAACAGCGCAGCAGGGCCGGCTCCCTCGCCCTGTTCGTAGACCTGGATTTCGTGCTGGCTGAGCGGCCGTGCGATGGCCTGCGAAGCGCGCTTGAGCTGGGCGTAACTGGTAAACAAGACCAGCATCCGCCCCCCGGTAGCGATGGCGGTCTGGATGATGGCGCGGTTGACGGCCTGCTCATAGCCAGGCTGGTTTGGCTCCGGGATGTCTTTGCCGATAAAGAGCAGAGTGGAGTTCTCGTAGTCGTAGGGTGAACCGAGGGTCAGTTCGTCGGCTTCATCGGCGTTCAGTACGCCGCGCAGGTAGGTGAAATCCCCGGCGGCGGTCAGGGTAGCCGAGGTCAGGATGACCGATTCCTTCTCATGCCAGAGATATTTCTCAATAAGCGGCCCCACCCGCAGCGGGGCGGTGTTGAGAGTCAGACGGCTGCTTTGGGGCTGCACTTCAATCCAATAAATCGTTTCGGGGTTGGGTTTGTGAATCATGCTGCTGATGGCAAGATGCGCCTCACTGATGCGCCGATAGAGACTGCTCAACGCGCCCGCCGAGTCTTCGAGTTCCTCAATACCATCGGCATATAACTCACCGGCGGCTTTGTAGAGTTCGCCGATGAGATTGACCAGTAACTCCATCGTTTCGGCGGCGGTTCCCCAGGTAATTTCGATGTTATCCCAGCCCGGCTGAGACCGGCTGGCGGGCAGAATGCGCGTGGAGAAGGCGTACATGCTCTGCGGATGACCTTGCTGCTGGTAGGCCATGAACTCGTTGAGGGCGTAGAAGAAGTCTTTGCTGTAACTATCCAGGCGAAAGGCAGTATCACTGGCGCGGGAGGCCAGTTGCATCAGTTTGGCATAGTCGGTAGGGCGGGTTTTGCCGTTAGCCGCCGCAAGCAAATGTCCCAGCACACCGCTCGATGTACCGCCGACTTCCTTCAACATGCGTTCGAAATCCTGTTGCGAAAGCCGAAACGACATGGCGCTGGTGGTGGCGCCTTCGAGATGGTGGGCTTCGTCTATGATGAGATACTGATATTCAGGGATGACTTTTGAGCCGGTTGCCACATCCGAAAGCAGCAGGGCGTGGTTGACAACCAGGATGTGCGCAGACAGTGCGGCCTGTTTGGCGCGATAAAAGGGGCAAATGCCGCCCATGCGCCCAGCGCAGGTTTCGGAGGAACAGCCCTCGTCTTCCGCCGAGAGCCGGTTCCAGACCTCCTTTTCAGAGGGCCGGTTCAGGTTCAGGTCATTGCGGTCGCCGCTGGCCCCGTCCCAACTCCAAACCAGGATTTTGGCAAGGACGCGCGCTTCATCAATGGTATTTGGCCCATTTTTGCGCATCAGTTGCAGGCGGCGCGGGCAAAGATAATTGGAACGGCCTTTCAGCACAGCGGCGCGCAGGTCAAGTCCCAGCGCATTACGCACGCTGGGAATATCTTTTTGGATTAACTGGTCTTGCAGGTTAATGGTATTTGTCGAAACCACCACGCGGGTTTTGTTCTGAATGGCAAACAGCGCCGCCGGGACAAGGTAGGCAAACGACTTGCCAACGCCCGTCCCTGCCTCCACCATCAGATGGCCGCTCCACGAGAGCGCATTTGCCACTGCCCGCAACATTTCCACCTGTTCGGGGCGGTATTCGTAGTTCTCGAAGTATTGGGAAAAGGGCCCGCCATATTCGAGGATGGAGGCGGCTTCATCAGGGTCCAGTTTAATGGCTTCTTTGACCGGCCCCAAAGCAGGAGGCTGCCCCGCTCTGCTTTGCTGGCTGAAGATTGGGCTGTCTTCTGGCTGAGCCCGAATTTTCTTCCCTTTGACCTGTTCGCGCGCCCGCTGACGCATGGCCTGCTGAAAAGCGTAGTTTGCGTCCCAGTCGAGCGGCTCTCCGGCGCGGACGATTTCTGCCAGCAGTTCGAGCGGCAGTTCAGCGGCCAGGTCCATCAGGCGCAGGTACACGGCATGGGTCACGCGGGCATCATCCAGGGCGCGGTGACTGGCGGGGAGAGGAATTCCCAATTGCTGGCCCAATGCCCCTAAATTGTAGCGGCTGGCCGTAGGGAGCAGCACCGAGGCCAGTTCGTAGGTATCAATCACCGGGTTAAAAAGCAAAATGCGCTGTTTTTGCAAAAATCCCAAATCGAAACGCACGTTCTGACCCAAAACCGGGCATTCTCCTACGAAAGATTCCAACGCCTCGACCACATCGGCCAGGCGCGGAGCGTTACGCACCATCGAATCGTCAATACCAGTCAGAGCGGTGATGGCTTCGGGAATGTGGCGGTTGGGGTTGATGAAGGTCGTCCACTCGTCTTCAATACGGCGACCGTTGAATTTAATCGCCCCAATTTCAATAACGGCGTCTTTGTTAGCGTCGAGACCAGTGGTTTCGATGTCTATAGAAACAATGGAAGTCATGCGGCAAGTTTACCATGAAACAGGTGTTCGAGATTGGGGAAGCGAGTTGCCTGGTACAATGCGGATGCTCATCCGGTATAATGGGTAGGATGTCTGCTTTGAAACCCAACCTTTTGCTTTTTTTGATTCTCCTGTTCGCGCTCAGCGCCTGTTCGGGGGGGAATGACCTACCTGCGGCCTCCCCCAGCCCCGCCCCACCCACAGAAACCCCTCTCCCACCTACAGAGACTCCCCCACCGCTTGCGGCCAGCGTCAATGGTGAATTAATCACCCTCGATGAATTCAACGCGGAATTGGAACGATACAAAGCGGCCCAGGCGGCGCTGGGAGTCTCTGTGGGAGAAGAAGAAGCCCGCCAAATCGTGCTGAATGACCTGATTTCACAAATTCTGCTGGCCCAGGGCGCGGCGGAGGCTGGCTTTACGGTTGATGATTCTGCTTTGCAAACGCGCATCGAGTCGCTTTCGGCCCAAATTGGCGGAGCAGAAGCGCTGCAAGCCTGGCAGCAAGCCAATCGATACAGCGAAGAAAGTTTCCGCGCATCCCTGCGGCGAGCCATTGCCGCGGCCTGGATGCGTGACAAAATCATTTCGTCTGTCCCACTTACCGCCCAACAGGTACACGTCCGTCAGATTTTGCTCTATAATGAAGATGTTGCCCAAAATTACTATCAGCAATTGCAAGCCGGGGCAAACTTCGAAGACCTGGCCATTCAGGTTGACCCAATTGCACGCGGCGATATTGGCTGGTTCCCACGCAATTACCTGGCGAGCAAGGAAGTGGAAGAGGCAGCCTTCAGCCTGGAGGTTGGGGCTGTAAGCGAGATACTCCAGAGTGAGGCGGGGTATCACATTATCAAAGTGTTAGAAACCCAGGCTGACCGACCCCTCAGCCCCGATGCGTTGCTAACGCTGCAAAATCGTGCTTTGGAACATTGGCTCACTGAGCGCCGCCAACAAAGCGCCATCACAATTCACCTGAAGTAATCTCTTTTCGTTCCATCAAAACGGATGAATGCCCGCCATGCAAAGAACTCCCTCCTTTGGAGATGAATGAATGACCAACTACGATAATTTCCTCAACGATACTCCAAATGCTTCGGCCCCGGCAAAAAAAAAGAAAAAGGCAAGCCGCGATGCGCTCTGGAACGTCTTGACGGTGGTTATGCTGGTCATGACGTTATGCAGTTGTATTCTTCTGTTGAGCATCTTCAACAATCCCTATTCGGCGTTCAATCCTTTGCAGCCTCCCACGCCTATTCCGCCCAGCCTGACCCCCACCTGGACGCCCATCCGCTTTGACCCAACCTGGACGCCAGAACCAACCCGGCCGCCGCGCGCCACCAATACTCCCCGCCCAACCATCACCCTGGAGCCGACTTTCACGCCGTTTCGGCTGGCAACCGCCACCCCCCCTGCCAGCGCCACGCCTGTCGTTTCGCCTACTCGTACCCCAAAGCCAACCGGCCTGCCTTATGGCGTGACCGTGAATGCAGTAGAAAGCACCACTTACCGCGCTGATACCAGCTGCGCCACCATGTATGTCGCTGGTCAGGCGCTCGACGCCAAAAATAATCCGGCGATGGGTCTGATTGTCAAATTGGGCGGCAGCGTGCCAGGAAAATCATTCAATGAGACCACCCTTACGGGAATTGCGGTTGCCTACGGACAAGGCGGATTCGAGTTCGAGTTAGGAGTTCAACCGGTGGCTTCCAAGAATACGCTCTGGATACAACTATTCGACCAGGCCAATGCGCCCATGTCAGAGCAGATTTATCTGACAACCTACTCAGAATGCAACCGCAACCTCATTTACGTTCGGTTTACACAGAAATAGACGAACAGGTACTCAGATAACCGTCCCGAAAGATGAAACATTCGGGACGGTTTTTTATTCTACAGCCACGTTCCAGTGGCGATATTTGGGGCTGCGTCCGCGCACCACATCCATAAATAAGGCGCGGATTCTGGCAGTTACAGGCCCAATTTTCCCGTCGCCGACCTGGCGATAGTCTACCCGTGTCACCACCGTCACCTGGGCGGCAGTGCCGGTCATAAACATTTCATCACAAACATAGGCCTCGGTGCGGTCAACAGAACGTTCGATGACCTCCAGGCCAAGTTCGTTCCGGGCCAGTTCGATGACCGAACGGCGGGTAATACCCTCCAGAATATTATCCCAAACCGGGGGAGTAATCAGCGCGCCCTCACGCACCAGGAAAACATTCATGGCCGTGCCTTCGGAAATATGACCATTCTGGTCGAGGACAAGCGCCTCGTCAAATCCGGCGCGGATGGCATCGGTCTTGATGAGCGCTGAGTTAGCATACGCCCCACTGATTTTTCCACGCGCCGGGATGATGTTATCATCGACCCGACGCCACGATGAGATGGTAACATGAGCGTTGTCCTCGTTTTTACCATACGCGCCAAAGGGCAAGGCAAAGATAGAAATTTCATCACGCAGGTCGTGCAGACGGACGCCAATGCCTGCATCTGCTTTGTAAGCCAGCGGACGAATGTAAACATCCTGTTGCCAGCCATCGGCTTTGAGCAGGTCGATGGTGATTTGGGTCAGGCTTTCGGGGGTGTGAGGAAAATCCATGCACAGGATTTTGGATGAATTCAGGAAACGCCGGTAGTGGTCGAACGGACGGAACAGGAAAAGTTTGCCCTCTTCCGCATTCCAGTAAGCACGCAGACCGCCAAAAGCGGCTGTGCCATAGTTCAACCCGTGCGTGGCAATGCTGACTTTTGCCTCATTGAACGGGACGATTTTTCCCTCAAAAAACGCATGTTGTTCCATAGTTTCCTCCATGAGACTGTTCTTGCTGAGAAAAGATTATACCCGACGGTGTCCATGCGGGGGCTTCAATCATGAAGTCGGGTGCTTCGGTCGAATGGGGGTGGCGGGGCTCCAGGCCGCCTTTTCTGATAATCATTGCGCTTGCAGTAAGCCCCCTTGACAAACTCAAAGATTTTCGTAAAATTAAATAGATATTTATCGAATTGATTTCACGAAGGAAGTCAAAAATGGAAGATAAAATGCTCGACTTTGTAAAAGCTCTGTCCCATGCCGACCGGCTGCGGATTGTCGGTGCGCTGACCACGCGCCAGGGCGCCACCCTCAAAGAACTGGCAGAAACCCTGAACCTGCCATTCCATGCCGTGGTCAACCACCTGTCATTTTTTGAACATCTTGGCATAGTGCGCAAAGAAGACGACCTGTACATCCTGAATCCGGATGGCGTGGACGCCCTGGCGCGCCGCCAGTTCGAGGGCCAGCCGCGCGAATCCTATACGCCCGCGCTCGATTTAAGCGAACCGCGCCGCAGGGTTCTGAAGGCTTATCTCAATACGGACGGTTCGCTGAAGCAGATTCCCTCCTTGCCAGCCAAACTGCAAATTATCCTCGATTATGTCGTGGAGGCTTTCACGCCCGGTGTAATTTACACGGAAAAAGAAGTCAATATGCTTATGCGCCGCTTCCATATCGATACGGCTGCGCTACGCCGCTACCTGATAGACCGGGGCATGTTGGAGCGTAAAAGCGACGGCTCGCAATACTGGCGGCCCGAACGGGAGGCAAAATGAGCAAAAACCCCGAGCTGGTTGCCATTTTCAAGGCCCTGGCCGATTCCAACCGCCTGAAAATCGTTGGATTGCTGGCCCAGCAGCCATACAGCGTGGAGCAGTTGGCCGCCTTGCTCCATCTCAAGCCATCTACGGTCTCTCACCATCTGGCACGCTTAAGCGAGGTGGGGCTGGTCAGCGCCCACGCTGAAAGTTACTACAATATGTACTTTCTCGAAAAATCCACGCTCGAAGAAACCACCCGGCGCATTTTCTCCAGCGAGCAGATATCTGCCATTACGGCGGATGTTGACCTGGATGCCTATGACCGCAAGGTGATAACCGATTTCACCCGCCCCGATGGAACACTGAGAACCATCCCGGCCCAGCGCAAAAAGTTGGATGCCATCCTGCGGTATGTCGCTAAAGCCTTCGAGCCGGGAACCCGTTACAGCGAGAAACAGGTCAATGAAATCCTGTCGCGCTTCCACAGCGACACCGCCACCCTGCGCCGCGAACTGGTTGGCAGTAAACTGATGCGGCGAGAGGGCGGCGGTGGGGAATATTGGCGAGACGAATAACTGCTACATCCCCGCCCTGAAAAATTCGTGCAGTTCTTTGAGAACCTTTTTCCACTCCGATTCGGCCTCGGTCTTGCGGCGAATCTCTCCCTTGCGCTTGCGCATGGCCACCAGCACATGCTCATCTTCGCCCGCATCCAACCAAAAACCGTGTTTCTGGGGGCAAAAATCCAATTTCAGGTCATACAACCGGTACTGAAATTCCAGCATGGGCGCTTCGCAGGCCGGGCATTTGCATTCGGCAGGACATTCGCGGTGAACCAGTGAGCCTTTGTAGTGGTCCTGGTCAAAGGCGACATCTTCCAGCTGGTCGAGTTCGTAAAAATCAAGCCACATGCCCCGACAATTGGGGCAATAATCCACTTCCATCATCCCTTTATAGAATTTTTTTGTGAGCGCAGCATAACACCTGGGGCAATTCATGAGGCCTCCATGGGGCAGAGAAAACGAGGCAATTATACTTTTCGCCCAGTTTTTTGTAGGAGTTCTCTGTCTGAAAAAATCAATTGCACAAAATAGGACAAAAACATGAGTTTTGTCCATTCCGGGCAGGCGGAGATGGCGATACAATCAGCAAATGTCACACGAACGCGATAAGAAAAGCCTGCTGGCCGTCAACCTGGGATTGGGTACGAACATTGGGTTGGCGGCATTGAAAACCATCTTTGGCATTGTCGGTCACAGCCCGGCCCTGCTGGCTGAAGGCATCAATTCCACCTCCGATGTAGCCTATTACGTGGTGGCGAGCATTTTCGTCCGCATGGCAAACAAACCGGCGGATGATGAACACCCCTATGGACATCGCCAGCTTGAAAGCATTGCCGCGCTCATCGTCGGTTCTTTTATTGTAACCACAGCCGTTGCCGTCTTTTGGGGTTCAATTGATAAAATGTGGGACATCCTCAGCGGCAACACAGCCTCCGAAGGCGCGTTAGACATTGCCCTGTGGATTGCGCTTCTGACCGTTGGCATTAAAATTTTCCTGACCATTTACGTCCGCAAATTGGGCAAGGAAACCAAAAACCCGGTGGTCGAAGCGCTGGCTTATGACCATCGCAATGACCTGTTTTCGGCTTCCGCCGCATCGCTTGGCATTTTTCTGGGGCAGCGCGGGCTGCCATGGGTCGACCCGCTGGCGGGCGCGCTCGTGGCCCTGCTTATCCTGCGCACCGGAATCTACATTCTGCGCGAATCGTCGGTTGATTTGATGGACGCCGTCCCAAGCCGGGAACTGGCCGAACAAACCTGCCAATTACTTAAAAACGTGCCAGAAGTACTGCAACTGGAAGAAATGCAGGCGCACCGCTTTGGCCCGCACATTGTGGTCAATATAACCATCGGCGTAGACGGAGATTTGAGCGTGCGCGAGGGCAACCGCATTGCTCATCAGGTCGAGGCGATGGTCTGCAAAGGACTCTCAAACGTCAGCCGGGTACACGTTCACTATCACCCGGCCAAACCAGGCCACCCAATGACTGTGGATGATATTCTGGCCGAATCGCGCAAACCCGTTTTAGAGCTGGACGAAACCATAAAATCCTAGCCCCAGCCAACCCGAACGCCAAAAATCTCCCCAACTATTCGACCAAAGACATCCATCCGTATTGTCCGCGAATTGTTCTGCCCAGGCCGCCCTTCTCATATCCTTTCCCATCACTACTACCTCCCCATCCTGACCAAAAGCATTCTCAAAACGCGCGTGGTTTGACAGGATAGGATAAAAAAGTGTAAGGATGGCGGCTCATTTGAGACGGCGCATTTCAAACTTTTCTCTTTCTATCTGTTTTACATTGTAACGGGCAGGCAGTCACCTATCGCGTGAAAATTTCAGGCATTGCGCGCTCACTCATGACTTTCTCGATGAGCGCGGAAATGTCCATCTCGTTGGGGTTCAAATCCAGCCAGGCTAAAAACTCAGCATTCCCTTTTGGCCCCAACAGCGGCGACCTGACCAATCCCCTCACCCCCAACCCCATTCCGACCGCGAACTCCAGTACCTCGCGCAGTACCCGCCGATGCACCGCCGGGTCGCGGATGACACCCTCGCCGCGCGCCGAATCCCTGCGCCCGGCCTCAAATTGGGGCTTGATGAGCGTAATCACTCCCTCGCCCCTGCGCCCCTCTCCTGGCAGGAGAGGGGATGGGGCTGAGGGAAGCAGCCACCCCTTCATCACCGGCAGCAAAATTTTCAGCGAGATAAACGAGGCATCGCACACCACCAACTGCGCCGGTTCCGGCAGCGATTCGACATAGCGGGCGTTGGTCTCCTCCATCACCACCACGCGCGGGTCATTGCGCAGTTTCCAGTGTAAAATTCCTTTTCCCACGTCAATCGCATACACCTTCGCCGCGCCATGTTGCAGCAGGCAATCGGTGAACCCGCCAGTCGAAGCGCCAACATCCACCGCCGTAACCCCGGCAACCTTAACGGGAAACGCCTTCAGCGCGCCCAACAGCTTTTCCCCGCCGCGCGAGACGAAGCGCGGGCCAGAATCCACCGTCACCGCAACCGATTCATCGAAAGCCGCCGAAGACCTGTCCACCACCTGCCCATTCACCCGCGCCTGCCCGGCCAAAATGATTGCCTGGGCTTTGGCGCGGCTCTCGGCCAACCCGCGTTCCACCAGCAACACATCCAACCGCATTTTTGACATGCCCGCATTCTACCACCTCCCCGCAATCCTTCCTCGCCCCGTTCACCATTCTGCATTCACCATTCTGCATTCTGCATTAAAATACCCCCCATGCTCACCGCCCTCCTCAAAACCATGCGCCCCCGCCAGTGGACGAAAAACGGCTTTGTCTTCTTTGCGCTCATCTTCGACAAGCAACTTTTTCAACTCGAACCATTCCTGCGCACCCTTGGCGGCTTTGCCCTGTTCTGTCTGATTTCGAGCGTCGTCTATCTCGTCAACGACATCGCCGACATCGATGCGGACCGTAAACATCCCGAAAAGAAAAAGCGCCCTCTGCCTTCAGGCAAACTGCCCATCAGCGTGGCATGGGCCGCGGCCATCGGGCTGATTGTTCTCGTCCTTCCGCTTGGCTGGCTGCTCTCTCCGGTCTTTGCGGGCGTGCTGATGGCCTATCTCGTCCTCAACCTGGCCTATTCCAAATGGCTCAAGCACATCCCCATCGTAGATGTGCTGGTAATTGCCGCCGGGTTCGTCCTGCGTGTCCACAGCGGCGTAACGCTCATCGAAGTCGAACGCTTCTCACCCTGGCTCTATGTCGTCACCACGCTTGGCGCGCTCTACCTGGGCTTTGGCAAACGCCGCGCCGAGCTCTCCCTGCTCGACCGGGGCGCAGGGTCGCACCGCCGCGTTCTGGAAGGCTACACCATCCCGCTGCTCGACCAATACGTCACCATCGTCTCAGCGGCCACCATCCTGGCCTACTCGCTTTACACCTTCTCGGCCCCCAACCTGCCCGAAAACCACAGCATGATGTTGAGTATCCCCTTTGTGGTTTACATCATTTTTCGCTACCTGTATCTCATTCAGGTCACGCACGAGGCCGGTTCGCCCGAAGAAGTCTTGCTCAAAGATACCCCCATTCAAATTGCCATCGTTCTCTTCGGAATCACCATCCTGGTCGTTTTCTATCTCTCATGACCGTTGCAACCGCCCCTGGCAAAATCATTCTGTTTGGCGAACACGCCGTCGTCTACGGCCGCCCTGCGCTGGCCGTGCCGGTCACACAGGTTCATGCAGATGTAGAAGTGATGGATTCCCCCGTTGCCGGAATTTGGATAGACGCCCCAGGCATTTCCCTGCATGGAGAAATCTCCTCCTTCCCTTCCAGTCACGCGCTGCGTACCGTTATCGAGAGCGTCTTACGCACCCTGGATATTTCCGCTCCGCCCCCACTGCGGATTCGCATCATCTCCAGCATCCCGGTGGCTTCGGGCCTGGGTTCGGGCGCCGCGGTAAGCGTTGCTGTCATTCGGGCGCTATCGTCCCACCTGGCCCATCCTCTCCCCAACGAACAAGTCAACGCCCTGGCTTACGAGACCGAAAAACTGCATCACGGCACCCCCTCCGGCATAGATAACACCGTCATTACCTATGCCCGTCCGGTATATTTTGTTCGCGGACAGCCGATTCAAGCCTTCGGCGTTGCCCGTCCCTTCACCCTTGTCATTGCCGATACGGGCATTCCGGCTCCCACCAAAGAATCGGTGGGCGATGTTCGCAAACTTTGGCAGGCAGATGCAGGAAAATGGGAAGCCGTGTTCGATAAAGTAGGGGAAATCGTTCGCGCAGCGCGTCAGGCCATCGAAAGCGGCAACACGCCAGCGTTGGGGCCGCTGATGGACGAAAATCACGCCCTTTTACAGGAAATGACCGTCTCCAGCCCGGAACTCGACCGGCTGGTATGGGCAGCGCGAAAAGCCGGGGCCCTGGGCGCCAAACTCTCCGGCGGCGGGCGCGGCGGCAACATGCTTGCCCTGGTCCGCCCTGAAGATGCCGAATCCATCTGCTCCGTTTTGCGCTCTGCCGGAGCCCAACAGACCCTCATCACCACCCTACAGGAGACTTTATGACTGAACTTACCCCTGGCCTGCGCGCCGAAATCGAAATCACCGTCAGCGAAGCCGATACTGCCGCCCGCTGGGGCAGCGGCCTGGTGCCTGTTTACAGCACCCCCGCTCTGGTGGGGCTGATGGAAAGCGCCGCCGTTGCCGCCCTGACCGGTCATCTGCCTGCCGGGAAAACCACCGTCGGCGGGCGAATAGACATTCGCCACCTGGCGCCCACCCCAGTGGGCATGAAGGTCCGCGCGGTTGCCGAACTGAACGAAATCGAAGGGCGCAAACTGGTTTTCAAAATCGAAGCCTGGGACGAGGTGGAAAAGGCAGGCGAGGCCATTCACGAGCGATACATCATTGACGAGGCTAAATTTATGGCGCGGGTCCTTGCTAAGTAACCCCATCTCCTTCACACTCCACGCCAGATCATTTCACAGAGGGTATCATCCAAAGAAATCATAAACCTGACCCGCTGCTCTCCCCGGCACCACTCGGCCATCGACGGCTCTTCACCCGCCGGGGTTACAGCGGCGGGTAAGGGTAGGCACGGCGATAGGCTGGAGGCTGGGGAAAGCGTTGTCCTGACAGGAGGGCTTCTGCGCGGAAATCCAGCGCAGCAATCTCTTCAGCAGAAAGAAAAGCCAGCAAAACGGTATACAGGCTGCCATCCGGTTTGAGTTCGGCGCGAAGATGTTCGAGCGCGGCCAACAGGTCGGTCGGAATCGGCTCTCCAGCAAAATCCCATATCACCGTTCGCAACTTGTCTTCTTGATGAAAGCATAATCCATGGTCAATGACGTAGAGATGGCGAGTACCTTTTTCGATGATGATGTGACTGCCTTTACGGTCGGCGTTGTTGACGAGATGGTCGAAGAGCGAAACCGGACGCAGACGGTTTTTGTCGACATCGCGAAAATTGAAATAGTGATAGTTGGGGTTATATTCGATGTATTCCTGAAGACTGCCGGGACCGTAGGGGCCATCCTCACGCAGGATGGTATAAGGGACGAGCGACCATCCCAACGCTTCGCTGACCAGATAAGCGGCTACCTCGCGCCCGGCCAGGCTGTTTTCGGGAAAATCCCACAGCGGGCGCTCTCCTTTGATGGGTTTGTACACGGCCTGCAGTGGTTCGCCCTCATGCACGACATCGACCAGGAAGGTGTAGTTCGAACCAAGCATAAACTGACCCTTGAGCTCAAGGGGAGCATGGGCAAAGAGGGGTTTCAGGTCGTCGGAGAGAGGGGACATGGGTCAGGGATACAGGTAAATGGGTAAACACAGAAACAGGGGCCTTGTCTACTTGTTTCCCTGTTTCCTTCTTCGCCTGCCTGCTGCATCAATGCTTATGCCCGTTTTTCTTGGGGCAAAAATGACCCTCCGGTTCCATTGGCTGGCCACACTGCGGGCAAATGGGACGGCCACGCTGTACCACCTCCGCGCCCCAGCGTGCCAGCGCCCGCGCCTGCGAACGGCTGCACCAGAAGCGAATGACGGCAGCTTCTTCGGGGTCATCGCCTTCGGCCAGGATTTCGCGAGTGACGATGACCAGCAAGTCACGCTCTTTGTCATATCCCAGGCCAATCTCTCCGGCCCGAAAAACGGGTTCGACCGGCGGATTGATGCGCATTTGCGCCTCATAGAAATCGGCGGAGGCTTCAGTCAGGTCCGCGTTCTGGCGGGCAAGTTGCGCCAGGAATTGTTCGATGCCAATCGAAAGAGATTGCAATTGGATTTTTTCAATGATAACGGTCACGGTACGCGCAGCCTGAAAGGCCTGGATATAAAAAACGCGCTGGCCGGGCAAGCCAATAGCGTCAGCAGTGATGTGGTCGCAAGGGTCAACATCAATTTCGAAGCGAGGCATAAGGGCAATCCTAACAACATTGTGGTCAGAATGAGTATACCAGAAATTAAATTGTAAGTTCTACCGGTTGTGTATTTGTGAAAGAACATGCATAATCACCATCAAGAATGGGTTGTATTTAATAATGGGAAAATCTGTACAGAAATCTTATTCTTTTTTTTTGACACATCTTCGTGAGAATCAGCGTCTGCACCTGTTGGGGTTAGGCGCCCTGATGATTGTTTTTCTGCTCATGTATGGTTGTGCATGGCCAGCGCGGGTAGTCTGGCTTTCGGCGGCGGCATTGGGAATGATTGTCCCGTTTTCGTTTTTGTATCGCGCCCTCGAGCGCGCTGCATGGACCAATGGGGAACATTACAAAAAATTATTGCACACCGCTTTTGTTCAGGGCTGGCTCGATCTCTTACTCATCACCCTGTTCCTGCACCATACCGGCGGATACGCCAGCCCGCTGGCATTATTGTACCTGCTGCAACTGGGGACAATTTCGGTCTTCTTTCCATGGCGTCAACTTATTTTCTTGAACCTGGGGGCCATCCTGCTCTATAGCGGGATTATGCAGGCATATATTCAGGGTTGGTTATGGCCATCCTATCTTCCCAGGCAGGCGGAGGATTTGCTGGGGCCAGAATTTGCGCCAATGATTTGGATAATGTATCTCATCGCCATTCTCGCCAACTGGCTGACGATTGCCTCTCATTCGCGCCGGGTCCAAGCAGCCTGGAGCGGCGTTGATGCGCAAAACCAATACCTCGACCGTTTGCACAGCCTCACCCGGCTAGGATTGGAACGGGGAGAGCTGGCCAACCTGTACTCAATCCTGGCGGCAGAAATCCGCAAAATTCTCAATGTGGATGCCATCTATCTCACCCGCTGGGATGAAGATAGCGGGCAGGTACACCCGGGCGCCGATTCGCACCGTACAGGCCGCGTCCACATTCCTCACCCGCCGCTCAAAAAGCATGAAACCAGTTTCACCCTTTCGGTCTTGCGAGCCGGAAAGCCTCTGGTAGCGCGCGATATTTACTGTTCTCCTTATGTTTCTCAAACAGTCGCGCAGCGATTTAAGGAAAAAACCATTCTTGCGCTGCCACTCTATGGGCTGCCCGACCATCGTTTCCTTGGCGCATTGCTCGTTGGATACACCGAAATCCATGACTTTGATGATGAAGAGATGGAGCGCGCCCGGCAACTGGCCGATGTGGCTGCCTTGCTTATCTCGCGGGCGCGTCTGTTTCATGAGGCTCAATATCGCGCCAGCCTGCTGGAGCAAATGGCCGGACAAATTACCCTGCTTACTTCCGACCTGCGCCGAACCACCCTCCTGCCATCCATCATTGAGTCGGCGCGCAATCTGCTCAATGCCCAACGCGCAGCCTTGCACTTATACGACCCGGTCACCCAAAAAATGGACTGCCGCTACTCAGTCGGTCTCTCCGAAGAGTATCTGCGTTTTATGAGCGACCACTTCGAGAGTTCGCCTGAAGCGGCCACCTTTCAAGAACAAAAATTCGTCCTGATTCCTGATGTGGGGCGCGATGAACGCACCAGTCCCATGCGCGGCATCATTACCCTTGAAAAATTCCGCGCTTATGCCGTCTTCGCGCTGGAAGCCGATGGCGGGAACCTGGGAACGCTCTCCCTATATTGGGACGAACCGCACGCCATTTCATCGATTGATGTGGCCGTTGGACAACTGTTTGCGCGGCGCGCGGCGGCTATGCTCCAGAGCGCCGCGCTCTACGAGCAGGCTGCCGAAGAATCGCTGACCGATGTTCTCACCGGCCTGCCCAACCGCCGGTATTTCGACCGTCGTCTCGCCGAAGAATGCGAACGCTACAACCAGGCCGGGCGGTCCTTTGCGCTCCTGATGATTGACCTGGATGGATTCAAAGCCATCAACGACACGTTCGGTCACGCCATCGGCGATAGCGTCATCCAGCAGGTAGGCGTGGCCCTCAAACAATCCGTTCGCACTACCGATATGGTAGCCCGCTTTGGGGGCGATGAATTTGCCATCGTCATTCCAGAAGCAGATAAAGAAACAGCCCTGCGCCTGGCCGAAAAACTCAAAATCGTGCTGGCTGCCACCAAACTGCACCTGCCGCGCGACACCCAGCGCTACGTTTCCGCCTCCATAGGGATTGCAGTCTTTCCGCTGGATAGCGACCACCCTAAAACACTCTTCGACCTGGCCGACCAGCGCATGTTTCGCGCCAAACGCCAACTGCCTGGCTCGATTGTTTGCGATGAATCCTGACATGCTATAATCAAACCACAATCCTTTGCCAAAGGAAAGAAAAGGAGAGAGCATGTACGAGCGCAAAAAACTTGCGGAATTACAGGATTCTCTGCAAAAATGGGAGGAGACCACGCTGAAGAAGGCTTCTGCTTCGCTGCCGGAACGCCGCGAGACCTTCCTCACGACCTCCTCCGAACCGATTAACCGGCTTTACACCCCCCTCGACGTTCCTGATTTAGACTACCTCAACGACCTCGGCCACCCCGGCGAATATCCCTACACGCGCGGGGTCCATGCCACCCTGCACCGCTCCAAACTGTGGACCATGCGCATGTTCGCCGGGTTTGGCACCGCCGAAGAGACCAACGCCCGCTTCAAATACCTGCTCGAACAGGGCCAAACCGGTCTATCGGTGGCCTTTGACCTGGCTACCCTGATGGGCTACGATACCGACCAGCCCGAAGCGCTTGGCGAATTTGGCAAGTGCGGCGTGGCAATTTCCTCGCTCAAGGATATGGAAATCCTGCTGGAGGACATCCCGCTCGATAAAGTCTCCACCAGTATGACCATCAACTCGCCCGCCGCCATCATCTGGGCCATGTACATCGCCGCCGCTGAAAAACAGGGCGTCCGCCCCGACCAGTTGCGCGGCACGATTCAGAACGACATCCTGAAAGAGTTCATCGCCCAAAAAGAATACATCTTCCCGCCAGAACCCTCCATGCGCCTGGTGGTCGATACAATGGAGTTCGGCGCAAAGAGCGTCCCGCAATGGAACACCATCTCCATCAGCGGCTACCACATCCGCGAAGCCGGGTCTACTGCCGCCCAGGAACTGGCCTTCACCCTTTCTGACGGGATGGAATACGTTCGCTGGGGCATTGCACGCGGCATGGATGTGGATGAGTTCGCCCCGCGCCTGTCGTTCTTCTTCAACGCCCACAATGACTTCTTCGAGGAAATTGCCAAATATCGCGCCGCGCGCCGCATTTGGGCCAGAGAAATGCGCGAGACCTTTAAGGCCAAAAATCCGCGCTCGTGGCTCTTGCGCTTCCACACCCAAACCGCCGGGGTTTCGCTCACCGCCCAACAGCCAGAAATCAACGTGGTACGGGTGGCCATTCAGGCCCTGGCTGCCGTGTTGGGTGGCACGCAATCTCTGCACACTAACAGCCTCGATGAAGCCCTGGCCCTGCCCTCGGAACATGCCGTCACCATTGCCTTGCGCACTCAGCAAATCATCGCCGAAGAATCGGGCGTAACCAATACCGTTGACCCGCTGGGCGGCTCGTTCTTCGTCGAAGCCCAAACCAACCGCATGGAACAGCAGGCATACGACTACTTCCGCCAAATCGAAGCGCTGGGCGGCGTGTTGCCCGCCATCGAAAAAGGCTTTTTCCAGAGCGAAATCTCCGATGCCGCCTACCGCTACCAGCGTGAAATTGACAGCGGCGAGCGTAAAATTGTGGGCGTCAACGCTTATGTAGAGGAGAAACCCCTCGCCATCCCCCTCCTGGAAATGGACCCGCGCGGTTACGAACGGCAAATTGCCCGCCTGAACGAAGTCCGCCAGACGCGCGACAACGCCCGCGTGGGGCAGACGCTTGACCGGCTGCGAATTGCCTGCCAGGGAACAGAAAACACCATGCCCTACATCCTCGATGCCGTGCGCGCCTATGCTACCCTGGGCGAGATGATTGGCGTGATGAAAGAAGCCTTTGGCGTTTATGAAGAACCGACCTGGATATAGCCATGAAACTCGATGCCGCCCTGCCTCCTGTTTCGCTCTCCGAAGTCCCGGCGATTGCCCACGCTGCCGAAGCGGCTGGCTTTAATGGCCTATGGACAACCGAGACCATGCACGACCCCTTCCTGCCGCACGCTCTGATTGCCGAACACACCACGCGCATTGAAATGGGAACGGGCATTGCCGTTTCCTTTGCGCGCTCACCCACCACCCTGGCCTACACCGCCTGGGATTTAGCCGCCCAATCAGGCGGGCGATTTATTCTGGGGCTTGGCACGCAAGTCAAAGCGCACATTGAGCGCCGCTTTGGCATGCCCTGGCCCGATTCAGTCACAGGCAAACTGCGCGAACAAATTCAGGTCATCCGCTCTTTGTGGAATACCTGGCAAAATAACGCGCCGCTTAACTTTCGGGGGGAATACTACAAAATTACCCTCATGTCGCCTTTTTTCAACCCCGGCCCGCTCCCCCAAAACTCGACTGAACTTCGTCGAATTTGGGGGGAGGACAAAGGGGTACCCATCTACATCGCCGGGGTCAACACCGGGCTGGCAAAACTGGCCGGGGAACTGTGCGATGGCTTTCATGTTCACCCCTTTCACACCCCTCGTTACCTGGCAGAAGTGTTGCTGCCCGCCATTGCTGAGGGCGCGGCCAAAACCGGGCGAACTCGCGCCAATGTGACAATTTCCGTCTCAGTTTTTGCCGCCACCGATGCCACCGAACGCGAATTTTGCCGCCAACAGGTCTCGTTTTACGCTTCCACGCCCTCCTACCGCCCCGTGCTGGAACTGCACGGCTGGAACGCCATTGGCGAAAAACTCTCCGCCCTGGCCGCCCGCGGCGGATGGGCCGAAATGCCCGGGCTGGTCAGCGATGAAATGCTCTCCGCCTTCATGACCGAAGCCGCCTCGCCTCAGAGGCTGGCCGCCGCGCTCAAAGACCGTTACGCCTCGCTTGCCGACCGCCTGACCCTCTACCTGCCCTTCCGCCCCGGCGAAAAGGATGAGTGGTGGAAAGAGATGATTCAGGCATTTCAGGCGCAATAGGATGGGTCAGAGTGGATTGCAGAACAAGAAAGGTTTGTTAACATCAAAATTTGCTCACCCCTTTTCCCCCGTCCGCGTATATAATTCAAACATGGAACTCTTGTTGGGAATTTTCTCCGCCTTCGGTCTCTCAGCCAGTGCCGGGCTGAACGCCTACATTCCCCTCTTCACCATTGGCATCATCGCGCATTTCTTTCCACAAGCGTTCAAACTGGCCTCGCCATTCGACCTGCTCACTAACCCCTGGATACTCATCCTGCTGGGGGTACTCATCATCATCGAATTCCTGGCCGATAAAGTCCCCGCGGTCAATCACATCAACGATATCATCCAGACCTTCATTCGCCCCACCGCCGGGGCAATTGTCTTTGCCGCAGCAGCCCAGGTGCTGACGGATGTCAACCCATTCATCTCGCTGGCCTGTGGTCTGCTGGTGGCGGGGGGCGTTCACGCCGCCAAGGCGGGAGTCGTGCGCCCGGCAGTGACCGCCACCACCGGCGGAGCAGGCAACGTGCCGGTCAGCATTCTGGAAGACATCATTTCAACCATCACCTCCATTTTGGCAATCGTCCTGCCAGTTATCATCGCCTGCATCGTGGTGCTGACCACTGCCTTGTTCCTGTTTTGGCTGTGGCGGCGAACCCGGACAAGCGCTTAATCAAATTCAGAGAGGAGCAATTGTACCCATGGAACCCACTTCTACCCCCCTGACCCCCGAAACGCCTAAAAACAACAACAAAACCATCCTCATTGCTGTGGTTGTGGTCTTATTGCTTTTGTGTTGCTGCTGTCTGGCAACAGGTATTTTAGGCTGGAACTATGGCGACCAAATAATCGAAGCGCTCGGCATGTAAAACGCAGCCTTGCCCCAAACGACCTCCGTCCTACACCGGAGGTCGTTTGGATTCGAACAACGCATTCAACTGAAAAAGCGCCTCGCGCACCCGCGCCCGCGTCTGCCAATCGAGCCGCAGGCGGGCGTATTCCTCCCAATCGAGAAACACCCTCCACCCTGCCGCCGAAACCCACAGGTCAAGCGCCAAATCGACATACGAAATCGCATCCACGGCCTCCCACACCGCCGGGCGGCCCACGTTACAATACCAGCCCTTAACGCGGTCATCATCGCGGTCGTGAATCTCAAAGATGTTGTACCAGCGGTCGGTGTAGAACGTCTCTACAAAGCGGTCGCCCACCCGCAAAACCGTATCCTGAAACGGATAATCCTGCTCACGATTGAAGCGCGCCTCGAGCCGAACGAAATCCGCCCCGCGTTCCAGCACTTCACCCGTATACCGCCATGCCTCGTGGCCTTGCGAATCACGCTTGATTACGGTGATGGCAGACATTCCACCCTCGCCTTCAACCGAACCTGCTCCCCTATCGATGGGGCAGACGGCACATGAAAATACCAGCCGTTTTCCAACTCCACCCGAAACCCCTCGCCCCGAAAGACCACATCGGCCACGCGGCCTGTGATTTCGCCCGAATCCAATACTTCGGCCTGCGGGCGAATCAACAGCGAGATGCGCTGCCCGTCAGGTTGGTTTGTTTTGATGGAAAACCTGCCAAAGGGTGTTTCCGCCGCCCCGGCGCGAACCTGCCCTTCCACCACATTCCCAAGCCCCAGGAAAGATGCCACCCAGGCTGATGCTGGTTTTGCAAAAACTTCAGGCGGAGTCCCGGCCTGAACAATCCGCCCCTCGCGCAAAAGCAGGATTCGGTCGGCAATGGTGAAAGCCTCCTCCTGGTCATGGGTGACATAAATGGCAGGGATTCTGGTCTGGCGCAGGATGTGGCGCAATTCTTCGAGCAGAGATTCTTTCAGAGCGCGGTCGAGCGCGCCAAGCGGCTCGTCCAACATCAACAGGCGCGGGTCAGGAGCAAGCGCACGCGCCATTGCCACGCGCTGTTGCTCGCCCCCCGAAAGTTCCGTCACGCGGCGCTGGGCAAAACCATCCATCTTGACCAGGGCAAGAGAGGCAATCACGCGCTCTTGCAGTGAATCGACCCCCAGCATTCGCAAGCCAAAAGCCACATTCTCAAACACCGACAGGTGTGGGAAGAGGGCGTAGTCCTGGAACATCAGGCCAAACCGCCGCTGATAGGCTGGGACGCCCGCCAGGGATTGTCCCCCCCAGCGCACTTCACCCGATTCGGGTTCTTCCAACCCGGCGACAATGCGCAAAATCGTCGATTTTCCCGACCCCGATGCGCCCAGCAGGCAAACCGTCTCACCCGCCGCTACCGAAAAGGAGATTCCACGCAGCAAGGGCTGTTTTTCATAGCTCTTGGTCAGGGCAATCAGTTCAAGCATTTTAGCGCTTCTCCCCCACCAACAGGAAAACCGGGTAGGCGCGGCCGTTTTTCTGTATCTGGTAAGCAGTGGAGATTTTTATCTTCCCAAACCCGGCGGCTTCGACCTGTTTTTGCAGCGCGGCGCGCTCGAAGCCGAAGTGCACGTCGGTCGAGCCGTCAGTGTGGAAGGTGCCATCCTCCGCGTCCAGGTCGGCAATTGCCAGCCAGCCGCCGGGCTTGAGCAGGGCATGGAACTGCCGCAGGATATGGTCGGTGTCGGGGATATGGTGTAAGACCATCAGCGAGTAGGTGACATCGAAACGGGAGCCCGGGGCAGGGTCGGTGGTCAAATCCAGCCGGAGCGGGGTCATGTTTTGGATGCCAGAATCCGCAATTTTGGCGGCCAACACGTCCAGCATTCCCTGCGAAGTATCGGCCAGGGTAATGTGGGCGAAATCATCCCGCAGAGCAAAGCTGAGCAAGCCGGTGCCGCAGCCATATTCCAGCGCGGTGAAGCCCGGCTGGAGCGGAAGCGCGGCGCGAATGGCCCCCGCCACCCTTGCGGCGCGTTCCACTTTCATCGGGTCAGAATCCCAGGTTTTGGCGCGAGAGTCGAAATCGGTCATCCCCACTTCTCCAGCGTTTCTTTGACTTTCGCCAGGAACCAATCGGCCGAGGCCCCATCCAGAATGCGGTGGTCGAACACGAAGGAGAGATAGACCATCGGGCGGATGGCGATGGAATCGCGCCCCAGTTCATCCGTTTCGACCACGACTCGCTTTTGCATGGCCCCCACGCCCAAAATGCCACACTGCGGCTGATTGATGACCGGAAACGCGAACAACGACCCGCTGATGCCGTGATTGGTGAGCGTGAACGTGCCGCCTTTCACTTCATCCGGCTGGAGTTTGCGGGCGCGGGCGCGGCTGGCCAGGTCGTTGACGGCGCGCGCCATGCCGAGCAGGGAAAGCCCATCGGCGTTTTTGATGACCGGCACAATCAGCCCCTCCTCGCCGAGCGAGGTCGCCATGCCCAGGTGGATGGCTTTGTGCAGCACAATCCCGGCCTCGCTCCACGACGAGTTGACCATCGGAAAAGCCTTCAGCCCGGCCACAATGGCGGTCATGAAGTAGGCGGTAAAGGTCAGGTTGACGCCATCACGGGCAAAGGCTTCTTTGTGGGCGGCGCGATGCGCGATGACGCGGCTCATATCGGCTTCCATCACAGTCAGCACATGCGGCGAGGTGTGTTTCGACTCGACCATGTGCGCGGCAATCGATTTGCGAATGGGGGTGAGGGGCAGGAGAGTGTCAGGCGAGGATGCGTCAGGTGTCAGGCGCGAGGTGTCAGGGGTGAGGGGGGAAGGCGCGACCGTGGGCGATGGATGGTGGACGGCGGGGGGCGTTTCTGCGGTCTGCGGTTGACGGTCGGCGGTCTGCGGGCGGTTTTCGATGAATTTCAGCACGTCATTTTTGGTAATTCGGCCATTCAACCCGGTGCCGGTCACTTCCTGCAAGTTTACGCCATGCTCGGCGGCGATTTTGGCAACGACGGGGGAGATGAAGCCAAGGTCAGGCGTCAGGCGCGAGGTTTCAGGCGTCAGGTTTTGGGGCACGGGCATTGAATCGGCTGCCCTGACACCTGACGCGGGAATCCCTGACACCTCCTCGCCAGAAGTCCCAATCACTGCCAGCAGTTCCCCCACGCGCGCGGGCTGGCCTTCGGGCTTGTGGATGGACAGGACCACCCCCGAAGCCGGGGCCGGGATTTCGGTATCCACTTTATCGGTGTTCACTTCCAAAAGCGGCTCCAACTCGTTGACCGAATCGCCCACGTTTTTGAGCCACTTCATAATCGTTACTTCTTCGACGCCTTCGCCAAGCAGGGGGACAAGGACATTGGTTGGCATGGGTTACTCCAGTAATCAGTTATCAGTTATCAGTTATCAGTTATCAGAATCGGTGAAATATTCGGCAGTGGTTTCGCGGACGGCCGCAGGAATTACTCCGCAAAAGAGTTCCGATTTGGACATCATCCCGCCCAACATCCGGCCAATTTCCAGGCATTTTTCTACCAGGTCACGCCCCTGGCTTTCAGAGATATAGCCGCAGTCGAAGGCAACGCCAAGCCAGTGTTGGGTTTCTTGCTGTTCGCCATCCGCATCCGTCAATTTACTGACAAAATGCTTTTCATAACGCCGTTTGGCCCAGGCTTCGGCAATGTTCGCGCCAACGGAACGCGATGAGCGCCGAATCTGGTCAATCAGCGAGTACGTTTCCTCTTTTGGGAATGTCTTTGTCAGGGCAAATATCTCACGCGAAAGATGCCGCGCCTTTTTATAAACCAATAAATCGCGGAAACTCTCGGCATGTTCGAGTTCGCTCATTGGGTCTCCTTTCAGTCATCAGTAATCAGTAATCAGTGTTCAGTAAACAGTGAGAAGCCTGAACGCTGATAACTGGTAACTGCTGACTGATAACTGATAACTGATAACTGATAACTGATAACTGACCACTGCTCACCTGAACATCGGAAACCTGCCCGGCTCCACTTCGTGCATCATCTCATACACCGCATCAAAAATCGCCTCGGCATTGGGCTTGCTCCAGTAATCGCCATCGTTGCCGTAGGCCGGGCGGTGTTCGGCGCCGGGCAGGGTGCGGGGCGCGGAATCGAGATAGTAATACCCGCCCTGCTCCTCGATGACCTTTTGCAGCATGTAAGCCGTCGTCCCGCCGGGAACATCTTCATCCACAAACAGAATCCGGCTGGTTTTCTTGAGCGACTCGACAATTCTGCCGTGAATATCGAAGGGCAAAAGGCTCTGGACATCTATCACTTCGGCTTCAATCCCCACTTTGGAGAGTTTTTCCGCCGCGTCGAGCGCAATGCGGCAGCACGCGCCGTAGGTTACGACCGTTGCGTCTGTCCCCTCGCGCAAAACTTCGGGAATGCCGAGCGGAGTGGTGAATTCGCCAATGTTGCGCGGCAGGCGCTCTTTGATGCGGTAGCCATTCAGTACCTCCACCACAATTGCCGGTTCATCGGCGCGCAGCAGAGTGTTGTAAAAACCGGCGGCGCGGGTCATATCACGCGGGACGAGGACGTACATGCCCCGCACCAGGTGAATGATGCCCGCCATCGGCGAACCGCTGTGCCAGATGCCCTCCAGCCGATGACCGCGCGTGCGGACAATCACCGGGGCCTTCTGCCCGCCCACCGTGCGCCAGGCAAGAGTCGCCAGGTCATCAGACATCAATTGCAGGGCATAGAGCAGGTAATCGAGATACTGAATCTCCGCAATCGGGCGCAGGCCGCGCATGGCCATGCCAATGGCCTGCCCCAAAATGGTCGCCTCGCGGATGCCGGTGTCGGTGACGCGCAGCGCGCCATATTTTTCCTGCATTCCGCGAAAACCCTGGTTCACATCGCCCAGTTTGCCCACATCCTCGCCAAAGGCAATCACGCGCGGGTCGCGGGCAAAGGCGGCATCAAAACAGGCGTTGATGACCTCGAAGCCCATCAGCGTCGGAGAATCCGGGTCATAGGCCGGGGGCGCGGCGGGGACTTTCAGCGCGGAACCGGTGTAAAGTAAACTGCCGAGCTTTTCAGCGTTGGCGGCCTCGTCCGCCTGTTTCCAGGCCCGGAGTTTTTGCAACATCGGCTGCGGCTCGGAGCGCGCCAGGCGCAAGGCCTCGTGAACGGCGATGTGCAAATCGCGCCGCGTAAAGTTCGGGAGGGCGAAAATCCCATTCCGTATCCGGGTCAGTTCCCCGGCAAACTGGCTTTGGGGAATGATTTCATCGAAGATTTGGAGGACGCTCTGGCGCTCGGCCTGCAAGGGAGCCTGGTAGGCCTCCCAGGCGGCTTTGCGCAGACCTTCCACCCGGTCACGCGCTTCCGTTTCAAGGGCAGTCAACTCGGCCTCGCTTGCCACGCCGTTAAAGACCATCCACTCGCGCATTTTCTTGAGACAATCGAATTCGGCTTCCCACTCCAGCCGCTCCCGCGATTTATAGCGCTCATGCGACCCGGACGTGCTATGCCCCTGCGGCTGAGTGACTTCGGTGACATGCACCAGCGCCGGAATGTGATATTCGCGGGCAATGTCGGCGGCGGCGGCGTAGGTCTCCAGCAGGGCGGGGTAATCCCAGGCGCGGACGGTGTACAGGTCATAGCCGCGCTCAATTTTATCGGGCGGGGCGTTGGGGTCGCGCTCGAAGCCTTTGAGAATTGCCCCGATGTTTTCCTTCACCATCTGAAACTGGTTGGGGACCGAGATGCCGTAGCCGTCATCGAAAATGGAGATGACCGCCGGGGCTTTCAGCACGCCAATGGCGTTAACCGATTCCCAAAACAGGCCTTCGGCGGTGGAGGCATTGCCAATGGTGGTGAAGGTGACTTCGTCGCCGCGATGCGAGAATTGCGGGAAATCGGCCAGTTCGGGGATATTGCGATACAACACCGAAGCGTAGGCCAGCCCCACGGCGCGCGGCATTTGCGCGGCGGTCGGCGAGACATCGGCGGCGATGTTGTAGAGTTCGGTCTGGTTTTTCCACGAGCCATCGGGGTTGATGAAGCGGGACACAAAATGACCGACCATCGAGCGCCCCCCGGTGGCGGGTTCGGCGTTCAGGTCGGCGTGGGCATAGAGTTGGGCAAAAAAAGATTGAAAGTCCAGCACCCCCAGAGCGTTTACCCAGGTCTGGTCGCGGTAGTAGCCGGAGCGCCAATCTCCCTTGCGAAAGGCGCGGGCTATGGCGAGTTGGGCAACTTCTTTGCCATCCCCAAAAATTCCAAATTTGGCTTTGCCGCTCAACACTTCGCGGCGTCCGATGAGCGAGACCTGGCGGCTCTGATAGGCCAGGCGGTAGTCGTGCAGGATTTCCTCAGGCGAAAGGGGAAGGATTGCAGCATCCTTCTTTTTGGGCATGGCTTCTCCTTTGGATATTGGATGTTTGTAGTCTAATTATAACATTCGCTGGCAGGGTCAGCGTTCCCGCGCTCTTACGAGTTGATGGGGTAGTCTTTCTCTTTCGCCCAATTCTGAATTTCAAACCCTTTGGCCCCCAATCAACTGACTCAAAAAGAAAACTGGTTCTCCGTTTGGGATGGTTCCGCCAGCCAACTCCACAGCAACTGCACCAACTGCCGCATGACCCGGTTCGTCCGCTGCTGGAACAATTCGAAGTGACCATAGGCTTCGCCGCCGCCGCTGCCCACCAGGTCTGAGACGCCGCGCAGGATGAGACACCGGATGCGGTTTTTGTTCGCCACCCAGGCAATCGCGCCCGATTCCCAATCGGCAGCGGAGGCCCCAAAACGGCTAACCAGCATGGGGATATCCTCGACGACGATGTCGCGGTCGCCGGAGACCAAAAGACCGCGCCGCACGGGGGGCGGGAAGGATTTGGTCAGCCAGGACAGGTCAATTTCGGTCGAATAATCGGCAATCGCGCCTTCCGGGTCGCCCATTTGCTCAAGAATGTCATAGACGATGGTTTTTTCGACCAGCAGGATGTCCCCGGCTTCGATATGCCCCTCGAACCCGCCGCAGGTGCCGAGATTAACAAGCAAATCGGGCTGAAAGTGGTCTATGACGTATTGGGCAGTGGCAGCCGCTGAGATTTTTCCCCAGCCGCCGTGGAAGAAAGTAACCACTGAGCCATTATCCGTATTCAGTGAAATGCGGAAATATTCGCCAAAAGGAGAATGTTCGAGGATGTCGGTGGAAAAAAGCGGTTTGACCGCGCGCCATTCGGCGTTGGCAGAAATAAGGACGATGATGTTCATAAGGAACGATAATCCCCATTCAGCGGGTGGAAATGGGTCAGAGCATCGAGAATGAATTGCAGCGCGGCCTGGGCAGAGCTGGCTTTATTCTGCGCCCGGTCGCCGCGAAAGCAATAGACGCGCGCCCATTCTCCCTGGGCGGTGGAAAGTCCGAGCCAGGTGGTGCCGACTGGTTTATCGGGGGTCGCGCCGCCCGGCCCGGCAATCCCGCTGACTGAGACGGCGATATCCGCCCCCAGCAGCATCCGCGCGCCGAGCGCCATCTCCAGCACGGTTTCGCGGCTGACCGCGCCATGTTTTTGCAGTGTCTCCCACGAAACGCCCAACAGAGCCGCTTTGGCTTCGTAGGCATAGGCCACCACCCCGCCCAGGTAGTAATCGGATGAGCCGGGGATGTCGGTGATGCGGTGGCCGATGAGTCCGCCGGTGCAGGATTCGGCGGTTGCAAGTTTCCAGCCGCGCGCGCGGAGCAGGCCTCCAATTTCAATTTCCAGGAACGTTTCCATGTCGTATTTAACCAGCCATCTGGACTCGAAAGAACTGGAGCGGCCTAATACTGGATGACAACCGGCGTTCCCACTTCAGCCCAGTTATACAATAATTCCGATTCATAGGTCCCCAACACCACGCAGCCATACGAAATCGGCGTGCCGAGGTAGCCATCCCACAAGCGCTGACCATTGGGCAGGATGGGCAAGGCGTGAATGCCGTTTTGCAGGTGTCCTGACCAGTAGATACCGAGCCAGTTGGGCATCCAGATGTTCCAGGTGGAGCCGTAGGCGCTTGGGATTTTGTTCAGCACGCTGAAGGTGCCGGCGCGCGTGCCGCCATTCATGCCGGTGGAGACGACGAAACTGTACAGCAGCGCTCCGTTTTCATAAACGTACATGTGCTGTTCGGAAATATCGACCAGGATGATTTTGCCACTCTCGTAATTGGGGGCGGGAGCCTCCGCCTGTTGGGGGACAGGCGTATCCGTTGGCAGGGGCGTGGGCCAGGGTTCGGAGGTAATATCGGCAGGCAAAGCAGTGGGGGATTCGGTGGTCGTCACCTGCTGGTTGAGGGTGGAGGTGGCAGAGGGCGAAGATGGTGGCAAAAATGTGACCTTCGGCAGAGGGGTGGCTGGGCCAACTTCTGCCAGAGAAAGCGGGGTGAGGGTTGGGAAGACCGTTTGGGTTGACCTGGCGACTTCCGCGACTGCCCAGCCCACTGCGCCCTGGGGTGATTCCACCAGGCCATTGAGGAAAGCACGCACAGGCATTGCGCCGCCCAAAAAGGATGCGGCGATGAGCATACAGGTCAGGAGGGAGAGAACCAGAAGGGTAGCACGCCATTTTGGCGTCTTTTTCTCTACCGGAGAGATTTTTGCCAGCCGCGAGGGCTGCGTATGAGCAAGAGCGCGCGCTGCTTTGACAGGCTGGGTGTGAACCGGCGTTTGAGCGCGGAGTGGACGGGTGGCTTCAGCGGCCTGGCGCTTCGCTTCGGCCTCGCGCAGGCGTTTGAGCGCCCACTGGAGACCCTTTTGAGCGCGCTCACTTTGCGGGTTGAACAGCAGCGCGCGTTGCAAAAATTCAACGCTGGCGCGCGGGGTCGAAACGGCGGCCAGCAGCAGCCAGGGGTCTTCGAGCGTGGAATCCTGCGCCAGAGCCAGTTCTGCCCAATGTCGTGCAGCGCGTTTATCTCCGCGCTGCAGAGCAAGGTATCCTTGCTGGATAAATTCGTTGGCCATAGATGAACTCATAGAGAAGGCTATTCTACGGTATAACTCTTAAAAGATACAGATTGGCTGGTTATGATTTCCCACGAATTGAGGCCAGGACAAGGGTCAAAATCATCTAAAAGCGGCTGTAGGCGTGTAATATAATCAACTTAAGGCAGAAGCGTGCATTTTCAATGGAGGCGGCCATGAAAAGCATTCCACGTTTTGGTCTCGTGATAACCTGGTTAAGTTTAATCGTCCATGCCTGTTTCCCGGTTGCGGTAAGCCAGCCCCAAAAAGTCACAGATGAAAATTCACCGCTGGTGATAGCAGTTAATCCCTGGGCAGGATTTATGCCTGTCGTGCTGGCAAAGGAAAAAGGATTTTTCGAAGCCGAGGGTGTTAACGTGAAGTACAGTTTCGGCGAAAGCAGCCGCCAGCAGCGGCTGGAATTTGAATCGGGCGCGTATGACGGCATCACCCTGGCTCTGGGTTCGCTGATTGCGGTAGGCGCGAAAGCCCCCGATACACGCATCGTTATGCTAACCGATATTTCGACCACCGGCGATGCCGTTGTCGCGCGCCCTGAAATCCAGTCTATTCGAGACCTGACAGGCAAGCGCATTGTGCTGGGCGCGGCTGGCTATGGCGAAGTGGTGGTGAGTGTCATGCTTCAACAAGCGGGGCTAACCACGCAGGATGTCATTTGGGTCCCCATGCAAACCGAGGCTGAAGCCTTACAAATGCTCAAAGATGGCCGGGTAGACGCTTTTCAGACCTGGGAACCATTCGTTTCGCGCGCGGTTGCGGATGGAGCACGCGTCATTTTTAGCGGGGCCGACGTGCCAGGATTGATTCCTGATGCCATTGCATTTCATGGAAGCGTGGTGGAGAACCGCCCGGAAGACATTCAGGCATTTATGCGCGGCTGGTTTCGAGCGGTGGATTTCTGGCTGGCTAACCCCAAAGAGGCCGAGCAGGTCATTTCAAACGCGGTCAATATGACGCCCGCCGAACTTTCTTTGGAGGGGATGGAATTGTTAACCCTGCATCGAAACAAAGAATTTTTTCGGAAAAGCGAGGACTTTTCATCGGTATATTATTCGGCGCAAGTTTATATGGATTTTTTCCTCAGAAAAGGCGTGCTGAGCAAGTCTCTTAATTTAGACGAGTACGTTGAAGAATCGTTTATCCATTCCCTGCCTTAGTGCATCATGTGGCATTCGCTTCGATTCAAACTTATCCTGGTTTTTGAACTGGTAGCACTCATCCCGCTGGCGGTGATGAGCATTCTGTATTTCGACACACTCTACACAACCCTGCTTGATTCCGCCGAGCGGGAGTTACAGATAGGCGCGCAGCAAACCGCCCTGTGGCTGGATACTTTCTTTAGCGAGACCTCCACCAACCTGCGCTCTCAGGCGCAACTGCCGGAATTTTCATCTTATTTGACCCGCGATTTAAAATATCGAAAACTCTCCGAACCGTCTCTGAGTCTTTTGACTAAAACGTTGGGACGCGCCTCTAATCAATCTTACATTCAGTCCTATCTTTTGGTTGACCGGGACGGGCAAATTGTGTATGACCAGACTCAAATTGATACCGGACGTAACGTCTCGCAAGAACCATTTTTCTGGCAAACCTGGAAAAGCGGAGAAACGCAAATTACGTTCACTGAGCCGGATGAAGCCGGGCAGCGTCAAATCTACTTTTCGGTTCCGATTTGGGATGAGGCTGGCTATAAGGTGGGCGTGCTGGCGCTGCGCTATAACCTGGCTGTCACGCAATTGCTGGCAGCCGAATCGGGTAACCTGGCCGGGCAAGGTTCATTTGCAATCCTCGTAGATGATTTTGGGCGGGTTTTATCGTGGAATCGAGAAATCATTTCAAATTTGGAAACCGTTGACGTGGGTTTGTTGGTCAATCAGGAAACCATTCGGCGCGCCAACCTGTCAGGGTGGACGTATGCGGTCGCGCACCAGCGGTTGAAAAACGTCCCTTTGCATGTTCTGTATGTCCAGCCTGAGGCAGCCATTGAGGCGTATGTCGTTTCGCACATCTCGCTGGTGCTGTTGGTCTCACTCGGCGTGGTCATTCTCTCTCTGCTGGTGGCGCTCCTGGCGGCCAATCGCTTTGCGCATCCCATCAATGAACTTATCTCAGCGGCTCACCGAATGATGAAGGGTGATTTAACCGCGCGCGTGAAGGTTGAATCGGATGACGAGATGGGCTTGCTTGGGCGCACTTTCAATCAGATGGCAGCGGGCTTGCAGGAAGAGTTGCAGGAAGTGCGCGAAGCCGAGGAACGCTACCGCCAACTGAGTCTTTCGCTGGAACAAAGCGTGGAACAGCGCACGGCACAACTCCAAAAAGCCAACCAGGAACTTGAATCGTTTTCTTATTCCGTTTCGCACGATTTGCGCGCCCCGCTGCGCGCCATCAACGGCTTTTCAGCCATTCTGCAAGAAACCACCGAACTGGATGAGGAGGCGAGCCGTCATTTATCCTACATCCGCGCCGAAGCCGGGCGCATGGGACAGTTGATTGACGGACTGCTGGCGCTCTCCCGCGTTGGACGCCATGCGCTGCGCGTTCAAATGATTCCTTCCGAACAATTGACCGCCCTGGTGAACGAAACTATCGAAAGTTTGCAGTCCAACGAGCCAGAACGCCAGGTGAAATGGAGCATCGGCGCGCTCCCGCCTTGCGCCGCCGACCCGACCCTGCTGCGGCAGGTGTTCATCAACCTGATGGGCAATGCCTTCAAATACAGCCGCGAGCGTTCCCCGGCGGTGATTGAAATTGGATTCGCGGAAGGGGCGTATTTCATCCGCGATAACGGCGCCGGGTTCGATATGCGCTATGCCGACCGGCTGTTTGGCGTTTTCCAACGGTTGCACAGCGGCAATCACTATGAAGGAACCGGCATCGGCCTGGCAACGGTCAAACGCATTATCGAGCGGCACGGCGGGCGCATTTGGGCCGAGGCCGAAGTGGGCAAAGGCGCATGTTTTGCCTTCACTCTGCCGCCGGATGTCTCCACTTTTGACCAGTAATTTCTGGCTCGATGGGTGGGGGCTAGTTCGCTTTGGCGAGTTGGGCTTCGGCTTGTTTAAGCAGGCTTTGGAGTTGCTGCGTTTCGCCGTGCGCTGGCCCCAATTCTTTGAGATAGAGCGGCACGGCGCGCCTGAGATATTTCTGCGCGGCGGGATAATCTTTGAGATAGGCGCACAATTTCCCCAGGTTGCCCAGATTCTCGATGATATCGGGATGGTCAGGCGGCAGAATGCTCTCGCGCACGCTCAAGGCCTGTTCAAAATTCTGACGGGCATAATCAAATCTGTCAGTATCGGCAAAAAATTCACCCAGGGCATGCAGCGCCGAGGCCAGGTAAACGCTGTAGCCGTATTGCTTTTTCCCGAAAACAATCCTTTTCCAGATTTCCAACGCTTCGGACCAGCATTTCCAGGAGGTATCGTAATCCCGCCGCCAATGGGCGTAACGCCCCACGTGCTGGAGGGTGATTGCCATTTCCGGGTTATCCGGGTCGCCGAGGCGGCGCTCCAGCGAGAGAGAAATCTGGAAATATTGCTCGGCGTTTTTGTGGTCAGACATTTCGCGGGCCACAAACCCCAGATTGTTGAGCAGGCGCGCCAGTTCGGCCAGATCCTGCGGCTGGCGCGTTTTAGAAAGCCGGATGGCCTGCTCGAGAACCTGCCGACATTCGGCCAGTTGGCCCTGTTGCCGTAACTGACCGGCGCGGTCTTCAAGTTGCTGGATTGTTTCCATATCTCTGCCACCTTTTTACGCTTTTTGATGATCAAGGTTACGATGGTAATGATAAGCACAATCACCAGGTAAATCACGAACAAACCAGTTGCAATCGGGTAAGAATTACTGAAAAGCGGGGGATTAGAGATTGTGTCACCGGGCCTCCGCAGCGTACACCAAATTTTACCTGAGTATGTCCACACCTCAGATGGCGGATTTGATTTAGAATCAAATCATGCGCGCCTATCGCCTTTTCTCTCCCGCCCCCATTGAAACCAGACCGCTCATCCCGGTCGAGTTGCCCATTCCCGAACCGGGGCCGGGTCAGGTGCGGATTAAGGTTTCGGTTTGCGGTGTCTGTCACACCGATTTGCACATCGTGGAGGGCGAAATCACCCCACCGCGTTACCCGGTTACGCCAGGGCATCAGGTGGTGGGCACAATTGACCCCCCTCGCCCCTTACCTTCGGCGGGGCTTTCCCTTCATTTTCCGCAGGCAAATGGGGGGACCGAGGGGGGCAAGGTCGGCATCCCCTGGCTGCACTGGGCCTGCGGGGAATGTGATTTTTGCCAGCGCGGTCAGGAAAACCTGTGCCCGAACGCCCAATTCACCGGGTTTAGCGTCGATAGCGGCTTCGCGGAATACCTGCTGGCCGATTCGCGCTACCTCCTGCCCATTCCCGACGCAATCTCCGATGAACAGGTCGCGCCGCTCTTGTGCGCGGGCATTGTCGGCTACCGGGCGCTCAAAAAGGCCGAAATCCAGCCCGGTGAGCGGGTGGGGTTGTTCGGCTTTGGAGCCAGCGCGCATCTCTGTTTGCAGGTGTTGCGCTATTGGGGTTGTGAAGTCCATGTTTTCACCCGTTCGGCCTTGCACCAGCAGCACGCCCTCGAGTTGGGCGCTTCGACTGCGCTCAGCACCCCGGCGGGGTTTGAAGCGACTCTTGACCGGGCGGTGGTTTTTGCCCCGGCGGGCGAGGTCGTCATCCGCGCGTTGGAATCCATCCGCCCCGGCGGAATTGTCTCCATCAACGCGATACATACAAGCGATATTCCCTCGTTTCCCTACTCTAAATTGTGGGGAGAACGACAAATCCGCTCGGTGGCGAATGCCACCTACCGCGATGGGGAGGAATTCCTGGCCCTGGCAGTAGCCGCCGGACTCCACTCGACGGTCACTTTGTACCCGTTAAGCGAGGTCAATACCGCCCTGGAGGATTTGAAACATAGCCGTTTCAACGGGGAAGCGGTGCTGAAGGTTAATTGACATTTGTCACTAGGGAGCAGGTTTGCGCGGGTTGTATAATGATTTTGCTATTTCTTTCACAAACCTACTGGAGAGGACGCCCCCATGACCGCTCAACTGATTGATGGAAAAGTGATTGCCCAGCAAGTACGCGAACAGGTGGCTGCTGAAGTTGCCAGGCGCGTGACAGCAGGCAAACCTAAGCCCACCCTGGCGACTGTGCTGGTCGGCGACCGGGTGGATTCGGCCACCTATGTACGCTCGAAAGGCAAAGCCTGCGAGGAACTGGGGATGGGGTCCATCAGCCATCACCTGCCGGAGGATGTTTCGCAGGAGGAGTTGGAAAAGCTCATCAAAAGCCTGAACCGCAGCAAGAAAGTCAACGGCATTCTGGTACAACTGCCGCTCCCGGCTCACCTGAACGAGGAACGGATTTTAAGCCTTATCAGCATCGAAAAAGACGTGGATGGATTCTCCCCCCTGAACATTGGCCGCCTGGCCCAAAAAGGACGCGAGCCGCTCTTCGTGCCTTGCACGCCCTACGGCTGCATCTACCTGCTGGAACAATCTGGCGTCAAAATCGAAGGCGCGAATGCGGTCGTTCTGGGCCGCTCGAATATCGTTGGCATGCCGGCGGCGCTGCTGTTGATTGGCAAGAATGCCACCGTCACGGTCTGCCACTCGCGCACGAAGGATTTGCCCGGCGTGGTGCGCCAGGCTGATATTTTGATTGCGGCCATCGGCAAAGCCGAGTTCGTGCGCGGCGACTGGATTAAACCCGGCGCGGCGGTGATTGATGTGGGCATCAACTCGAAGCCAGATGAGACCAAAAAGAGCGGCTACCGGCTGGTGGGTGATGTCAATTTCGACGAAGCCAAAGACGTGGCCAGTTGGATTACCCCCGTGCCCGGCGGCGTTGGCCCGATGACGATTGCGATGTTGATGAAAAACACCCTGCGCGCGGCGGAGATTCAGCAAGGACAGTGATTCAGTTATCAGTTATCAGTATGGGTTACTGCTCACTGATTACTGAAGAATGATTTTCACTGGCTCAATCTCATCCGCCGGGGTGAAGCCGAAAATTTTCGAGTAAAAGTAGAACTCAGCCTCGAATGCGCGCTTGATGTTTTCAGCCTTGCGGAAGCCGTGCTGTTCGCCCTCAAACAGGAGGTAAGCAGTTGGCACGCCGCGCGCCCTGGCCGCCTGGAACATCTTCTCTGACTGGTTGGGCGGCACAACCGGGTCAGAATCGCCCTGTAACAAGATAATCGGCGTGGCAAGGCGGTCTGTGTGGTAGATAGGGGAACGCGCGAGATACAGGTCCCTGCGCTCCGGGTAGGGGCCAACCAGGTTATCCAGATAGCGGCTCTCAAATTTGTGGGTATCTTTGGCAAGCGCTTCCAGGTCGCTGACGCCATAATGACTGGCCCCGGCGCTGAAAACGTCCTTGAACACCAGCGCCGCCAGGGTAGTGAACCCGCCCGCGCTGCCGCCCGAAATCGCCATGCGCTTGCCATCTACCAACCCTTGCGCGGCCAGCCAGCGCGCGCCGTTACAACAGTCGTCCACGTCTACAATCCCCCAGTTGCCCTTTAAGCGTTCGCGGTAAGCGCGCCCGTAGCCGGTTGAGCCGCCGTAATTTACATCCAGCACGGCAAAACCGCGACTGGTCCAATACTGAATGCGATAGTTCAGAACAGCATTCGTGGCAGATGTCGGCCCGCCATGGCTCAGCACCAACAAAGGCGGCAATTCGCCTTCAGGAGCGTTGAAATTCGGGTTGGCGGGCGGGTAAAAAATGGCATGCGCCATCAGGCCGTTTTCGGTGGGGAACTCCACCGGACGGGGAGTGGAAAAATAGCCAGGGTCAATCGTCGGTTCAAAGGCCAGTTTGAGCGATTCAAGCGCGCCAGCCGCCGTAGAAAAACGCCATACGCCCGTTGGCTGGGAGGCCGAACCCGCCAGGAAAATCGCGAATCCATCTCTCGCGCGGAGGTCGGAAAAAGCCGTGAAGGGCAGGTCGAAGGGAGTCAGCGCTTTGCGGTTGGTATCCAGCCGCGCCAGAGTCCACAGACCATTTTTGGTAAACGCGCAAATCAGTTCGCTCGGCCCCAGAAATGCATACGTCCGCATTCCAAAGACCCATTGTGGCAGGCCAAACTCGGCATCCATCGGGTAGAGTGGTTCAGGATGGTCTCCGTTCAGGCGGTAGAGATTCCACCAGCCAGCGCGGTCACTGACGAAGTGCAGGATTCCTTCGGGAGACCATTCCGGCTGGAAGATAGACTCAGCCTTTCCGCCCGCCACCTGCGCTGAGCGCAGTCGAATCGTCCGTTCCCCAAGCGTTCCATCGGGCAGGATGTCAGCCACCCACAACTCGGTTCCATCCCAGGGCATGTTGGGGTGATTCCAGGCCAGCCAGCAGAGTTTCGTCCCGTCCAGGCTGACGCGCGGGGTGGAGAAAAAGTCATGGCCTTCGGCCAGCACGGTTGTCGAGCCACGTTGAGACATGCCGTTATCTTTCCCATCGAGCGAGACCGCGACAATGGTATTGACCGGCTCCCCGCCGCCGGTATGGTCTTCGCGGACGCAAATCAGGCAATTGTGGGCGCGGTCGAGCGCGAAATCGGCATAGCGATAGCCCCCGGCGGGGGTGAGCGCTTCGGGCAGGCCGCCCGGCAACTGGCGATACAGCCGCTGGTCGGCAAAGTTCACGAAGTAGATGACGCCATCGAACACCGCATACGCTCCGCCGCCGTATTCATGAACGCGGGTACGGACGTTGAACTCTTTGGGCAGACATTCGACCGGTTCGCCGCCAGGACAGACTTTCATCAGCGCATTCCGCCCCCCCTCCAGCGGACGGCTTTCCAGCCAATAAACATCCATTCCATCCAACACAACCTGACTCAAGCCAATCGTTTTGGCAGTCATCAATTCGGTGGTGATGGGTGATTTCCAACTTCCATAAGGAGCAATTTGTGGCATGTTTACTCCGCTTCACGACTCTCGCGCGCGAACCGAACGATTTCTTCGGTGGTCAGGCCCAAATCTACCCCACCGAGGTTGCTTAAGGGCGAGTCGTAAGTGATTTCGGGGCGAAGCACGAACATTCGGCCATCCTTGCGGCGAATTCGGACTTCACCTTCCTGAAGCGCCTGTTCCAAAAGGCTGGCTAATTTTTGTCGGGCGTCAGAATAGGTGTAAATGGTCATTTTGCTGCCTCCAATACGCGAACGCCAAGATTTCTGGCAATTGCGGCAAGATTGGCATCTAGCGTAAGCAAGGCGGCTCGATACTTAAGCGAACATTGCAAAAGATAAGCATCATACGCATATATTTTTTCGCCTGCCGCAATCTGTAACGACTGGATAAGTTCAACCTCCACGAAACGAATCGGGATGGTTCTGTAAACTGTCAATGCCTTAAGCAGGTTATCCAGGTTGAGACGCTGCCGCTTGAACATGGCAGAGAAAGCGTTTCCAACTTCCCAATGAACGGAGGCGGGCGCTATCAAGGTCGCTCCTTTTGTCAGGGAAACAATCGAAGCGCGCTCAGGCTCATTTGCAATAAAGGCAATTATCGCCGATGTGTCTAAAACGATTTCCATGCGGACCTGCAAAATAGACAATTGTACAAGTCAATTATAGCCGCGATTTCCGGCAAATTCAACCCGTTCCGATGCGCAGCAGACAAAAACGGTCAACTCGCGTTGACCGTTTTCCGTTTTTCAAAGGCTACGCATCCGCTTCTCGTTTGACTCCCGGCGCGGGCGTGCCGCAGTAGGGGCAGATGTTCCAGGGCAGTTCCATCAACTTGCCGCAGTGCTGGCAGGATTTTTTCAGTTTGGTGTGACAGTTCGGGCAAACCTGCCAGTCCTCGCGGATTCTGCGCTCGCAGCCGGGGCAAAGCGCCTGGTCTTCAATGGAGGCCAGCAGGGCTTCCTCTTCCAGCGTGCGCTGGTAATCTTCTTCCAGCGTGCGGGAGGGACGCAAAATGAGATAGACCAGAATCCCCGGCAGGTTGAGCGCGGCCACTACCAGCACCGCCAGCACCTGCGCCAGCGGGTCGCGCGCCCGGGAGCGGATGTCGCGCCAGGTCCAAACCACCAGCGCCAGCCAGAGCGCGGCCAGGAAGGCCCCGCCAAAGGCGGTGGCAATCAGCAGGATACTGCTCAACAGGGTTGGGTCGAAAATCACGTCTATCGCTCCTCAAGCAAATTCTTAATCTGGTCTTTCATAAAGCACAACCTTTTCACGTTCGACGCTTGTCTTAATGCGAGGGCTAATTCCTTCATCCGTGACCAACGGCCCAATTTCTGCTCCAACTCTTTCTTCAGCCAGATAACGCCAAACAAACCTAACGGTGGGCGCTTTCCGGCTGGCTTGAGCGCCACCAGCAAATTAATATCGCTTTGCTCTGTAGCCTCGCCGCGCGCAAAAGAGCCAAATACCGAAATTCGCCGGGCATAAGGCCGAAGAACAGGCGCAACCTTCATTCGCAAGTCAGAAAAACGGGCACCCATAAGGTTAGTTTAGCACATTTCGCGCATGGGTCGGAATAAAATTCCGACCTACCGCAGCCTTCTGAAATCACCATCGCGGCGGGTGACGCCGATAGAATCCAGATGTTCGAGCAGGCCAAGCGCGTATTTGCGGCTGGTGCGCAGCAGGTCGCGCGCTTCGGCAGCAGTGATTTGCCCTTTTTGGGCGAGCAAATGGCGCACGGCAGCCACCATCTGCTCATAATCGGCTTTTCGAAAGACCACTTCAGACGAAACCTGGGCCAGCTGCCCCAATTCCACCAGCGCGGCGTACACCTCCGCGCCCACCTCGGCCTGGCATTCTTTGACGGATGGCGGGGCAGACGGGTTGGCGTCGAATTTTTTGAGCAGGGCGTTCACCCTCGCCTGCTGTTCTGCCGAAAAACGGATTTCATGTCCCGGCAGGGCCAGCCAGGTTCCGCCCTCGGCCAGTTCCAGCTGTTTGAGCGCGGCGTTAAACAGGCGCGGGGGCAGTTTCAGGCGGCTTTTGAGTTCCTCGCGCGGCATTCCGCGCCGCAGATGAAAGGTTTTATGATAGTTCGCCAGCGCCGCCAACGCCGAATCCTTCAGCGAAAGCCATAAGGGCTGGGGGATGAGCAAAATATCGGAGGCAGGGGAGATTTCTCCGGCTTCGAGAGCAATCAACATCCCAGACTCAATGCACTCCCGCAGCGCGTGCGAGGCGGATTCGGCCTCCAATCGCGCCTTTGTGACCGTTTCGCGGGCGGTTGCCGCCCCCAGGCTCATGGCCGCCAAAAGCAGCACTTCGGCGGGCGTGCCTTGCGAGAGCGATTCCAGGCCGGAAAGGACTGCTGCGTCGAAGCGTTTGTGCCGCTTCGAGGGGTGGGGGTCCACCACCTGACCGCCGCCCAGCGTTTCGGAAGGCGAGGGACGGCGCAGGATGTAGCGGTCGCCGCGCGTGGTCACCAGCGGGTCACGCAGTTCGAGTTGAATCCAGCCTTCTTCGCCAGGCTGGAGCGTTTCTGCGCCCAACAGGCGCAGGGTGGCAATGGTTTCTGATGCGCCGAGAAAGATTTTTACTTCCGTGCCGTGTTTGAGCGGAGCAGCAACGTCTTTGAGCAGGCGAAAACGGGCATCGAGACGGCGGGTGGGCTGGTAATGACCAGGCGTAACCAGCACATCGCCGCGCCGAATCTCTTCCACGGCCACCCCGCTGATGTTGACCGCTACGCGGCTGCCAGGGATGGCGGTTTCTTCTTTCTTTTTGTGGGTTTGCAAGCCGCGCACCCGTCCGGTTTTGCCAGAGGGCAAGATTTTCACTTCATCGCCAAGCGATAGATGCCCGTCGCTGAGGGTGCCTGTGAGGATGGTTCCAAAACCGGGCATGGTGAATACCCGGTCAATGGGCAGACGGGGGCGTCGCAGGTCGAGGCGCGGGGAGGTCTCTGCCAGGACTCGCTCCAGGGTGCGAATCAAGTCGTTTAAACCGGAGCCGGTGCGTGCCGAGACTCGCGCCAGCGGCGCGCCCTGAAGGCAGGTGCCTGCCAGGGCGCGGCGAATGTCTTCCTCGATGAGAGAAAGCCACTCCGCGTCTTCCACCAGGTCGGTTTTGGTGATGACGACGATGCCTTTTTGAATCTGAAGCAAGTCGAGGATGGCGAGATGTTCGCGCGTTTGGGGCATGATGCCTTCATCGGCGGCGATGACGAGCAGGGCGGCATCGAGTCCGCCTACGCCAGCCAGCATGTTGCCGATGAAATCGCGGTGGCCGGGAACGTCAATGATGCCCACTTCCTGACCGCCGGGCAGGGTGAGCCAGCCGAAGCCGAGTTCGATGGTCATTTCGCGCGCCTGTTCTTCTTTCAGGCGGTCGGGGTGAACTCCGGTGAGGGCGGCGATGAGGGTAGATTTGCCGTGGTCTACATGCCCGGCGGTGCCGATGACTCGCATGGTTTGCGCGGTTTTAGCGGGTAGGACGGGTTCGTCCGATGATGCGTTCGTAGTTGGCGAGGAATTCGTGCGCCCAGTTCATCAGTTCTTGCAGGTGGGTTTCGGTGGCTTCGGTGGTTTGCTGAAGCAGGTCTTGCATGCTTTGGGTGACATCGTCCATGGCGGCCAGGCGCTGGTTGAGTTTTTCGAGTTCCACGCGCAGGTCTTTGTTGAGTTCGTCCTGGGTGAGGGTGTAGTTTGTCCAGCGTTTCTGGTCATCAGCCTTGAACGTGACCCATTCCTGACGGAAGCGGTCTTCGGCCAGGCGCTGCATTTCGGTAATTTCGTTAATGCGCCGTTCGATGCGTGAGTTCATTTCCTCGAAGGCTTCTTGCGAGCGTTTGACGGAGCGCTGAGTTTCGTCGAGAGCGAGGAGTTGCTGGTCGAGGGTGGCGGTTTGGCGGGTATAGTTTTCAAAACGTAATTGGATTTCTTTCCAGGCGCGTTCGCGGTCGACCTGGGCCAGGTTTTGTTGTTCGATAAATTGCATTTGCGCCAGGCGGCGGTCGGTTTCGGAGGCCATCAGTTCGTTGACGCGCGCATCGAGTTGGCGAATGGTGTCTGCGTTCAGGTCGGAGCGTTCACGGGCTTCTTCGGCGCGCTTGCGAATGGCGGCCAGGTCGCCCTGGATGTCGGTAATGCGTTTGGCATCTTGCTTGCGGGCATCTTCGGCTATGCGTATGCCGCGCCGCAGTTCGTCATCCACCAGGTTGAAATCTTTGATTTTTCGTTCGAGTTCAGTGATGAGGCGGGCCAGGCGGCTGTCTTCTTCAACGCGGGCCTGGATGCCGCGCCGCAGTTCGTTGAAAGCCTCCAGGCTGTTGCGGATTTCGAAGATGGATTTGTTGATGACTTCCAGTTCGCCGCGGCGGCGGTCATCCACTTCGCGCTCGTGTTTGAGACGGCGTTTTTCCACTTCGTCGATGGATTTGCTGGCCTCGCTGCGATATTGGGTGAGTATGACGTCAAACTGGTCGAGCCGGGCGGCAAGAGGAGAGAAGCGCGTGAGTTCGCTGCTGACTTCTTTGATTTGGTTTTGCAGGCGGCCCATGCTGCCTTCATAAGCGGCCAGTTTTTGTTGTAAATCGGCAATCACATCCCGGTCTTTGCGGTGTTCTTTTTCGAGCCAATCGAGCCGTTTGACAAGTTCATCGAGTTCCATAATTCGTTCTCCACATACGCAGTCTGATCAGGATTATACTCAATGCAGGCGTGTCCAATTCATTTTCCCAGGTACTCGAACATGGCGGGCAGATTGGAGAGCAGAGGCCGTGCCCATTGGGGGAAGAGACCCAATGCGAACAGCCCAAGCAGGCCAAGGATAATCAAAATACGCTGAGGCCAGGTTTCCAGGGAAGTCCATTCCGTATTTTCGGGAAACATGGTGAATACGGCAAGCGAACGAAGGGCAATTACCCATAGGCCGAGGCTGGCCAGACCAAACCAGAAGGCCGGCCAGAGAGACTGGCCCGCCAGATTTTCCCAGAGTGCCTGACGGATGGGGAAAGCGGCCAGCAGAGGCGCCCCCGACAAGGCGAGATTGGCAAAGACAATTCCCGCACAGGCTAGCGGATATTCGCGCGCCAATCCCTGGAATGCGCTAAAGCGCAAGTCGCCAGCGCGGCGCTGCAAGATGGTGATGGAGATTGTCCACACTCCTAAAGCCAGGGCGCGCGGAATAAACAGGTAGAACAGAATTTGCAGGCCAATCTGCTGGTCGGGCAGGCTCAGAGCCAGCAGAGAGACGCCGGTTTCGGCGATGATGGCATAGGCGACAATCCGCCCCAGGTGACGCTGGAAGGCTGCCCAAATGCCGGCTGTGACAAGGGTTGTCAGTCCAACCGTTTGCAAGATGGATGGCAACTGGGCGGAATTGCGCAGCCAGGAGAACCGGTCTATGAAATTCAGTGCCAGCACCAGGCCAAAGGTGGGCAGGATGGTCAGAATGAATCCCACGGCATAGGGGGATGATTCCTCGGCAAGCAGGGGAATCCAGGTGTTAAGGGGAAAGACAGCGAGCAGGAAGGCAAAGCCCATCAAGAGCAGAAGCGCCGATTGGACGATTTGAGCTACATCGGCTGGCCCGGCTTCCACGCCCGAGAGGAGAAAGCCCGCCAGCAGAATGAACGGCATGGCGAAGGTCTGGTGAATCAAAAAACGCAGCAGCCCGCGCCCGGGGCGGCTGCCTGGCGGAGCGAGCAGGGGCACAGCAACCAGTACAGCCATTTCTATCAACAAAGCGGCGTATAGGAAAGGCCGCACGGCCAGCGAAGCCACAAGCAGGGCAATGACTGCCAACCCAAGTGAAACGACCTGACGCGCCTGACCGGTTGCCAGGGTGCCAAAGAACCAGAAGGCGGCTATGCCATAGACAAGGATAAGGAGAGTCTGGTCGCCAGAATCCAGGGTGATTTGGCGGCCCAGCACGCTGAGAGATGGCTCGATGAGCAGAGAAAGAGCGCCAATACGCTGGGCCGTGCCGGGTGGAATCCAGTATGCAATGCCTGCCAGCGCCAGGGCAACCAATGTGCCAATGTAAGCAATGAGTCGTTCGCGAGGCAAGATAAAAAGCAGAGCAGCCAATCCCAAGGGAATTCCAATCCAGATAACGGGGGCAGTCATGGGGCTTCCTCCGCCGAAGTTAGGATAACCAGGTAAGAGCCAGCCAGAGCCAATCCAAGCGTAACGGCAGAGAGGAGACCAGCAACCAGGATTGAATTTTCAACCGCTGCATACAGGGTCTCAAAACCGAGCAACACCGTCAGCAATCCCAGCGTAACGCGCAGAGGGCTGGCGGTCATGCCAAGGTGAAGCAGCCCAAGGCTGATAAGCGTGAAGGCGCCGGTTACATCGGGCAGTCCTGCGCCAGGCAGCCAGTCTGTTACCGACGGGGAGGTCGTAAAGACAGCAAGCAAGACCAACCCGGCAGAAAACAGGCGAAATACACGGCCCTGCGGCCAGGATGCTTCGCCCGATTGATATTCTCTGGCGTTGATTTGAGTCATTCCCAGGGCAGCGGCGGCCATCCAGCCAGTGATGAGTTTGGCGGCGGCCATCGTCAATGGCCAGTGCAGCGACACCAGCCAAAAAGCAGCAAAATACTGCCCGGCCAGCAAAGCCATACTCCAGCGCCACTCGCGGCTCACCAACAAGCCAACCGAGGTGATAATGAGCAGGAAAACCACTCCCCATGACAACGCAGAAGCCATTAAAGACCTCGCAAAACAGTAATAAAGATGATGAGCAGGAGCAAGGTCCACAACAGGCCGCCATCTCCTTCGAGCAATGCCGAAGCATACCCGGCCAGGCGTCCGGTCAGACGGTACAGGGACCACAGCAGCCTGGCCAGGAATTCTTGCGTCTGAGCAAAATACGAAACCCTTGCTTCTTCTACTTGTTCGCGCTGCGATACAAACAAGCGGCGCGCGCGCAAGTAGATGATGCCGATGAATGCGGCCAGCGCCACCATGAGGAGGGCAATCATCCATGCTCCCACCTGCAAACTCCCTGGCCAACCCCATAACCCGGTCAAAAGGATGGTGATGACAAAAATTCCCAGGCCAAACGGGTAGGCAACCTGCGCCCAGCGGGGAAGTTCCCCAAAGGGCGTTTCACCGCCGCGAAACAGGTGACGGATATACCCGCCGACCAGCATGGCGTGAGCAACCAGGAATAAGGGCCAGAAAAGCACAGGCAGAGGGAAAATTCCCATCCACCCGGCGGCGGTGAGGGTGAAAGGAAGGGAGAGGAGAAACAGGGCCAGCCCCGCGAAAAAGCGCGTAAACCAGACCTGACGGGATGAGTATAAAAAGGACAGCCCGCCAAATAAAACCAGCGCAGCGCCCCAGGCAGCGCTTCCTTCGGGGCTGCCGCGCAAAGCCGCCGCCAGAGAAAGGGCGCTCATTCCGATAATCCAGTACGGTCGGGCGCTGATTTCATCGGGCAAGGAGAGCCATTTCCAGCCTGCATAGACCGCAGCCAACGCTACCCATACCAGCAGAAAAGACAAGAGGTTTTCGTCCACCCTGCTCACCTGCAAACGAGCCAAAACTACCAGGCTGGTGGCGGCAGCCGTCAGGCGCAGGGAGGAACCGATGCCGCGCCGCAAACCGGGGTCATCACGATACGCCAGGTGCAGAGGAATCACCCCCAGACGCAGGCCAACAGACAAGAGCATGAACAACCAGGCTTCCGGCGGCGTCGCTCGGAGAGAAGCCAGCGGCCCATTGGCAGCGCTGATTACTGCTGCCCATAGCGCGAATCCCGTTCCAGCGGCGCGAAAGGAAAATGAAATCACCGCCCGCTCGTTCAAGGAGGGGGATGGGGAAATACGCAGCGTGTTCAAGTATTCCAACAAGTCAATGGCTGTCCAAACGAGCGTAAGCGTTAGAATGTTGTCGGCCATGACCGCCAGCAAAGCCAGCAGCGCCAGCGCCACCGAACCAATCCACAAGGCCGGATTAAGAACGGTCATGCGTGCCGGGGAAGTTAGAATCACCGCCGCCGCCAGCGCGCCCAGGCTGAGAGCATACAGCCAGGCATAAGAATCGGCCTCGAAATAGGGCGCGGTATTCAAAAAAGGTACGGCGGCCCAGGGATTGATTGGCAGGCTGATGGGCAGGTCGAACTGCCAGAGCAGAATACTCACCCAGGCCAGCAGGGCGCCCACGGCCGATACCAACCAGGCAAACGCCGCTGGTCGGCGAGTCAGCCGCAGGACCGCCATGGCCAGTGACGAAATAAACAGCAAACTCAAGGTAAGAAGGACAAACATGCGAAATGTATTTTATCAGGTTTGCCTCTTACGAAACGGTTTATAATTTTGAGGATGAATACATCACGGCTAAAAATCCTTGCAGCAGGGATATGGACAGGCATTTTACTGGTGGGGATGTTGCTTGCCACCATCCTGCTCGCTGAAAACAAAAATGGAACCGTGCCTGACACGGATTTGAATATGACCTCGCCGATTGCCCAGCCCACTTCATCCCGCACGCCCACTCCACCGCGCGAGGTCATCTACCTGCCGTCGGCCACTGCCCGACCAGTTTCGCCCACCCCCATTACACCCACCACCACCCCCATTGCGACCCTGGCAATCGGCCAGTTTTACCCGGAAAAGGGCGGAAACCCGCTGACAGGATTGCTGGCCGACCCCAATCTGCTCAATCGCCGCCCGGTCGCAGTCAAAATCAGCACTTTTCCGCGCGGCGTGCGCGCGTATCAATCGGGGTTGAGCCTGGCCGATGTCGTTTATGAATATTACATCGAAGACGGATTGACGCGTTTTGTGGCTGTTTTTTATGGAAAAAACGCCAGTCGGGCTGGGCCAGTACGCTCAGGAAGATATTTTGACGAACACATCATGCGCATGTACCGGGCGGTGCTGGTCTTCGCCAATGCAGACGAACGCGTAGAAACCTACCTGCTTGACCAGGTCGAATTAAAGCCATTGCTGTTCGTTTTGCGCTCAGACAATTGCCCGCCCATGTGCCGCGATACCAGCATCACCGGGTACAACAACGTCTTTGTAGATACGGCAGGAGTGGGGGCCAAGATTACGGATAACTCTAAGCAGGAACTCCGTGAGACTTTTTTCGGGCCATTATTTTACCCGGCAGCATACCCGGTTGTGACGAAAATTTTCACCCACTATTCCCAGTTCAGTTATGGTTATTGGGAATACGACCCATCTCACCTGACCTACTTGCGTTTTTCAGATGCTGCCGATGCCGAGGCCTTTACAGTTCGGGAAACATATCAACCGCACATCGACCAGGCAAATGGTCAACAGATTTCGGCCCAAAACATAGTCGTTTTAGTGGTGCCGCACATCTTCAACAATGAATTCGACCGCGCCGACCAGGTTTTCAACATCCAACTGCTCGGTTCTGGCACGGCCTATGTTTTTCGGGAAGGGCGCATGATTCTTGGCGCGTGGCTGCGCGATAGTCTGAATCAGCCCATTCAATTGGTGGATAAAGACCGAAAACCTATCCCACTTCAGCCGGGGGTCACGTTCTATCAAGTCATTAACCCTCAAAGCAGTTTCCATCAGAACGGTGAGACCGTCGAGTTTTTCTTCTCCATCCCACCGCGCGTCGTGACACTCACCCCCACCCCGCCTGGGTTTAAGCCCAGCCCAACGCCTAAAAAATAAAAAGGAGGCTGCGATGTGCGGACGTTTCACTCTGACGATTGACCCGGCAGATTTACAACACGCTTTCCCGCAATATACATTCCCGGTGAAAGGGACACCGCGCTTCAACATCGCCCCTGGACAGCCGGTACTGGCGCTGCCCAACTCACCCACGCTGGCTGCGGATTACTTCCTCTGGGGCCTGATTCCGTCCTGGGCAAAAGACCCGTCCATTGGCTCGCGCCTCATCAACGCCCGCGCCGAAACACTCGCTGAAAAACCATCCTTTCGGGGAGGGTATAAATACAAGCGCTGCCTGATTTTTGCGGATGGCTTCTATGAATGGAAAGCCCAGCCAGGTATGAAGATAAAAACACCCTATTTCATTCGCCTCAAATCAGGCCAGCCTTTCACGTTTGCCGGGCTATGGGATGAATGGAGCGCCCCAGAGGGTTCTCTGGTCAAATCCTGTACCATCATCACCACCGAGCCGAACGCCTTGATGGCAACCCTGCACAACCGGATGCCAGTCATTTTGCCACCTTCCGCGCATGCCCAATGGCTTGACCCGGCCCCGCAAAAACCGGAGGCTCTACAAGGTTTGCTGACCCAATACCCCGCCACGGAAATGACCGCCCACCCCGTTTCGACGCTCGTCAACAACCCGGTCAACGACCAGGCCGAGCTGGTGGCGGCGATTTGAACCCCATCATGCATCTCAAAGACTCCCTCGCCGCCCGTTTTCCGGCCCTCAGCTCGCGCGATTTTTCTATTTTCTGGGTTGGTCAGTTCGTATCGCTCATTGGCACGTGGATGCAAAGCACCACCCAACCTTATCTGGCCTACCGCATCTCTGGTCAGCCTTTCGATTTAGGACTGATTGGTTTTGCCGCCACCCTGCCCACCCTGTTCCTGGCCCTGCCTGGTGGCGTCATTGTAGAGCGGCTCGACAAGCGCAAGACGGTCATCGTATTACAACTGGTAATGCTGCTTCAGGCCCTGGCGCTGGCCGGACTGACGCTCTCTGGTATCATCCAAATCTGGCATATCATCGCCCTGGCCTTCATCTTGGGCATTGCAAATGCCATTGAAATTACTGCCCGCCAGGCCATGCTTGTGGAATTGGTGGGAAAAGAACGCTTGCCCAATGCCATTGCCTTGCAAGCCACGATTTTCAATGCGGCACGCGTCTTGGGGCCAATGATTGCAGCACCCTTTCTGGTTCTCATCCGTGAAAATGGAGAAGGTTGGGCTTTCCTGGCAAATGGCGTCAGTTACCTGTTTGTAATCATCGGACTGTTGTTTGTGAATACCCCCTTCAAAGCCCCCCGTTCAGTCAGGCAAAAGACCAACTTGCTGGAAGAATTCAAAACCGGACAGCATTACATCCGTTCCACGCCAGTGGTTGGAATGCTCATCCTGATGTCCAGTATCATCGGCTTCATCGGCTTCCCGCTCATCCAGCAGATACCGGTGATTGCGCGAGATGTGCTGGCCCAGGCCGGAGATACTCCGGACACCCAGGCCACGCGCAACAGCATATTGTTCACCTTCCAGGGAATTGGCGCGCTGATTGCCGCGCTCACGCTGGCAGCCTTCAACCCCCGCCGCAAAGGCTGGTTATTAACCTTTGGGCAAATGGCTTTCGCATTCAGTCTGATTGGGTTGTCATTCAATCGACTCATTCCCCTGGCCGCGCTTTTAATCCTCTTGGTGGGTTGGGGAACAGTAACCATGCTGGCGACCACCAATACCCTCATCCAACTTACTGTCCCAGACTCACTACGCGGCAGGGTTTTCAGCACCTACTTGTGGGGGCTGCAGGGCGTTGCTCCATTTGGCAGCCTGGCAATTGGCTGGATGTCTCAAACCTGGGGGGTATCAGTTGCATTGCTGATATGCGGGCTGGCCTGCCTGGTTTTTATCGGCCTCATTCACGTCCGAAATCCAGAAATAAGGCAGCGAGAGGCCTGACATGCCCCCTTTAATCGTCGCTTAATCCCTTGCTTGACGTCCATTTTTGGGCATGTTATGATGATTTTTGATGAACAAAAATGACGAGGATGTCCTCCCTCCGGCTCAAGATGCAGCAAAAACACAGCTGGAAATCTCCCCCAAAAGAAAGCAGCGCGGCGAACCCTCCCATTGGCTCGATTTCCTGGCCCAACTTGGGTTGGGAGAAACGATTGCGCGTCTTGGCACAGGCATTTTAACGTTTGCACTGGTGTTCCTGGTTGTCTGGTTGCTGCGCCTGTTCTATCGTGCTGAGGCCCTGGCCGTTTCTGTCGAAAGCGCGCCTGGCGCTCTCCAACCGACGCCCACCCCCCCGGCAGAATTGCCTGCGCTGTCAGAAATTGACGCAAAAGCAGGAGGAATTGCGCGCAAAGCCCTCATTCACACCACCATCCCCTCGCGCCCACGCCAGGAGGTGGTCAAATATACCGTACAGGCTGGCGATACCGTCTTTGGGATTGCAGAAAAATGGGGCCTGAAGCCGCAGACCATCTTATGGGCCAATTACTACACCCTGCGCGATGACCCGCACAACCTCCAACCAGACCAGAACCTGAACATTCTGCCCGTAGATGGGGCTTATTATGAATGGCAGCCCGGCGACGGGCTGGGCGGCGTAGCGCGTTTTTTTGGGGTAACGCCAGAAGATATCATCAATTACCCGCTCAACGGCCTGGACCCGGCTACGATTGGCGATTACGCCAATCCCAACATCCAGGCTGGAACATGGCTCATCGTGCCAGGTGGTTCGCGCCCCTTCATCAGCTGGTCAGCGCCGATAGGAGTCACGCGCGATAACCCCGCAGCCGCCCGTCAGATGGGCCCTGGTTCCTGCGGCACCGTTCAAGATGGCGCGGTTGGTTTTGGCTCCTTTGTGTGGCCGGCGGCCAAACATTACCTCTCCGGCTTTGATTATTCCCCCGAAACCAACCATCGCGGCATCGACATTGCAGGCAGCCCAACGGAAGGCGCTTATGCTGCCGATTCAGGCGTGATTGTCTATGCGGGCTGGAATGACTGGGGTTATGGGAATATGATTGTCATCGACCACGGCAACGGGTGGCAGACGCTCTACGCCCACCTGGAAACCATCAATGTTGTCTGTGGCATGAGCGTTGGGCAGGGCGCGATGATTGGTCTGATTGGCAGCACAGGGCGCTCCTCAGGGCCGCATCTGCATTTCGAGATGATGCATACCGAATACGGCAAGGTCAATCCCTGGTTTTACCTGCCGCCTCCCTGAAATCGCAAACAAGCCCACCGCTAAGAATACTGGAATACCGGTATTGTCAACTGGAACATTCACCTGTATAATCTCCCCTAATCTCTTTGCATTGGAGCAATTCAGTTATGATTGATGAACAGGACGCCCTGAACGGGCAAGGGGGCCGCGAGGACCAATTCCAGGTGGATAACAATCACGAGACAATGGAAAGCCTCATGCGGTCTGAAAATGCCGGGCTGGAATTCCCCAGCCAGGGCGAAATCCGCAAGGGCGTAATCGCCAGCATTTCACCAACCCAGATTTTGGTCAGCGTTGGGTCAAAGTCTGAAGGTGTGATTATGGGCCGTGAACTGGACCAAATTCCTGCTTCCGAGCGGCAAGAACTCGCCGTTGGGCAGGAAATTCCCGTGTATGTCCTTAACCCTGAGGACCAAAACGGAAATATCGTTCTCTCTTATGTTCGCGCCCGCGAGGCGATGGGCTGGGAACATGTCGAGGCGATGCAGGAAAGCGGCGAATCCTTTGAAGGCAAAATCGAAGGATACAACAAAGGCGGCCTCATCGTTCTCGTGCATGGCCTGCGCGGCTTTATCCCGGCTTCGCAGATTAGCATGACCCGTCGCAATATGGCGCAGGGAGATACCCCTGACCGCTGGGCCAAAATGATTGGCGAAAGCATCAACGTCCGCATTATCGAAGTAGACCGCGCCCGCCGCCGTCTCATTCTTTCAGAGCGCGCAGCCAACCCCGAAACGCGCCAATCGCTCAAAGAACGTGTTATCGAAGGCCTGGAAGAAGGCCAGGTTTACACCGGGCGCGTGACATCGGTCGCCGATTTCGGCGCATTCGTCAATGTCAATGGCGCCGATGGCCTCGTGCATCTCTCTGAGATTTCCTGGGAGCGCGTTCAGCACCCCAGCGAAGTGCTTACAGTCGGTCAAGAAGTCAAAGTCAAAGTGATTAGCGTGGATAAGGACAAAAAACGCATCGGCCTGTCCATCCGCGCCCTGCAGGGCGACCCCTGGCACACAAAGGCAGAGGGATTCAAAGTTGGCCAATTGGTCGAAGGCACCATCACCCGTCTGACCAAGTTTGGCGCATTTGCCCGCCTGGAAGGCGACATTGAAGGTCTCATTCACATCTCCGAATTGAGCGAAAATCGCATCAACCACCCCAAAGAAGCCGTCAAAGAAGGCGATACCCTCACCTTGCGCGTCATCCGCATTGACGCTGACCAGCGCCGCATTGGCCTCAGCCTGCGTAAGGTTGATTCAGGCGCGTATGCCGACCTTGACATGAAGGCTCTCGCGGCGGAACTCAGTAAAGACGACGAAGAAGAGGAATAAACTATCCAACCGAGAGCGCGCCCCTCTGGCGCGCTCTTTTCTTTTTTGTGGAGACCAATCTCCTATTTTGTGGTAAAAACGAATTATGTCATATCTTATCGTTGATGCGCACCAGGACTTAGCCTGGAACATGCTCACCTACGGGCGCGATTACACCCTGCCGGTCGAAGAAATTCGCCGCCGCGAAAAAAACCTCCCCCACATTCTTGAAAACAACGGTGATACCGTGCTTGGCTGGCACGCGTACCAGCGCGGCCGCGTGGCGGTTGTCTTTGGCACCTTGTTTGCCGCTCCGTTGCGCGCCAAAATGGGCGATTGGGACACCCAGGTTTACGAGACTCCCGACCAGGCGCGCCGTCTTTACCAGTCTCAGATGGATGCCTACGACCGGCTGTTCGACCAACATCCCGATAAATTTGTCCCCATCCGCACTGCGCCGCAGCTTGCTTCCCTGCTTGAAACATGGACACGGCCCCCAGCCGCTTCTTCTCAAGGTCTGCCAACCGGCATTGTAACCCTGATGGAGTGCGCGGATTCAATCCGCTCGATAGATGAATTGCCCGAATGGTGGGAACGAGGCGTGCGTATTATTGGCCCAGCCTGGATGGGAACCCGCTTCTGCGGCGGCACGCGCGAGCCAGGGCCGCTGACCAACGAAGGTCGTCGGTTGCTTGCCGCGATGGCAGAACAAGGCTATACCCTTGACTTAAGCCACATGGCCTGGGAAGCGGCCCTCGAAGCACTGGACTGCTATGAAGGCCCGGTTATCGCCAGCCATTCCAACCCGTTGAAAATGGTCAAGAACGGGGAAAGTAATCGCTTTCTGACCGATGAAATTGTAGATGGTATCATCGAGCGCGGTGGCGTCATTGGTATTGTGCCGTTCAATCGCTTCCTCATCCAGGGTTGGAAAAATTCCGACCCGCGTGAAGACTGCCCGCTCGATATGGTCGCAGCACACATCGATTACATCTGCCAGCGCGCCGGAAATGCCAATCACGTTGGCCTGGGGACCGATTTCGACGGCGGCTTCGGTCTTCAGCATATCCCCCCCGAACTGAACACCATCGCCGATTTGCAAAAACTTGCCCCATTACTGGCCTCGCGTGGATATAAAGATGAACACATTGCCGCTATCTTCGGCGAGAACTGGCTTGACCATCTGCGGAGAACCCTGCCTGCATGACTACTGCCCCCGCTCCCCTTGAAAAAAATGGCCGCATTGCCCGCGACCGCGTTTATTTTGGACTCGGCGTGGCAACGATTGGCTTTATCGTTTTCATTTTTGGCGCCAAGCCTGAATGGTTTGGTCAGGACCGCAGTCCCGTAGTCGGCTTCGTGCAAATCACCGTCTTCTTAATCGGGCTGGCATTCATCTGCCTGGGCGGGTATATCAGTCTGGCCGCCTTATGGGCTGGAGAAGAGAAGAGCATTGCGGCAGATATTGGCCTGCGGCTCATTGGCACAGGTTATGTGATTGCGGTTTTCACCGGCATGGCCGATATTTTCGGCATGACTATTGCAGATACGCCAAAAATCCCCTATTTTGGCCCCTGGCAAGCCGCCGGAGTACAAATTGGAATGGGTCTTATCGCGCTTGGCGTCATCCTGATTGTGCCACCCCGCAAATCGAAAGATTTAGAACACTCCTGATTCGGATGGCTGTTTTAAATCAACGCACCCTGGATTTACTCTATCGGGGTGCGTTGATTTAACAACTCCCCTTGCGCAACCAGCAACCCCGCCTTATCGTTCGCGCCTGGCAATTCGCTTCCCATGCAATGCTTTCAGGACGCTCTCTCCCATCATTAAGGGTGAGACACGTCGCTTATTCTTCAAAAACGATTTCTGCAAACCGCCGCAACAGGCTGGCCGCCAGGGGTGTTTCGCACACCCTGGTCAGAATAGCCGCCGGGTTTTGACCCTGGGCCAGCAGTTCATCCCACCCGGCGCGCAGGTAGGCGCGGGCGATTTCGGCATCCATCTCCGGGTGGAATTGCACGCCCCAGGCGCGTTCGCCGATGCGAAAGGCCTGGTTCTCATCCCAATTATCAAAAGCCAGGCGTACCGCCCCCGGCGGCAGTTCCAGCGCAGATTGGGCATGGCTGACCTGGGCGGCAAAGATTTCCTCGCCCAAACGACCCAGCAGCGGGTCGGCGCGGCCTGCCGGGGTCAGATGAATCGTCGTCGTGCCTTCCTGCGTGCCGTTGGGGTTGTTCCCCACCTGGCCGCCAAAGGCATAGGCCAACAATTGATGACCGTAACACACCCCCAGGGTCGGAATTCCGGCCTCGACAGCCGCTTTTGTCGATTGAGCAACACGCTCGCTCCAGTCGAGATGTTCCGTCACCATGCTGTGCGAACCCGTCAGTAGCAGCCCAGCGACCACCTCCAGCGGGGGGAAGTCTGCGCCAGCGCGCGGGTCAAAGACCGCCAGATGGTCAGAATCCAGCCCCAGCCCGGCGATGAACCAGTCCTCGAAATCACCGCGCCGCGCGGCCAGGTCGGGCAGGGTATCGCCCAGTTTCAGGATAAACAGTTTCTTCAACGCGGGCATAGGGTCATCTTCCCGGCGTCATCGCTCTGGTAAACGGTTAGTTCGGGCATGGGGAAGTGCCTGGGGTTGGTCATCACCAGCGTCAGGTTGTGTTGGAGAGCGGTGGCGGCTATCAGAGCGTCCATATCGCCAAGCGTTACCTCTTTTGCGCGCCAGAAACGAATTACCTCTCCGGCGCGGGATGTTTTTAAAGTTGTACTTTCTCCCCATTTTTCCGAATCGACTCGACCGCCGCGAAACTGGCCTGGGTGACGCCGATTAACTGGTCATACGGAATAGGCGGAACGTCCTCCCGAATCGCGCGGACGAAGGCCTGCATCTCGTTAAAATGGCCTTTATCCTGCCCCCAGAGTTTGACCGTGTTCCGCTTCCCGTCCTTCACCGTTTCCAGCGACCGGAAATCGTCCAACACCGCCACCGAGCCGCCGCAAAAGACCTCCACCCGCTCTTTGGGAAAAGATTTATCGCCGTTGGCGAGATAATCCACGATACCGATAGAGCCATCGGGGAAGGTGAAGGTCATCGAGACGTTGTCTTCGCGGTATTTGCCGCCATCCGGCAACGCCGCCGCCCTGACGGTGACTGGCGCAGAGCCAGCCAGGAAGGTGAGAAAGTCAATGAAGTGACAGCCCTCGCCGATGATGCGTCCGCCGCCCTGTTCGGGGTGGTGAACCCAGTGGTTGAGGGGGATGTAACCGGCATTGATGCGGTAGTGCATGTAAAGGGGTTCGGTGCGGTTTTTGTAGAAAGTGGAAAGTTGTTGAGCGAGGGGAGCAAAGCGGCGGTTGAAACCAGTCATCAGTAAACAGTTATCAGTCATCAGTAACCGCTCACTGATTACTGATAACTGGTCATTGTTTACTGCGAGGGGTTTTTCCACAAAGACATGCTTGCCTGCCTGCAAGGCTTTCACTGCCAAATCGGCGTGGCTGTCGTGGCGGGTGAGAATCAGGATGGCGTTGATGTCGGGGTCGTTGAGAATTTGCTCGTCATCGGAGCAGGCGTAGCGGAAGCCGAATTTTTTGCCGGAGTGCGCGGCGTGCAGCCCACTGGCCGAGGCAATGCCGACCAGTTCCACGTCTTTTACTTTTTTGAGCGCGGGCAGGAGCGTGGCGTTGGCAAAGAGACCCGCGCCGAGGACGCCAAGTTTTACGGTGTCAGGCTGTCGGGTGTCGGGTGTCAGGTTTTCAGGTGTCAGCAGAACTTTGCCTGATTCCTGCTTCCTGACACCTGACACCGCCCCACCTGATACCTGATACGTCAAAACCACCCCCAAAAACGGTTCTTTTTTCTTGCCGGTGATAATCTCATAGGCTGCGGCGGCCTGTTCGAGGGGAAAGCGGTGCGTGATGAGCGGTTGGGCGCTCAATTTGCCACTTGCCAGCAAGCCCACAATCGCCTCGAAGTTGCGGCCTTCCGTCCAGCGCACATAGCCGATGGGGTAATCGCGGCCATTTTCTTCGTAGTTGGGGTCATAGCGGCCCGGGCCATAGGAGCGGGAGTTGATGAAGCTCAGTTCTTTTTCGTAATAGATTTTACGCGGGAAGGTCAGCCCAACCGCGCCCGTTGCCACGACTTTGGCCCGGTCGCGGGCAATCGCCCCGGCCAGGGTGACAGGGTCATTCGAGGCGGTATCAGCGCAGATGATGACACTGTCGAAGCCGCGATTGGCGGTAAACGCCCGGGCGGAGTCTTCGGCCTCGTGACGGGAGCAGGCGGCAGCCCCGAATTGTTCTGCGAGGGCCACCCGCTCGGGGTTGGTATCCGTTCCCCAAACGCGGCAACCCGCCGCAGACGCCAGTTGAATCGTCAATAAACCTAAAAGACCCAACCCAATGACCGCCACATTCTCGCCCAACTGTGGTTCGGCCAGGCGAAAGCCGTGCAGGGCAATGGCGGCGAGGGTGGTGAAGGCGGCGGACTCGAAATCTACGTTGTCGGGCAGGGGGGTGAGCAGGTTGCGCGGCACAACATTGTACTCGGCATGGACGGCGTAGCCGCCGCCCGCGCAGGCCACGCGCTGACCGATGTGAAAGCCATCCATGCCCGGCCCGAGGGCGGTGATGACACCGGATGATGAGTAGCCGAGCGGCATGGGGCTGTCGAGGCGGTTGAAGGTGGCCTGTAAGGTGGGCAGGATACCCTCGCGGGCCATTTTCTCGAGGACTTGTTTGACCAAATCGGGGCGGGAGCGGGCTTTGCCCACGAGCGATTTTTCGGCAAATTCGACTACCATGCGCTCGGTTCCAGCAGAGACGAGCGAGGCGGCCACCCTGACGAGCGCCTGCCCGGCGCGCGGGGTGGGGGTGGGAACTTCTTCGATGGTGGTTTTGCCATCGCGCAGGTTTTGGAGGAGTTGTTTCATGATTGTTGTATCTGTTTCTGATTCAAGGCTGGCATGGAACAGGGGCGGAATGAGTTCGAAAGGATGGGTTGAAGCGAGGGAAAGTATAACCGAAATCATTCGAGGGGATTGGGTTCCCCCATAGCCGTCCAAACGCAAAGGATGATTTTTTGATTAAGTAAAAACTTAATGATTGACTCGTCATTTTGAGAATGCTATTCTAATTTCAAATGTTAAACCATTGACAAAAAAATCCCCTATCACCCCATTTACCAACCTAATAAAGGAGAGAAACATGGAACTCGGAGGATATGCAAATCGCCTGGCTCATGTTGACCTGACTGCCGGGAAGGTTGAGTATAAACCTGTTCCCGAAGATTGGGCGCGCAAGTACATTGGTGGGCGCGGCCTGGGCGTCAGGTTCGTCTTTGAGAACGGCCCGCAAGTGGACCCGCTTTCACCGGATAACCTGCTCTGCTTCATGAATGGCCCGCTCACCGGCTCCGAGGCCAACATGAGCGGGCGCATGGCGATTGTGACCAAATCGCCGCTGACCGGCACCGTGACCGACAGCCATCACGGCGGCTGGAGCGCGGCACGCCTGCGCTGGGCCGGGTTCGATGGTCTGCTGTTTAAGGGCAAGGCTGCCAAACCAACGTATGCCTACATTCATGATGGGGAGTTGGAACTGCTCGATGCCTCCGATGTGTGGGGCAAGGGCGTGCATGATACCGTCAAATATTTCAAGGAAAAATATGGCGAAAAAGACTTAACCGTGATTTCGATTGGCCCGGCGGGCGAGAACCTGGTGAAATTTGCCTGCTGGATTAACGAGAATGACCGCGCTTCGGGCCGCGGCGGAACGGGCTGCGTGGGCGGTTCGAAACACCTGAAAGCCATCGTCATCAAAGCCGAAAAGGTCATCACCAAAGCCGCTGACCGCGAGGCCTGGAAAGCCGCTCACAAACGCGCGCTGGAGTGCATTATGGCCCCAGAGAACATCACCAGCCCGCGCAAGGGCGGTCTCTCGGTCTATGGCACCAACGTGCTGACCAACATCACCAACTCGATTGGCGCATATCCCACCAAAAACAGTCAGTTTACTGCCTATGGCGAACATGCCGAAACCCTGAGCGGCGAATGGGTGAAGGAAAATATCCTGGTCAACGACCCGACCTGCCATGCCTGCCCGGTGGCGTGCAAGAAGGAAGTGGAAATCAAGGATGGCCAGTTCAAGGGCGTTCACATGGAATCGGTGGAGTATGAGCCTTGCTGGTCGCTCGGCGCGAACTGCGGAAACCCCGATGCCCGCCTGGTGGCCAAGATGATTGACCTGGCCAATGATTACGGGTTCGATGCCATCGAAAGCGGCCACCCCATTTCGGTTTGGATGGAGGCCAGCGAGAAGGGGTACACGAAAGAGGAGGGCAAACTGGCCTGGGGCGACCCGGATGGCATGACCAAAGCCGCCGAGCTGATTGCTTTCCGCAAGGGTTTTGGCGATGTGCTGGCGAACGGCGCGGATGCGGTTGCCAAATATTACGGACACCCCGAGCTGGCGATGACGGTCAAGGGACAGGCCATCCCGGCTTATGACCCGCGCGGTCTGAAAGGCATGGGCATTGGTTATGCCACATCGAACCGCGGGGCCTGTCACCTGCGCGCTTATACCCCCGCCGCCGAACTGGGCGTGATGCCGTTTGGCTCGCTCAAAGTGGACCCGCTCGAGTGGAAGGGCAAGGGCGAACTGGTCAAGATTTTCCAGGATGTTCACGCTTTTTCAGACAGCATGGACCTGTGCAAATTCTCGGCTTTTGCGCAGGGCGCAGATGAATACGCGGCGCAGTATTCTGCCATGGTTGGCGTGCCATTTACCGCGGCGGATGTGCTGAAGACGGGCGAGCGCATCTACAACCTGGAGCGCTATTACAATAACCTGGCGGGCTTCCGCGAAGGCTCCGATTACCTGCCCAAGCGCTTCCTCGAAGAACCATCCACCATGCCCGGCTCCGAAGGCCACGTCTGCGAACTGGACAAGATGCTGGCCGAATACTACGAAAAGCGCGGCTGGAAGAATGGCGTGGTGCCAGAAGAGAAACTGAAGGAGTTGGAGATTATTTAACCGGACGTTTACACACAAGCAAATGGGCTGTCCCAAAAGGACAGCCCATTTTTTATAGCGGATGGATTCCGCGCTACGGCGCGCAAGTGACCGTTGGCATCCAGAAACCTTGCGTGACATTAGGACCCAGCGTAATGTTCTTGATGCACGAGAGCGTTCCGGCGTCATCGTAGAAACTGATGCTGACATTCGCCGTGCTGCTCGTCACGTTCTGGATGTAGAACGCTGCATTGTACGGCACACCAAACGCATTCTTGAACAGCATCGGCAGGTACGCCGTCAGACCGCCAGCCGGAGCGCCGTTGTAGGCCGTGATTTCAGCCCCCAGGTGCGGACGCCCAACCGCAATGATGTCCTGCGTGGATGTTATCCGCGCTCCGCCCACAAAACCATCTGGCAGACCAGCCACGCCGGGCAGCCAGATGCTGCTGATGGCCCCTGCGTTCAGGGTCACGTTTTGGGTAGCAACTACGCTTCCGGCTTCGTTCACATATTCAATGGTCACATCCGCGCTGGAGCCACCCACGTTTTGCAGGTAAAGCGCCGACTTGTATGACCCGCCAGAGAAGGCGTTCTTGAAAAGCATCGGAACATACGCCGTCCCAGCCCCGCCCGCGAAGCCGTTGTAGGTGGTAATTTGCGAACCCAGATGCGCGCGCCCAACCGCCAGGATGTTCTGGTCCGACGTCACTTTCACGCCGCCCACGAAGCCCATCGGCAGACTGCCTGTGTCGCAGGTCACGGTGAGCGACCAGTAACCCTTGCTCGCATTCGCGGCCAGGGTGTCATTGTCGGTACAGGCCACCGTGCCGTCCAGGTTGAGATATTCGATGGTCAGGCTCGCGCTGGCGTTGGTGACGTTCTGGACATACAGCGCCGTATTGTAGGAACCAAACCCGTTCTTGAAGAACATCGGCAGCCTGGCGTAGAGCGAACCCGCGCTCATGCCGTTGTAACTCATCACTTCCGCCCCAATGTGCGGACGACCGACGGCCAGGATGGGCTGGTCGGCGGTCACTTTGGCCGCGCCCACGAAGCCAGCGGGAATGCCCGCGATGGACGACAGCCAGTAGCCCTTGCTGGCTTTGGCGGTCAGCGGTTCGGTGATGGTGTGAACAACCACGCCGGAGTCGTTGATGAACTGGATGGTCAGGCTGGCCGACGCATTGCCCAGGTTCTGGATATAGAGCGCCGATTTATACGAGCCGCCGAAGGCATCCTTGAAGAGCATTGGGACATATTGGGTCGTGCTGCCCGCGCCAGAACCGATGTAGGAGGCAACCTGGCTGCCCAGGTGTGGACGGGCAACCGCCACAATAGACTGATTCGATTGGATGGCAACCCCACCTACCCAGGGGCTAGGAATGACGTTGGCGGGAACCGAGAAATTTGATGTGAACGCAACTTGCTGCGTATCACCCTGGGCATCTTTACAGTTGCCAATCGCGATGGTATATGCGCCGCCGGAGAGGCTGGCGTCGGGTGTAAAGACATATTTCTGGTCACCGCTTACATAGGTCACGCTACCGCTAACGCTGCCCGAGGGGCCATTAATCGCAAAGCACGTGGCCGGGTCTATGGGGTCAGCCATTGGCTGATTCCAGGTTGCCTCGATGGTGGTGGAAGGAGAAACACCCGTTGCGCCGTTGGCAGGCGAAATTATCGTGACAATTGGGTCGCGCCAGTTGGCAACGGTGTCCGTTACCAGTTGCGTGCCGTTTGTTCCGTAAGCGGCGGTCACGCTGCGGTTAGCAATTTCTTCGTGCAGAGCGCCTTTTTCAACCGTCTCCCAACTGCCGCGCGCGTATTTGTACTCAATCACCGCGCCATCCAGGGCATCGATGGTCACTTCCCAGACACCTGGTGAAACTTCGGCCAGCGCAAGCCCCCCCGGGTTCCAGAAGGGATAGCCAGAAGGCAGGCTGCCAGCGATATAGACTGTGCCGGGCGTGGGATTCGGAACATTGACGCGGAAGGTGACTGCCACGATGCGCATTTCGGCAGTGGCCGTGACGGTATTGGACGGCCCGGAAGCGTTGACGTTGTTGTCCACCGCCGTAATGTAGTATTCGTACTCATGGTCTGCGGTGACGGTGGTGTCTGTGTAAGCAGTCAGGGTTGGGCCGGTCAGCAGCGTCACGCGGGTAAACGAAGTTTCTCCATCTGTCAGGTCGCGCCGCCAGACCTCGAAGCCGTACAAGTCGCCATCAGTGTTTGGGTGGGTGTCCCAGGCCAGCGAGATGCTGTCGGTGGTCGTGCCGGTCACGGTCAGGTTAGTGGGTGCATCGGGCGCGGTGGTATCGCTGGGGGCAGTAATGGTCAAGTCTCCGGCATTGGTTGGGCTGTAGGATGTAAGATTCGAGCCAAACCAGCCATTGCCACCATAGACCCAGGTGTTGCCGCCATCGGTGCTGTAGCGATAGAGATAATCGTAACTGCCAGGCGCAGCGGAGGGGATAAGTTGTCCCGCGAATTCATCGTTGTTGCCAGCCTGCCCGTTAAACGTGGTATCGAACCAGCGCCACGAAGCGTCTGTCGGCAGCGTGCCGTCATTGCCATACCCAACCTGGGCAATCAGGCTGGGGGTAGGGCCGGGGTTAGCGGTTACACCCGCAATGTACACCTGACCGTAGATGCTTGTAGTGGGCGTCACCAGACTGCGGTCAGCAGTAAGGGTGAACGGCCATTGCAAGTTGGCCCAATCAATGTTGTAAGCAGGCAGAGCGCTGACTTCGTTGGACAGCGCGCTCGTCAGACCGTTTGATGCTACGGCGCGGGCCACGTAGTAGTAGCGCGTGCCAGGCTGGACGGTTGTATCGGTGAACGATGTCCCAGCCGTTGCGCCGAGTTGTTCGTACCCGCCGCCGCCCAGGCGGGAGCGGTAGATTACGTACACATCGGCGCCGGTGACCGCCGACCAGGAAACGTTAACCTGGTTGCCTCCACTGGCGGTGGCGCTGATGACCGGGGCCGCAGGCCGGGTTCCAGCAAAAGAGGATGACGGCACGAGCAGGTAGCCGCCGCGCGCCGGAATATTGGTCACTTCCAGGTCGCCGTTGGTGTCAATCGTGAAGCTGGCGCTGGTCAGGACATCGGTCAGGGTCAAACCGGCAGGCAGATAGCCGCTCAGTTGCAAGGTGACACTGCCGGTGGTAGCGGCTTTGTTAACCACCACAATCGCCGCGTCGCTGTCATCGGCCATCTTGCGCCCGTAAGCGTAGATGTTGCTGCCAGTCTGTTCCCAGAGCGGGTCAAAGGAACCTGTGCGTAGAGCCGGATGCGCACTGCGGGCATTGATGAGAGTCTGGTAGTAAGTGAAGAGCGCGTTGCGGCTGGATGTGCTTTGCAAATGCGCGTAGAACGGCGCGCCGGTTTCGTCCAGCCAGGGGTAGGGCTGGCGGTTGTAGGGGTCGTCCTGCCATTGCGAACCATCAAACGAGGCTGGCCCCACCAAACCAATTTCATCGCCATAGTAGATGGTGGGCGCGCCGGGCAGGGTCATCTGCATCAGGGCTGCGCCTTTCAGGCGGGTAATGGCATCGCTCCAGTCGTAGGCTGGATTGGCATACAGCGCAGTATCATTCTGATAGGTGTTATGGTCGAGCAGGAAGAGCGCCCGGTTGGTATCGTGAGTGCCAAACAGATTGAGCATGGCATAGAACGCTTCCGCGGGGTAACGCTCTTGCAGGTTGCGAAGGCGCTCGCTCACCCCTTCGGCAGTAATTGGGTTGAGCGGCCCGGCGGAACTGCCCGCGTTGAAGTCGTTATCGGTAAAGGCCGTATCGCGCCAGAAGCTCAAGACCGCCGCCGAGAACTGATAGTTCATGGTGGCATCCCACTCGCCGCCCAGCGTCCAGGAGATGGCGTTGCCCCACTCTTCGCCGACGATGTAGGCATTCGGGTCGCTGGCATGAACAGCGGCGCGGAAACCTTCCCAGTAGTCATTGGTCGGGTCGTTGATGGTGCCGGGGTCTACATCAGGGGCCACATCCAACCGCCAGCCATCGGCGCCCTGTTCAATCCAGTAGCGGGCAATGGAGCTGGTGGGGCTGGGGGTCGAAATGCCAGCCCAAATCAGTTCGCGCACTTCGGTGTTGTTGGCGTTCAACTTGGGCAGGCTGTCGTATCCCCACCACGATTCGTAGTTGGCGGCATTTGGCACGCCTGTACTGCTTACACAAACACCCGTGCCAGGGGTAACATCGGTAAAGTAGAACCAGTCACGGTAGGGGCTGGTCTGGCTTTCGCACGCGCCAGTTTCGGGGTAGCGTCCGTAGCGGTCCATGTAGGGACTGTCAGACGAAACGTGATTAAACACGCCATCCACGATAATTTTGATGCCGCGCGCGCTGGCCTGAGTGACCAGATTTTGGAAATCAGTCAGAGTTCCCAAGTTGTTGTCAATCTGACCGTAATTGGTCGTGTCGTATTTATGATTGGATGGCGACTCGAAAATGGGGTTGAGATAGATGGCAGTAATACCCAGGCCATCCAGGTAATCCAGTTCGTCTATCAATCCTTGCAAATCACCGCCATAGAAGTTCTGGCTATATTTGTTGAGACAGCCGCTCACCGCGCCGGGGCGATTGCGCGGGTCACACACAGGCGTGTTCCAATTCGTGGTATTGGAGCGGACGATGGTGTCGTTGTTACCGTAGAAGAATTCCCCTGCTGTTGGGTTGTTGCTGGAATCGCCGTCGCGGAAGCGGTCGGGGAAAATCTGATAAACGACCGCGTTCTTGACCCAATCGGGAGTGGTAAAGGCTGGGTCGTAAATGCTCAACTGATAGCCATTGTCTGGCGAGGTGGCAAAGGTTTGTCCCCAGCCGCCGGTGCGGGCGTTGTCATCTTCGTAGTAAGCGGTGGCCGTGCCGTCTTTGACGATGAAACGGTACCAGTAAACAGTCGGCACAGAACTGGCCGGCAGGGTCACTTCCCAAAACTCATAGGGGCCGGGGTCGCTCTCGAAGGAAACACCGCTGGCAACTTTCGTCATGTTATAAATTGTGGATGTGTTGGCGCGGTCATCCCATACGCGCACACGGGCCAGTTCCAGGTCGCCGCTGGCGGCACGCAGGCGCAATTTGACGGCTGTGCCGGTGGTCACCGCGCCGCCGGGGTTGCGGTAGAGCGGGTCGCGGCTGTTGTGACCCAGATGGCTGAACCAGATGTTGTTATCCAGGCTGGCGCCAGAACCGGTGACGCTGATGTTGACCTCGTTGGTGACGGCGTTATAGGTGAATGTCACTGTATCGCCGTTATTCGGAACGGTGAAACTGATGTTGCTGCCAGGGTAGCTCACCGCCCAACTCTCGTTGAGCGCCACTTTGCCTTCATAACTTCCAGCGGGAATGTTGGTGGTGCTGAAAGTGTATATGTTGTCGTTATCCGGGTTTTGCATCCAGGAACGAAGACAGGATGGCAGCCAATCTCCGCTACAGCCCAATTCGCTCTGGAAATTGCCAACAGCGGTAGCAATGACGTTGCTGACGCTATCTGCCATCCAGGGAGTATCGTCATCAAAATAAAATTTGACCGACGTCTCGGATGCCAGACTCAAGTTCAGGTTGGTAAAACCGGGCGGGTAGGGGTTATCCCAGTTTCCATTGGTCGCTGCTTTGTAGAGCCAGCTGCCAGCCGGGATGGTAAACGTCCCCTGCCAGACCTGGTCTTCGGAATCGTAGGTCAGGTTGGTGGCGGCGCAGGTGGGGTCCCAATCGCTGGCGCAGCCCAGTTCACTCTGTAAATCGCCCACCAGGGTGACGCTGGTCGGGGCAGCCAGAGTGACCATATCCGGCATGCTGGCCTGGGCTGTTCCGGTGGGCAGGAGACCAACCAGCAAGGTAAAGATAACAAGCAGGGAGAGAAAACGCATACGAAACTCCTTGTGGATAAGTGGGAACAGGATTTGTTAAAAGAATTAACTAACCTTGTATTCCGTTTTCTAGGAAACCACCTCCGCTTTGTAAAACTAAAACAAAAAAGCACTTTCAGGCGTAAATTAGCCCGAAAGTGCCTTTTATTTCTTCAAATCAAGCCGGGATATACCTATCACATTTGCGATTATACGATAAAACAAACGATATGTAAACGATTTCTTGAATTAAGTTAATTTCGTGAATTTACTTGGGTAATTCCAGGTGTTTCGACGCACTGATGGGCTGAAGTCTTCAGCCCATCAGTGTTGGAGATTTAGAAGGAATTCTGCTTTACGGCGTGCAGGTCAGAGTCGGCATCCAGAAACCTTGCGTGGCGTTAGGTCCCAGCGTAATGTTCTTGATGCACGAGAGCGTTCCGGCGTCATCGTAGAAACTGATGCTGACATTCGCCGTGCTTCCCGTCACGTTCTGGATGTAGAACGCTGCATTGTACGGCACACCAAACGCATTCTTGAACAACATCGGCAGGTAGGCTGTCAGGCTGCCTGTTGAAGCACCGTTGTAGGCTGTGATTTCACTGCCCA
>DAOTZC010000013.1:0-276589 GCA_034434535.1 Anaerolineales bacterium | reverse complement strand
CGCGCGAAAAATCCACACCCTGCCAGACGCCGGGCAGGCGGAAAAGCAGGAAAATGACCAGGGTCAGGATGGTTGTATAAACTACCGCATCCACCGGCATAGACTTGCCCCGCAACATGCGCGAAGTGGCGATGTGAATTGCCCCAATGATGATGCCAGTTAGCAAGGTGATGAGCGTATCGCGGTAGGCTTTGGGGTCGCCTTTGACCAGCAACACCACCGCGCGAATCCCGGCAATTCCAATGGCAACGCCCGCCAGGACATAGAAAATATAGAGCCATTGCATTTGCGCCAGCGGCCCCATCGTATCGGCCCATTCGGGATTGAGTGGGGTAAACGCCGCGCAGGCAGTTCCCACCCCGCCCAGCAGGGTGAAACCGGAGGTGAGCGCCATCAGAACGATGCCAATGAAGCGCAGAAAGCGGGCAAAACCGGAGTTGTGAGACATGTTTTTCTCCTTTTGATGTGTGGTGGGATTTAGCCCGTCCCTGAGATACGGGATGAATCTCGTCTTACCTTACACCGAAAGCAAAACCATCGCTAACAGCATGTAAACGGAAGCGAACTTGAACAGACCAAAGTTGAGTTTTTGCGAAGGGCGCAAAACCGTCAGGAAGGCCAGTACCATTAATCCGGCAGAAAGAAAGGCCAACAGGTGGATGTAGCCCCATTCGACCCGAATCAAGATGGCGGACAGAGCAATGCACAGGGCGGCCAGCACGCTCGAAAGCGCAATCACCTTGCGAGTGGCATCGAATCCATAAGTGGAGGGAAAGGTGGGGATACCGGCGGCCTGGTAATCATCGAAATAGCGCATCGAGAAGGTCAGGATGTGAGTTGGAATCCAAAACAGGACCGCCAGCGTAAGCAGAAGGCCAATGTCATCTATCTGTGCTCCCGCGCCCAGGTTGTGCAGCCCCAACACGCGACCGGCCAGGATGGGCATTCCGCCCGAAATCCCACCCCAGACGATGCTCCAGCAGGTGCGGCGTTTGAGCCAGATAGTGTAAACAATCACATCGAAAAACAGACCGGCAAAGACCACCAACCCGTACAAGGGGTTGAGCCAGGCCGCCCAGGCCACCCCTAGCGATGAGAGCGCCAGCCCCAGGCGCAGGGCCTCCTGCGGCGAAACCTGTCCCGATGCAATTGGGCGATGGTGCGTGCGGTTCATCACACGGTCAATATCGCGGTCGTACCACATGTTCAGGATGGTACTGCCGCTAATAGCGAGGAAAAGACTGCCCAGCAAGCCCAACAGCGCCTGCCAACTCAGTACCGGGCAGCGTGCGCTCATGTAGCCCGCCACGCCTGTGACTACTAGAAGGCCAGTTTGCAGAGATTTGATGAGAGGCCAATACAGGCGGATTTTGGATTTTAGAATTCCGATTTTAGATTTTGGATTGGATGGTTGGGAAATCATCAAGGTTTCTCTTGGCAGTTGGCGGTTGGTCGAAATTGTCCATCGCAAATCAGCAATCGAAAATCATCTTACGCAGCGAAAGCCAACGCCTGGGCTGAAGTAAGTGGGCGTGGCGTTGTTGCGTACCCACGCGCGTAAATCCATTTCATAGGTATCCTTTGAACCGCCGCGCATGAAGCGATAGTGCATGCCTTCATAGATACTGCCCGTCCATTGCCAAACGTTCCCCGCCATGTCGTAAATGCCGTAGGGGCTGGCATTGTTCAAGGTGGTGTATTCGTCATATGTTTTACCATTATAAAAACCAACCGGTGAAGTGCGCGAGCCAAAACTGGACATGTCTTCAAACGGGTCGCGGCTGGCGTAAAAGTTGGCATGTTCGCGGGTGATTTCCTCGCCCCAGGGGAAGGGCCGCCCGTCACTGCCGCGCGCTGCCTTTTCCCATTCCATTTCGGTTGGCAGCCGCCCGCCAATTGTGTTGCAGTAAGCCCAGGCTCCAAACCAGGTAACGTTCGTCATCGGGTGGTTTTCATAGCCGGGTTTTGGCGCAAAAGTCTTTCCATCAAAGTTGAACCGCGAGGCCGGGTCATCGAGTGGAATGAAAATCCAGTCGCCGGGGTCAATCCTTTCCTCGTGCTTCACACCGTGGAACTTGTCGCCGGGATAGAAGCCGACGATAGCCGGTTTCCCGTTGAACTCGCCAACGCGCACCGCGCCCGAGGCCAGCGCTTCCGTTAACCAGGCGGTATACTGGCTGACAGTGACATCTGTGACCATCATCTCAAATGCTTCGGTCGTTTCGACGCTTTCGTGCTGACCGAACAGGAATTCTCCGGCTGGAACCTGCGCCCAGGCGTTCGGGTTAATGCCAGTCTCATAAGTTGGAATCGGAGCATCCAAATTGGGTTTGGCGCAAGAGACCAGCAAAAAAGCGGCCAGCAGCAACCATCCGAATATCCGTTTATCCGTTGCAAAAATCTGCTGCCTCATTTCGCCACCTCCTGCGAGAGTTCCTGCCCCATTTCTTCGCTCCAGCGTCCCTTGTGCTTGAACAAATCCACCAGCCGCCAGACCATGACGATGGCAAGCAGAACCAGCAGCGAGCCAAGACCAAAATCAATGGCGTACATCAGGCCATTGACCAGCGGCTGCTGTTCGGCCTCGCTGATGAACAGGCGCTTCATCTCGAAAACGGTCACAGCGGCGAAAGCGATATCCGACAGAATGATGATTGCCCAGCCGTACCACTGGCGGATTTTACCCTTGAGACCAATCATATCACCGTAATACATCAGGATGATGGTGGCGACAATCGCCGAAAGCACATGCCAGTGACCGGTCAATTCGATGCGTTCCTCGCGCGCTGGCCAGACTCGGAAAATCTCATCCAGTTTGATGGCCATAAAGATGCCGATGCCGCTGGTAGTGAAGTTCATGAACAACATCTGCCAGGTCGGGCCGAATTTGAGCGGGTCGCGCAACAGGGCCGCAAACTTGTCTCCCAGGCCGGGTTTCTGGATGTGCGCTGTACCATCCTTGATGAGCTTGTTCCAACTCCAAATCAGCAGCAGCAGGGCGGCGAGCATGGAGGGCGTTGCGCCGACGTAAATAATCATGTGCGCAATTGGTTCGAGCGGCGTGACGACGCCCCATACGCCCAGGTTCAGCACAATCGTCCCCAAAATCATCAGCGGCATGGCAATTTTGTGCATCAGCCCCTTGAAGTTCAGCCAGCGCCCAATGATGAGGGTTATCATGATGCAAATCAGGGCCAGCATAATGTGCAGGTGACCGATGACCGAATATTCCATAGTGGTCTTGTGCGGAAGGCGGATGATGTTTTCGGCCAGGAAGGTTTCGAAGCCGTTGCCAAAATATGAGCCTGGCACAGCGCCAAACAGGGCCGAGAGAACGGTTGTCACGGCAGTCGCAAAAAAGGCGGCGCGCTCCAGGTCGAGGCCGCTTTTCAGGTGGGCATATTCTCTGTCGGCAACATAGTATTCTTTATTCCACGGCCACAGGGCGATGCACAGCAGGACGCCCGCAAAGAAAATCAGCGAAAGGCCGGTGATGTACAGCCCATGAAAGGCCCAGTTGCGCCCAAAATACGCAAAGCCCATGCCAAAAATCATTGCCAGCCAGTAGCCAACAGTAATCAGTGCCGTGACGGCGGTTTTATAGAAAGGCTTGACCTTTAGCAGCCCCAGAATCATGTACGTCTCGATGGCAACAACAGCCATGGCAATGGAGTGGTAGAGGATGATGATGCGGCCCTCGCGCTCGGCCTGGACAAGCTTCATGCCGAGCATCCTGACAACCACCTCGCGCACGCCCATCTCGGCCATGGGGCCAGAGAGCATGCCCCAAATGGCTGTCTCGATGCTTATCATGGCAATTGCGACCAAAATCAGGCCTTTGGTGGAGCCGAACAGGTATTTGAAACGGTCCTGAAGAAATGCCATACAATGCTCCCTGGTGAACTTGTCTTTTGCGCAGAATATCACAAAAGGCAGGGAAAGTCTTTGACTTTTATCAAATAGAATGGGGAAGATATTACCTTGCCCCGCTAAAAAGCGGTTATTCAAGGGGGGAAATGTCGAGCAGGGCAACCTCGCCGAGTGCTTTCGCATCCAAAACGCGGATTTCAACGCGAGTGGAGAAAATAATCCCCTGACGGGCCAGTTCACCCAGGGTGCGGCTGATGGCCTCCGGCACGCTGGCAACGCGCGCCGCCATCTGGCTGATGGAATGTTCGCGGCGCGCGATGCGTTTCTGCCCGTTTTCACTGAGTTCGAGCAATAGTTTTGCCACCCTTGCCTGCACCGGGCGAAACGACAGGTCCTCATAGTGGTCAATCAACTGTCGATTGCGGGCGGCCAACACTTTCAACAGTCCAATTGCAATGTCCGGGTGCCGTCGGAGCAGTCCCTGGAATGGTTCGTAACCGATGTGCCAGACCAGGCAATCCTGGGCCGCCCGCGCGCAGACCGGGTTTGGCCCACCATCCAGCACGGCCACTTCGTTAAACATCGTGACCGGGCGCGCAACTTTGATGATGTTTTCCTGCCCTTGCGGGCCGATTTTGTACAGATGAACCAATCCACTTACCAGCACATGCATTCCGGCGCAGGGCTGCGCTTCGTAAAACATCGTCTCGCCCGCCTGAAAACGCCGCACCTGCCCGGCAGTGACAATCGTCATCAGATCTGCAATGGGCAGGTGCTTGAAGTGTTGAACTGTGCGCAGGCTTTCGGCCAGCCGTTGGAGTTCATTCATGGGCGCAATTATACGTTGAAAAGCGCCGCGCTCAAATTATCCGATAAACGTCAGGTGCTGACCGGGGTCGGCGGGGTAGTTTTTATGGAAGATTTTGCGGTTCTGTTTGTGAAGCGCTTCGAGCATGGGCGTTGGCTCAAAATTGGTCACGAGCAGAAGGTAACGCCCCGCTTCAAGTTTGTCCAACAGTTCATTGACCTTGCCGAGCGGCACTTCACCGCGTTGCAGCAAAGCCGTGCCGTTGACAGTGAACTGCGGCTCTCCGGCAATCCAATCCGGGTCATCGGCGGCGCGCGAGACTTCAACCACCAGGCTGGAGGCAGCTTCCAGCCCGAGTTCTTCCAGACCAACCGCCCGGCGCAGGGTGTTGACCAGTTTTGCGGCCTCCATCCCACCCACCTGGGCAACCTTTTCGAGCGTGGCGAGCTTCCCCACCGTGCGGCGCAGCACCGGGTTTTTCAGGTTCTGGAAGGGCGGGGCAATGTTCATAATTTGCGCTTCCAACTGCGGGTAGGCTTCCAGCAGGTCGAAAAGTTTGGTTTGAGCGGTGATTTCCATTTTCCTACTCCACATCATACGTCAATAAACGGCGCTCGCCTTCCAGCGCGCGGACTTCAGTCAAATCCTGGGTCACTTCGAGCGTGCCGAGATATTCGCCTTTTGGGCTGCGCACGGCGTAGTAGCAAATGTAAATCAGCCGCCCGCGCATGTTAATCCAAAAGCGGGCGCGGTCTTGCTTGCCGGTTTTGAAATCTTTCACAATCTGATTCACGATATGCACGCTCTTGGGCGGGTGGCAATATTGCACTTTGCGGCCCAAAATGGCGCGCGAACGGTCGAAAATGCGCTCTTTGCCGGGGGTGAAGTAACGGACGGTATCGTCCTTGTCCACGAAGGTCAGGTCGAAGGGCAGAGTGCTAAAGGTGGCAATTAACTCCTCGAGCGAGAAACTGCCAGTCGGCATCTGAACCCGGCCTCCCGCCGCAGCCGGTTTCCGTATCTCCTTATGAAAGCCGCCCTCCGGCGTCCACTCGAACTGCGGAGCGAACAGGCAGTAGCCATATTCATCGCTTTGCAGGTAGATTTCGTACCAATCCTGCTCGGTCAACAGGTTGAGCGCGGTTGGGAACATGATTTTCTCTTCCTTGTAAATCATGTCGTCAATCGCTTCGATGGCCGGGGTGACGGTGAACAGGTTGTAGGCTTTGGCTTCGGCGGCGGTCATCGTTTCCGCCTGCTGTAAACCGGCAATGGTTTCTTTCAGCAGGTTGCGGGCTTCATCATGCTTGCCCCACATCACCATTGGCGGGCCGGGCAGGTTATTTTTCTCGAAAAAGGGAAAAAGCAGGTATTCTTTGCGGCGATAGTGCTTGTCCACATCCATCAGGTTGTTGAGCAGGCCCTGAATGGCGCGCATCGGTTCGGTGGCGTCGGCTTCGTCGGGCAGGGCTTCCACTTTTTTTATCAGCAGGCGAATTTGCCCGGTGGTTTTCATCAGTTCGCGGTTTTCCTGCACGAAAGTGTTCACCGGGTGCCCGGCCACCGTTTCGGGGGTTTCGCTCAGGTCGAGGTGCTTTTTCAGCACGCGGGTATGCGTATCGCATAATTCCTGGATTTTCTCGGCGGGAATGCCCTCCTGCACCAGTTGGACTTCCATCAGGAAGACATCGCTGTAATCGGCTTCATCCAGCATGGTTTCGAGTTGGTGCTTCACCTGTTCTTCTGAAGCGCCGTTGTGCAGCTGGCGAATCAGGTTTTTCATAATTTCGATGCGCTGCTGGCGGTTGTTGATAATTTCGCTCATGAGGATTTCCTTTCACGGAGTGTTGTATGCTTGAATTATTCCCCATAAAGCCGATAAAAACTGTGATAAATATCACAATTTTCGTCTTGTTTCTGTTAAAACGATGCGGCTGGAGCACTCCAGCCGCATCGTTGTTCAAAAAGTTATGGTACGAATGGTCTTTCTACCCGGAAAGGCGTTCCCTGGGCAGGCGGCTCATCGAACTCGCGCGCGGCCAGGTGGCCGGAAAAGACGGCCTGGGCTATCAGGTTGGGGGCTTCGGCGTCGCCAATCACGCGCAGGGTTTGGATTTTTCCTGCGGAGAGCGCAGGCTGCAATTGGTGGTACAGTTTGTCGTTTGGGATGCGGTCTGTGACCAGGATTACTCCTTCGGCAGGAAGTACCGATTCAGCGTTGGTGATGGTATCAGTAACGGTCACCTGATTCGGCTCGATGCAAGCCAGGGTATGTCGGGGGAGCAGGGTCACGCCCAGGCTGCGCAAGCGTTTTTCAACCCGTTCCTGTTCGAGGGTGAACCGGGTCCAATACGAAACGAGCGGCGCGGGGGTCAGGAGAGTCACCCGGCAACTGTTTTGCGCGCACAACTCGGCCAATAATCCGCCCAAAACATAGTGGTCGTCATCGTAAATGATGACATTGCCCGATGGAAGTTTTCCCGCGAAAATATCATCTGGCGTGAGCGCGCGCTCGTGACCGGGAATCGGCTGCCAGAGCGTGCGTCCCACCCCGTCGCGGCGGTAGACGGCTCCGGTGGCGATTAAAACGTTCGGGATGCCGCTCTCCAAAATATCGGGCGCCGTCATGGGGCTGGAGGGATACAACTCCACATTTTTCATCTTTTCTATTTGGGTTAAACGCCAATCTACCACTCGCCGCCATTCGATGAGACCGGGCAGGGCGGCTTCCTGCAAGACTCGCCCGCCGGGTTCGCGCCGCGCTTCGGTGAGCGTAACGCGGTAGCCGCGCTGGCCGAGCGCGCGGGCGGCTTCCAGCCCGGCCGGGCCGCCGCCCACCACGAGGATTGTATTTTCGGATTTTTTCGGCTGGATGATTTCAGGATGCCAGCCGCGCCGCCATTCCTCGCCCATCGTGGGGTTTTGGGTGCAGCGGAGAGGGACGTAGCGCGTATCGCCGGTGACGCAGATGTTACAGCCGATGCACTCACGAATGTCTTCCAGCCGGTTCTCGCGGATTTTGGTGGGCAGGAATGGGTCGGCAATGGAAGGTCGCGCTGCGCCAATCAAATCCAGCACGCCGCGCCGCACGGCAGAGAGCATTGTATCGGGCGAGGTATAGCGCCCTACGCCAACTACCGGCTTGCTCGTTAATCCTTTCACAAAGCGAATGTATGGCTCCTGAAAGCCTTCTTTAGCAAATCTCGAAAGCGCCGAATCATTGCTCCAGCCACTGACGTTGACATCCCACAGGTCAGGCAGTTCTGCCAGCATGGCGACCACATCGTGCCCTTCGCCCTGGTGAGTAATTCCATCATCGCCGAGCAATTCGTCCACCGCAAAGCGCACCGCCACTGCGCAGGTATCGCCGACTGCCTCTTTGGTGTCCTCAATGAGTTCGCGCAGGAAGCGGACGCGGTTTTCGAGCGAGCCGCCATATTCGTCTAGCCGGTCGTTGTAGCGGCGGATGATGAATTGGATGGGCAGGGTCATGCCATGCGCCGCGTAGCAGTAGATGATGTCGAACCCGGCCTGTTTGGCGCGCAGGGCGGCCTGGCGATGCCATTTGCGCACGTTGCGAATATCTTCTTTATCCAGGCGTCGGCTTTGCACTGGCTCCCAGCCCGAGCCGCCGATGATGCCCATGGAACGCGGAGCCAGGGCAGGCGTGCGCGAGTAGAGATTGGGGGCATTGGCGCCGTTGTACGCCAGCTCAATGCCTGCCAGCGAACCATGCCGGTGCACGGCTTCGGCCATTTGCGCCAGGGCTGGGATGTCGTCATCGCTCCACAGGCGGCCTTCAAAATAGGGGGCCAGGTCACTGCTGTGATGAATTTCTACTTCTTCGGTGCAAACCACGCCCCAGCCGCCTTCGGCTTTCATGCCGCGCATGGCAGCCAGGCCTTGCGGCATGCGGTGGCCGAACCCATTACAGTGTGGAACCTGGTAAAAACGGTTGGGGGCCGTCACCGGGCCAATTTTGACCGGCTCGAACAGGATGTCGAAGGGAGATGTCATCGTTGCTCCTTATTTTCGTCTTTTCTTGCGCGCCAGCAGCGCGCTGGCGGTGGTCGTTTCTTCTTTTTTAGAAAAATCGGGCAGGTTTGACGCCGGAGATTTCTCCGTTATGGTGGGCAATATCGGCGGCTGCGGCGGGGTGGGGGCGGGCGTTGGGTCTGCTTCCGTTTTTGAGCGCTGTTTTGCCTTTCGCAGGGCTTCCATGCTGGGGGTGGAGACCGTGACCGGCGCTTTTTTCGGCTTCTGAATGGTCAACCGCGCCTGAATCATCTCCCGTATCCGTTGCCCATCCTGGCGGGTGAGAACCAACCGCCGAATGGCTACATCGAAGGGCAGTAAAAGCGCCGCCAGGGCAAGCAGCCAGGGCCAGGCCGGCCTGGAGGCGCGGGAGGCTTTCAGGTCATGGGTAAAGACTTCGGCGGGGTCGGCGGAGGCAATTTTTCCGTCGGTCAGCGCCGAAATTCGCGCCAGCAAATCGGGGTTGGGGCTGGTATTGCGGTATTCGGGCGAGTAGGGCAAAGCCCAGCCCAGCGTTTCGGCAAAGACTCCGCTTTCTCCCTGCCCGTTGAAGCGGAACAGGTACACCCCCTGCCCGGAGGGCTTAAACTCAGCCTCGTAGCGCCCCGGCGCGGTCTGGCGCAGGGTGACGGCTTGCGTCTTGCCCTCCGGCGCGACCACATTGGCTGTTACCTGATAGCCGTTCAGAAAGTCTCCGCCGGGGCTGCGCGCCTCCAGGGTCAGGCGCGCCGTCTCGCCGCGCAGAGTCACGTTCATTTGCAGGCGGGCGGCGTTCATTTCGCCCAAAACGTAGCGCGCGGCCTGCGCCCAAAAGGCGGCGTAATTGTTCCAGGAAACCCAATCTTTGCCCCAGCGTCCGGTGGCGTCTGAAGTGAAGGCCACTGAACGGCCCAGGCCATATTGCCAGGCGGCCAGGATGGGGTCGTTGCGGTTGTTGCCGGTTCCACCGGCGGCTAAAATCACCTGCGCCAGTCCCTTGGGGCTGCTGGCAACATAGCCATAGAGCGGCGGCAGGCTCTCAAGGCCGGAAAGAATCGGGGATGCGTTGACGAGTTCGGGGGCGAATTGCCCCTCCTCGATGTAGGCGCGGGTTGCCAGGGTGGTTTCCTCGGTGAAAATGCTGGGAATGGAGGCCGCGTCGGTCGTAAAGTGATAGCGTCCATTGCCCAGTTCGGCCAAATCTTTCAGAAAGGGCGCGGCGTCGCGTCCGACGGCAACGGTCGAGAGCGTGATGCCGTTTTCGGCGTAGAGTTTCCGCACCAGTTCCGGGATGCCGGTCGGGTCCGCGCCGCCATCGGTCAGCAAAATGACGTGCTTCACTTTAGCCGGGTCGGCGGGCAGGACCTTCGCCATGGCCTGCAACCCGGCCAAAATGTCGGTGCCGCCGCCGATTTGGATGCTGCCAATGGCGCTCTTGATGACCGCCGAATTGCCCAGGTCGGTCATTGGCACGACCCACGCGGCGGAATCATCGAACTGGATGACGCCCACCCGGTCGGTGGGGAAGAGCAAATCGACCGAGCGGGCGGCGGCTTCTTTGGCGAGGTCGAGTTTGCTGGCCCCGCCGCTGGTTTCGCTCATGCTGCCAGAATGGTCAATGATGAAGACAATCGCCAGCGAGGGGCGGCGCTGTTCGTCTTTGATTTGCATATCCACCGGCAGGGCAGCCTCCAGCGGGGTCTCGAAGTAGCCGCCCACGCCATAACTGGTGGGGCCGCCCACCACCAGCAGGCCGCCGCCCAAATCACGAACGTAAGCCTGAATGGTTTCCATCTGGCGGATGCTCAACTCGCGCGCCGGAACGTTGACCAGCACAAGGGCGTTGTACTGGGCCAGCCCGGCCAAATCGGAGGGCAGGCGGGAGGGCGTGACCCAATCCACATCATACCCGGCGGCCTGGAGCGCGGCGCGCAGGGCGGAATGCTCATCGGGGCGAATTGCGCCGCCGGGCAGGGTTTCGCCGGGGGGTGGGGCGGCCATCAGGATGCGCGGCGGCCCCTCGAGTTTGGAGAAGGCATGCAGGCGGTTGTTCTGGTAGAAGGTATCGTCTTGCGGAGAAATTTCAACGTTGTAACGCAAAATGCCATTTTGCGCTACGCTCACCAGCGGCAGGCTGAAGGTTTGCGCGCCGCGCCGCAGGTCGTGGGGCTGTTCATAGAGAATTTCGCCATCGGCCAGCACGCGCAGGGTGGCGCGGGTGGGCTGGCTGGACTGGATGGAGACGTTCAGGTCGAAGCGCTCGCCGGGGCGCAGGCTGGCCGGGGCGTCGAGGGCGGTCACGATAGCCTCCGCGCCGGGTTCGATGATGAACGGCACGGTCACAATTTGCACGCCCGCCGCGGCGGCGAACTCGGCGGCTTTGAGCGCGTCGCCGGTGGTCTGAGCGCCGTCGGAGAGAATCACCATGCGGCGGGCTGAACCGGAGGGGTAAAGCGCCAGCCCCAGGCGAATAGCTTCGGCCAGGTCGGTTTGGGTTGTAACCGGCGCGGAGGTGACCAGCCCCAGCGCGCCGCCGGGCAGCATGGAGCGCTCGACCAGCGCATCGGCTCCGAACAGCACAATTGCGGCCTGGTCATCCGGCCCCATCCCGGCCATTGCCTGCCTGACGTAATCAAGTTCCGCGGCGACAGCCTGCTCCGACATCGAATCGGATACATCCACCAGGAAGACGACTGCCAGTTCGTTCCCGCCGCGCAAAATCTCCAGCCCGGCCAGCGAGAAAATCAGACACAGGACGATGACCAGGCGCAGGACGAGCGAGAGAACTTCCCGTTTGCGGCGTAAGATGTTCTCTTGCGCTACGCCCGCCGCCCAAAGAAAAATGGGCAAGAGCAGGAGCAGCAGGAGGGCGAGAGGGGAGGTGAAGGACATTGAGAATGCAGAATGATGAATGATGAATGTTGAATGGATACTGCTTACTGTTTGCTGATAACTGATTACTGATAACTGATTACTGATTACTGATTACTGAAAACTGCCTGCGGTGATAAACCTGCCACTCGATTAACAGCAGTAACAGCGCCAGCCCGGCCAGCCAGGGCCAGAGTTCGCGCAGGCCGGTTTGCCCGGCGGCAGCCGGGGCGAGGTTGGTTTGCCCAATTTGCACCGATTCCGCCGGTCGGAGGTTCGATTCGGAGGGGTCGAACAGGTTGACGGCGAAGTATTCGGCGCGGGCTGCGTCTTTGGAGAGGAAATTGACGGCGTAGTAGCCAATTTCGTCTGTGCTGGTAAAAGCCAGCGAAGCGGCGGCGGGGAAGAGAGTGTAGAGTTTGCCCGAAGGCGCGGCAACCACGATTCGCTCCACGCCGGGCGGCGGAACGAGGGTCAGGCTGTCGCCGGGGCGCAAACTTTGGGAAGCGTCGAAGGCGGCGGGCGGGACGAGGTAATTTATCAGGTTGCTGAACAGGATGGGATAGGCCACCTGCAGGGGCAGGTCGCTCTGGCGCAAATCGAAGGTCAGGACGGCTACGCGGTGGCCGTCGGTTTCACCGGCAAAGACCAGCGGGCGGCCATCGGCCTCGATGAGCAGGTCGGCCCAAGCGGGCAGCGGCACGCTGCTGGCTTGCAGGATGTGGACGCTGCTCCAATCCACATAGCGGGTGAGTGGATGTTCGCGCACGCGCATTTCGGCGGGCTGGAAAGGCGAGCCAACCACAAAAAGCGGATTCGGCGGCGGACTTTGCCCTGAGTTCATCAAAGGGTTGACCAGCAGCAGGCTGCCGGGCAGGGGCTGGGCGGGGTACGCGCCATCGAACAGATATAAATCGAAGGGGTCGGGGGGAATTTCGCCGGTGAGCGAGCGGAAAGGCTGGATGCCGGGCAGGGAGGCCAGCAGTTGTTCCAGGTACAAATTCCCTTTGGATACCAGAAGCACGCGCCGGGTGGCGGCATCCTGGTTGATGGCAAAAGCCGAGTCATCGAGCGGGAAAGCGTCCAGCGCGGAATCGCTTTGCGGGTTCGATATCCGCGCCTGATAAACCCCTCCCCCGGCGGGGATGTTTTCGAGGGTCAGGCTGCGGCTCTCGCCGGGCGGAATCTCAAGTTGGCGGGCGGTGAGCAGTTCTTGGGCGCGATAGAGCGAGAGCAAAACCGGGCGTGGCGCGGCGCTATAGTTGGTGACTTCGGCAAACAGTTGCCCGCCGCGCAGGGCCAGGGCGCTGATGGCCAGGTTGTCATCAGCCGCGCCGATGGGGATGTAGCGCGCTTCGCCGGGCAGGGGGGGCAGGCCTTCGGCAGGCAGGCCACCATCTGACACGATGACGGTGGTGACTTCGGGAGCGTTGCGGGCAGCCGCCGAAGCCAGCCCAAAGGCAGATTGCCAATCGGCGCTGGATTGGGTCGCTTGGGCGGCGGCCAGGGCGTTGCGCAGCAGGACTTTGTCGCTTTCGGCGGCGATGAGGGTTTGGGGCTGGATGCTGACCGTAATCAGGGTCATTTGGGAGTCGGCGGGCAGGCTGTTGATGAGCGCGGCAATCGCGCGGCGGGCGGCCTCGAAGCGCGTGGGGCTGACATCGGTTGCGTTCATCGAGGCGGAGGCGTCGAGCAGGACAATCACCGTCCCCGAAGCCACAATCGGGGTGGGCAGGGCTGGGCGGGCGAAGGCAAAGACCAGCGCAGCGAGGATGAATAATTGCAGGAATAAGAGCAGGTTGCGCTTGAGTTTTTGCCAGGGGGTGTTGGCCTGCTGGTCGCGCAGCAGCCGCTCCCAAAGCAGCGTTGAAGAGACCTGCACCGGTTTGCGGCGAAGTTTGAGCATGTAAAGCAGCAGGATGGGAATGGCGAGGGCGAGCAGCGCCAGCCCGGCGGGGGCGAGGAGTTGCATGATGGGCTTCCTCCTGGGTTGAGTCTACCAGAAAAGGAGGGGAAATAAAAAAATCACCGTTGCCCAAGGCCGGTGATTTGCGGATGTTCTCTGCGCGAAAAATTTTAATGGTTGTCTTTATATATCATTTCCCCGGCCTCAATGGCGAAGGGCAGGCGGTTGCCGGGAGTGGGCAAGCCGCAAGTGGCGTAGGGGGTGTAGGCGCAGGGCATGTTGTAGGCTTTGTTGAAATCGAGGATGACTTTGCCGTTTTCGGGTTTTTCGGTCTGCAGGTAACGCCCGCCCGCATAAGTGGTTTTGCCGCTGGTCTGGTCGCGGAGGGCAATGAACAGGCCGCCGTCACCAGCGTTTTCGGCGTCCAGGCTGTATTCTTTGCCTTCCCACGCGAAAATGACTTTGCCAATCATTTTGGTATCGTGGGTTTCGCCGATGATGTCCTGTTGTTTGACCAGTTTGTAGGGCGCGTAGCCCTCGTAGCGGGCATCGATGCGATATTCGGGTTTGCAGGGGTAGAAGTTCAGGCCAGAAAATTCTTTGCGCGCCGGGCTGTCAATGTCCCACAAGCGAATGAGGGTGGCGCTGCCGCGCTTCAGGACAACCAGTATCAGGCGTCCCAGTTCGAGAAAATCTGGTTTTTCTTTCTGGTCATCGTTCAGCACGCCGGTTGGCAGGTCGCCGCCATTGCAGGTCATGGTCACGCCCGGCTCTACTTTGAGATATACCAGGCCATGTTTGAACTGGAACAGCCCGGCCTTTTTGGGGGCTGAGGCGGGCAACACAAAATCGCACTTCGGGTCGCTGCCGAAGGTGTTGTCACCTTCTTTCAGCCAGAATAAACCGGCCAGCCCCAGCCAGCTTTTTTCGCTGGTGCGCAGGCGTTCGGCGCGTTCAGCGCGCCATTGCATGATTTCGGCTTCGTAGTTTTGTTCCACCATTTTTTTATTTTACCACGCCCGCCTTGCGCATTTCGAGCAGAATGACCTGCTCCCAGGGGCGCTTGGTGACGATGTTCAGGTAGCGCGTGCTCTGTTTGCGGCAATCAGATTGGATGGAGTGAATCCAGGCCTGGGCGCGCTGCCGATATAAGGAGCGCAGGCTGCCATCGAGCGAGACCTCCTGGCTGGAGCCGGTTTCGACATCAATCAGTTGTAAATCGCCCGCCAGGGGTGGGTCGAGTTCGTCGGGAGCGAGGATATGCAGCAGCGCGGCTTCGTGTCCACGCCCGAGCAGCGCCCGCAGCCCGGATTCGTACCCCTCGGCGGTGAGCAAATCCGAAAGCAGAATCAGCAGACCGGAACGGCGCGGCGCAACGGAATATTGCCGGAGCGAGGCGTTCAGGTCGGTTGCGCCGCCGGGTTCCAGCCCTTCGAGAAAGCCAAACAGGCGCGGCAGGGCGGCCTGTCCGCGTGTTGGGCCAAATTCGGCGGCCACGCGCCCGTTTTGCAGGAAGCCAACTGAGAGCGAATCGCCCGCTGCCAGGGCCACTGCCCCCAGCCCGGCGGCCATTCGTTGGGCATAGCGGAACTTGTGGAGAGCGGAGTCTGCTTCGAGCGGCCAATCCATCGATTTCGAGCCATCCAGAAGAATGTGGACGGCCAGGTCTTCTTCTTCCTCCAGTAATTTGATGAAAGGCCGCTCTAGCCGGGCGTAGATGTTCCAATCCAGGCGGCGCAGGTCGTCGCCGGGGGTATAGTCGCGGTAATCGGCAAATTCCACGCTGGAGCCGCGCTTCGACGAGCGGCGCTCTCCCTTCATCGCTCCGCTGCGAATGCGGGAGGCGACCAGGGTCAGTTGGTTCAGTTTGCGAAGGGTGGATTCGTCGAAGAGCATGGCGCTGGCGATGCGTTCCTTGTAGTTGGTGCTGGTTATTGTACCGCATGCGTTTCAGGAATTGCTCTAAAGCAAGAAAATATCGCGCGAACGAAGATGTATTCGCGTGCTCTGGGGCAAATTTTTGGAAGGCATGTTGGGGCAGGCCCGATTATTTGCATGTCAAGACTTCTGGCGAGGGGGCGTCGGTCGTCAGCCCGTAGCCAAAGGGGAAGAGCGGGCCGTCGCAGCCGGTTTTACCATCCATGTTGTTGATGTTTAGCGGCAACTGCTCCACGCGGCGCGGCCAGGTGTAGGGCAGTTTGCCGCTGAATTGCACCTCGCCAAACAAGACGTCGGTTACGCCCGCGCCTTCGCTGCCGGGCAGCCAGGCTGCCACCCATGCATCCGCCAGCGGCAGCAGGTCGGTGAGGATGACCGGGCGGCCAGAGAAGATGACCACTACCACTTTTTCGGCGCGTTCGCGTAGGGCGCGCAGGGCTTCGAGGTCTTCCTCTGGCAGGGACAGGGTGGCGCTATCGCCCGCGCCTTCGGCGTAGGGAAGTTCGGCCAGCACCACAATCCCCACATCAGCGCGGAGCGGCTGACCGTTTTCATCTTTTTCTTCCGCAAACTGACCGGTTTTATCGAACACGACGCGGGTCTGCGGGCTGACGGCGGCCTGAACCGCCTGGAGCAAGGTTGTTCCGGTTGCGCGGAAGCCTTCTTTGCCCTGCCAGTCCACCGTCCAGCCGCCGGTTTGCCGCGCCAGGTTGGCTGCGCCCTCCCCGGCCACGAACACCAGCCGGGTGTTTTTGTCGAGCGGCAGGGTTTGGTCTTCGTTTTGGAGCAGGACGAGCGATTTTTGCACGGCCTCCCGCGCCAGGGTGAGATGTTCGGGCGAGCGGATGCGTGCTTGCAGGGCGGAGATGGTTTCTTCCTGGTCGACCGGGGTTGGCCGCTCGAATAGTCCTAACGAAAACTTGACCCGCAAGATGCGCCGCGCGGCGTCATCTATCCGTTTCGGCGGAATATCGCCTCGTTCGACCGCCGTCCGCAGGTGACGGAGGAAGGGCAGATAATTGGTTGGCACCATTACCATATCTACCCCGGCGTTGATGGCGGCGACGATGGATTGATATTGGTCATTGGGGTAAATCTGGTCCACCGCCTGCCAATCGGAGACGACAAAACCGCTGAAGCCCAGTTCGCCTTTAAGGACATCGGTCAGCAGGTAGCGGTGGGCGTGCATTTTGACGCCATTCCACGAACTGTAGGAGGCCATTACCACCTGTGCGCCCGCTTGCACGGCAGCGCGATAGGGCGGCAGGAACAATTCTCGTACTTCCGCTTCGTCCATCTGCATATCGCCCTGGTCGAGCGCATAGCCAATGGTTCTGGAAGTGTTCCAGGCTGTGCCGCCATCCCCCAGGAAGTGCTTGGGGGTGGCGGCGGCAAAGAGCGTTTGGCCGGGCGCGGGTTTATAGCCGACCGGGAAGGCCTGTAATCCTTCGATGTAAGCCGCGCCCAGACGGGTGACAATCTCCGTGCTTTCGCTAAAGCCTTCATAGGTACGTCCCCAGCGGATGTCTTGTGGCACGGCAATCGTTGGGGCAAAGTTCCAGGGGATGCCGGTTGCCATCATTTCGAGCGCGGTGGCCTGCGCGATGCGCCGAACCAGGTCGGGGTCATTGGCCGCGCCCAGCCCAATGTTGTGCGGGAAAATGGTGGCGTTCAACAGGTTGTTGTGGCCGTGAACGGCGTCCACCCCGTAGAGGAGGGGAATTTGCAATGGGGTTTGCAGGGCGCGGCGCTGGAAGTTGCCGGTCATCCGTACCCAGCCAGAGGGGTCGTTTTGGATGGGCGAACCGCCGCCTCCGCTCAACACTGAGCCAATGCGGTACGGAGCGACGTCATCTATCTTCATCGAGCCTTTTTCAACCTGCGTCATTTGCCCCAATTTGTCTTCCAGCGTCATGCGGGCGAGCAAGTCGTCCAGCCGCGCTTCCAGCGGCAGGGACGGGTTGAGATAAGGCAGGAGCGAGGCAGTTGGAGCAGGGTTGGTCGGGGCAGCCGTTGGGGCGCTGGTCAAAGTCGGCTGTGGCGTGGGGGCGGCGCAGGCGGTCAGGAGCAGGCTGAGGACTATCGAAAGAGAGAGCAGAAATTTCATCGCAAAATATACGAGAAAAGAACTGAAGATGAACCAGGATGAATCAGGCTGACCAGGATTGCGCCTTCATCGCCGTTCGTCCCGGTTTATCTCTATTTTTTGACTGGATTATGCTCTGTTACAAACACGATATGTGTCTGCGGTTTCTCCAGGTTGGGGTGAGGGAAAGCGCGTAAGCAAGTTCGTCTTTGTAACAAAGCAACTGGATTACCGCAAAACACACTCGACCTTTACGGTTTTGCCTGCCGGGTGGGGCGGCACGACCTGACCGCTGACGGGCGCGCCGTTGACAGTGAGCGAGACGGCGTTGCCAGGGCCTGCGCGTCGGACCGAAATCTCATAGCGTGCGCCGCGAAACAGCCGCACGGCCTCGAAGCCCTCCCAAGCGGCGGGGAGGACCGGCGCAATCCGCAGGCCATCCAACTCCGGGCGGATTCCAAGAATATACTGGCTGATGGCAACGTAGTTCCAGGCCGCTGTGCCGGTAAGCCAGGAATTTTTGGCTTCGCCATGCGTGGGAGCGTCTTTTCCGGCAATCATCTGGGCATAGACGTAAGGTTCGCACTTGTGCAGGTCGCTGAGGGCCTCGCGCGCTGAAGGATTGATGCGCTTGTAGTAATCAAAAGCCTGTTCGCCGCGCCCGGCCAGCGCTTCGGCAATCATTATCCAGGGGTTGGTGTGACAGAAAATCCCCGCGTTTTCTTTGTAGCCCGGCGGATAGGACGAAATCTCGCCCAAATGCAGGTAGTAGCGGCTGTAAGCGGGCTGTTGTAACACGATTCCGTGCGGGGTGGCGAGATGTTTTTCCACCGAAGCCAGCGCCTTGAGCGCGTTGCCGTTCTCCAGTCCAAGACCCGCCAGGATGCAGATTCCCTGCGGTTCGATGAAGATTTTTCCTTCCTCGTTCTCCTGCGAACCGATGACGCGCCCAAAATCATCATAAGCGCGGCAGAACCATTCACCGTCCCAGCCATGCGCCCAGATGGTTTTCTCCATGCGGCGGGCGGCTTCGGCATAAAACGGCGGCTCTTCAACTGTAAATTGCGAATTGCGAATTGCGCTTTGCTCGCTGTCTGTTTCGTGCTTTGCAATTTGCTCCATCTCGCGGCAGGCCAGCACGAATAACCCGGCGATGAATACGCTTTCGGCCACTTTTCCATCTTTGTTGGTGGTGGTCTGGAAACTCTGGCCAGGGGTCTCGGAAAAGCAGTTCAGGTTCAGGCAATCGTTCCAGTCGGCGCGGCCAATTAACGGCAGGCCGTGCGGGCCGAGACGGTCGAGGGTGTATTGGATGGAGCGCTGTAGATGCTCATAGAGCGGCGTTTCGCTGCCAGGCTGATTATCATACGGCACAGGTTCCGCAAGAATGCTCCAGTCGCCGGTTTCCTTCAGGTACGCCGAAACGCCCAGTACCAGCCAGAGCGGGTCGTCGTTGAAGTTCGAGCCAATATCGTTGTTGCCGCGTTTGGTGAGCGGCTGATACTGGTGATATGCGCCGCCGCTGGGCAGTTGAGTGGCCGCCAGGTCGAGAATGCGCTCGCGGGCGCGTTCAGGAATCATGTGAACGAACCCCAACAAGTCCTGATTCGAGTCACGAAAGCCCATGCCGCGCCCGATTCCGCTTTCGAAATAGGAGGCCGAGCGGCTCATGTTGAATGTCACCATGCACTGATAGGCGTTCCAGATGTTGACCATGCGATTGGTATCGGCATCGGGGGTATGCACCTGCAATTTGCCGAGCAGCCCGCTCCAATACGCGCGCAAGGACTCAAAGGCGGCATCCACGCTGGCGGGTTGGAGATATTTTTCGATGATGGGTTTAACCGTTCGTTTGTTGAGAATTTGCGAATCAGGCGGGTCGAACTTATCGTCTTTTGGGTTTTCGTGATAGCCCAGCAGGAAGATGATTTTGCGGCTTTCGCCTGGCTGCAGAGTGACCCTGACATGATGCGAGCCGATGGGCTGCCAGCCAAAGGCGATGCTGTTCGCCGATTGACCGCGTTCCACCGCCAGGGGCGAATCCCAGCCACGATAAGGCCCCAGGAAGGCCTCGCGCTGCGTGTCGAACCCGGCCAATGGTTCGGAACAGGCAAAATAAGCAAAATGGTCGCGCCGCTCGCGATATTCGGTTTTGTGGTAGATGACAGTGATGGCCTCCCCTTGCCCGGCGGGAGATGGGCTGGGGGTGAGGGCCTCCACCTCCACCTGCCCGGTTGAGTAATTGCGCTGGTAGTTGGTTGCGTCATCCCACGCATCCCACAGGCAGAACTCGACTGCCGAAAACACCGATAAATCCGCTGCCGACTTGCGCTGGTTTTTCAGGGTCATTTCCCAAATTTCCAGGCTCTCGCCGAGCGGCACGAAGTAGCGGGTTTGGGTTTGAATCCCGTGCGCCAGTGATTGGATAACGGTATATCCCTGCCCATGCCTGCATTCGTACTCGTCCAGTTTGCCGCGCGTCGGCATCCAGGAGGGCGACCAGTAGGGACGCGAAATGTTTTCCCGGCGGCCGGCGTCGTTGTCGCGGATGTAAATATAGCGGCCACCCGTATCCAGCGGGGTGTTATTGTAGCGGTAGCGCGTCAGGCGGCGCAGGCGGGCATCTTTGTAAAAGGAATATCCTCCGGCGGTGTTGGAAATCAGACCAAAATACGCTTCACAGCCCAGATAGTTAATCCATGGCAGGGGCGTATCAGGTTGGGTGATGATGTATTCCCGCTTCGTATCGTCGAAATAGCCGAATTTCATAATATCTCCTTGTAAGTTTCCCCCTCTCGTTTTGGGAGAGGGGGACAGGTCAGGGCAGGTTATTCCACCTTTTCTAAATCTTCGATGATTTTCTCGAACAGGCCCTCTGGCAGGAGCGCGGAGAATTTTTCGGCGATGTCGGCCAGGGTCATGTCCATCACCATTGCCAGGTTGGGCATTTCCAGCATGTCGCCCAAATGCTGCTTCAGGACAGCCTTGCCCTGCGGGTCATTCAAAACTGCGCGCAGGGTCAGGCCGCTGTGCAGGCGCCCTCCGGCGGCGAGAATCTCCACCTGCGCTTTCAAGCGAATATCGCGGCTGGAAGCGCCAACCCAAATCTCGAAGATCCCCGGCTCCACTGCCCAGCCGTTGCGGGCGGTATCGAAGTACCAGAAGGCCTCGCGGTCGAGCGAAAACGTCACGGTTTGGGTTTCTCCGGGCTGAAGCATCACTTTGCGGAAGGCCTTCAGTTCCTTCTCCGGGCGAGAAGTCTTGGATTGTACATCGCGCACATAGACCTGTACCGCTTCCTTGCCTGCCAGCGCGCCGGTGTTGGTTACATCCACGCTTACGGTCAGCGTATCGGCTTCGGTCAGTTTCTCCGCGCTCAACTTCAGGTTGGAATAGGCAAAGGTGGTGTAGGAAAGCCCGTGTCCGAAGGGGAAAAGCGGTTCGATTTCTTTCTTGTCGTAGTAGCGGTAGCCCACGAAAATCCCCTCTCCATAGCGCACATGGCCGTTTTCGCCGGGGTAGTTGATGTAAGCGGGGTTATCTTGCAAGCGGGCGGGGAAGGTGGTGGGCAGTTTTCCGCTGGGGTTCGCATCGCCAAAGAGAACATCGGCCAGCGCGTTGCCCTGCTCCTGCCCGGCATACCATAACTGCACCACTGCAGGCACATCGTTCAGCCAGGGCATTTCCAGCGCCGAACCGGCGTTCAACACTACCATCGTGCGTGGGTTAACGGCGGCCACGCGCCGAATCAACTCATCCTGCGCGCCGGGCAGTTTCATATCGGCGCGGTCAAAGCCTTCGGATTCATATTCGGGACTTAAGCCCACCACCACCACCGCCGCATCACAGTGCCGCGCCAGTTCTTCCGCTTCGGCCAGCAGGTCGGGAGCGTGTGGCGGTAGATGACCGAGCATGAGCGCGCGCCAGGATGGGTCGCCCTGCCAGGCATAATCCACTTTCAGCGCGTAAGCGCGCCCGGCTTCCAGGTCGAGTTCGGCGTTTTTCTGCTGGCCGCTTTCCGAAGCATCCCAATGGTCAATCAACAGCCTGCCATCCAGGTACAGGCGCGCCCGCCCGGTGACATTCAGCCCCAGCGTGTGGCGTCCGCTCTCTTGCGGGGTGAAGAAGCCCTCCATGCGCGCCGAGAAAACGGACTGGTCGGTAATGTTCGGAATGCCGCCGCCCCACCAGCCATGCTGGACGGTGGTCGTCTCAAGGACAAACACAGGCTCTCCACTCAATTCCGCGTTGTCAAAAATGCTTAAAAGAAGTCCCCGGCGGCCTTCGGGCGTGTTCAGGGTTTCGGGCAGGGGGGCAGGTAAAGTTCTGTGGATGAAGCAGCCGGGGGCAGTTTCCACTTTTACGGCTTCCCCCGCCCGCGCGCGAATGCCCGCCAGCGGCGAAACGGCATAATGCGGGTTGACGGCAGAACTTCCGCCGCCCAAAATGTTCGCGCGCGCGGCGTGCGGCCCAATAACGGCGAGAGATTTCACTCCCTTGAGCGGTAAAACGCCCTCATTCTTGAGCAAGACGATAGCCTCGCGCGCCGCTTCGCGCATGACGGCGCGGTGTTCGGGGCGGTCTTCCGCTTTTTCGGGCTGGAGATTGGGATTTTCGAACGCCCCGGCTTTTTCCAGCACCCCCAGCAAGCGGCGCACCTTGTCATCGAGCGCGCTCTCGGTCAGACTGCCGCTTGCGAGGGCTTTTTTCACCACTTCAGCCGCCATCCAGCGCGCTGGGCCGGGCATTTCCAAATCCAGCCCGCCCGCTGGCACGGCTTCATCATACGTCCCCATCCAGTCCGACATGACAATCCCGTCGAAGCCCCATTCGCCCTTGAGAACGTCTTTGAGTGTGTGGTCGTTTTCACAGGCATACACGCCGTTGACGCGGTTATAGGAAGACATCACCGCCCAGGGTTTGGCGGCGCGAATGGCGAGACGGAACGGCTCCAGGTAAATTTCGCGCAGAGGGCGCTCGTCCACATCAGAACTCATCGAATTGCGCTCAAACTCCTGGTCGTTGGCGACGAAATGCTTGATGCACGCTCCCACGCCCTTCGATTGAATCCCCTGAATGTATGCCGCCGCAATCATCCCGCTCAAGAAGGGGTCTTCGCTGTAGCACTCAAAGTTGCGCCCGGCAATGGGCGTGCGGTGAATGTTGACGGTGGGCGCCAGCAGAATGTGCGCGCCTTTAACCTTGAGTTCATCGGCCAGTACTTCGCCCACTTGTCGCACCAGGTCGGGATTCCAGGTTGCGCCCAGTGCAATGCCAACCGGCGTGCAAACCGCCTGCGGGCTGAGCGAGCCCAGCGCGCCGCGCGCGCCGTTGGGGCCGTCCGTTACGCGGAACTGTGGAACGCCCAGGCGTGGTACGGCTACGCTGTGCCAAAGGTCGGCCCCGGCGAGCATGGAAATCTTTTCATCAAGGGTCATTTGTTGAAGCAGGGTTTCGATACGGGACATGGAAATCTCCTTAACTATGAAAGACGGATGGTGTTTGCTGGTTAAATTTGTATGTTGGATTTCGCCAGCGAGGTCGCTTTTGAAGCAGCGCATGTCATTTCCTGCTTACAGATGGTTGGCAGGGCAGGACTGCCGCATAATCAGTTCAGGAGGCAGAATCACCTGGCGCGGTGGAATGTGCAAGTCGGATAATATGCTTCGCTTTCGCTCGGTGACCATTTCAAGGAGCCGCTCGACCGCCAGTTGACCGAGATGGCGCAGCGGTTGGCGAATGGTGGTGAGGGGAGGGTCAAGCTGCGCTGCGAGCGGAATGTCATCGAAACCGATGACTGCAATGTCTTCTGGAATTTTTAGCCCGGCCTGGTAAATGGCGCGATATGCGCCAGCCGCCATCAGGTCGTTGGCGGCAAATACGGCCTGGGGTTTTTGGGGAAGAAGATTTTGCATGGCGGTATATCCGCTCGATTCGCTAAAGTCTCCCTCAGCCACCAGATTGCCATCGAACAGACCGGCCTCGACCAGGGCTTGCGTGAACCCCTGTAATCGGTCTTGCCCGGCAATTTGATTGCGCGGCCCACTAATGGTTGCAATTTGCCGATATCCGTGCGTTAGCAGGTGCTGGGTTGCCAGATAGGCTGCCTGTCGGTGGTCAATGTCTACCGAATTGATGGCAGGGTTGGGATGATGCCCGATGATGACAAAGGGCAATTGCCCCTGCAAGAGCGTTTCTACAATTGGGTCGTCGGCCAGCGTAAACAAGACAATCACTCCATCCGTCAGGTTGTTATTAGAAAGATGGCGTAGAATGCGTTGTTCGTGTTCCAGGTCTGAAAGCCAGAGCAGAAGTGAATAGTCCTTTAGACTGCATGTGTTGAAAACGCCCTGTATCACCTGAGAAAAATAGGGGTCGCTGATGGTTGCGGCTGGCGTGCTGGAAATGACCAATCCGAGCGTGTCGGTGCGCCCGGCCGCCAGACGGCGAGCGGCCTGATTGGGTTGGTAATTGTGTTGTTGGATGACATCCTGCACCCGTTGGCGGGTTTTTGCGCTGACGTTTTTATCGCCATTGACGACGCGCGAAACGGTGGAGCGGGACACACCGCTCAGTTGGGCAATATCTTCAAGGGTGAGAGACATATTTATTTGTGAGCGTTCTCAATTGCGATTAAAAAAAGCCGCCTTTTGTGTGGCGTTTTATAAATTGGGAGCGCTCCCAATAAGTATATCAGAAATAGGGCGGATTGACAATCCGCCCTGCCAGACCGACGTGTTGTTACTTTCTCTCTACCGGGTAAGGCGGCGAGAGCAAGGAGGCAAATTCAGAGAGCCGCTGGTGATGTACCAGGGCCAGGACTTCATCGAGGGCTTCCAGGACGGTGTTGCCGCGCGGGATGATGAGTTGATGATGGCGGATGATGGCGACAATGGTGCATTCTTCAGGAAATTTAATGTCTTTGAGCGCCATGTTAGCGGCGATTGCGGTTGGGAAAACCTTTTCCTCGACGAGAGAGTATTCGCCGCGTTTGAGCTTGAGCAGGGTCATCATATCGCCCAGCGACATTTCTTCCGCTACCAGGTGCGCCAGGACGTCGGCCTGGTTGAGGGCCACATCAACTCCCATTTCCTGGGTGAATAGCCAGTGATTTTTGGGGTTGTTGACCCGTCCGATAATGCGCGGTACGTTGAACTCGAAGCGCGCCAGCGAACTGATGACCAGATTGGTCTCGTCGTCACCAGTTACGGCTGCCAGGACGTGCGCTTTGCGGATATCTGCCTGTTCCAGCGTGGAAGGAGCGGACCCGTCGCCTGCCAGGACGACTTCGGCAGGCAACTCTTTGCGCAGTTTTTCGAGAACGTTGGCCCGCTCTTCGATGACGCGGACAGAGTGCTGGCCTTCGAGAAGTATTCTTGCCAGGTAAGAACCGGTATTTCCTCCGCCGACAATGACAACGTGCATGGTTAATTCCTCCTTTCGATGCCGAGCATCTCTTCGAGACGCGTCATGGAGGTGGCAAGCACGACCAGGTGCAGAATATCTCCTTCGCGGAATTCGGTGCCAGTGGATGGGATGAAGGCATGGTCGTCACGGGTAATGGAAATCACGCTGACTTCACCAGGGATGTTCAAATCGCGCGCGGTACGTCCTGCCAGTTGGGCGCTTGCCTCAACGGTGACAATATTGACTTCTCCTCGTCCGAATTTTTGGAGTACATCTAAATCGGTGTGAGTCACCATCTCATAAATCTGGCGGACGCCCAAATCGGTGCTGGAGATGGTCATCAGGCCTAGCCTTTGGTAAATTTCGGCACGACGAGGGTCGTACATGCGGGCCACTACACGCGGAACATGGAAAATGTTGCGCGCAATCCGTGCTCCAACAATATTGGCATTGTCGGATGCGCTGGCGGCGATGAAAGCATCTGCTTGTTCTATCCCTGCTTCGAGCAATATCTGTTGGTCGAACCCCAGGCCATTGATGATGCGTCCTTTGAAATTGGGGCCGAGACGGGTGCGTGCATCCGCGTCACGATGGTCAATGACGGTGACATCGTGTCCGCGATTTGCCAGTAAGTTACTGACTTGCGACCCAACCCTGCCGCATCCCATGACAATCACTTTCATAGTACCTCCTTCATTTTGTGAATGAGTCTGGCGCTTACGTTTCCGTTCCGTTGTACTTAGGGGCCATTATGCGCAAACATTGCTTGCGTATCCATTCCGTGCCGTAAATGATGAGCGGGAAGAATGCCAGTCCGAGCCAGTAGCGCAGGGGAATATTGACATGGTTGAAATATGTGGCAATCGTCTCCTGGTGGATAATAATAACGATGCCGGCTATTTCGAAGATGGCGGCGTAAATCAATAAGCGATTACTGCCCCAGCCGAGTCGGGTGTTGCGCAAGATGCCAGAGCGGCAGGCAAAGGCGTTGCCTACCTGGGCCATGACAACTCCGGCGTGAAAGACGGTTGCGGCCATTTTGTTGACGTTTTCGGCTGGAATTTCCAGATGAAAGAAATCTGGGTAGGACAGTTTTTCAAGCCAGGGGATGGAGAGCAAATCTGCATTGCCTGAGAAGACATAAACAGAGAAAAATCCAATGTAGCACAGGACGGCTTCGAGCATGCCCAGCCACAAAAAGGAGCGTACCAGCAGGCCGTTATCCACCAGGCGCGTGCTGCGTTTGCGCGGTGGGCGTTGCATTACGTTTGGTTCCGGTTTTTCGGTGCCAAGCGCTACGGCAGGCAGCAGGTCGGTGCCGAGGTCAATGGCAAGAATCTGGCGGACATTCAGCGCCAGCGGGATGACTGGCATGCTGGCAGTCACCAGGAATGGCATGACTTCAGGGACGTTGCTGGAGAAAATGTAAGTGATGAACTTGCGCACATTGTCGTAAATTGCCCGACCTTCTTCAATGGCATGGACGATTGCGCCGAAGTTGTCGTTTGTCAGAATGATGTCGGCTGCTTCTTTAGCGACATCGGTGCCAACCAGGCCCATTGCCACGCCGACATCGGCTTTTCGCAAGGCTGGAGCGTCATTCACCCCGTCGCCAGTGACTGCTACAACCTCTCCGCGTGCCTGAAGGGCTGAGACGATGCGCATTTTGTGTTCAGGGGCCATGCGGGCGAATAATACTTCTTGCGCCAGTATTTTGCTCAGTTCGACGTCGCTCAGGGTGTCTAATTCTGAGCCGGTCACGATGCGCGCGTTGTGCGTGGTCAGCATTCCGACGCGGCGGGCCAGTGATTCTGCAGTCAGGCCATAGTCGCCGGTAATCATGATGATGCGAATCCCGGCCTGCCGGCAGGTTTTGATGGCGGCCTCCACTTCGGGGCGAGGAGGGTCCATCATTGCCATCAGACCGAGGAAGACCAGGTCGCGTTCGATGTTTTCGGCACGGTAAGATTCGATGTTGGAGGGCAGTTCACGCCGGGCAACCGCAAGCACGCGCAGGGCGCGGCGGGCATAATCATCGTTGGCCGCCAGGATTTCGGCGCGCAGAGTATCGTCGAGAGGGAGGATTTCGTTGTTGATTTCGATGTGCGTGCAGAGTTGTAATACTTCGCGCGGTGCGCCTTTGGTGAAAGCCATTTCATGGTGCAGGCCGCGGTGAATGGTGGTCATTCGCTTGCGGCGCGCGTCAAAAGGAATTTCATGCACGCGTGGGTAAACCAGGTTCAATTCTTTTTCATTCAGGTTCGCCTTCAGTGCAACGACTTTCATGGCTGCTTCGGTTTGGTCGCCCAGGCTGCTCCAGGTAGGATGCTCGGCAGAGGGCGGGTTGAGGCGGGCATTGTTGCAGCAGTCGGCAGCTTCCAGCAAAGACAGCAGGGTCTCCTCCCAGGGTTGGCCGGAAGGTTCGGGTTTGAATTTGCCTTTTGGTTCGTAGCCAACGCCGGTCACCTTAATTTTTTTGCGGGAGGTCCAAATCTCACGCACGGTCATCTGGTTTTGGGTCAACGTTCCGCTTTTGTCGGTGCAAATGACCGAGACCGTACCAAGCGTTTCAATAATGTTTAGTTTTTTTGCCAGTACGCCTTTTTGGGTCAGGCGTTGAACGGCAATTGCCAGGGAGAGCGTCAAGGTTGCGGGCAGGCCCTCTGGGATGACTGCGACAATGATGCCGAGGGTGAAAAATAGGAGCGCTGAACTATCCAACCCCAGGCCAGAAGTAAACCCAACAATCAGGACCAGAAGACCGATGGCGAGCGCCGCCAGGGTGATGATTTTTGTGACCTGACGCAACTCCTTTTGCATTGGGCTGGGAGGGTCGGCAATGCTCTGGGTGAGGTGCGCAATGCGTCCAAACTGGGTTAACATGCCTGTGGCGTAAACTACTGCCCGGCCTGTTCCGGCAACAACGGAGGTTCCAGCAAAAATCAGGTTGGGCTGTTCCAGCTCACTGATGCTTTGCTGGTAGGAAGCATCTGCGATTTTGCGGGCAGGGACTGATTCACCGGTCAGGGTAGAATTATTGACGCGCAGTCCAAATTCTTCGACCACGCGTGCGTCGGCGGGGATGTTATCGCCCTCTGCCAGTATCAGCAGGTCGCCGGGAACAATCTCTTTGGCAAGGATATGTTCGTCTTGCCCGTTGCGAAGGACATGCGCATAGGCAGGCAGAATGGCCCTGAGCTTTTCGACGGCTTGTTCGGCGCGATATTCGCGCCAGTAGGAAAAGATGGCATTAAAGACAATTAACGCCAGGATGACCAGAGACAAGCCGAAATCTTTGCCAATGGCAGCCAGCAAGACTGCGAGCAGTAAAATTCCGGCCTGCGGGTGTAGAACGTGCCTGAAAATTTTGTGGCTAAGCGGCTCTTTTGATTCCTCGCTCAGCACATTCTCGCCGTACAGAGATAGGCGCGACTGCGCCTCAGCAGCCCCTAAACCGTCAGGGGACGTTTCGAGAGATTCGAAGACCTGCTGTGGGCGCAGGCTGTAAATTGGTTCAGAAGGCATGGGAAGCGTGCGAATCCTGTGTTCGGATTACTCCTCGTTATCTGCCTTTGTAGTTTCTTTGGGCGCGCCACCCAGCTTTGGAGCCTGTTTTGGTTGATTTTCGATATATTGCTCCAGGAAGGTTTTGTGACCTTCGTGTTGCAGCGCATCCTCGAATTCACCCACTGGCGCAGGTGGTTGATTTTCTTCAAATCGTAGTGGTTTAAAGATGCCGAATAGCCCAAAGAATTGGGCGACTTTGAGCAACAATAAGTAGCGGTATTCTTGCATTTTTAGCGATTGCCATTCAACGATATTGCCCATTGTCCCCTGAATGCGCGATTTTTCACGGATGACTCGATGGATATCTTCTGGGTTACGGTAGCCCGCTGGGGAGAGCAACAGGACATGGGCGAACAGGATGAGTAAGGTAAAAACAATCAGCACCACCCAGCCGCCTTCATTCCACTTGGTGACAATTTGCCCTACAAAAATGAACGTTGCCAGCGCCGTCGCAAAAGAAGTTCCAAATAATCCCCATTGCCGGGCGCGCCCTTTGAGGTGTTGTTTGACATGTTCGCGCAAGGCAAGGCCCATCACGGCGATGGGCATAAAAACGCCCACTCCATAATAGGGTACAGCGGTGCTGGTGTTGCCGCGCACCAGGAATTGAACAAGAATGGCGACGATTGCTGCTGCCGTCACGGGACGCGTGAATGTGCCTTTGGGGTTGCGGTAGACTACGAGTTCGGGTAATTCGCCAATTGCAACATTGCGCCAGGTAATGGCTTGCAGGTCCTGAAAGGCTGTCATCGAAGCGGCGGTGAGCAGGCCAACAGCCAAAATTTGATAAGCCCAAAACAGGATTTCGCCGCCGGGTAATTGGGTGAATCCGATGAATGCCAGGTTGCCCACCAGACTGCGGCCTTCGATGCCATCGAACGCCTGAAAGTGAATGGCAAAATAAGTCAGGAATAGCGTGGTCAATGCGCCATAGAACAGGAAAGAAGTTTGCACAGCCCGTCCGATGCCTGATTTACCGCTGTAAAATTTCCATAGCCAGTTGAGTTGGGGAATGCGCTTTCTGCCCCATTTGACGAAGGGGGCATCGTCTTCCATTACGAATTGAATACCGTTCGACATGGCTTCGAGACCGGTCAGGGCAACCAATCCTTTCATCGAGGCCGCCAGGATGTGAAAGAGTGCTTCACCGATGGACGTTACTTCTTCTGTTGCTTCTACTGGCAGGGGTGGCACATTCCTTGCCTGGGCAATGAGCAAGCCAATGAAGAGCATGAGAGTCATCAATATAAAAATGCTCAAGCCAGTAAAGACGACCTGGGCCGATTCTCCTCTTCCACGAATGGTGATATACCAGGTGATGCCGACCATGCCGGCTCCCAAGAGAAAGTGCCAATACCATGCAATTCCGCCCAGTTGTTGTAAAGAAAGCAGCTGGTCCACCCCTGAAAGCGTGGAAACCACAATAGTAAAAATATAGTCCTGTAGAAGGATGACGGCCACGATGAGGCTGATGGAAGGCCCCAGGTAACGCATGGCTGCCGTAAATGACCCGCCACCTTCGTTGAATATTCCCAGCGAATACATATACAGGCCGCCGAAGACAAGGTTTGCCAGTCCGATGACCAACACCGCCCAATACGCAAGATGTTCGAGACCATATGGATGCAAGGCGTGCATCATTTCGCCGGTGGCGTAGAAATATGATGTGAAATAGTCTACGCCGAATAAGGCCAGGGCAGCGAGCAGTCCTACCTGACCAGCGCCATGTACATGGGCATCTTCCTGCCGTTCGCGCGGGGCAATGCGCCAGGAAAGATAGATAATGATGGCGAGCAACAGGATAGAAAAGAGCATAGGGAAGTCCGTTTTTTGTTTTGTGAAAATGAATTTGCGAAATATGGTCAGTTATTTAAGATTGGATGTCATTCCGAGCCGGGCAACAGCATGGAATGGCATCGATTTAAGGCTGATAAAAAGCATCCTCAAGCATTTTGAGCCCTGCCAGCATGTGCTTGCGGGTTGAGGCATTAAAACGCGTATCTTGCACGCGCTTGGCGGCTTCTTCGCGCGCGGCGCGCACCACAAAAGCCGGTACAAACATAATCCGTCCGGCGGGAATGACCTCAAATCTTAAGATATCCAGGCGCAATTCCTGGTCATCAAAATACGGCAGGCTCAAACTCAGACCACGATTGAGTGAGCCAGCCGCGGCTCGCTCTTTAATGGTTTCGATGATTTCTCTGGTCTTGTGGCGGGCCAACGCGCGACCCTGATTGATGAGTTGGCCGAGCATGCCATATCGTTTGCGTTGGTATTCTTCATCTGCGATGATATAGGAGGCAATTGATGATGCGATATGCAGAATTTGAATGTATCGCTGCATTGAGGCGATGTGCGCCTCCGCCTCTTGAACTCCGCCTACCAGCAGTTTTCCATTATCATCAAAAGCCACCCACTGCGGCAGGTAAAAGCGCCGCGCTGCGGGGACGAAGGGCACCTGTAAATCACCGCGCCCTGCTTCAGAATTTCCTTCTTCCGCGATGGCGTCGCTGGCCTGGGTGATGGCTGATTCTGGTTCCATATCGGCGACCGGGATGGTGGGAATGTCCTCGCCTTCATCAGGTCGATATTCCACCGTCCGCCCGGCGGGCAACATGTTGTGAACCATGTGGACGGCCGCCGCATAACGCAACAAGCCTGCGCTGGTTGAGATAGCATGGTCGGGAGATTGTTCCAACTCGTGCAGGCGATGTCGCAGTTCGTCTTTGACATCTCGCCGCGCCAGGCGGTTGCGAAAACCGCCTACGCTCTGCTCGCGTTGTTCTGCAGGAACGGTAATTGGCGCAGGTTGGTCAATTTGCGGCAATTCGGCTACGATGCGGTCGGGCAGGGTGAATTTCACCTGGGGCCGGTGTCCAACCAGCGCATCGGCAATGTTACGGGCCTGTGCCTCGATAAAGCGTTGCACAATTCCAGGTTGGACATTGAACAGAGCTTGTTTGGTATTGAATTCTTCGCGCAAGTGGCTTGCCGGGGAGTAATTTTCGGTCATAAGCTCATCCTTTGATGAATTGATAAATCTTACCACAAATTGACCCCTCGCCATTGTTGCCAACAGGGGGGCCTGGGGAAAAGTGCTCTTTTGGAGCGCCTGTACTTTTTATCTCACTAGCTGTGAGCCGCTTGTGCGGTTTCTTTTGGTGCCCCGCCCAGTTTGGGATCAGGCTTCTTGATATATTGTGCCAGAAGGGATGGCGCTTCGGGATGGTCAATGTGAAGGGCGTGGTCATAATCGCCCGCAGGGATGGGGGGCTCCAGGCGGATGGGTCTTCGCACGCCGAACATCTCGACAAAGCGGACAATCAGCCTGAGCACATTGTAGCGATATTCCTGCATCTTAAGCGATTGCCACTCGACAATTGAGGCCATTGCCCCTTGAACCCGGGCTTTTTCACGTACAATGCGGTGAATGTCGCTTGGGTCTCGGTGTCCACCCGGCGAGAGCAGGATGGCATTGGCGATTAGAATCAGTGTGCTGAAAGAGATTAACACTACCCAGCCGCCCTCAGACCATTTGCCGACAATCTGGCCCACAAACACCAGCGCGCCCAGCATCCCGGCGAAACCCGCAGCCAGCGAACCCCATAGGCGTTTCTTGCCCGTATAGGTTGCCAAAATGTGTTTGCGGATGGCAAAGCCCATCACGGTGATGGGCATAAACACACCCACGCCGTAATAGGGAACGGCAGTGCTGGTTCGTCCCTGAACGAGGAGCATCAGGCCTACGGCGATGATGAACCCCGCTGTTACTGAGCGGGTGAATGTTCCCTGTGGGTTGCGGTAAACGACAATTTCAGGGATTTCGCCAATCGCCACATCGCGCCAGGCGGTGGCTTGCAGGTCTTGCATGGCGGTCATCGAAGCCGCCGCCAGCAGGAACACCGCCAGGAGTTGGTAAACCCAGAACAGGATGGGGCCGGTAGCGGTGACGCCGCCCGGCAGCGGGATGGTGATAAATCCGCCAATTTCGCTGAACCCGATAAAAGCCAGATTTCCAACCAGGGTGCGGCCCAGCGTTCCATCAAATACATTAAACCGAATGGCAAACGCTGTCAGCATGAAAGTGGTCAGACCGCCGTAGAACAGGAAGGAGGTTTGCACCATGCGCCCAATGCCGCTTTTGCCGCTGTAAAACTCCCACAGGCCTTTCAGCCTGGGCCAATGCTTTTTGCCCCATTTCACCAGGCCAAAATCTTCATTCTTTACAAATTGAATGCCGTTGGACATGGCCTCCAGGCCTGAAAGCGCCACCATGCCTTTCATGGATGCAGTTAAAAGGTGATAAAGCGCTTCCCACAGGCTGGCAACGTGTTTTGTCTCTTCAACCGGTGCGATAGCGGAGACACCCTTGAAATGTGCCGCCAGCAGGCCAATGACCATGACAATGGTGAGCAGAACGAAGACACCGAGCAAGGTGAAAACCACCTGCGCCGATTCGCCGCGTCCGCGGATGGTCAGCCAGTAAGTAATTCCTGCCAAAATCGCACCAATCAGGAAGTGCAGCCACCAGTATTTGCCATATAGATTTAAGACCGAGAGCATCTGGTCGCCGCCGGAAAGCGCCGAAACTACAATCGTCAGCACATAATCCTGAATCAGCACAACGGCCACGACCAGGCTTAAGCCGGGGCTAAGATACCGCATGGCTGCTGTATAAGCGCCGCCGCCCTCGTTAAAAATCCCCAACGAGTACATATACAAACCACCAAAGGTTATGTTTGCCAGGGCAATGCCGCCTGCGGCAATATACCCCCAGCGCTCTAACCCATAGGGGTGCAGCGCGTGCATCATTTCGCCGGTGGCGTAGAAGTAGGATGTGAAATAATCCACACCAAACAGGGCCAGCGCGGCCAGCACGCCGATTTGTCCGGCGCCATGCACGTGTGCATCCTGTTCGCTCTCCCGGGGTGACATTTTATAGGAAACAACCACAGATATAATCAGTAACCCAAGCGCAAATAACATTTTGTATTCCTTTCGAAGAAAAAAGGATAATCTTTTGAAATAAAATCATCACAAAAATAACCCCCAACCTCATAAAGAAAAAATAAAAATCGCCTTTCTGGCGATTACAAGTTTACAATTTTTGTATTAAAGTGGCGGTTGGTTAACACTATCTGGGGTTTGGGCGCCCTGGCAGCGGTGAAAATGACCAGTCACAGGTTATTCCCATCTTGTTGACCGATTTCGGCATTAATGCGCAAACCTTTCAGACAATCTTTTGATTTCACATCCAACGTAACTTTGTTTTGCGTTCCAAAACTCCAGGAAAACATCAGACCAGGGGGCCGCTCTCATTATTTTTTAGAAAGAAGGTTGCTTAATCATCGGCCATGAAGCGGTAGCCGATGCCCGGCTCGGTAAGCAAAATTTCTGGATTTTCAGGGTCGTCCTCCAGCTTCTTGCGCAATTGACGTATATACACTCGAAGGTACTCGATTTTATCTGCCTCGGCTGGGTCCCAAACATTTGAGAGAATCATCTGATGCGTCAACACGCGCCCGGCATGGCTGGCGAGATATGCCAATAATTTGAATTCGGTGGCGGTCAGGGATATTTCAACATTTTCCCGGCGGACGGTGAAGCCTGTTAAATCGACCTCTATTTTCCCTGTGCGGATTCGTGTGCGCCGCCCACCGCCAGATGCCTGGTTTTTGTGTCGAAATGCTACTCGCACTCGCGCCAGGAGCTCCTCGATTCCGAAAGGCTTGGTCAGGTAGTCATCTGCGCCTGCGTCAAGAGCCGCCACTTTGTCTTTTTCGCCGTCGCGTACAGAGAGAATGATGATGGGCGTTTCCGTCCATGTGCGCAACTCCTTGCAAACCTGAACGCCATCCATGTCGGGCAGCGACATGTCCAGGATAATCAAATCTGGCTGTTCCGCAGCGGCAAGAGCCAGCCCCTCCTCGCCGCACGCCGCTGTGCTCACTCGGAATTGTTTGGCGGTCAGGATGGTTTTCAGCGCCCGCAAAATTTGCGGTTCATCGTCGATGACAAGGATATGGATTGGATTGCTCATAAGGGGATTATAAAGTTAAACGCCAGCCCATCGGGCAGGTTCTCGGCCCAAATTTTGCCGCCATGCGCCTCGATGATGCCTTTGGTGATTGAAAGTCCCAGCCCGCTGCCGGTCACCCGCTCCGATGGGTTGATGCGGTAGAACTTGTCAAAAATTCGCTCCAGGTCGCTTTCTGGCACGGGAATGCTCTGATTGGTCAGACGTACCAGTAAGGAGTTTTCATCTCTTTGGTGGGCATTAATCCGAATCGTTGAGCCGGGCGGTGAGTATTTCAGGCTGTTGGTAAGCAGGTTGGTGAAAACCTGCTCCATTTGCACAAAATCGACATTGACCAGCGGCAGGTCATCGCGGACATCCACTTCGAGGTGGTGATTCTGCATCTGCGAGCGCATCCGCGCCAGCACTGCGCCCACAATTTCGGCCAGCATGTTCGGTTTTTTCTGCGGCCTGAGCGCTCCGGCTTCAATACGTGACATATCGAGCAGGTTGCCGACCAACACGTTCAGGTGGTCGATTTCCTCCTCGATGGTTGCCAATAAATCGGCGCGCGCGTCTGAATTCCATTCAATTTCGCCAGAGCGCAGGCTGCCGACCGAAGCCTTGATGGCTGAAAGCGGCGTGCGCAGTTCGTGAGAAACCGATGAAAGCAGTGAAGACTTTAGCTGGTCGCTTTCCTCCAGCACCCGTGCTTTGCGGTCAGCATTCGAAAGCCGGATGCGCTCAAGTGCCAGCGCGCCCTGGCTGGCAAAGGTCTGCAAAATTCGCTCTTCGGCGGGCTGAATGGGGAGACGAATTCGCCATAGCCGCATTTCGCCAATTAGTCCGCGCGCGGCTTGCAGCGGAGTGACGACATCTGGCTTGCGGGTGAATTTCATTCCCCGGGTCAATGTCAGGGTGTTTGCCCCGGTTTCAATCGAAACTTCCACCCGGTCAGCGAGTAATGCGGCGATGGTCTTTTCTGCCAGGGCCTCGGCCACCGATTGCTCATCGCGTGAGCGCGCCAGGGTGGTTCCCAACTCGAAGAGACGCATTGCTTCGACTTCACGGGCTTGCGCCATGCTCAAGTTGGCGCGGGTGCGTCCCATCAATTCACTGATGACGAAGGCTACCGCCAAAAACGCTGCCAATACCACCCAGTCGCCGGGGTTATGTACCTGGAAGGTATAGTATGGTTGAATAAACAGGTAGTTAAACGATAAGAAAGCCAACGCTGCGCTGATTGCTCCAGGTCCCAGGCCCCACCAGACTGCCCCAAGGGTCACGGGGACGAGATAAACCAGGGCCACAACTGCCAGGCTGATAGTTTCTCGGAACGGATAAAGAAAAGCGCTTGTTATCAGCGTGAGCAGGAGAGCGAGCGGGTATGCTGCTACCTGGCGCGCTATCTGAGATGGCTGCATGCTTACTTTCAAGGGTGGTTTCTCTCAGGATAAAAATTGCGCAGACATCCCCTTAATGGGTGAAATCTGCGCAATCTTTTTTACGAGAATGGGTTCAGACTTGCGCAAACGTGTCAATCAATTTTTTTACGTTCCCGCCCGCTGCATAGAGGATGGGACAGGTGCAGCCGCGCTTGTTGTATTCTTCCACTTTGGCGCGCGCTTCTGCGGGCGTGCCGGAGGCTGTAATTTTGTGGACGAGTTCGTCGGGGACGAGATGTTTGGCTTTGTTGATTTGTTCTTTGGTGGCCGGCCAGCCCAAAATCGACTGGATTTCATGCACCACGTCGTCTGAAACACCGCTGGCCTTGGCGATGTGCGGCTGCTGGGCCATATACTGGCAAAGCAGCATCTTGGTCGTCTCAATGGCTTTATCATGGTCGTCGTCTACCGAGCAGACAATCAACTGTGGGCGGTCTAGGTCTTCCACGCGCCGCCCGGCTTTTTTGGCGCCTTTATCGAGCAATTCCAGCGCTTTGTCATTGTATTCGGGAGCCACGCAGTAGTTCAGCACCGCACCATCGGCCACTTCGCCGGTTAATTCCATCATCATATCACCGGTCGCGCCGATCATAATCGGTACCTTGCGCGGCTCGCGGCGGCCATGCACCACGTCGAGTTCGATGCCATCAACGTTCACAAACTCTCCGTGAAAAGTGACGCGCTCCATGTTCAGCAGGCGGCGCATCACCTGCACGGTCTCCTTCATCGCTGTCAGCGGCTTTTTGCGCTCGATGCCCACATTTTTCGCCAGCGGGTCCCACCATGCGCCAATGCCGCAAATAATTCGGCCCGGGGCCAGGTCATCCAGCGTCAGGTAGGTGGCCGCCAGCAGGCCGATGTTACGCGTCCAGTTATTGATGACGCCTGAACCAACTTTCAATGTATTGGTTACAGCGGCGTAGGCCGCCATTGGCACAATCGCATCGCGTACCAGGCGGCTTTCGGCCTGCCACACGGCTTCAAACCCTTTTTCTTCTGCGTAGCGGACATAATCCAGGCCGTCACGCAGGTCGTGCGAATCTTGCAGGTAAAGAGCAACGCGAGCCATCATTTTATTATCTCCTTTACTTCCTTTACGAGGGATTCTTCGAGTGATTTAAGGATGCGTAAATCCTCGGGGGTATCGAGGTCGAGGCCAATGTGCGAATTTTGCAGGATTTCCAGATGAGCGCCTGCTTTTTGGGCAGATTCGCAATGCCGGTAGAAGGAACCCGGCCCAAAACTGTACGGAATCATGCCGCCGGGGGTCATAAACAAGGCATTCGTCCCGTCCTGATGGCGGTCGGGGGAGATGACTACGCAAGGGGTGCGTTTTACGCGCGCAAACAGGTCTCGCAAATCTTCCTGGGTGAGTAATGGCAAGTCAGCGGGCAGAACCAATACGCCACGCGTGGCGTAATTTCTGGCGAGAAGGGTCGCCCGTGTCAGGGCGGCGTTCAGATTGGGGTTTCCGTCCTCTAACACTGTGCGCGCGCCGAATTCGCGCGCAATTGCCAGCGCCGCCGGGTCGCGGCTGACTACCAGGGTTTGGGCCACTTCGGATAGATTGCGCAGGATGTCGAGCGTTTGCTCCAAAAATTTGCGATTCAGTACAGCGCGCTCATCATCGGTCAGCACGCCCGAAAGCCGCGATTTACCCAGCCGTAGTGGTTTAACAGGGACAATGGCCCAAATTGTCATACAAGTCTCTCTATAAAGTGTAGCACATCTCGCGCCAGACTGCGCCGGTCCTCCGGCGATTTCATCAGGGTTGATGTGGAAAATGGATGGATGCCCAGGGCTCGCACATCCTCCATCCATTCGGCATCAATTTCATCCAAGATGAATCCCGTGAGAACCGATTCGCCGTAGTGTTTTGCTACCGCTAAAGCGGAGGGTTCTATGCCCAATTCCCTGAACATCTTGGCTGCCGGGCCTTTGACGGTTTGGCCGCCGATGATGGGGCTGACGGCAACTCTTACCCCTGGCGCTTCTTTGGCAAGGAGATGAGAAATGATTCGCAGAATGGGGTCAATACTCACCCACGGGTTGCTTGGACAAAAAACAACTGCATCGGCTGCGCGCAGGGCCTCCACCACGCCCGGAGCGGGCCTGGCCTTTTCAACCCCCTCGAACCTGAAGCCTTTTACTGTGGGTTCACAGCGCTGGTGGACAAAGTATTCCTGGAAGGGCAGTTCGCCATGTTCGATGGTATCGACCATGGTGGCAACCGGGTCATCGCTCATCGGCAGGATGGCATGACGGATTCCCCAGCGCGCGCAAAAGTCGCGAGTGATGCTGGAGAGTGGCTCCCCGTCTCGTAAACGGCGGGTCCGTTCCAGGTGGGTGGCGAGGTCGCTGTCTCCCAGGCGGAACCAGGTTTCAGCACCGAGGCGTTCCATTTGCTCGAAGACGTTCCAGGTCTCGTTCATTCGCCCCCAGCCGGTGATGGGGTTTGCCAGCCCTGCCAGGGTATAGCAGACGGTATCGAGGTCGGGGGAGATGTTTAATCCCCAGTGAACAAAATCATCGCCGGTGTTGACGATGATGGTCAGGGCTTTGGGCGGCAGGATTTGCGCCAGGCCGTCGGCCAGTTTTGCGCCGCCTACGCCGCCTGCCAGGGCAACGATGGATGGTGGTTGCCTGGCAGTGAACGGTTGGGGGAGATTGATATTCGTCATTGGTCAATGGTCAGCACTACGTCATCGAGCGGTTTGAGTACTTTTTCGCCAGGTTCTTCTGCCGGATAACCGAGAAAAACCATCCCTTGCGGCTGCCAGGTTTCAGGCAGGTGGAGGGCGCGGATGGTTTCTTTCTGCGCGTAGAGCGGCCAGCAAACCCAGTTTGCGCCTAACCCGCGTGCGTGGGCGGCCAGCATCAGTTGCAGGCCCGCCATGGCAACGGATTGCACGCCCATCAGTGTCTCTTCAGGGGACTGAATTCGCACGGCTTTGGTATCGCGGCAAAGCAGGATGACATGAGGGGCTTCGGCAATTCGTTTCAGGGAACGCTCAACCCTGCCGCGAATTTGACTTTCAGGGGCGTTTTCGGCTTGCATATCGCTTTGCATTCGGTCGGTGAGCGCCTTGCCCAGGGCCAATTTGGCTCTTTCGCTTTTGATGAGGACGAATCGCCAGGGTTGCAGGCCATGCGCAGAGGGGGCGAATGTGGCTATTTCGAGTATTTCGCGCAGGATTTCGTGAGGAATGGTTTGGCCGTTGAACTTTCGTATTGAGCGGCGTGAGCGCAGAAAGGTATTAAACGTTAAGGGCGGTGTGCGTGGCATTTGCGTTTCTCTGTGTCCAAAATTGGCAGCGTTCTACCTTACCAGTTTTTGATTTCTTAATGTGCATCTGTTTTCTCGGGCAAAATTTTATAAATTACGCGTACTTCGTCTGGGCTGTTTCCTCGCCAGGGTTTACCGGTATATTTGCGCGCGAGCGCTTCAATGTGCTCTGCGCCGCCTTCTTCTGTGATTTCCACCACCCGCCCGCGAATTTGCAGGTACCGGTAGGGGTCGGCGGGGTCCTGAATGACGAAAGCTACCTGGGGGCGGGCGCGCATGTTCCGGTCTTTGACGCGCCCTTTCGCGGAATTAATCAGGATATGTTCCTCATCATGATTAAACCAGACGGGCGTGACCTGAGGAGAGCCATCTTTCATGGTGGTCGCCAGAAACAGGAAGGCCTGGGTTTCGTCTTTTAGCAGGTCGTGATAGTTGGGGGGAATATTTTTCATTGTGGCTCCTGTTGGCTAAGGACGGGCAATGTGAGCATGGCATGAGGGACAATCAGTACATCGCAAGCCGGGCCCAGGCTGGCGCTGGCTATTTGCAAGGCTTCCTCTATGGAACTGGCAGGAATCATTTTGCAGTCACGCACCAGGTCGGGGCATTCGCTGCTGACGATGATGACGTTGACTTGTTCGAGCACTTTGGCCATTACGAAGGCGCGCTGTTGACCGGGCGGATAGCCGTTTTTGCGGGCTTCCTCTAAAATGAATTGCACATTTGGCGCGTCACGCATGGCGTTCAGGAAGCGCTGTTCGCCTACGCCTGTTCCGGCGCCTTCTTCGCAGCGAGCGGGGATGATGAAAAAACCGCCTTTGCGCACGACTGGCACGGGGGCAAAGAAAAGATACGATGGCGCGCGGCTGGCCTGGTACAGGTTGGCATCCTTGGGGAAGCCGACCCCTCCAATGGCGATGTCGTATTGTTTGGTAATTGGAACTTCGTAGACTGATTTGGCGAACCGTACCAGGTCCTGGAAGGCCAGTTCGGCATCTCCAGCAGTCACGCGCAAGATGCGTTTGTCGTCATTCAGCACCACGTTCAGAATGAAGCGTAGTTTGGCGCGGCGCGCGGCTTCGGTAATAGCCTCGTGAAAGGGATTGCCCTCGATTTGCCCCAGCCGCGTGCCTGGATGGTCAACGAAGGCCGGGCTGTGCGTATGGGCGATTAATGCCTCGCCCGCTGCGCCTACCGCGAGGGTTTTGCGCCCACCGGAGTAGCCAGCGTACTGGTGCGGTTCGACAATTCCGGTGGCAATCAGCCAATCGGCTTCAACGGCGGCGCGGTGTACCTGCACCGGCACGCCGCCGGGGGTGACGCCCAGGTCGACCAGGGCGGCAGGGTTTTGAGGTTCGTTATCAATCACGCGGTAGCGATGGACCACCTCGGCGCCGAGTTTGATGATTTTTTCCTCGCGGGTGGAGGGGCGGTGCATTCCGATGCCGCACAACAGAGTGATGTCCTCGTCGCGCACCCCGGCTTTTTCCAACTCTCGTAATAGGGCAGGGACGAGCAGGTGGTCGGGGCTCGCGCGGGTGATGTCGGTAAAGACGATGCAGGCGCGGTCGCCGGGTCTGGCAAGTTCGCGCAGCGGGGCGCAGCCAATCGGATGGTCTAATGCGGACTGGATGGCCGCGTGAACATCTTCCAGCGGTGGTACCGTTTTAGAGATGGCAATCTCCGCCCGCATATCAGGAGGCAGGCTGAATTCCAGGGTGGTTTTACTGTACGGGACGTGATAGGTTGGGGACATTGGAACGCTTCCTCATCATGAGTCAATTCGTCAAAAAGAAAATGTTGTTTCATCTTGTGAAACAACATTTCGTCTCGTGGAATCGCATTCCCTGGACGAGTCAAAGTACAAAAGTATGATGCTGATTATATGCTGAAAAGGTGACCTTAAAGCAACTTTGCTGGGGCGAAAGTTGTTGATGACGCGTGGAAAGGTTCTTTTAATTCTGCGTTCAGGGTATTTTATTGCGGGACTCAATTTAAAAAACAACCTTTCGGGGGATAGAAACTAAAACTTTAATGGCTATAATTTTTTCTAATTCTGGTGAAATTTGTGGTTTTACCCCCAAAGCAGTGGGGCCATGATGTCTGAATTTGGCGTGTCTTAGGTTCTTGATGTATTCTTTCAGAATATATGATTGGGAGATGAAGGCATGACGCGGGTCTGGAAACTATTCTTTTTTTCTTTTCTTATTGCTGTGATGGTGTCGATGCCGGTTGCTGCGGTTGGCGCTCAATCGGGGCTGGCAATTCGTGTCAGCCAGATTGCGACAGTGGAAACCCCTGATTCAATGACGCTCAAGGTCTATTACAATGTTTATGACCCCAAAACGGGTCTGCCGGTCCTCGAAACGATTGCTCAAACCGCCCGAATTGACCTTCCCAACACGAACTATTCCGTCGAGGCGCGGGTGCAAAAGCCAGACGTGCCGATTTATATTGTGCTTGTGTTGGATGCGAGTGGCAGCATGGCGCGCGCCGCAGAAGATTTGAAAAACTCGGCAAAGCAGGCTCTCAACAATACTCCCGATAATGCATTTTTCTCTGTCGTTCAGTTCGATGAAGAAATCCGGTTATTGCAAGATTACACTCAGAACATTGCCGCAGTCAGTTTTGCAATTGACCAGTACAAAGTCTCCAACAAAGGAACATGTTTATATGATGCTACCTACAGCGCGGTTGAGTCGCTGCAAAAAGCGCCTCCGGGCCGCCGCGCCATCATTCTATTCACGGATGGGCGCGATGAAAATGCCAGCGGACAGCCGTGCAGCAAGAAGACTTTTCTCGAACTTTCGACACTCGCCCAGCAGACTCAGGTTCCGGTCAATACCGTTGGTCTTTCAAGCCGGGCCTCTAACCTGAACGAGGTCGAACTGAAGGGGCTGGCGGCCAGCACGGGGGCGTTTTCGGTGATTGCCACGACCGATGACCTGGCGGCGGGTTTTCAGGGCATTATGAATGGCCTGAAAGCACAGTGGATGGTGCAGGCGGATGTGTATCCAAAAAAGGGCAGCAATCCAGTTGTTTTCACCCTCAATCTGGCGGACGACCAAACCCTCAGTACAACCTTCCCGATTGAGTCAAACACAGAATATGAAGGCCCGCCCAGCCCGGTACGGGGTCAGTTTGCCGGATTGCAGTTTGTCCCTGAGGACCAGACCTATAACATTCAACTCTCGATGACCTCCTCCGAGTTGGTCGAATATGTCAAGGTGGAAGTGTGGGATACCAAGGGCGGTTCGAAAGTGGCCGAATTTACGTTCGACGACTTGCAACAAAATAATGTCTTCAATATTCCTACCGACCAATTGGTGGTGGGCCGAGATTATCAGTTACGCATGACCGCCATCAGCAAGCAAGACAAGAGCCGATTTGCCTGGTTTACGGATGAAGATGGGAATAAGTCTGTCGAGTTAGTGCATCAATTTGTGTTTGACCCCACTGCCAACCTGCCCGCTTTAACCATCCAGTCTATTGCTCAGCAGGATAATGACCTGGTATTGTCCATCAAAACCACGAATTCACAACTTATCGGTGGTTTTGATGGCTGGCTGGTGGATGAAGCCACCAACACCAAGGCGCCAGGCTCCGATTTCACCGGTACTGCCGAAGATGCCGCTGCCGGAAGACTGGTTATTCCGCTCAGCGAATCCAAAATTCCCGATGGAAAATACATGGTCATTGCGCGTGTGCTTGGCAAGGATGGACAGGTTTATACAACGGTGCAATTTCCTGGCGTAGTGTACCAGGCCGAACGCCAGAATTTGTTTGAGTTGTTGACAGCCGCGCTGATTGCCGCGCCGGTCATTTTGTTCATGGTGGTGGCAATCATCCTGGGCGTGGTAGGGTTTATGATGTATTCATCGCGGCGCGAAAAATCGCTCACCGGCACGCCTGTTTTACAAGGGCGACTGGGTGGCAAGTTGGGGAATGAAAAAGCGGGTGGACCTGCCATTCCGATTGCGGATGAAGAACCGATTCCGGTTCGAAAATCATCGGCGCATCCACCGCCGCCTGCTCCTGCGCCGCAGGCTTCCGGGCCAAAGCTGACCTCGACCCCGCCGTCTTCGCCTGATGCTACCATGATTGCCGCAGGCAACGCTCAGGCGACGATGCTGGCCGCCCCCATTGCCAGGCCGCAGCCATCCCTCTTTCTTCTCAAGTCTCCTCCAGAACTGGCATTGGCATCGAAAATCCCTTTGCAGCCACTGCCATTTGTGATTGGTCGCGTAGAAGGCAACCTGTTGTTGAAGGAACCAAACATCTCTCGTCGCCATGCCGAAATCTCGTTGGATGCGGCTCGTCAGGTTTATTTGATTACTGATTTGAATAGCAGCAACGGAACTTTTATCAACGGACAGCGCATTCCAGCAGGAAAGCCGGCCCAACTTCACAATGGCGCGGTTATCAATTTTGGTCCAAATGTATCCGTTCGTTTCGAGACAGCCTGAGGAAACCATGTCCAAAATTGTCCAGCTTAAGTATGATGAATTGAGCGCAATAATCAAGAAATTTAATGGCGAAGGCGAAGACTTTGCCCAACTGGTTACGGCAACCCGCCAGCGATTGCAGGATTTACGCAAGGATTGGATGGGGGATGCCGCCGACAAGTTCTTTGCAGAAATGGAACAGGACTTGCTGCCTGCCCTGACGCGTGTTTCGAAGGCGCTCTTTGTATCCCAGGATGTCCTGATGCAGGTCACTAAAATCATTCGGGAGGCAGACGAGGAAAACGCAAACTTTTTCAAGAATGCTTTACAAGGTGGAGACGATTTCGGCGCGGCGGGCTTTGAATCGGCATTGGGAGGCTTGCAGGGTGGCCCGGCGGACCTGGGCGGCGATTTTGGCGCATCTGGTTTTGAATCGGCTGCCGAAGGCCTGGGCGAAGGTTCAGGTGGAGCCAGCAGCGGAGGCGAGAGCGAATTTGGGCCTCCGCCAGCCTCGGAGCTTCATGCTGTGACCGGTGATTTTACAGAGCGTATCGAGATTCAAAAGGATGACACGCCTCCCATGGAGAAGACCGAGGGCGAGGCCACGGCTCCCTCTGGCGGCGGCGGGGGTGGCGGCGGCGGTGGGAGCAGCCAGGGATTGCAAGGAGACCTGAAGAACATGGGCGTTGGGCTGGTGGACCAGACTCCTCAGAGCAGCGCCGTCGGTTCTGGTGCGCCGCAAGACTTGCCCGACCATCTCTTTGGCGGAGGTGGCTCTGGTTCTGAAGGCGGCTCTGCTCAACCGCCTTCTACGGGGGGTGGCTCAGCGCCGGGCGGTGTGCCTGCCTCAGGCGATGGAAGCAACGCAGCTGCAGCGGGAATTGCCGGAGTGGCCGGCAGTGCTGCGGTTGGCGCAGCGGCTAAGGTCATTAAAGATGCAAAAAAAGATGACAATTAGTACTAATGGGTTGCCATTTTTTAAATCGGATATATTGACCCTGATATATCAAAATGCTAAAGTATAGTTACGAACGATGCAAGGAGGTGATTGATTAAACAGGGTGACATTTTATTCCTGTCTTTTCCCAGTAGGCTGGTTTTTCATTTCCATCGAAAAAACAATCAATCTTGCCAGCAAAAAAGTATCCGTACAAAGAAAAAAGGAGAATGAAAAAAATGGCTGGAACTATCCAAGTCAACTACGATGAAATGCAGGGCATCATTAAGACTTTGGAAGCGGAGGAGCAGGACTTGCGCGAGCTTCTCAAGCAGACCAAGTCTAAAGTGGAAGCGCTGCATGGCGACCAGTGGATTGGCCAGGGCGCAGACCAGTTCTTCAATGAAATGAATGGCGTGGTTTTGCCGGCTACGACCAAGATGGTTCATGCGCTTGATGTGGCAGGCAAGGTCGCATCTCAAATTGTCAAAATTATCCGTAGCGCCGACGAAGAAACCAAGAGTTTCTTTGATAACATCGGCGGCTAATGACGGGAGGTAAAAATGGCAGACCGAATTCGCGTAAATTATCCCGCTCTTGAAGACATGGCCAAGCATTGTGAAATGGTATCACAACGATTGGCCCAAACAGCGGCGACCGCCCAGAAAATTGCTGGTCAGATGCAGAACGGCGCTTTGATTGGGGAACCCGGCGAAGCGTACGTACAGGCTTTGGGGTTGTTTTTTCAGCGGGTGTCCAAGTTAAGCAACAAATACCATGAGGTTGCCAACGACATCAAGCAGGCCATGGCCGATATGCGTGCTGCCGACAGCAGTGCAGGCAATAATTTTTAGGAGGTGAACGATGTTTGGACTTTTTAAATTCGTCGATGACCTGGTCGGCAACGTCGTCAATCAGATTTTACAACAGGTCAATATTATTCAGGATGCGGTGACAGCTCCTCTGCGTGGATTGGTGCAGCAAGTTGTCGGCGGCATCTGGAAGGGCGATGGCTCGGTGCGGTTCGTGAACGAGATGACCAGCGAGGTTATTCCCATGCTGGTCAATATCATGAATGTCAACACCAGCTTTGCCAGCGCGATTAAAAAATCGCAAGACCGCATGAATCAGGCAGTTAAGCAGGCCACCTCGCAGGTTCAAACTCTGTTCGATGTCTTTGGGCAGATTTTCTAAACGTAAAGAGAGGTAAAAATGGCTGATGAAGTCTATATGGATATTCCCGCAGTGGAAAAAATGAGCAATGAGTTCAAGAATTTTGGTGAAATTCTGAATGCGGTCGCCAAAGCGCTTGAAGCCATTAGTTTCGTCCTGAAAGCAACCGCCTGGATTTCTTTCGGCGCGACGCAGGCCCTGGCAACGTTTGTTGACCGCATTAAACCAAACGTCCAGCGTGCGGCCAACAAGATGATTGAACTCTCTGGCGACATCGAGAGCGCCATTAAAGCCTACCGCGACGGTGATTATTCTGGTTCGCGCCGTTTCTGCTAAAATGTGGCGGGCTGGATGGAACTAGTCTCCAAGCGCTCTACAATCACGTTCTTGGAGTGAGATGAGAAACCGCGCCTGGATGGAACTCACCCGGCAGGCGCGGTTTCCTTTTTTCGATAGTTTGCCTTGCGAGGCGCCATGAAGCGAATTTGCCAGAAATGCAACATCATTTCACAGGATTTCAATCTGTGGTGTCAGGAAACTTATTGTCCAGCAGAAAATGCCACCGAGATTTTTGATAATGGCGAATGGTTTGGCCCCATTGAAATTATTCAACCGATTGTTATTACTCGTTCGGCCATCGTTTATCACGCCCGGCGTGCAGAAGAAGAAATCCTTCTTAAGGTCGCCAACATTGGATGCGAAGAAAAACTGCGCTCTGAAGCCAAAGCATTCCTGACGCTGGCTCGCGCTGGTCAGCATCCTCTTTTGCCTGTCCTGCTCCCTGCCCATCCCCAGGGGTCGGTTGTTGCGCATCCTTACGGTTGGACGGTTATCAACGGGCGCGTGAAGTATTACGAAGTTTTTAAATATGCCGATGGCGCCATTCTGCGCAATCTATTGCTCCGCAATCCCCAACCCTGGTTCCAACATGCGGGCTGGATACTTTTGAGTATTGCTGACGTGATTTTTTACCTGCACAAGGCGGGACGCCTGCATTTGTGCCTGAACCCCGACGTGGTGTTGGTGCGTTTCGACAAGCAAGGCATCCCGCGCCCGATGTTGCTCGACCTGGGCGTCAGCGCTTCTGGCAACGCTGTGTTCGAGATGTGGAACCCCAACTACAACCTGCCCGCCTATATCGCCCCAGAGATGCTGGACGGTTCGAAAGGCTCGGTTGGCCCCGCGACGGATGTATATGGCATGGGACTCTTGCTCTATGAGATGCTCGCTGGTCATCCGGCCTACCCCTACCACCTGAAAAAGGATGAAGCCGTCCTGAAAAATGTTCTGGAGTCTGCGCCTGCCCCCACTGGCCGCATCGACTTGAAAAACATCCCCGCTATTGCCGAAAAAGCCATCAGCCAGCAGGTCAACCAGCGCTTCCCAGACGTGTTGAGTTTTGTGCGCGCGCTCCAGCCTAATTTCCCGCCAGTTCCGGCAGAAAAGAAACCTCGTGGCGTGAACTGGCGCATGGTATTCATCGTGTTGGGTTCTCTGTTGGCAATTTCGTTATTGTTAATGTTCGCCGTCGCAACGGTTCCGTAAATCGGGGAGATAACCATGGCAGATAAACTCTATATTGACCGCCCACCCCGCATTGAGCCGCATTTACCATCCGGGTTGTACTCCATCCCGACCCCGCCCGATAATCAGGAAAACTACGGCCAACTGCTTCAGCAGGCTTTTCTGCCGATGGTGATGATTCTCGGCTATATCCTGATGTCGTTTTTTGGGCAGGGCCGCAACCTGTTGATGATGATTCCCATGGCGCTCTCGGTGGTTGGAACGGTGGCGCTGGCGGTTTATACCAATGCGCAAGAGAAAAAGCAGCGCGAAGCCGCCGAGGCCGCCTACAAGCGCCGAATTAGCGAATTGCGCCGCAAAATGGAAAGTGAACACGAGCAGCAACGCATTTACTATTTTTACAATTATCCCAATCCCGAAAAAACACTTGGCATTGCCGCTGACCTGATGCGCGAGCCCGGTGCCCGCGAGGAGGCCATCCGCTCTGGCACGCGGTTATGGGAGCGCCGCCCTAACGACCACGACTTCATGCATTTGCGGCTGGGCATCAGCACCCGCTCATCTACCGTTGTTTACAAAATTTCTGAGAATGAAAAGACCGAAAACCCGCTCATGCGCGAAGCCACCCGCCTTGCCGAAGATTCGCGCCTGCTCTACAACGTGCCGGTGACTATCCCGGTTTACCTGCCCTCGGATGACACGCAGAAGAAAAAAGTGGAGAAAAAGCAGGAACAACAGCAGGAGCAGGGCGGCAAACAGGAGGAGACTCAGGAATCTAAAGGCATTACGGTACGCCATTCCATCGGCATTACCGGCGACTCGGCCGAAAAAGTCCATGCTTACCTGCGTACTATGCTGATTGATTACGCCGCTTTTCATTCCCCGCAAGATACCATGCTCTACGTTGCCGGGACGAGCGCCGCGCGCCCTTTCTGGCGTTGGGCTTACGCCCTTCCACATTGTAAGGAATCCGACAAATCAGAGACACTCCTGTTCGAGGCTGATGAACGCCCCGGAGAGAACGAACCCGACCGCATGCGCCTGTTTTGGAAGAACATCCGCACCATTTTGGAGCGCCGCCGAATGCGTTTGCAAGACAAGGAAAGCGGCGCGGATGTCAAACTACCCTTTTTGCTGGTCGTTGTCGACGTGCGAACGCCAGCCCCGAATTGGTCCTGCCTGCGCGACCTGGAGGGCGAGGCCGCCATTTCGACAATTCTCATGGACGGACAGATGCTGGGCGCAGGCATTATCTTTCTCGTCCCCGACCGCTCCAAAGTCCCCAGCCGCTGTTCGGCCATTATCGAAGTGGATGAAGACCCTGCCGATGAAGAATCAGCGGTCTTTCGCTATGCCGAAACCGGTTTCAACACGGTACGCTATGTGGGCAGCACCAAACTGGTTTCCTCGCAAGAAAAAGCCCGCGAGTTTTCACGCTGTCTTGAACCGGTGGATATCCGGCGGGGGTATGGCTCCAGCCTGGCGGCTACCGTCACTCTGATGGAAATGCTCAACCTTCAATCCATTGACCAGATGCAGGAATTTGCCCGCGAAAACTGGCGGCGCAGCATGACCCCTGCCAGCGCGGACTGGCCATATACGGCGGTGGGCCTGCTCTCAGGCAACGAACCGCGCGTGCTGACTTTTTCTGCAAAGGCCGATGGCGTGCATGGAATTATCGCCGGTTCAACGGGTTCGGGCAAGTCGGAATTGCTGATGACCCTTATCATTGGGCTGGCGCTCAATTTCAGCCCCGATGCCCTGAACTTCGTATTGGTGGACTACAAAGGCGGCGCAGCCTTTGAGCCGTTCAAACGCCTGCCGCACGCCGTGGATATTGTCTCAAATCTCGACCAGTCGGCGACTGCGCGCGTTTTTGCCTCAATTATCTCCGAACTCGACCGCCGCCAGCGCCTTAACACTTATACCAACTCAAAAGACATCGTCCACTACCGCAAAAAGGGACTCAATCTCGACCCGGAACGCCCGCCTTACCCGCACCTGTTCATCATCATTGACGAATTCGCTGAAATGATTTCGGGCAACGCCGAATATAAGGCGCAATTAGAAAGCATCACCCGCCTGGGGCGCGCGCTGGGCGTTTCACTCATTCTGGCAGCCCAGCGACCGGTGGGCGTCACCGACCAGATGCGCGCCAACATCAAGTTCCGCATTTCTCTGCGCGTTGAAACGCCCGATGACAGCCGCGAAGTGCTGCGGCGCGCCGATGCAGCCTTCCTACCGCCCGGCATTCCGGGGCGCGGCTACCTGCAAATTGGGAATGAAAACATCGAATTGATTCAAACCGCCTACACCGGCGGCGATTACAAAGGCCCCCAGGAAGAAAACGTGGCCCCCAACGTCATCTGGCTCGACCGCCCGCGCAAAACCGGCGGGCAAAAATCAACCGAGCCACCCAAACTATACGATGTTATCGTGGAGATGCTTGCCAGCCTGGCCACCCAGGAATCCAAACCACAGTGGCGGCCCTGGCCGCAGTTCCTGCCCACTCAGAGCGGCGCGAACGTTTTGAGCCTGCAATCTGCGCTGGATACGGCTTACATGTCCGATGACGACATCGAACTCCTGCGCGCCAGCGATTCGCAAAAGGTGGCCGGGTTCGCGCTGAACGAAAAGGCCGTCACCTTTTGGGAGGAAGGATTTCGTTGGGAGGGCGCGGGTTGGGGCAAGACCGCCATGCGCCCGCTGGTTGGTCTGATTGACAACCCCTACCAGGCCAGCCAGAAGCCGCTCAAAATTGACTTCCCCAACGGCCATGCCGTCATCTTTGGCGCATCGGGACGTGGCAAAACCACTTTCCTGCGCACCGTTATCACCAGCCTGGCGCTCACTCACTCGCCCGATGAACTGCATGTTTACATCCTGGATTTCGGCGGGCGCGCGCTCACCATTCTGCGCGATCTGCCGCATGTCGGCGCGGTGATTACCTCCGAAGAAGAAGAGCGCGTTTTGCGCGTCCTGCGCAAGGTCAACGATATTATTGATTACCGTCAGGTGTTGTTCAGCGAGGCCAAAGTGAACAGCCTCGATTCCTACAACCTGGCGCACCCCGAAAAAAACCTGCCTGCCGTGCTGGTGGTAATCGATAACTTTGCCGAATTCAAGGAATATTACGACGGACTGATGGGGCCGCTCATCTCGCTGGTGCGCGAATCACGCGCTTATGGCGTTCACTTTTTGATTTCTGCTGACCTGCCCAATGCCCTGACCGGCAAACTTTACAACCTGATAACCGAACGTTACACCCTCAAACTCTCCGACCCCTCTGAATACAATGAAGTCGTCGGACGCGGCGTCCCGGCGGATTTAAGCCCCATCCCGGGGCGCGGCTATGTGCGCCTTGGCAATACTCCGCTCGAATTTCAGACCGCGCTGACCTTCACGCCCGATGAGGGCGACCCTGACGGGCTGGCGAAAATCAACCGGATGTGCATGCGCATGAAAGACCTGTGGGGCGACCAATGGAAGGGCGAAAAACCATCCACGGTTGAAACTTTGCCCTTACGCGTTTCGCTCGAAAACGTCATCCAGCAGGCAGTTCTTCCCGAAGTACGCCGCATCAACGCCGTGATGGGCATTGACGACCGCTCACTGGAACCCGCGCTCATTGACATCGAGCGTCAGGGGCCGCACATGGTCGTCATCGGGCAGCCTTTCTCCGGCAAGACGACCACCATGCGCGCGATGATGCTCTCTGTGGCTTACAACTACTCGCCCGAAGAAGTCATCATGGTGCTGGTAGATTTCTCGCGCAAGCTGTGGAAGGGCAGCGAAACCTCGCTGGCCGATTTGCCGCACGTCGTCCAGGCCATTGACGACATCGAGCAATTGGATGGCTGGTACGAGTCGATGCGGGTTGAGTGCGCCGAATTTGAGACCAAACCCAAACGCCGTAAAATCATGATTTTCATTGATAATTATGATGCTTTTACCGAAGAAGCCAGCCGCAAGAAGATGAGTTTCTTCGAGAACATGGCCGCGCTGGTGCGCAAGTACCAGACCGAGGGCGTTTATCTTATCATCGGCGGGTCGCTGGCAATTTTGAGTGCCTCGGACGACCTGCGCAAGGTCTTTGCCGCGCCCAGTTTTGGCATTGCGCTCAAAACCGCCGATGCGGTTGGGCGCCTGAACGGGCGCTTCCCGCGCAGCCTGGCTGATGTGGAGTTGCCGCAGGGACGCGCTTTCATCGTCCGCTCTGGCGTGACCAGCATGCTGCAACTGGCAACTCCCTATGCCAATGACGACGATGTGGAAGGTTCGCTCGATGCCTGGACTCGCAAAATTCAGGCCAGGTATCCGGGCAAAAAAGCGGAGTGGCTGGCCCCGGCAGAAGGAACGCCCAGGGACGAAAGCCAGGCCCCGGCGGGCGGAACATCCACATCCAAAACCAGCGCCAAAGTCACGGCGGAATCCACTGCCCCTAAATCGCCGGATGTCTCAAAGTACAGCATTCCTGCCCTGAAGCAAAAACTGGTCGAAAACGGCCTGCCTGCCGATATGCTGGCGCTCTTCTCAGACGCGGACATTGTGGAAAACGCCCGCGCCATGGGGCTGCTGGATGAACAAAAGGATTAGGCGATTATGGACGAATACATTGATGTCAAAATTGACGTATTCGAGAACCCCGGTCAGCGCGCCCGCGTGCGCAAAACGCTGACCGCCCGCGACCTGATTCAGGAAATCCTGAAGGAGTTCGATGACATCCCCGCCGATTCGCCCGAAAAATATGCCATTTACCTCAAAGGCGATGACCGCCCGCTCAAAGCGGATGCCAACCTGATTCAACTCGATATTCAGCCGCAGGATGAACTGGTTTTCGATTACATCCGCCAGACCCTGCGGAGGATGTTCAAGCCGGAACAGGTGGTTTATTTGCGCGAAGAAGCCAGCGGCCGCGTATTTACCCTGGAATGGCAGCCGGCCGTCATTGGCCGCCCCACCAACGAAGCCGACCACAACCTGACGCTGGCGGTCAACGTCCAATCTCTGCCGCAGGGCATGACCATCTCACGCCGGCACGCTCAGATTACGCTCTCCGAAGGCCGTTATTTCCTCGAATCGCTGGCCGAAAATAACCTCGTTTTGCTCAATGGCAAGGATGTGCCGGTGAACGCCCGGCGCGAGTTGAAAAACGGCGACAAATTAACGCTGGGGCGTAACAACGTCACCTTTACCTTCCTGACCCACAAGCCCGGAGAGACGGGTGCGCGCACGCCTCTGCCTGCATCCGTGCCTCGCCAGTCCACTCCACAGATGCCCTCCGTCTCGCGCCAGAGCGGCGTCGGCCAGGCTCCACCGCCTGCCCGCCCGGCGCTGGTGGTGGAACAGGCCAGCCAGCCCGCCAACCTGGGTCAGCGCCTGGAATTGCTAAACTTCCCCTTTCTGCTGGGGCGCGACCTGCCGCAACTGCTCGGCGAGGCCGATGTTTCGCGCCGCCATGCTGAAATCCGCTTCGACCCGGCCACCGCCCAATTCACCGTCACCGACCTGGGCAGCACCAATGGAACTTTTCTGGAAAGCGGCGCCATTCCACCCAACATTCCCTGCGCCCTACCGCGAGGCAGTCACCTGCGTTTGGGGCCAAAGGTGGTTCTGCGGTTGGATGGATAGCCGGAGAACATCTCTGCCCGCCATTCCGCGTTTTCCAGGCGCGGAATGGCGCTTTTAAGATGAATTTGATAAGCAAAATCACTCGTTTTTGATGGCAGTTTAGAACGCAGAACGCCAGGCTTGCCTGGGCTGCCCCCGCCCCTGTCTATCTACAAATCACTTCCACTTCCCCAGGGTACAAATTCACCGTCAGTGTGTCTCCATTCATGCATAGGGTCTCGCCATCTGCATGAGCGGGGAATTTCCCATCAAGAGCCGTCACTGTCACCTGGCGGGCGCGCCGCATCTTGATTTCCGGTTGTCCCTCTTGTTTACCCTGAATAAACATCGGAATCAACTGGAAAATGCGCAGTTTCCCGGCCTTTTCAGCAATGCACAGGTCAAGGTGTCCATCATCCGGCTGACTGTTGGGTGCCATGCGAAACCCGCCGCCCATTCGTTTGCCGTTCATAATCGAAACCATCAGCGAATCCTGCTCAATCACCTGCCCGTCCATCTCAATGCGCAAGCGTGGCGGCTTGTAATAGAAAAAGACGGTTTGGATGGCGCCGACCAGGTAGGCGGGCAATCCACGCAGAAAACGCAATTGCAGCGCTGCAAAACCAACCGCCGCATCGAACCCGATGCCGATACCGTTGCCAAAATAGCGCCCTTCCGGGTAGTCGCCGCCGCTGACCAGCCCGACATCAATTTTCTTTCGCTGGTTGGCGAGCAGAACATCCATGCTTTTCCTCAAATCGTCCGGAATGCCCATGCTACCGGCAAAATCATTACCTGTGCCAATTGCAATGACGCCCAGCGCGGCATGGTTAAATCCGGCTTTGCGGGCGCGCATCAGCCCATTCAGAGTCTCATTCAAAGTCCCGTCTCCGCTCGCGCTGACGATGACATCGTACTTTTCGCGGGCTGCCTGCTCGGCCAGTTCGGCGGCATGCCAGGGGCGCTCAGTGCGCACAAGTTGATACTCCACCCCTGCATTGCGCAGACGCTCTTCAATCGTTGGAATAGACTTTTCTCCCAATCCGCGGCCCGAAGTCGGGTTGACAATTACAAAATATTTCATGAAACCTCCATCGTGCGGCGAGTTTATCACAGATAAGAACACCCTTGTAAAACAAAAAGCACAGCGCGCGCCATGCTTTTTGCCACATACAAATTTACAGCGGCTTATTTTTTGACTTCGTAGCGTGGAATGCGATGATAACTTTCTGTCTCCCGATTCAGCATGTGTCCGAGCGCATCGGCAATTTCATCCATCGAATAATCTGCCTCATGTTCCAGAATTTGTTTCATCAAGCGCAAGTGTTGTTCCAACTCTTTTATCTCCGCCTGGAACTTCGTCATGGTTTCGCCATTCGTCTGTTTCTTTAGGGCCTCTTTGGCCTGGTGCGCCTTATCCAGTGCCTGCATGGCATTCTGGATACGTTCGACCATCAAATCCCAGTCTGTCATCGCGGCCTCCCGGAAGTGTGAACGCGCTTCCATTTTCAGGATAGCACGCTACCCGGCGCTTTTCAAGTCCCGCTCGTAATCTTCCGGCGTATCCAAATCCTTCAAGACCGATTCATCACACTCGACATAGAAAATTTCATCGGCGCGTGCATTCAGGAACTCTCGCGCTGTCCTGGCTGCCGCCAGCGCGCTCCATAATTCACGCCTCACCAGCCAGGGATGGCCCCGGCGCATTCTGAAACTGGGGATAACCAGACGCGCGCCAGACGTTTCCCAGGCTGAAAGGATTCGCCGCGCGGATTCCAGACTCAACTGTGGCTGGTCTCCCAACGCAATCAGCGTGGCAGCCGCCTGGGGGCCGAGTCCCGCCAACCCCGCTCTGATGCTGCTCATCATCTCACCCGTCTCGTATTGCGCGTTGAAAATTGAACGCACCGGAAGCAATTCCGCCAAACGCGCTACCTCTGCCTCCACCAATTTTCTTGTGCTCCCGGTCACAACCACAATTTCCGTGTTTAGTGGCATAACCTGTTGCTCTGCATCATCTGTTTTTCCGTTTTGCGCAGCCATTCGTTCCTGCATCTGTTTTGCCGCCTCCGAGAGCGCCTCCGCCAGCACAAAAGTGACCTGCCCCAGCACCGTCGTCCCACCCCAAGGGAGCAGCATCTTTGGCTGCCCCATCCGCCGTGACATCCCCGCCGCCAGCACAATTGCCGCCAGGGTGGGATGAGATTGGTCATTGACCATTGGTATTTCGGAATTCATCTGCTTCCTCCGTTGTCCACATCCGTTTCCCAATCCGCTTCTCTGCTTCCTCCGTTGTCACATCCGTTTCCCAATCCGCTTCTCCGCTTCCTCCGTTTGTCCACATCCGTTTCTCCGTTTCCTCTGTTGTCTACTCCGCTTCCTAATCCGCTCTCCCCCACATCATCAATTTCCGATAATCATCCTCGTTATCTATATCAAACAGCAGACTTTCATCATGCCAGGGCGCATATTCCACCGGAAATTGTTGCATTACTGCCCGCCCGCCCACATCGCCTTCCAGCTTCATCAACTCTGGAAAAGTCACCCGGTCGAACAAAACCGGGTTGGCCCGGCGGTCCGCCGCCAGCGGCGCGACGATGGAAAAAAGCCCTTCTGCATGGCGGCTTTTGAGCGCCTCAAGCACATGCACCGTCACCTGCGGCTGGTCGGCCAGCAAAAAGATTGCCCCACCAATCTTCCTCTCCCAAATTTCGCGTTCTCCAGTGACCTTTGGGGCAGAGCCGAAGCGGGTAGAGAAGAGGCTAAGCCCCTTCCTCACCGAAGCTGCCTGTCCCTCACGCCACTGCTCATTCCGCGCAATCTGAACTGGCAAATCGCGCACCGCTGTCTCCACCTGTTCCGCGTATGCCCCGGTCACCACCACCACTGGCGCGAGTCCTGCAGCCAGGGCGGTTTTGGCAATCCGCCGCACAAACGGCTCGCCATGAAAATCCAGCAACTGCTTTGGTTTTCCATACCGCGAGGCTTCGCCCGCCGCCAGCAGAATTCCGGCAATCTGCTCATGGGCGGTGTAGATTTCCTCGCGCTGCACGCTGGCGATAATCACCGCATCAAACATCTTCAGCAACCCTGCTGCCATGCCGCCCGCGCGGGATTGCAAATCATCCGTGTCAGCCTGGTTTAGCAGGACGACCTTGCGCGCTCCCGCCGGGATGTTCTTCAGCCCGCCCTGTGGATGGGTCAGCACCCGAATCACAGCCGCCTCGCTGACCGGTTCGCCCGCTTCCAGGCCGCTCAACGCCCCAAAAATCTCTGGACGATGGATGAAATTCTCGTCCAGCCGCCGCCCCACCCCGCGCATCCCGGCCGTCACGACCACTACCTCCGCAAACGGCGGAATGGCTGGCTCATGTTCCGCTGGGGCCTTGAGCGGCTTCTGACGTGAGCCGTCGGCTTCGATGAACAGCGGCATGCCATGCGCCTTCGCCAGGTCCTTGAGTTTTTCCAACTGCTCCGGCGTTGGCGCGGTGATGCGGGCAATGTCCTCGCGGCGCGGCCCGCTGACAAGCGTCACGCCGCTTTGCAGCGCAGACATAAAATCTGGCATTGGGTCGCCCGGATTCCAGATGATGTGCCGGTCGGCTTTTTCGGCCTGCCGCGCTGCCAGGTGAGTCGAAGTCGTCACCAGCGCCGGAGACATTTCGCGCGCTGCCATAAAGACTGCCGAAGTTTTCCCCCCGCCGCCCACAAACGCCGCCACCGAGTCTTTTTCCAGCCGCAAAGCGCGCGCGAAACTCAACCTTTTCTTATCTTTCATCCTTGCTCTCTCGCCTGATACCTGACACCTGATACCGCCGCTTGTGGCGAAGTCTGATACCCCAAAATCGCTTCCAGCACCCCTCCGCCAATTGCCAAGGCCTTATCTGACACCAGGAAACAATACTCCCGTTTGTCACGCGGGTCGAGGTCGCCCACTTTCAGACCTTTGGAGACCTCCAGCCCCGGATGGAGCAATCCGCGCAGGACGCCGGAGAAGGGCGCGACGATTTTCTCGCCGTTGACCTCGGCAATCACCTGTCCAGGCTCGCAATGCTCCCCGATTTGCGCGTAGCCAGTTAGTAGACCATCTGCTGGAGCGCGCAAGACACGGCGCGGGTCGCCTTCAGGCTGGCCGCTATCGGGGTTGGCGGAGCCAGACCAGTAGACGCGCCCCAGGGTATGTCCGCGTTGGGTTTCAATGATGGCGTGGCAATTCTCGCCAACGGTAAAACCGGGGCCGAGGCCAATGGTGAAGGGAGAAGAATGTGTTAGCGGCGGGGCGACCTGTTTCAGTAGGCGGGCATCAACAATTGCCAAAGGTCGAAATGCCTGCTCTGAGTGGCGTAGCCGTATCGAAGGGTTGAAAGTTGCAATCAGGCTGAGGTCAGGGTCAATCAAGATAGGGATTTCGCGGCGGGCGAGACAGTCAGCCAATTGTTCAGGCGTCTGAATCAGGCGGGACGTAACGTTTTCAACCGTCCACCTTCCTTCGTAAACTGCTTCGGAAAACGAAACCGCCCGCCGCACCGCCAGCGGTTGCGGCAGTTCGGTGATGAGGACATCGAACCCGGCGTGATGCAGGCGCAAGGCAACCCCGCTTGCCAGGTCGCCGCCGCCGCGAATAAGAATGAGGTTGAGCATGGGGTGATTAAACCACAACCGTCGGATAAATTGCCAGTTTGCTCTACCCCGTATTCTTCAACCCCGCTGCAATGCCGTTGATGGTCAAAACAATCACCTGGCGCAGGGCTTCGGCCTCGGGCGTTTCTTTATTCGACAACGAGCGCAGGCGGCGCAGCATTTCCACCTGGATGAAATTCAGCGGGTCGATGTAGGGATTGCGCAGGCGAATGGCATTCTGGGTGTAGGGTTCGGCGTCCAGCAGGTTTTGGTGGCCGCTGATGGCGAGGACGGTATCGCGGGTGCAGTCGAATTCAGTGCGGATGGCGTTGAATAATTTCCTGGCGAGATTCTGGTCGGGGACGAGTTCGGCGTAGAGCGCGGCAATCTCCATATCGGCTTTGAGCAGCGAAATTTCGCTGTTGTTCAGCAGCGATTGAAAAAAAGGCCAGCCCTGGTACATTTCACGCAGTAAACCGGTGTCGCTGACTGCGCACAGCCCTGCTCCCAGGCCGTACCAGCCGGGCAGGTTGTAACGGCTTTGCATCCACGAGAAGACCCAGGGAATGGCACGGATTTTGGTCACTTCGGCGGTGGATGCGCGCGAGGCCGGGCGCGAACCAATTTGCAAGCGTTTGATTTCGTCAATGGGGGTAGCAGCCTGCCAGAAATCGAGAAAGCCGGGAGTCTCGTAGACCAATCCCCGGTAGGCGCGATGCGCGGCAGCGGCCATCTGGTCGAGGGCGGCCCGCCAGGTCTGCGGGATGGGTGATTGAGCCTGAGGCGCAGAAGCAAGCAAGACGGCATGGACAATTTGCTCCAGGTGGCGGTGCGCCAGGGTGGGATTGGCGTAGCGCGAGGAGATGACTTCACCCTGTTCGGTGACACGGAATCGCCCGTTGATGCTTCCGGCTGGCTGAGCGCGGATGGCGCGGTTGGCTGGCCCGCCGCCTCGCGCGACTGTGCCGCCGCGCCCGTGGAAAATGGTCAGTTTGACGTTGAATTCCCGTGCCACGCGGGTAATCGCTTCCTGAGCCTGGTAGAGCATCCAGTTTGCCATCAGAAAGCCGCCGTCTTTGTTACTGTCGGAGTAGCCAATCATCACCATCTGCTCGTTCTGGCAGGTGGCGAGATGCTGGCGGTAAATATCTGAGGTAAAGAGTTGGGTCAGGATGTCTGATGCGTCGCGCAAATCATCCACCGACTCAAAGAGCGGGCAGATTTGCAGGCCATCGGAATTCCCTGTCCAACGCGCCAAGAGCAGGGCAGTTAACACATCGGCGGCGGAGTGGGTCATGGAGATGATGAATGGGCCGAGCAGTTCCCGGCCATAAATGCGGCGGACGCGCTCGATGAGATGGAAAACCGCCCAGGTTTCAGAGGTTTCGTTGGTGACGCCCGGGCGGGGAGAAAGCTCAGGGAGTGGCGAGACCAGCATCCGACCGAGCAAATTCAGTCGTTCTTGCGCAGAGAGCGTTTCAAAGTTGGGACAAATCCCTAGCGCGCGCAAGACTTCGCCCAGAGCGGCATTTAATCGAGAAGAATCCTCGCGGATGTCGAGCCGGGCGGCTTGTAAGCCGAAAATTTCAATCTGTCGGCGCAGGGTAAGCAACTTGTCTTCGGCGATGTGTGGCGGGATATGGGAGGCAATGATGTCGAGCGGGTGCCGGATGGCGTCCAGGGTGATGCGCGCCGGGCGCGGGTGCTGGCGCAAGAGGTTCGATTTCATGTCCTCTCGCGAGGCTTCGGCCAATTCGGCAGCCAACAGCGCCGTGACCAGGCGATAAGGCTCAAAAGCGTAGCGCCCGGCAATGTAGGCGACGTGTTCAGGGTAAGGACGGCGGGTTTCTATCCAGCTGGTGATTTCGGCAGGCGGCGGCAGGCGGTTAGAACTCAGGCTCAACCCGCGCCCAACCTCCTGCAGTGCTTTGCGGTGGGTTTCGATGGCCAGGCCGCGATGCAGGCGCAGGGTTTCGGCGGTCACCTCGCGCGTGACGTTGGGGTTGCCATCGCGGTCGCCGCCCATCCACGAGCCAAGCGTCAGCCAGGCGTGGTTGGCGCGCAGGCCGGGGTAATGCTGGTCGAGCGCGTGGTCGAGGTCGGTGTAGATGCGTGGAATCGCATCCCAAAAGACCGATTCGACGAAGTACAGCCCGGTGCGCACTTCATCGGTGACGGCCAGTTTGGCGGCGCGCTCGCGGTCGGTGAGCCAAAGCGCGCTGATTTCGGCGTGCATGGCGTTTTCCAGCGCTTGTTTTTCGCCGGGCAGCTGGTCCGGGCGGTTGTGCTGTTCCAGCAGAGAGGCAATCCGCTGAAGTTTGGACAAGATGGTGCGGCGGCGGGCTTCGGTGGGGTGCGCGGTCAGAACCAGTTCAATGGATAGGCTTTCAAGCAGGGCTGCCATTTGCTCATGAGTCACGCCGTTGGCTTTGAGCGTGAGGATGGCTTCTTCGATGGAGTCGTGGATTGGGGCGGGATAGCGTTCCGCGGCCTGTTGGCGCAAAACATGAACGCGAAAATTTTCCTCAACCAGGTTGACCAGGTCGAAGTAAGTGGCAAAAGCGGCGGCTACGGCGCGCAACTGCGGCGGCGTGAGGGTGGTCACAATGGCTTGCAGGCGTGCTTCGGCTTCGTTCTCTCCCGCGCGGCGTGCTTTGGCATTGGCGCGTATGCGTTCCTCCAGTTCGAAAATCGCCGGGGATTCGAGCTCTGTGATGACTTTGCCCAGCAGTCCGCCGAGCAGGTGAATGGAAGAAGAGAGTTCCATACGTTGTTTCTCGCTGTTAGAGTTTACTTGCTTTCGTGTTTTCCCTTGCGCGCCCGCAATATGGTGATTTTGGTGGGATGGTTGTAAGGGGCTGGGTCCACCGGCGGGGTGCGCAGGCAGGTTTGCGGGTAGCCGGTGAAATCTGCCGGTACGGGGATTAACTCTTCGATAGACAGATATCCGCTGCCGCACAATGACTCGAACATGCCTATAAGGTCTTTTCCAGGCACGAACAGGGCATTGTTGACCACCACCAGCCAGCCGCCATCGCTGACCAGTGGGCGCACCTTGTTAACCAGCCGTTCGCTTTCACCTTCCAAATCTACCTTGCCCCGGCCTGTGACTGAGAAAAAGGGCGGGTCGAGAAAAATGCAGTCGAAGGACGCGCCTTCTCGTTTGAAACGGCTGATGGCGGGAAAAAAGTCTTCGGCCACGAAATTGCGTTTTTCGATGGAGAAGCCGTTCAGCGTGTAGGAGGTTTTGGCGACGTTCAGAAAGTCTCGATTGCGGTCAACCTGCACCACCCGCGCTGCTCCTCCGGCCTGAGCGGCCACTCCCAGGCTGCCGGTGTAAGCAAACGTATTCAGAACGGTTTTCCCGCTGAGGTGTTCGAGCGCCCATTTCCGCAAATTGCGCGTATCGAGATAAAGGCTTGCATCCTGGTTCATGGTCAAATTCACGCTGTAGCGAATGCCGTGTTCGACGATGCGCGTATCGGCCTTTTGACCATACACCAGCACCCCGCGCTTTTCTTGCGGATTGCCGTTGCGGGTTTTGACAATCATCGCCTGCACCCAGGGCAGTTCAGCGCGGATGACTTCCATGGCCGCGCGGATGGCGGCAGCGCCCTCAAAAGGCACATCGGCGTAGTTGTATAGCACGGCGGTTGTGGCGTAAATATCGACCAGCAGGTGCGGCTCGCCTTCGTAAAATCCGTTAAACAACCGAAAGGCAGTCTGATGTCTGGCGTCGAACAATTCCGCGCGGGCGGCAAAGGCTTTTGAGAGCAGGGAGACAAGGCTGTTATTGGCCATATGCAGAGGTTGAGAACCATGCCAGCAGTTCGGACATGCTGTGAACAGTCAGGCAGCGCGCGCTGCTTCTTTGTTCTGGGGTTCGCTCGTTGAACCAGATGGCTGCAACCCCGGCGGCGTTGGCCGCCAGGACATCCTTTTCAAACGAATCGCCGACCATCAGGGCTTGTGCCGGGGAAACCTTCAGGCTTCCAAGCACTTTTCGATAGAATGCTTCGCCCTTGGGCAGGCCGGTGTTCTTGAAGCAGAAGACCTGGCTGATGAATTGTTCCAATCCTGTGCGCGTCAGCGCTGCCCGAATTTGGGCTTCGTCTGAAACATTCGCGCTGGTTGCCAGGCAGACCGTTTTTCCGGCGGCTTTCAGGTGGGCCAGGACTTTATCCGCGTCTGGCACGCTCTGCACTTTGGGCCAGTCGGCCATTGGCGCAGATTGGCTGGGGTCGTCATACATCAGCGTATCGCCCCAGTCGAAGAGAATATGTGTAAACAAGTCCGGTTTCATGGAATGATTAAACCACATCCGGGGCGAAAGGATGCGGGGAATAAAAAAAATCCACAGATTTCGCAAATTACACCGACAATCTGCGAAATCTGTGGATGCTGGCGCAAGTTGCGTTTACCGGAGCAATAGCCCAACCTTATCGGGGTTGTTTGGCTGGGTTGGGTCGGCCATTACGGCCACCACCGAACCCACCTGTACCTGCGACATGCGAATCAGCGGCAGGGTGATGGTTTTTTGCACCTGATAAGGCGCGTAGCCGGGAATACGCACCTCCATCACGATGGCAACGCGGGGGTCATCGTTGATGCGCATGCCGGTATCCTGCAACGCCAGGATGGTGGCTTCGCCTTGCTTGCCGGTTGCCATCAACTCTTCGGCTTTTTTCTGGTTGTTCTGGTTCATGCGGCGGATAATGATAAACGGCACAGCGATGGCTGCGATGGTGATAACGAGCGTGCAGCACACAGAAAGGACAATGAATACAATGGTCATTCCTCCAACTGCGGCAAAGGGGTCCATACATTTCCTCCATTTTGGTTCGTAACGCGGAAGTTATTCCGCGCTCTGATTGGCGCGCCGCGCTGCGCTCGCTCGACGCATCGGATACTGTGTCAGTATACAATAAATTCGACAAAACATATCCTATTAATTTGTCCCCCGAAAGGGGCAATTGCGAAATAAAAATCCCCTCTCTCAAGCGGGAGAGGGGATGAATAAGGGGTGGATTATCTGTGAATGACGATGGAGCCGCTCAACAGGGTAAGTTTGCTGGCGGTGTCGTAAATGACCGTTCCATCATTTTGCCAGATTTTGATGCGGATTTTATCGGGGCGGCTGTCATCGGCCCAGACCATGAACTTGTAACTGCCTTTCCCGTTAATTTTGCCAGTTCCCTGGAATTGGGCGGTCTTGCTGGCCTGGTCAATCACCAGCCAATCGAAGGAGGTGGCCTTGAATTGCAAGTCGCCAGCCAGGAAGATGAATTCGAAACTGCCGGAAGGCGTGCTGCTGGTACTGCGCAGATATTTCACGGCAAAAGCGGTAATTGCCAGGCCTTTTCTCGCCGGTTTTTCAAGATATGCCCCGGCGGGTGAGTTGAACCAGCCACCGCCGGTGATAAAACCGCCGCTCGGGTTATAAGCAATTACTGTCTCAAAAGTTGCCTGGCCTGCGCCGCCGTCTTTATCGGTGACGGTGAGCGTCACGGTGTACAGGCCTGCTTTGGCATAGGCATGGCTGCCGGTGGCAGAGCCAGAACCATTCGCTTCGGTGATAACGCCGCTTGACGTGCTGCCATCGCCCCAATCCCAGAGAGCGGTGTGTGTATCCAGAATACCGGCGTCGGTGAAGGTTGCGCTGGTATTGAAGGTGATGCCAGTTTTGACGGGATTTTCCGGCACAGTGATGGTGCCAACCAGCGGGGCGAGGTTATTCACAGTAACGACAGTGGTTGCCGTTGCGCTCAGTCCGCCATCGTCTGTGACTTGCACGCCAACCGTGTAACTGCCCGGGCCATCAACTCCCGCAAACGAAACGCTTTGTCCACTGATTTCAAAGATGCCGTTGTTGTCGAAATCCCAGGCATAGGTGAGCGTGTCGTCATCGGGGTCTGTTCCGGTGGCTGAAAGGGTCACGCTGCCGCCTTCATCCACGACGTATGGGCCGCCAGCCTCGACGGATGGGGCCGCGTTCAGGTTCAGCCCAATGATGACCGGGTCGTGGTCTGAAACGCGGAATTCATCGGGAGCATACAGGCTGGCAATTTGCCCGGCGCTCTTGAAGTTGGTGTTGTAATCCAATACGGAAGGTTCGTCGGCGTTGATGTGATAATCGGCCACGCCGGTCACCTGCGAGGTCAGCGAAGTCGAGGCCAGGGCATGGTCGAGATAGCCCCATTGGCCGTCGAAGACGTAAGAGTAGGCATCTGGCCCCAGGAGGGTCTTAATCAGATGGGTGAATCCGTTACTCTCAAGCGCCAGAATTGGGTCTTCCATGGCATAGGAGTTGTAATCGCCAATCAGCAGGATGTCGGGGTCTCCGGTTGCGGTTGGGTCGCTGGCCAGCCAGGTGAGCAGTTCGTTGATGGCATTCAGCCGTACCTGATTGCAGTTGCCCTGACCGTCGCCCTGGTCGGGCAAGTCGCAAGCCGAGCCTTTGCTCTTGAGGTGATTGACATTGACAATGAAGACCGCGCCGTTGCTGTTTTGCCGGAAGGCTTGTGCCAGGGAGGCGCGATTGCGTGGAGCGCTGTCGCCGCCGTTGATGAAGGCAATGCTATTCAGCGCGGCGGTTTGTCCGGTAGGTGTTACTACGCCGGGTTTGTAAATGAGCCCGACTTTAATTGCATCGGTGCCAAGGGCGTTCACCTGCCCGGTAGCAGTATCCACGTCAATGTACGCATAAGTTCCGGGCGCGGTGGCGGCATTCAAACGGTCGACCAGGTCAGCGATGGCGCTGGCGGGGTCGTAGCCGTCATTTTCGATTTCGTTCACGCCAATCACATCCGGGTTCATCGTCAGGATGGCAGCAAGGGTCTTTGCCGATTGCCGGTCGAATTCGGCCTGATTTTCTGCGCCGCGGCAATCGGTTGTTGCGCCGCCTACCCCCAGCGTACACCCGCTAAAGGTGTTAAAGTAGTTGAGCAGGTTCATGCCCACCACTTTGACCGTACCGCCGACATTGGGGGCCGAGGTTGGGCGGGGATTGGCAGGCTGGAACTCGGGAATGCCGCCGCCCAGGGCGTTGATGGGGCGAATACGGTAGGCGTTTCCACTGGCGGAGTTGCCTGACCAGGTGTAAGTCAGCACCCCGACCAGTCCAGTGATGGTATCGCCGCCGCGCAGGGTATTGCTGGCCGAGAGGGGCTGTCCGCCGCGTCCAAAGAGGATGGGGTCGGGGTTTTGGTTCTGTAAAGCATCGTCCAGAATAATTTTGTTCAGGTTGTTGGCGGTTTGCAGCGCGAGGGCGGGCGCGCCAGGCAGAACGACATTGGTCGGTTGCTGCAAACGCCCATCCGCAGAGAGAACCACCTGACCGAAGCGTCCCAACTGAAAGTGTTCGGTCACATACATCGTCTGCGGCAGGCGCACGAGCATGCCTTCATAGCGCTCGAGGAAATTGGCGGAAGGAACCGGAAATGTGATTTCCACTGGCGCGACGTTTCCAGTCCCGCAATTGACCAGGGATGTGACACTGCCGATTTGGGTCTGGTTCTGGAATTCAGCGGCGGCGCCGGTCACGCGCACGATGTCGCCCAGATTGACATGGTTGTTATTGCCGTTGAAGACAAAGATACCGTCGGAAGTAGCATCGTCGCTGTCACCGCTTACATCCTGGATGTAGAATCCCCGCAGCGCAGGTGAAGGCCCTTCATAGTCGCCCACCACAACGCCCTGCGTGGTTACTGTGCCAGTGATAGCGGCAGCATCTCCGCTGCCCTGGATGCTATAGATGGGGGTGTACTCCAATGAGCAGACATCCAGTGTGCTGAATTCAATCGTCAGGTCTGCGGCCATGTTATCGGGCGGGTCATTGGCATCCTGGTCGGTCACATTGGCGGCGTAGATGGTCAGGGTACAGGTCTCGCCCCCCAGCAAATCCACATCCGGGTTGATGGTGAAGGTGGTTGGCCCGCCAGTCACCGTTGTTGTGATGTCTCCGCTGGAGGAACAGGTCAGGTTGAACCAGCTGCCCGTTACATTAACCGCCTCGCTAAAGGTCACGGCCAGGTCTCCGGCGGTGGGGAAGTCGGCGGCGCTGTTGGCCGGGAAGGTGCTGGTGATTTCGGGGGCAGTATCTTCAACCGTGCCGCAGTTGGTGGTATGCGTCCCCAATCCATTGGATGTATCGGTTGCAAAGCCATCCCATTCTATGGAGGGGTCAAAGGGATTGCTGCCGTCCGGGTCACCGGCGCAGACGGTATTTTTTCGGCTCAAAGTATTGTCGGCTGTGCTCATCAGGCCTGCGCCCCATTCGCTGCCAGGGTCAAAACCAATCTGGCCGATGACATCGATGACCGTGGCGCCTTTACGCAAGACGACGGCATCGTCGCCGTTGTACCAACCCGCGCCGTTGGTTTGGTCGGCCTGAGCGAGGATGGTGGCGTTGGCGGATGAATGCGCTATCACATAAACATCGCCATCTGCTACGGTGCCTGTCAGGTTAATGGTCAACCCGGCGCTGGCGCTGCCGTTAAAAAACATCTGGATGTTGTAACCGCCTGCGGCCAGGTCAATCGAAGCACCGGTTGCGTTGTAGATTTCAAGGGCTTTGTTGTTGCTGCTGCCTTCGATATATTCGGAAAAAAACAGCTCCGTTGGGGTGGCTGCCTGCGCGGACTGCATTGGCAGGGCCGTGAACAGCATTGACAACAGGATGGTGATAGAAAACAACCTGAACAAAAACTTATTCATGCAATTCTCCTCATTTTGTTGGTGAAAAAACTGACCATGCGGCTTGCATGGTTGGCGGGAGATGATATCTGATTTTTGATTGGCAACGGCGGCCTCCTGGCAGGAGGGCAGATTGCCCCCTGACATAGAACATTCTATGTCAGGCCTTTCAGAAATGCAAGTAATTTTTGTAACCAACGGGAAAATTAACAGGATGTTTACCCGCGTAGTTGCAAGAAGCCTTCAACGGCTTCCTCCAACGTGACGGGCAGACGGCGGCCTGAGCGCCACCATCCGTTTTCGGCGGCGGAGCGGGCGGCCTGGGTGTAGCGCGAAAGCCCAAAGTTTTTGGCAGGCAGGCTGGGGTGGGTCAGCACATCGCCGGGAGCGCCTTCGAGCAGGGTCTCGCCATCATGCAGGGCTGCCACCCGGTCGGCAAATTCTGCTGAGAGAGTGTCAGAAATGGAGTTGGATGCGCTGGTCGATGATTTCTCCCTCGCGCCAGTTGGATTCGACCCAGCGGCGCACTGTTTCAAGCGCGGATTGGAGATAGGCGGCATCGTTACCGAGCATGGCGCATCCGATGATGGCCTGTTGGTGGGCGTCCTGCAAGCCCAGTTCGGCGGAGGAAACGTTGAATTCGCGGCGCAGGCGCACGAGCAAGGATTTGATTTGGCCGCGTTTCTCTTTCAATGAGTTGCAACCGGGCAAGTGGAGGTGGATGGTTAGCGTAGCAATCATATTTTCGATTTAAGGATTACGGATTACAATGCCACTTATGGACATCGAAACCCGCTACAATCTCGCGCTTGACTATCTGTATTCTTTTGTGGATTATAGCCTGAAAAAAGTCGACCAACTTGCGGCGGCCAATTTCGACCTGGGACGGATGCGCCAGCTGATGGCAGTACTCGGTAACCCGCAAGATGCCTATCCTACCATCCATGTAGCCGGGACGAAGGGAAAAGGCTCCACTTCGGCGTTTTGCGCCAGCGCGCTGACCGCCTCGGGGCGGAAAACCGGGCTGTATACCTCGCCACATCTGGTAGATTTTTGCGAACGAATTCAGATAGATGGGCAACCAATTTCGCGCGAGGCGCTGGCCGAACTGACCGATGAAATCAAGCCTGCCGTAGCCTCGATTCCGATGCTGACCACCTTCGAAATTACCACCGCGCTGGGTTTTCTCTATTTTGCTCGCCAGAATGTCGATGCCGCCGTGATTGAAGTTGGACTGGGTGGGCGGCTGGATGCGACCAACGTCATTACGCCGCGCGTTGCGGTGATTACCTCGTTGTCGTATGACCATACTGCCGTGTTGGGCAATACGCTGGCAAAAATTGCCGGTGAAAAAGCCGGGATTATCAAGCCGGGCGTGCCAGTGGTGTCTTCGCCGCAGAAACAGGAAGCGCTGGATGTGCTGGAGAGGATTTCCGCTGAGAGAAGCGCGCCTTTAACGGTAGTTGGCAGGGACGTGACGTTCGAGCGGGGGGAGCGTTCTCTGGATGGACAAACATTCAGGCTTCAGTCATCCGTGAAGAGTGAGCGGGATGCAGGTTTCAAAATCCCGCTTTTGGGAGACTACCAGTTAACGAACGCCGTTACGGCCTATGCTGCACTCAAGCAAAGCGGGTTCAATCTGTCAGATGTGGAGATTGGGAAGGGCTTTGCGGAAGTCCGCTGGCCTTGCCGGTTCGAGATAGCCCGCCGGGAAAACCCTACGTTGATTTTTGACTCGGCGCACAACGAGGATTCGTTTGAGAAATTGACTGCCGCTTTGATGGAATACTTCCCAGGACGGAAGGTTATCCTCATCTTTGGCGTTTCGGAAGACAAGCAAATTTGGTCGATGTTAAGCGCAATGAAGGGTATAATCAGCCGCCTGATTGTGACCCGCGCTGACCATCCGCGCGCCTTGGAGCCGGAAAAAATCATCGAAGTGGCGAAAACTGTTCCAGTGGTGTGCGAGGCGGCTGCCCCCGTCGAAACGGCATTGGCCCGGGCGTTGGAACTGGCTGCTGAAACAGGCGATGTCATCGTTTCGGCGGGCAGCATGTTTGTCACGGCGGAAGTGGTGAACGGATGGCGGCAACGGATGGCTGTGCAAAGCGGATAAGCGGATTTAAGGTATCGATTCATGAAAACGGATGAGAAATATGAACAATCTTTCAGATGATTGGGACGACGAAGACGAAGAGAGTTTCAACATGGCCATCAGCCAGCGGACAGATGAACTGTACCGCGTGCCGAACCATGAGACCGACCCGGATGGGGTGTTTGAGGCCCTGGTATTGCCGATGCGCGACCTGGTGGTCTTCCCGCGCATGGTTTCGCCGGTTTTTGTAGATAATGAAGCCGCTTTGTTGACGCTGCAAACAGCCCAGGAGCGCAACCAGACCGTGATTGGCCTGACCCAGAAAGACCCGGAGCAAGATAACCCCAAGGCGGGTGATTTTTTGCCAGTGGGCGTAGAGATTGCGGTTGGGCGATTGTTGACCATGCCAGATGGTAATTCGTCCGCGCTGGTGCAGGGCCGACGGCGGGTGCAGGTTTTGGAGTTCACGCGCCTGACGCCGTATATCAAAGTGCGGGCGCGGGTTATCAGTGAGCCAACCAAGGCCGATAAACAGACCCAGGCCCTGATGCGCTCCGCGCTCAATATGTTTGACCGCTGCGTGGAGTTGAATCGCTCCATCCCTGAAGAAGCGCATTTGTTCGCGCTCAACATTCAGGAGCCGGGCTGGCTGGCCGATATGATTGCCACTTCCATTTCGGTCTCTTTTGAGGAACGCCAGAAACTTCTGTTGATGCCTGACCCAAAGGCGCGTCTGGAACGGGTGAACGAACTGCTGGCTGAAGAACTGGATGTGCTGGAACTGGAAGAAGACATTCATAATAAAGTGCAGAGCGAGGTGGATAAGAGCCAGCGCGAGTTTTACTTGCGCGAGCAAATGAAAGCCATCCAAACGGAATTGGGCGAGGGCGACATCTGGACACGCGATGTGAACGAATTGCGCCAGAAGGTAGAGCAGGCCAAACTGCCGGAAGAAGCCCGCAAGACGGCGCTAAAGGAAATCGAGCGGCTGAACCAGATGCCGCCGATGGCTCCCGAAGTGGGTATCATTCGCTCGTACATCGAGTGGATTTTGGAACTGCCCTGGTCGGTATTCACCGAAGACAACCTGGACGTGAACAACGCTGCCAAAATTCTGGACCGCGACCATTACGGCCTGCAAAAGGCCAAAGACCGCATTCTGGAATATATTGCGGTGCGTTCACTCAAGCCCAGGAAGGAGCGTCAGCCTATTCTGTGTTTTGTGGGGCCGCCCGGAACCGGCAAGACCTCGCTGGGCCGCTCAATTGCCGAGGCACTGGGACGCAAGTTCGTGCGCGTTTCACTGGGCGGCGTGAGAGACGAGGCGGAAATCCGTGGTCATCGCCGCACTTACATTGGCGCGTTACCGGGGCGCATTATCCAGACGATGAAAAAGGCCGGGAGCGCAAATCCGCTTTTTATGCTGGATGAAATTGATAAGCTGGGCAACGATTTTCGCGGCGACCCGTCTTCGGCGCTCCTGGAAGTGCTTGACCCGGAACAAAATAATTCCTTCAGCGACCATTATCTCGAAATCTCTTTCGATTTATCGAAGGTGATGTTTGTGACCACTGCCAACACGCTTGCGACCATTCCCGAGGCTTTGCTTGACCGGTTGGAAGTGATTGAATTCCCCGGCTACATTGAAGAAGAGAAGATGGCAATCGCCGACCGTTATCTGATTCCGCGTCAGATGGATGAAAACGGGATGACCGACAGCGGCCTGCGCTTTGCCGATACCGCTCTTCAGCGCGTTATTCGTGAGTATACTTATGAGGCAGGAGTCCGCAACCTGGAGCGGGAAATTGGCCGGGTCATTCGCAAGGCAGCCCGGCTCAAAGCCGAAAAGAAAGAATTCCCAACCATCATCACGCCGAACGTGGTCGAGAAGTTTCTTGGCCCGCCGCAATATCTGCGCAGCGAGGCCGAACGCCGCGATGAAGTGGGCGTGGCAACCTCGCTGGCCTGGACGGAAAACGGCGGAGAGATTATGACCATCGAGGTGGCCGTGCTCGAAGGCAAAGGCGGCCTGCAAATGACCGGTCAGATTGGCGATGTCATGCAAGAATCGGGTCAGGCGGCGCTGACCTACATCAAATCGCGCGCCGACTTGTTTGGCATCGAACTGGACGTTTTTGAACGGATGGACATTCACGTCCACATGCCAGAGGGCGCCATCCCAAAAGATGGCCCAAGCGCGGGTATTACGCTGGCAACCGCTATCCTTTCGGCGCTGACGGGGCGCCCCATCTACCGTGAAGTGGGCATGACGGGCGAAATTACCCTGCGCGGGCGGGTGTTGCCGATTGGCGGCGTGCGCGAGAAGGTGCTGGCCGCGCATCGCGCCGGATTGAAGGTGGTTATGCTGCCCGAAAAGAATATGAAAGACCTGGTTGATGTCCCTAAACGGGTGCGTACCGACCTGAAAATCATCCCGGTTGAACACATGGACCAGGTGCTGGAAGTGGCGCTCTACCCCGAGCCGGTCATGCCGCCTCCCAGGCCGCGCCGCAGGTCAGAAGAGGGCCAGACGCAGGAAGAGACTGAAGAATAACGAGAACGACGAAAGAGGCAACCAATCTCTTTCGTCGTTTCGGTCTGGCTGGTCAATGTCGAGGGGGTTTGCGTACCAGGAATTTTCTTACCTGGTATAGCGCTTTACTTTTACCTTTTGGGCAGGCGCATCCAACGGGGTATATTGGGGTGGGCCGACCAGCCGGTAAATCATGGCGTACAGCAGCGACATCACCCCTGAGAAGATAATCACGAACAAGACAAAGAACAGCAAAATGGCGCGCAAATTGGCGATGCTTGAAATCCAGTACGCCAGGTTGCTAATCACTGGAATCGCATAGACAATTTCCGGCAGGCGAATGGTACCGCGCAGCTCATACATGAAGGGCCAGCCCAATTGAAACCCTAAGTCTTTGAGCAAAACTGCTGCTGCCAAGGCCATGATTGGCACCAAAACCATCATCAGAAACCCGATTCCGCGCCAGATTGGGTGGATTTTATAGGGGCGGACAAACTCTTTTTTGTTAAAACTCTGATATTTTTGTGGCATTTTTACCTCGCTTGAATCTTGCTGGCGTCCTCAATGGCTTGCACAATCTTGTAATAACCTGTACATCGGCACAGATTTCCAGTAATGGCTTGCTCAATTTCGTTTCTGGTTGGTTGAGGCCGCTCCTCCAGCAATTTGGCTGCGGACATCAGGAACCCTGGCGTACAATACCCGCACTGCACTGCCCCATCCTGAATGAATGCTTCTTGTACCGGGTGTAATTGCTCTCCGTCTGCCAGCCCCTCAATGGTGATGATGTCTGCTCCATCAGCGCGCGGAGCAGGCACCATGCAGGCCATCACCGCCATGCCATCCAGAAACACTGTGCAAGCCCCACATTCACCCTCGGCGCAGCCCTCTTTGGTGCCAATCAGCCCGGCTTCCTCGCGCAGCAGGCGCAACAGGGTCTTCTCGAACCCTGAAGTGAAGGTGTACGCTTTGCCGTTAATTTTTGCGTGGATGGCCGACCCGTGAATGAGGGGGCTGCGCGAAAAACTGTCTCTACCCGTCACCGGGTTGCCCGTCAACGTGATTGGATTCTCTGGCATTCCGGCCTGTTCTTGACCATCGCGCAGTGATTTCAGCCCACGCATGGTGAACACCCGCACCATCTCGCGCCTGTAATCGGCGGAGGAACGAATATCGTCTATCGGCTTTGCCGCATTTTTGGCCAGTTCGGCGGCTTGCGCAATCACCTCTTCTGAGAGCTCTTTCCCTTCCAGGTATGCTTCCGCCTCAGCAGCATGGACGATGGTGGGGGCCACTGCTCCCAGGGTGATGGATGCTTGTTGAATGGTGGCAGAATTCAGTGTAAGAACGATGGCGAGATTGATAATCGAAATGGCCTGGGCGCGGCGCAGAGCCACCTTGACGAACGTCCCCTTCTGCTTCGCGGTCAATCCCTGGAACGAGATTTCGACCAGCATTTCATCGGGCTGTAGCACCGTTTTGCGCACGCCGGTATAGAAATCGACCAGTTTTACCTGCCGGACGCCGCGAACCGATTGCAAAGTGACGCTTGCATTCATTGCCATCAGCGGGGTGATGGTATCGTTGGCGGGCGAGGCCGTGATGAGATTACCCGCCACCGTGCCGCGATTGCGGATTTGTGGCGCGCCCACTTCCCAGGCCGCCCGCGCCAGGGGGTAGGCTTTTTCACGCAGGAGTTTGCTGGCCGCGCAGTGATTATGCGTTACCAGCGCGCCCAGGTGAATGGCGCCATCCTCGTCCAGGCGAATGCGGTCCAGACCGGGGATGCGGCTGATGTCAATCATCGTTTCGATGCCAGCGCGCGTGCCGCGTTCCAGTTCCAGAATCAGGTCAGTGCCGCCCGCAACAATCCGCGCGGCGGGGCCTTTTTGGGCCAAAATTTGCGTTACCTGCTCGATGCTGGCTGCGTTGATGTATTCGGTCCACATGAAGAGTGTCTCCTGTTCGTTGCCCAATTAAAGCACATAATCAGGTTGCTGTGCAATCGACTTTGGTTGTAATCACATGAAAAAGTTGTTTGCAGGATGCCGACAATTTTAGCGTAATATTTTTGTAAGTTCTGTCAGCCGGGCAATCTGATATGTGACTGGCAGGTCGGTGGTTTTACCGCCGGGGTTATACCAGCAGGTGTCGATGCCATAATCCAGGCCGCCACGCATGTCGGAAGTCAGGCTGTCGCCAATCAATAGCACGGACTCTCTGGGCGGATTGCCGATGCCGCGAAAGACGGCCTCGAAGTAATCGCGGGAGGGTTTGGCCGCGCCGATTTCTTCAGAGATGAAGACTTGCTCGAAACTGCCGCGCAACATGGAACGCTCCAACCGGGGGCGCTGAACTTCTTTCAGCCCATTCGTAACCAGCGCCAGGTGAAATCGTCCTCGCAGCGCGCCGATGATTTCCTCCGCGCCGGGCAACAGGTCGGCGCCCAGGGCGAGATTTCGCAGGTAAAGCGGCGAGACGGCTTGCGGGTCGCACGCTATTCCGGATTCCTCGAAGAACAATCGAAATCGTTTGACCCGCAATTCCTGCGCGGTTACTTCGCCGCGCTCAAATTCCTTCCAGACTTGCTGGTTGCAGTAGGAATAGATGGCGAAGAATTCTGGTCGAAAGGGCAGGCCGCTCTGTTCCAGCGTCCAGCGCAGGGCGTTGGCTTCGGCGCGGGGAAAGTCGAACAGGGTGTCATCGGCATCGAACAGGAGCCAGGCGTATTTCATGGCCGTTCCTGTATCAGTGTACCGGTCAGGTCATAGGCCATGCCGCCGGTGATTTTGACCTTGACCATCTGGCCAGTCTCAGCCCGGCCCTCGGCAAAGACCAGCCCGTCAATTTCGGGCGCGTCCCGGTACGAGCGGCCAATCGTCAGCCCTTTGTCGTAGCCTTCCACCAGCACATCCAGCGTCTTGCCGATGTAGGATTGGTTGATTTGCAGGGAGATATTTTGCTGGAGTTCCATCAGCCGCTCCCAGCGTTCCTGTTTGACTTCGGCGGGAACCGGGTCGCCGAGGGGTTCGCTGGAAGTTCCTGGCTCAAACGAGAATTTGAAAGCGCCCACCCGGTCAAAGCGGATTTCTTGAACGAAGTCCAACAGCGTCTGGAACTCTTCTTCCGTTTCGCCAGGGTAGCCGACAATGAAGGTGGTGCGAATCGCAAGGTTGGGCATGGCCGCACGCATTTTGGCGATAGTTTTATGTACCCACTCGATGTTGGAGGGCCGCTTCATGCGGTAGAGCGTTTTGGGGTGGGCGTGCTGGAGAGGAATATCGAGGTAAGGCAAAATTTGCCTGTGCGAGGCCATCACGTCAATCATTCGGTCGGTGACGTAGCCGGGATAGGCGTACATGACCCGTATCCAGTCCATATCGGGAACGGTTTGGGCAAGGTTTTCAAGCAGAACTGCCAGGCCGTCTTTCAGACCCAGGTCATGGCCGTAATCGGTGGTGTCTTGCGCAATCAGGATGAGTTCACGAATGCCCATCTCGCGCAGTTCGCGCGCTTCGGCCAGAATCGTCTCCAGCGGGCGGCTGACGGCGGTGCCTTTAATGAGCGGAATGGCGCAAAAGGCGCACGGGCGGCGGCAACCATCGGCCACCTTCAGGTAGGCGCTGGCCCCGGCCACGCTGGCGCGGATGGCGTTTTGTTCGTCCTTGCCAACGGTGGCTGCTTCGGGCAAGTGGTAGAGCGGTTCGGGATGTGGCGCGGCGCGTAGTTGACTGACGACCTGTACAATATCCATCCAGCGGCGCGTGCCGAGAATGCCATCTATGCCAGGGACTTGTTTTGCTACTTCTGCGCCGTAACGCTGGGTGAGGCATCCGGCGGCAATGAGCAGTTGGCCGCTTTTTTTCTTGACTGCCAGTTCTTTCAGGGTGTTGAGCGATTCTTCTTTGGCCGGGCCAATGAAACCACAAGTGTTGACAATCAGCACACTGGCTTTTTTAGCGTTTTCGACGGGTTCGTAGCCGTCATTTATCAACAGTTGGGCCATAGAATCAGAGTCGACTGTGTTTTTGGCGCAACCGAGCGAGACAAGGTGGAAGGTTTTGCGGGTCATACCGGTAAGTATCCTTTTTTATGGAACAGGCGTGTTCGTTACAGGCGGCGTGATGGTTGGCGAGGGCGTGGGTGATTGACGTGGCGTGATGGTGGGGCTGGGGCTGGGCGTGGGGGTAGGCGTTTCGACGCCGTTGAGCGTGTAGATGCGGTTGACGACTTCACCAAAACTGCCCAACACGCCCAGGTTTTGCTGGTTGAATATAATTTGGAGGGCGGCCCCAGAGCCAGTCAGCACTTCGATGCGGGATTTTCCTTCGAAATTGAGCGCTGCGCCAGGAACAACCCGCCCATCTTGTTTGACTTCGCCATCAACAACCACTTTCAGATAAGTGCGTTCTACCACCAGGATGGTCAACTGCACGCCGGGGGCGGGGGCGAATTCGATGAGCGGGGTGGCGGTTGGCGGAAGAGATTCAGGCGGCGCATCGGTGGGAGCAACTGTGGCTAATTCAGGAATGCTGGTGGGCGCGGATTCGGGCGTTGGCGTTTCAATGCCATCCTGGGTGGCAAGCAGCACTTCCGAAATGGAAGGTCCCTCGGTGGCGGTTGGCTCAGCGACCAGGCTGTTTCGCAGCAGACGTGACGCTCCCCAGATTGCCATGCCCAACAGGATGAGGACCATGCTCCCGCCAAAGATTAAATCGGCTGTGAAGAAGCGTTTCAGCCATAAGGGCATGAGCGGTGATGGCTGATGTCTGCGTGGGGGAGGCTGTGGCTGGCGCTCTATGCGGCGCGCCTGGAGCGACTCGGCAAAGCGCAGTAAGAGGGCTTCGGCGTCTAAATCCAGAAAACTGGCGTAAGCATTGAGCATGCCGCGCGCTTGCACCGGGGAGGGCAGGTCATCAAAGTTGCCATTTTCAATGGTTTCCAGGTGATGCTTTCGGATGCGGGTGTGCCGTTCGATTTCTTCCAGGGTCAGGCTGAGTAGTTCGCGCCGCTGGCGCAGTTGTTGACTGATTTCAAGGAAGATGACCTGCGATTGTGATGGGGGGCTGGGGGCAGGCTCCGGTTCGGGGGTGATTGGTTCAGGTTGGACGGGGGCAGGGGGAACGGGGGATGATTCGGGGTCTGCGGCAGGTTCTTGCCGGGGCGAGGATGCGGTTTGTGGCGCGGCGGGCAGGCTGGCGGCCGGGGTGGATTCGGGTGGGGCGCCAAGGAGCGTCTGAAAGTCCAGTCCCAAATATTCAGCGTATAATCGTAGAAAGCCGCGCGTCTGGGCTGGTGAGGGGATGGCTGAAAGGTCATCCGACTCGAGGGCTTCGAGGTAGTAGGAGCGGATGCGCGTGGCCTGGACGGCTTGTTTGATGGTCAGTTTGCGGGCTTCGCGGGCCTGTTTGAGTTGCTCGCCGATGCTTGGCATGGGTTTAAGCAAACATCACCGACCGTCTCCGCTGGGGTGGGGTCGGTGATGTCTCGTTTCATTGGGGTTAGGCCTGTTCGGTGGAGGGTTCTGCTTCGGCAACCGGCGTGGCAGCGATTTGGGGCGCGGCTTTGATGGTTGGGTCGGCTTCGCCTTCGCGGAAGACGACGACGGTCAGTTCGGGAATCAGGTCCATCGTCAGGCGGACGTGGATGGTGTGTTCGCCCAGGCTGCGGATGGGTTGCATATCAATTTGCTGGCGCTTGATTTCGACCCCAGCGCGGGCCTTGATGGCGGTGGCGACATCTTCAGCGGTGATGGAGCCGTAGAGTTTGCCAGTTTCGCCGGCTTTGGCCGCGAAGCCAATTGCCATGCCGCCGAGTACTTGCGCAACGGCGCTCATTTCCTGATTGAGGGCGGCGCGTTGTTTGATGGCTTCGGCTTTGATTTTTTCGGCCTGTTTGAGCGCGTTGGGGGTGGCCAGGACGGCCATGCCCTGCGGGAGCAGGAAGTTGCGCCCGTAGCCGTCGGCGACTTTTTTGACATCGCCCGCGCGGCCAAGTTTGTACACGTCTTTGAGAAGGAGAACTTTCATTTGTTTTCAAGCCCTTTCTGGCAGAATTTGTTTGGGAGCGAAGGGTACAACGCTCCGGCGCGTGATTGTACCAGAGGGGCACGGCTGCGTCAACGTGAGATTTCGTTGACCGGGTTGATGCCGTCCCAGGCTTCAACGGTGCGTTCGTTTTTGGTCAGCCAGCCGTCATATTCGATGCCGTTCCCGCTCGGAGTCCAACCGTCCATGACGAAGGGCAGGAGCGGGTCGTCAGCAGGAATCCAAACGCCGTTGTAGCGGCGGGCGATGTGCAGGTGCGCGGCGATGGTGAAGCCGCCTTCGCAGGATGGATGGCCGATTTTGTCGCCAGGCTGGACGATGGTTCCGGCGGGGATTCGGTCGCGGGTGGCGATGTGCAGGTAGAGGATGACCCAGCCGGTTTGTTCGAGGCCGTCGTTGTCGAGTTCCTGCAGGACGGAGCCGTCTTCAGAACGCAGGATGCGGCCCGGAGCGGTGGCGCGTACCCAGGCGTCGGTTTCGCTGCATCCAATCGGGTCGCCGGGTGGGGCGAAGTCAAGCGCGGCCCAGCCTGCGCCGCTGCCCCAGCCGCCATGCGGCCCGCCGGTGAACTGCCAGATTTCTCCGCCGGCGAAGGGCAGGGTGAGTGGGGGCTGCGTCAGGCCGGGGGGCAGGAGTGGTTCGATGGCCCAATCGAAGGGGTAGCCAAACATGCGGCTGTAGGTGGCGAACAGTCCGTTGGGGCCGGTGTCGATGTTCCAGGTGGCGAGGTTATCGAACCTGGCAAACAGGTTTTGGACGCCCGCCGTGCCGGGGTTGATGCCCGGCTGAGGGATGACCTGCGAGCCGTCGGCCAGAGTGAAGGTCTGAATTTTGCCCTCGCGCCAGCGGTAGAAGCCCTGGTTAAGCTGGTCGGCGCTCCAGGCGAGTTGGCGGTACAGGCCAACCCAGTAGTCATCGATGTAGCCGATGGGGTAATCGAAGGTGGAGGGGGCGGGGGTTGGGTTGCTGACCCATTGGGAACGGTATTCGAGCAGGGCCAGCAACAGGCGCGGGTTGATGGAGTAGTTTTGGGCGACTTTTTCGACAATTTGGGCGCCGGTCAGGGTCTTGCCGTCAACGTTCTGCGTGTAATAGGCGAGATAGCCGCCCTGGCTGTTGATGTATGCTTCCAGGTTGAGCAGGCTGCTTAAAGGGCCGTTAACCAGTTCGGAATCGGGCAGGATTTTGAAATAGTTGGCGGTGGCGAGCGAGGGCAAGTTGGCGGACGGGGGCAGGCCGGGCGTGGGTGTGATGGGGATAAGAATCGAATCGCCGGGGTAGATGACGACATCGTAGGCGAGGTTGTTGGCTGCGAGCAGTTCGTCCACCGTAATTCCATACTGCGCGGCGATTGAGCCGGGGTATTCGCCTGGCTGGACGATGTGCGTGAGCGGGCCTGGAGTGGCGGTGGGCGGCAGGGTGAGCATCTCCGGCGCAGGGGTGAAAGTCGGCAGGATTTGCGGCAGGTTGGGGGTGGGGGTGGCTGCCAGTACGCCCGGCATGCGGGTGGGCGGCAGGTAGGTGAGAATGGCGGGGGGCGCGCCGGTGGGCAGAGAAAGACCTTCCGGGCCGCTCTGGGCGGGGTTAGCGAGCGGCCCGGGCGGGGTGTAGTTGGTGTTGATGGGCGCGGCGCGAGTGCAGGCAGTCAGAGTGAGGAACAGGACTAAAACCGAGGTGAAGGGAGAGCGGCACATGGGCTGATTGTACCAAGAATAAAACGTCCCGCAGCCTGCGAGACGTTTTATTCTTGGGGCGGCCTGTTAGCGCAGGATGCTTGTGCCGTGAATGTATTCTTCCAGATTTTCGATGTAACTCTTTTGTTCAGCGATAATTGAGTGGACGACATCGCCAATGGAGATGAGGCTGGCGAGGCGGCCTTCTTCGACAACCGGCAGGTGGCGGACGTGATATTTGGTCATCAGTTCCATGCATTGCTCGACGGTTGTTGTGGGGGTGACGGTAATCATCTCGCGCGTCATGATTTCTGAGACGGGCGTCTTTTTGGATTCCAGGCCTTTCAGAATGATTTTGCGGGCGTAGTCGCGTTCGGAGAAGATGCCCACGTAGCGGTCGCCCTCGGTAACGAGAACTGCTCCAATGTTGTGCTGGGCCATTACTTCCAGGGCGTGGAAGACGGTATCCGTTGAGGCAACCGAAATGGGAGATTTTCCTTCTTTTTTCTTCATCAAGTCACGAACAGTGGGCATGGCTTGGTTTCCTTTCTGGCGAGAGGGAATTCAAGATGGAATTGGATACTCTATTTTACGACATTTGGGGCGCAAAAGTCTATATCCGTGTGGTTGGATTGGTCCGGTTGGAGCCGCGCGAAGAAAAAGAACACAGGCAAGAGGACGATTTTTCCTCTTGCCTGCGCAGGTTTGGGGCGAAACAAGGTCAGGACTTGCGGTTATAGATGAACCAGTAGATGAGGCCAACCATGATTGCGCCGCCGATGATGTTGCCCAGGGTGACGGGGAGCAGGTTGGCGAGGAAGAAATTGCTCCATGTCAGGTTGGCAAAATCAGCCGCCGTTTTGCCAATTTTTTCAAAGAAGGCCGGATTGCCGAAGTCTTTGATGAATAAGCCTATCGGAATGAAGTACATATTGGCGATGCTGTGTTCAAAGCCAGCGGCTACGAAGCAGGAAATGGGCGGGATGATGGCCATGATTTTATCGGCAGTGGTGCGCGCGCCAAAGCACATCCAGACGGCCATGCACACCAGCGCGTTACACATAATCCCTAAGAAGAAGGCTTCGACGAAGGTCAGGCCGGTTTTAGCATTGGCAATGTTGAGCGCGGCCAGGCCAATGGCGCCGCCGCCAAACTTGTATTGACCGCTGAGGAAGACGAACAGCGCAGTCAGGAGAGCGCCGACGAAATTTCCAAGATACACCACCACCCAGTTCCGTAGCAACTGAGCGAGGGTCACTTTTTTGCTGGCAAAGGCCATCGTAATCAGAGTATTGCCGGTGAACAGTTCGGCGCCGCCGACAATCACCAGGATGAGGCCGATGGTGAAGACCAACCCGGCCAGCAAGCGCACTACGCCATACGGCAAGTCGGTGGTACCGGCTACCGCAGTGGTCGAGAAGATGCCGCCAATGCTGATGAACGCGCCAGCCAGCAAGGCAAGCGCAAACATGTTATCCAGCTTCATGTTGGCTTTTTTGGTGCCAATCTCTTCGGCTTTGGCAGCCATAGCGGGAGGGAGAAGAGCGTCGAGCGAAATAGTCTGGTCGGACATGTCAAGGTATCCTTTTGGGTTGAGAAAGTTTAGACAAACCATGAGTGGTTTGCAGATGCCAGGTGTCAGAAGTTTGAGCGCAGCAGGGGCAGAATGGTTTCGGTTTTTTGTACAATTCGTTCTGGGGTGGCATAGAGTGTGAATTCATTTCGTCGGGCATAGCCGATGAGCGTGATGCCCCAGGCGTGTGCTAATTGCGCAGAAAGCGAGGTGGGCGAAGTGCGCGAGATAACCACTGGCGCGCCGATGCGGGCGGCTTTTTGAATCATTTCTGAGCTGATGCGCCCGCTGGTCACCAGGATTTTGCGCGCCGGATGGAGGTTTTGCAACAGGCATTGCCCGGCAATTTTATCGAGCGTGTTGTGGCGGCCTACGTCTTCGCCGCGGGCAATCACTTCTTGACCGTCTGTCAGGATGGAAGTATGCACGCCACCGGTTTCGCGGTATAGCGTTTGAGCGCGGTTGAGGAGTTCCACCTGTTCTTGCACCTGCCAGGGGGTGAGAACGAATCCATTTTGCAGATGAGGGCGGAGCCGCTCGGGTGAAACGGAAGTTTTTCCACCGGTGCAGCCGCTGGTGCGCCGCCAGTTTTCAGGGGGCTCGGTGGCATGATTTAGCCAGATATCTACATTGTCTTTGTTCGGGCAGACCTGCACCACTTCGATTTCTGCACGGTTTTTCAACACGCCCTCGTTGAACAGAAAACCGACGGCCAGCGCTTCCAGGTCTATGGGCGTACACATCAGCGTTAGCCATGCTTTGCCGTTGACGGTAAGGGAAACCGGCTGTTCGGTGATGATTTGGCGCTGGAGTGGTTCAGATTCTCCGGCAACGAAGCGCAGCGGGAGCGGCGGGGGCGTGGAAGATGACAATTTCAAGGCTTATCCTCCCCAGGGCATCTGGGCATATTGCTCGAAAGCCTGGTCGTGCATTTTTTTGAACAGCCGCTCGTGGCCGCTTTCCCAATGGCTGAGCATTTCCAAAATTTCTTTGGCCTGGCCTTCGGCGCTGCGGGCGGCCATCTGGTAGAACTCGGCAAAATCACGCTCGATGAGATAGGCCATGCGCAGAACTGGCAGGTCGGCAACCATCGCTTCGGAAACTGTATCCACAAGATGCTCGCTTTCGGCGCGGTCGGCAAAGAAGCCAGTGGGCGGCAGCGCGGGGGCTTGCGCTTCTACCCCGGCATTCAGCGCGGCAATTTGGGCAGCGATGAAGTCAATATGGCGCTGTTCTTCTTCGGCAATGGCCTTGAAGGCGCCTTGCGCGGCGGCGTTTTGCAGGCGTTCGGCGTTTTCGCTGAAAAAGCGCTTGCCTTCGTATTCGCGTTCCAGGGCGTATTCCAAAATTTTTTCGATTTTCATAGATACTCCGGGTTCGATTGGGTGATTTGAGGCTGAATCTGGAAACGGGATACTGGATATTCGGGATGCGTTCTCTCGAATATCCAGTATCGTTTCTCGAATGGCTATTTCACCAGCTCCACTTTGACCGCCGAGATTTTGAAGCCCGGAATTTTGGCGGTTGGGTCGAGCACGGCCAGGGTCAATTCATTGGCTGAAGATTCGGGGAAGTGGAAGTTGGCATAGACCATGCCTTCAGGAACCCGGTCAGTCACCCAGGCTTCGGCTTCGATGCTGCCGCGCCGCGAGGAGATGCGCAGGGTGCGCTTGCCGTTCACACCCAGCATTTCGGCGTCTTCGGGGTTGATTTCGACCAGCGGCTTGCCATAGACTTCCATGATGCCCTGGGCGCGGCGAGTCATCTCGCCCGCGTGCCAGTGATACAGCACTCGCCCGGTGTTGAGCAGGAAGGGATATTCTTTATCGGGCAACTCAGGGGCGGGGACGTAATCAATCGCCATGAACATGCCTTTGCCGCGTGTGAAGGCTTTGGTGTGCAAAATGGGCGTGCCGGGGTGGTCGAGCGAAGGCACCGGCCATTGCAGGCGTTCGCCGCGTTCCAGCCGCTCGTGGGTAATGCCGGTGTAACTGGGCGTCACCTGGTTGATTTCGCGCATGATATCGGTCGTGCTGGCGTAATCCCAACCTTTCAGCGGAGCATCTTCGCGCAGGTCGCGCCCGCCCAGCGCCAGGATGCGTTTTGCCAGGTCGGCGGTAATTTGCCAATCGGGGCGGGCTTCGCCAATCGGCTCAATGGCTTTGTGTACCATCTGCACACGCCGCTCGGTGTTGGTGAAGGTGCCGGTTTTTTCGGCAAAGCTGACGCCCGGCAACAGAATATCAGCGTATTTGGACGTTTCGGAGGGGAAGATTTCCTGCAAGAGCAGGAAGTCAATCTGCTCCAGGTTGTGGCGGATATGGCCGCTATCAGGGTCGGTGACGACCGGGTTTTCACCCAGGATGTAAAGGGCGTGAATTTTGCCTTCGGAAATGGAGGGAATCATCTCCGTTACAGTCATGCCCACTTTGGCGGGAGCAACCGCGCCCCAGGCGGCTTCGAACTTTTGAACCGCCTGCTCGTTGACGACCGGTTGATAGCCGGGGAAGACGTTGGGCAGGCCGCCCATATCGCACGCGCCCTGTACGTTGTTCTGACCGCGCAGGGGGTTCACGCCGCCGCCGGGTTTGCCCATGTTGCCAAGCAGCATTTGCAGGTTGGCAAGCGTCATCACGTTGCGCACGCCTACAATGTGCTGGGTGATGCCCATGGCCCAGACCACAGCCATTGGGCGGTTTTCGTTCATCATTTGGGCGGCTTCGTAGAGTTGTTCGACCGGAATGCCGGTGATTTCACTCACCTTCTCCGGCGGGTATTGCATGATGGTGGCTTTGAATTCCTCGAAGTTTTCGCAGCGTTCCTCGATGAATTGCCTGTCTTCCCAGCCGTTTTGGAGGATGATATGCATCAACCCGTTCAGCAGGGCAATATCGGTGCCGGATTTCTGGCGCAAGTGCAGGGTGGCAAATTCGGTCAGGTCAATGCGGCGCGGGTCGGCCACAATCAGTTTCGCGCCGCGCAAAACGGCCTGGCGAATCATCGAACCGAAGACTGGGTGCTGTTCGGTGGTGTTAGAGCCGGTGACGAAGAACAGTTTGGTGTGGGCGCGCAAATCATCGAATGAGTTGGACATGGCCCCAGAGCCAAACGAGGAAGCCAGCCCTGCCACCGTGCTGGCGTGGCACAGGCGGGCGCAGTGGTCCACGTTGTTCGTACCAATCACCTGCCGCCCGAATTTGTTCATCAGGTAGTTTTCTTCGTTCAGGCATTTGGCTGAGGTAAGAACGCCAATGCTATCGGGGCCGTGTTGCGCGCGGGTTTTGTGCAGTTTGCGGGCGGCCAGGTTAAGGGCGGTGTCCCAATCGGTTTCCACCCACTCCCAGGCGCTGCCTTGCATGGATTTTTGCCCGCCATCCAGCAGGTAGCGGCGCACACGCGGACGGGTAAGCCGGTCGGGGTGGTGGATATAATCGTAAGCGTAGCGGCCCTTAACGCACAGGTGGTTGCCGTTGACCGGCGCATTGGGGGTGGATGTGACGCGCACAATTTTGTTATCGGTCAGCCGCACGTTCAGCTCGAACTGACAACCAACGCCGCAGTAGGAACAGGTGGTCATCACTTTTCGCACCAGGTGCGAGCGCGCTTTGCCAAACGACATTTTGTCGGAAAGCGCGCCGGTGGGGCAGTAAGCCGCGCAGGCGCCGCAGGATTCGCAGCGCGCTTCCAGCAGGGTGGTGTTGGCTCCGGCCACCGGGTGCGTCTCAAAGCCGCGCTCGGCCATTGTCCACACAAAGCGGCCCTGCACTTCGGCGCAGGCGCGCACGCAGCGCGTACACTGAATGCACTTGCTCAAATCTACCCGAATGAATGGATTGGGGTCGCTATCGGGCTTGTAAATGGCGCCTTTGTGTCCCCATTCTGGCACCTGTGCCTGATATTCGTAGGCCAGGTCTTGCAGTTCGCACGCGCCGCTCAGGTCGCAGGTGATGCAATCGCGCGAGTGGTTGGCGAGAATCATTTCCAGGATGGTTTTGCGCGATTTCATGATGGCCGGGCTGTGCGTTTCCACTTCCATGCCCTCGCTAACCGGCAGGGTGCAGGATGCCATGGGCGTGCGCCAGCCTTTGACATCTACCACGCACACGCGGCAGCCGCCGGTTGGGCGCAAGTCAGGATGGTTGCACAGGGTGGGAATTCGGATTCCGGCTTGTTGCGCTGCCTGTAAAACGGTGGTGCCTTCGGGGACTTGAACAGCCTGGTTATTAATTTTCAGTGTAATCATGAGTTCTCCTCGTATTTTTTACATAAACCGGGGTGTTTTACTCAAGAACCGGTTCGGGAATCATCGAACAAACGCCAGCCGGACAAATTTTTTCAATGACATGCGCATCGACTTCTTCACGGAAATGTTTCATCATATTGCGGAAGGGTGTTCCAGCGGTTTGTCCCAGCCCGCAGTTGGAAACGCGCTCCATTTCTGTCACCATTTCTTCAATTTGTTGCAATTCCTCCGGGCTGGCTTCGGCGCGGGTCATGCGCCCAATGGTCTCGTGCAAATGTTGCGTGCCAAGCCGACAGGGCGTGCATTTGCCACAGGACTCGAACTGGAAGAATTTCGAGAGCGTGTACACCAAATCTACCACGCAGGTTCGCTCATCGCAGATGAGCAGTGCGCCAGAGCCAAGCGAAACGCCCGCTTTTTTGAAAGATTCAAAGTCCATGGGCGTATCTTGCAAGCTGGCCGGGATGATGGAGCCGCTGGAGCCGCCGGTTTGCGCCAGTTTGAAGGTTGCGCCGTCTTTCATGCCCTGCCCGTAGATGGCAATGACCTCGCGCAGGGTAATGCCCATCGGGACTTCGATGAGTCCCCGGAAGTTGACGTTTCCCATGATGGTGTAGCACTTGGTGCCAGGGCTGGAGGGCGCGCCAAAGGAGCGGTACCACTGCGCCCCATTCAGCAAAATGGGCGGGACGTTGGCCAGCGTTTCTACATTGTTTACCAGAGTTGGCTTGCCCCACAGCCCGTGCGTAGTGGGGTAAGGCGGGCGGGCGCGTGGTTCGCCGCGTTTGCCCTCAATCGATTCGAGCAGAGCGGTCTCTTCGCCGCAGACGTAAGCGCCTGCGCCGCTGTGAACGTGCAGCGTGAAGTTGAACCCCGTTTCCATGATGTTCTGGCCGAGCAAACCGAACTCTTTGGCCTGTTCGATAGCCCGCAGCAGGCGGTTTTGGACCAGTTTGTACTCGCCGCGCACGTAGATATACCCTTCTTCCGCGCCAATGGCGTAAGCGGCAATCGTCATGGCCTCGATGATGCTGTGCGGGTCGCCTTCCATAATCACCCGGTCTTTAAATGTGCCGGGTTCGCTTTCATCGGCGTTGCAAACCACATACTTTTTTGCGCCCTCGGCCCCGGCCACGAAGCGCCATTTGCGCCCGGCAGGGAAGCCCGCCCCGCCGCGTCCTTGCAGGCCGGAGGCTTCCAACTCTTCGATAACTTGCATGGGGGTCATGCTCAGGGCTTTGGCAAGCGCCTGATAACCGTCTTCGGCGATGTATTCCTCAATGTTTTCCGGGTCAATGCGCCCGACGCGGCGCGTAATGATGCGGTGCTCCATTGGCAGCGTGCCTTTGCGGCCTTCCAGCCAGCGCACCTGCCCCGAAAGTTCCTTAACAGGGGCCAAAAGGTCTTGCACAATGCGGCCTTTGTAGAGATGTTCTTCCACAATCCGATGCACATCGCTTTCTTTGACCGGCCCGTAGGCGCTGGCTTCGGGATAGATGATGACCATTGGCAGAGCGTCGCTGCGCTCGCTTTCGCTGAATTGCGAGAGCGCCACTTCGTCGGTCAGTTCAAAAGCGGCCAATTCTTTTTGAAACTGGCTGAAGACCGCATTGGCGCCCAGTCGAACGCTTTGCGGGTCGTTGGATACGAGAACCATCGAACGTTTGAATTTCATGGCGCGCCTCTTATTCGTACCGAGCAAGGATGTCATTCAACTGTTCTGGCGTGACATTGCCATACAGGTCGTCGTCAATCAGCAGCACTGGCCCTACGCCGCACACGCCCAGGCAACTGACGGTTTTGAGCGTGAAGCGGCTATTGGTGTCGGTTTCGCCCGCCTTCAGGTTGAGAGTTTCCTGAAGCGCCTTCCATAACTCGCGCCCGCCCTGCACATGGCAAGGCGCGCTTTCGCAAAACCGAACCACATGCCGCCCGGTTTTTTCTGTCGCAAGCATGTCATAGAACGAGGCCAGGCCATATAGTTGCCCTTCCGAGACCATCACCTGCTCTTCGGGCCGGTTGACAGATTTGCGGACGAGCCGAATTGCCTCGCCGGGGACATAGCCATATTGCTCATCAATCTCCAGCAAAATTGGGATGAACGCATCCGGGCGACGGCCATGTTTTTCGATGGCGGCGGTGACGATGGCGGTCAAATCAACGGCGTCGGTCGTGCGAGACATCTTGCCTCCTGTGTTTTTTAACTCAAAACGGCAATCGCATCGAAGTTACATACCTGTTCGCAAATGCCACAGCGGATGCATGTCTTGGGGTCAATGTGGTGCATTTGTTTGCGTTCGCCGCTAATGGCTTCCACCGGGCAGTTGCGCGCGCAGACGGCGCAGCCGGTGCAGTTTTCTTGAATTTCAAACTTAATAAGCGCGCGGCACACTTTGGCGGGGCAGCGCTTCTCAAAGATGTGCGCCTCGTATTCGTGCCGGAAGTGCTTAAGCATGCTCACCACCGGGTTGGGCGCGCCCTGCCCCAGCCCGCACAGAGAGTTGCGGCTGATTTCGGCGCAGAGCGTCTCCAGTTCTTCCAGGTGGCTGGGTTTGCCCTTTCCAGCGCAGATTTGTTCGTGGATTTCGAGCAGGCGGCGCGTTCCGATGCGGCAGGGGGTGCATTTGCCGCACGATTCATCCTGCGTGAATTCCATGAAGAAGCGCGCCATATCCACCATGCAGGTATCTTCGTCCATCACAATCATGCCGCCCGACCCCATGATGGAGCCAGCCGCGGTGAGGGCCTCGTAATCTACCGGCAGGTCGAGATGCTCTTCCACAAGACAGCCGCCCATTGGGCCGCCGGTTTGCACGGCCTTGAATTGCTTGCCGTTTTTGATACCCCCGCCCACCTCGTAGATAACTTCGCGCAGGGTGATTCCAAAGGGAACTTCGATGAGACCGGTATTGACTACATCACCGGCGATGGCAAAGGTTTTGGTGCCTTTACTTTTCTCCGTTCCCATGCTGGCGTACCAGGCCGCGCCCTTCAGGATGATTTGCGGCACGACGGCATAGGTTTCCACGTTGTTGTTGTTGGTGGGTTTGCTCCACACGCCTTTCACTGCCGGGAAGGGCGGGCGCGGACGAGGCTCGCCACGCTTGCCTTCGATGGAGGCAATCAGCGCGGTTTCTTCGCCGCACACGAATGCCCCTGCACCCTGCCGCACTTCCAGGTCGAAAGAGAAATCGGTGCCAAAGATGTTCTGCCCTAAAAAGCCGAACTCTCGCGCCTGGGCAATAGCGATATTCAGGTTTTGCACAGCAATCGGGTATTCCGCGCGGCAGTAGATGTAGCCCATGCTGGCGCCAATGGCGTACGCGGCGATAATCATGCCTTCGATGACCGAATGCGGGTCGCTTTCCAGCACGCGACGGTTCATGAACGCGCCCGGGTCGCCTTCATCGGCATTGCAAATCAGGTATTTGGGTGTTTCCGGCACTTGGCGGCATAATTGCCATTTGCGCCCGGTGGGGAAGCCCGCCCCGCCGCGTCCGCGCAGGCCGGAGTTCGAGACCTCCGCAATGACCTGTTCGGGCTTCATCTCGCTGATGACTTTGGCCAGCGCCTGATAGCCGTCTTCAGCGATGTAATCTTCGATGTTGTGCGGGTCAATTTTGCCGCAGTTGCGCAAGACCACGCGCACTTCTTTGGGGCGGGGCGCGCCCAGTTCTTCATCGGTGATGGCTTTTTCCTGCGCGCGGAATTTTTCGACAATACGCCCTTTGAGAAAGTGTTCCTCCACAATATAGGGCATATCGTCGGCGCTCAGGCTGGCGTAGTGAACATTTTCGGGGTATACCACGATGTCTGGTCCCAGCCGGTAGGGGTCTCCCAGCCGCGAGGTTTCCAACACCTGCACTTCATCCGTCAGGCCTTGCAGCGCCAATTCTTCTTTCAACGCGGTGATGACTTCTCGCGCGCCGCGCGAAATGCACTCCGGGTCTACCGATACCAGTACATGCGAACGATAAAACGCCATAGTGTTTTCCTTTGCTTCAGGCTGGAATGACGTAGTCGCTAACGACTTTGCCGCCGATAATGTGCTGTTCGATAATCTGCTGCGCCACAAAAGGCGTCACTTTGCCATAAGTGACCGGCGCGTTCTCGCCAATCGTCACCTGCACAATGGGCTCCCAGGAATCCATGCCCAGGTTGCCGGTTTGCCGTACAACGATTCCGGTCAGGCTTTTTTCTTCAATTACCTTCAGAATTTCTTTGAGCGTTTCGCGCGCTCCGGCGGCGATACCGGGCGTGCCCATGCCGACTACGATTTGAATGCTGCCAGACGCGGTTTTGATTTCGCGTTTTTTGAGCGCTTCTTCGCGGATTTTCTTCAGGTCTTCCAGTGATTTGACGGTTGGCATAGTTCTCTCCTTATGAGTTCAAAATCTTTTGGGCTGCCGCAATGCCCTCCTCCAACATGCCGCGCAACCAGGCCAGCACTTCGGGATGGGTGATGGGCAGGCCATCCAGGGTTTCTTTGATGGGTTGGTCATCGTACTCGAACGTTTTTTCCGCGCCATTTGCGCGGGCTGTGTAGCGGAAAATCCAATGGATTTCAGGATGAGCCACCGATAACCCCAAAACGGTGGTGGGCAGGTTGCCCAACGGCATTCGGTCAATGTGCGAGTGCTGAAAACGGGCTTCAACGCGCGTGCCAACAGCCGGGGTGGATTGAATTTCCAGGCCGCCGCCACATTCTTCTGCTGCTGCTTTGAAAAGCGGAATGCCCAGCCCTACCTTGCGGGTGACGCGGCTGGTGACAAAAGGGTCGGTGACCATTTTCACCATTTCGGGCGTCATCCCGCGCCCGTCATCCTCAATGCAGGTCGTTAGCAGGTCGGCGCTTTGGTCTTCGCAGATGCTGATTTGCACCGTCTTTGCTCCGGCGCTGACGCTGTTTTCGGCCAAATCGAGGAGATGCAGGGCAATTTCCTTCATGGCAGCCAGGTAAGGGCATTAACTTTCGAGTAGTTTTTTAATCAACTGCGGGAACTTGTTTGGTTTGATGCGGCCGACGACTTCGTCGTCTACCATCACCACCGGGGCCTGAGAACATGCGCCCACGCAACGGCAGACTTCGAGCGTTAACTGACCGTCGGGCGTGGTCTTGCCAATTTCGGTGCCGGTCAGTTGTCTGGCTTTGTCCATCAACTGAGGCACGCCGCCCACATAGCAAGCCGTCCCCATGCAGAACTTCATGGTGTGTTTGCCGCGCGGCTCAGTGGTGAAAAATGAGTAAAATGTGACCACGCCATGCACGGCGCTGACCGGTACGCGCATTTTTTTCGCGATGTATTGTTGAATGGGAGCCGAGACATACCCAATTTTGCTCTGGGTTTCGTTCAGGACAACCATCAACGCGCCAGGGCGCTGGCGGTTTTGCTCAATAATCTCATCCAAAATTGCGCGCTTGTCTTCGCACAATCCATCAATATGAGTTTTGGTGGCTGCTTCCATGAAATACTCCGAATATAAAAGTTTTCGTGAAAAAAATCACAATCTGCCGTTAGTTTACCTGTATTGGGGGCAACCGTCAACTAACAAATGTCATGTTGTGAAACGTGTCACTTGTCTGAAGTATGGGGATGTTGCTTGCCGAAGAAACATGCTGGTCGGGTTGCGACCTATGGCTCTGGCGTCAGAACGTTGCGCATTGCGCTTTCACAGAACTGATTCTTATTTTACACACATTGCATATACCGAGAATAGACATTTGTCATAATTTCGGATAAGTTTTGTCAGGTTTTTGGGGAGATGTCAATCCAGGCCGCGCGGCCTTCGTGTCCCGTCAGCGCCAGGCGTAATTCGGCAATTGTGGGCGATGCGATTTGGAAATGGGTCGTGCCGAGAAAGCCATCCAGCAGATGAACATCTCCGCTTTGGATGAGCGGGTAAGCGGCTGTTTGTGGGTATTTGCGGCGCGCTTCTTGGGGCGAAATGTGGCGAGAGAGTTCGAGCGCTTCGAGGCCGGGAGGAATTAACCCCAGAACGGCAATCAGTCCGTTTGCGGAGCGGTCAATATGCGCTGGAATTGCCAGGCCGCCCAGCGCGGTGACTTGCGCGGCGGCTTGCTCCAGCGAAATATCCACGGAATTGAGCAGCAGCCGCTCTTCGCGGCGCAGGAACTCGCCGGTCGAATCTACCACGAACTGCTCGCCAAAGTATTCGACGTTGTTTGGAATGTCCGGGAGCAAAGAGTCCACCACTGCCTGCCACGAAAAAACCTGTTCGAGCGTATCGAACAGGCACAACAAATGCACTTCTTCTCTGGTTTGAAGTTCCATGCCGGGAAGAACGGTTAATTCCGTGCCTTGGGCCGCTTCTATCACGGTGGCGATGTTTGCGCTGGCGTTGTGGTCGGTGATGGCTATCAGCTGAATGCCGTTTTCGAGCGCCTGTGACACAATCAGCGGAGGAATCATCTCTACCCCCGCGCAAGGAGATAGAACGGTATGCACATGTAGTTCGGCCCGAAAAACCGGCAATGTTTTATGCATTCCAGACTACCGAATCCCCATCTCCCATAATTTTCCGGCCAATTGGTAGGTGTTTTCGCGCGATACGAGCAAGGTTACGCCCTGTTCGTTGGCTTTTTCGATGACTGTGGAGTCGGGAGAGGCGTTTTCAGTGATGATGATGGCTGCCAGTTCATTGAGCGAGGCGACCGCGACGATATTAGCGTGGGCCTGAATGGTCAGCCACAGATTGCCAGGTTTTGCTCCAGCGATGACGCAACTCAACAGGTCGGAGGCATAACCGCCAGTAGGATAGATGGAAGAGAATGCTTTGGCGTGAGTGAGAACGGCCAGGTCGAGCTGGTTGATTATCTCTTGCAGGTTCATGCTTTTCCTCGGTTCAAGGGAGAGTTTCAGGGTCGTCGATTTCTTTGAATCGCTCTTCTGGGCGCAGGATGATTTCCATCAGCAGTTTGGTACCTTTTCCTGGCGTTGACTCCAGCGTCATTTTATCCACGCAGCGCTGGATGTTGACCAGCCCCATGCCTGCGCCGAAGCCCATATCGCGCACTTCTTGGGTAGCGGTGGACCAGCCGGGGGTGAGCGCTTTTTCGACATCGGCGATGCCGGGGCCGTCATCGGTGGTTTGCATGAGGATGCGGTGCGGTTCGATTTGAACGCGGATGATGCCGCCACTGGTGGTGTGGATAATCAGGTTCATCTCCGCTTCGTAAATGGCAATGCCACACTGCCGCGCCAGTTGCGGGTTGGCGCCCAGGCGCAGAAGAGCGCGTTTGATGTGGCTGGAGGCTTGTCCGCCGTTGAGGTAATCGCGCGCTTTGATGTTGTAGCGCAAAATCAGGCTGGTGCGGTCGGATGTGATGTCCTCGAACAAATGGCTGGCGCGATAGCGGCGCAACTCTTCTTCGTGGTAGTCGCGCTGGAGGGCGTTCAATATGCCGCGCGTAATATCGCCTTTGGTGATGATGCCAACCAGTTTGCCTGTTTCGTCAATCACTGGCAGGCGGCCTTTGCGCTCTTTGCTGAAGGTTTCGATGGCTTTGACGACCGAATCGTAGGCGTTGACGCTGACGATGTTGTGGCTCATGTAGGCGCTCACTGGCAGATGGAGTTCGTTCTTCTCCATGCAGCGCACCAGGTCTTCGATGCTTAAAATGCCAGCCAGATTGCCGTTTTCCAGCACTGGCACGCCGGAAATGCGGTTGACGCGCAGAATTTCCAGTACTGCACTCATCAGCATCTCTGGCGAAACGGTTTTTACGCTACTCGTCATGACCTCGCTGATTTTCAGGTCATACGAGAGTTCCTCCACGCGGCTGATTTCACGCGCGTCTTTATCAGTGATGATTCGTCCTTTGCGTCCTTGCAGTTCTTGCAGGGTGCTCATGGTCATCCTAGCTGGAAACCGGCTCTTCCAGGCTGCGCAAGCCGGCCTGATAGAGCCGCCCGCATAACTCGAACATCCCAAACGGGCTGCTAATGAGCGGAATGCCTTCCTGGGTGGCGAGCGTAATTGTATCGGCAGTGGGTTGTTTGCCTCGCACGAAGACAATCGCGCGTACATCGGCCATTTGGGCGGTACGAACAACCTGAACATTGCACAGACCAGTCAGTAAAACGGCGTCTGGTTTAACTGAAGCCAGCACATCGCTCATTAAATCTGCGCCGCAGCCGCCTTTTAGCTCATGGCTAAGAGCAACCTGCGGATTAAGTACCTCCCCATTAACAAGTTCAACCAGTTTTTGGACATTCATGGTTAACAATCAACTCCTTGGGCTCTTTACTGGTTGAATTTTACCCGATGTTTGCAGTAAGCATATTGTGAAATAAGTCACAACTATTTCGGCTTTTTGTAAGTATTGATACAATTCAGTTGTGTTTCAATTGGTCAATCGTTGAAAAGATGGGTTGTCTGAATGCATGTCACCAATATAGTAAAAATTAAATCCTTTATTGAATGGCGAACCGGTTTTTATCGCCTTTGCCGAAGTTAGCCGTGTTTGGGCGATTGTCCTGGCGATGGCCGGAGCAGGATGCCTCGTATAACGGGCTATTTCTGCCCATGGTGGATGCGCTGATATCGCAGTAGGTTTTATGGCGCAGTGAGCGTTGGGAAGGCAAAATTGCACGTTTGCAGGCCGGGGTGGCTTGCGAGTTTATCCAGTTTGGCGTCCAAGCCCTGGCTATCATTCAGGATAATATTGACAAAGGCCAGGGCGCTGTTTGAATCCCCATTCTGAATGGCTGTTGCGGCCTGTTGCCAATTCCAAAACATTTTGACGGCCTCTTTTTGGTAACTTTCCAGGCAGGGTGGAAAACTCTCGGCGCGTTGGGATTCGTACATTTGGGTAGCATTGAGAACCAATGTTTGGGTTTCCTGTGCGTTGAGTGTTTTCTTTTTGAGTCGCCTGGCCGCAAAATCCATGTCTGCTAGCAGTTGATTGACGCGCACTCTGTGAGAATTCATGTATATCTCAACAGTCTGGCAGGTACAGGGGTCAGGAGTGCTGGTTGGAGTTTGATATGCCCGGAGAGTCAGGGTCGCTTCAGGCGTGTGACCTGTTACTGGAATGACTGGATTATCCAGGATGGGAATTGTCTTGACCTGGAGATTTTCTGGCTGGTTAAGCAACACAAAGGCGCTGATTCCAAGACAGCCAAATACAAGGAAGCTCAGTAAAACGATTACGCTGGCAATGAACCATTTTGGAGTCTGGGATTTCTTTTTCTTTTTTGTGGGCATCTTGCCCGGAACAATGGGAGGCGTGCTGGCATTTGGTTGCAGCGATTCTGCCCAGGGGTCATCCTTTTCCAGAGTGACAAATGCAGGCTGTGGTTTGGGGAGTTCGACCGGCGGTGGAGTTGCGGGCGCAATTCTTTCGAGCGCTACGCGCGCGCCAGGATATTCAGGTTCTATTTTCAGGACATGCTTGAGGGCATCGATTGCCTGTTCACGGTTTCCGCAAAATTGGGCATAGGTGTACCAGGCATCGGCGTTGAAAGGTTCTGCTTGCACGGTCTGTTTTAATAATTCACGTCCATCTGTTTTATTCCCTGCTTCAATCAGGTGGATGGCGTGCAAGAGAATCTGGTCGGAATTCATAAATAAAGTCCAAAAAGGTTTACTTGCAGTGTAGCATGCCCGGTTTTCGTCAATGTTTGCAGTAGCATTGTAAATTTGCGGCAGGAAATAAAAAACGCGCCCGCGCAGGCGCGTTTTTTATTTTCACTCATCGAATGCGGATTTATCGAATATACTGATAGGCTTCTTCGGCCTCGCGCCGGACGATGTAGGCATAATCCCATTCGTAATGCTCATCGATGCCCATCAGCCGCTCCAGGATGTTTTTGAGTGATTGGCGCTCTTCTTGGGAGAGATGCCCAAACTTTGCCAGTTTGCCCAGGCTGCGAACCGCTTTCGCGCGAATGACAGGGCTGCTATCGGCCAGGTTGCGTTGGAGTTTTTGAAAGATTTCCCGGCGCAACGAATCGGATAGAGATGGGACGAATTCGACAAATTTTCCAATTGCCCGCGTTGCGGTATCACGCAACTCCAGATCGGTGGAATGAATTGCCTCCAGTGCCAGCGGCATGGCCTCTATAACGCGCGGCGATTTTATCTTTCCCAGCGCATAAAGGATGAAGACCCGGCGGGCTGAGTCGCTGGTTGCATGATATTCGGCAATCAACGGCTGGATGGCATCTGCCCCGATGCGCCCAAGCGCATGACCAATGGTCAGTTGGGCTTTCAGGTCGCCATCGTCTAGTTCGCGTAGCAGTTCTGGAATGACCCAATCGCCAAAACCGACCACCAGGCTGACGGCTTCATTGAGGACAGGGACCAGGTCAGGACGGTCAAGCATGTCAAAATGGAAGAGCATCGCCACAATTTCGAAGAGAGGCCGGGCTTCCTTCGAGCCAATCCGGGCAATTTCTTTTCTGACGAGTTCCAGCCCCTCGTGGATTTTGGACGCATCTGCGCTGGAGAGAAGGGCCTCGATTTGCTGATAAGCATGCTCAGGCATTATTTTCCTCCGGGCGGATGAAGTCCTTATTTCCACTCATCAGTTTCATCTTTGAGGGATGCAACGATTTTTTCATAATGTTCAACTGGCTGAATTTGACCTTCCTCGAATACGATGTGGTTGTATGCTTCGGCAATTTTGTACTGCTCATCAAGCGGGAGGACTTGCTCGGCTAGCGGGAAAATGATGCTTCGCGAGCGGTCAATATGTTGGCGCATCATGGTGGTGTAACTGCTGGTTGTCCAGATGATGCCGTTGCGGCCATTTACATCGCCCGCCTGCCATTGGCGCGCAGCAGCGAGCAATTCACTGCTAATCTCCTGGCTGGCGGTAATTTCTTCGAGCATGTGCTGCAAGGGTCCGCTGTCGGTGGCAAGCCCGCTTTCTTCCATTGCTTTGAACAAAACCTGTTCTTTTTTAAAGTAATTTCCTTCAATGAATTCTTTGATAAAACTGCATCCATAGATGAAAAAACCAGGCTGAACAGGTTTATTTTGGGCCGCTTTGACTGCCCCCAATCCAAATACAGCCAGAAATCGGTCAATGAGTTCCTGGTCATTGCGCAGTATTTTGGTGGCTTTCATGGAATTCCTCTCATGGCAATGTCATAAAATACGCCATATCTCTATAGCACAATTCTACTCTCGTCCGCGCATTTTTGCGCAGTATTTTGTTGATTTCAGGTACAATACCCCCATGATGCATCTTAAAATTGACTCGTCTGAGAAAATCAAAACCTTGCGTTCCAACCTTTTTTTTCAAGGCCTGGGTGAAGAATCGTTGAAAACGCTGGCGGCTTCGACAACCTTGCGGCGTTTTGAGCGCGGCGAGATCCTGTTTTGGGAAGGCGATGCTTGCGCTGGTTTGCATATCATCCAGAAGGGGAGTGTCAAACTGTTTCGTGTTTCTCCGTTGGGACGACAACATATCATCCGCGTTCTGCAAGAGGGCGATACCTGTAACGAAGTGCCTGTTTTTGATGGAGGGGAAAACCCGGTTAATGTAGAGGCTTTGGAGGAGACGACGGTTTGGGTGGTGGATGCTGGCGCCGTGCAATCTCTGATGCGAACCGACCCTGAATTTATGCGCAAAACCATTCAGAACCTTTCGCGCATGATGCGTCATCTGGTCAATCTGGTGAGCGAGATGGCGTTTTATCAGGTTACGCATCGCCTGGCGCGTTTGATTGGCGAGATTCCGCCTGAAGAATTGCGGGGAGAGTCTCCTACGCGTTGGACACAGGACCAGTTGGCCGCGCGGCTTGGAACGGTGCGCGAGGTGGTGGCGCGTTCCTTGCGTGAGTTAGAGCGTTCGGGGGCCATCAATGTTGAAAATAGACGGATTCTCATTAAAGATAATGAGGTGCTTCAGCAGTGGGCGCGGCCCTGGAATTAAGAGCGGACTAGATACCGCATAAAGCGGGCGCGCAAAGAAGCAGACAGGCTCAAAATCAACGTAACAGCGCGAGTGAATTTCCTCGCGCTGTCGGTTTAATCTGGAATTCCGGCTCGTTTCACATCTTTTAGATTCAATTGCAAGCTGCTCCGTCCGTTAAATTCGTTTTCCTCGAGGGTGTACATCACGTCTACTTTAGAGCCGACCGGCAGTTCGGGCAGCAATGGGCCAAGCCGAAAGCCGATGGCATCAAAGATGACCTGTCCATCACTCAGGGTCATTTTCAGGTGCTTGCTGTCTGCGCCGACCGTGCGGGCGCTTTTGACGACAAGCGCCCGGCTGACGAAGACTGCATCGGCGTTGCCGTAGCCGGTGGGCTGCAGGTACTTGAGGAATTTCACAACTTCCCTGGTCATTTTGGAGAGTGGGGTTTCCATATCGGCTGTGAGCGATGGGCGCAGGTCGAGATGGTCGAGTTCGCGGCGGGCGATTTCTTTGAGGCGTTCCTTGAGGGCGGGTAGTTTCTCATTTTGCACAGTGAACCCGGCGGCAGCGGCATGTCCGCCGTGTCGGACGAGAAGGTCTTTGCATTCATCCAGCGCCGCCGTGATGTGGAATTCGGGAATTGAGCGGCATGAGCAGCGGGTGGTCTCTTCGCCGAGTTGTCCAACCACGGCAGGGCGGTAAAAGGTTTCTGACAGGCGCGAAGCGGCTAACCCAACCACGCCGGAGTTGAAGTCGGGATGAACAGCAAACATGAGAAGGGCATTGGGGTCATCTGCCGTTGCGATTTGTTCCGCCTGTTCCTGAATTTTGCGGGTCAGGGCCTGCCTTTCCCGGTTTTGAGTATCTAACTTCTGGGCGAGTTGCCCGGCAAGGAAAACATCTGTGCTGGTGAGCAAGTCGAAGGCGGCCAGGGCGGATTCCAGCCTGCCAGCGGCGTTCAGGCGTGGGCCAAGCAAAAAGCCGATATCTGTTGCGGTTGTTTTTGGCAATGACAGGTTGGCGACGTTTGCAAGGGAATATAATCCCTGGCGCGTTGTGGCCTGGATTTTCAACAGCCCTTTGCGGACGAGCATCCGATTTTCGCCGGTCAGTGGGGCCAGGTCGGCAACCGTTCCTAGCGCAACCAGGTCGAGCAGGTTTTCGAGCTGGGCGGGGTCGGGTTCCAGCGCCTGGGCAATTTTGTAAGCCACGCCTACCCCGGCCAGGTCTTTGTCAGGATACGGGTCGCCTTCGCGTTTAGGGTTGATGACAGCCAGGGCATCTGGCAAATCGGCGTCTGGGTGGTGATGGTCTGAGATGACCAGGTCAAGGCCAATGGTTTTTGCGTGCAGTGCTTCTGCGGGGGAGCGAATCCCACAATCTACGCTGATAACGAGTTTTACACCCTCCGATTTGAGCGTATCAAAGGCGTCTGGGTTTAGCCCATAGCCTTCTTCGAACCGGTTGGGGATGTAGCCTCTGACATTTCCGCCCAATGAACGAAGGGTCTGAACGAGCAGGGCGGTAGCGGTGACTCCGTCCACATCGTAATCGCCGTAGATGGCAATGGCTTCGTTTTTTGCCAGCGCGCGGCGGATGCGCGCGACGGCGGTTTCCATTCCCAGCAGTTGCATTGGGTTCGTGTCAAAGTTGACCTGGGCGCGCAGGTAGGCACGAGCGGCAGAATCGGTGGCATAGCCGCGATTGAAGAGCAATTGTTGCAAGATTGCAGGAAAAGCCTTGAGTTCGGCGCGGGCCGTTTCGGTGATGGGCGGGGGAAGTATCCAACGTTTGGTGAGTGACATGTGCCTTAACTTTTGGTTGATTGGGTTGAGTGACAATACGGGGTGAAAGGGTCAATGGCAAGGATTATGGCCAGGGAATTTCGACAAATTTTGTGTATCCGTGCTTTTCGGCGGCAGTGATGCGCCCACGCGAGGGGGTGCCGCAGCCGCCTTCGTCGATGACCTGGATGGTCGTGTCATATGTCCCCAGCGATTCAAAGATGGGTTGCCCGTTGCGGCAGACCCAGACTTGCAGGACATAGGGCGTTTGCAGCGAGTCATCACCTGCGCGCAGGATGAGCGGACTCCAGGAGATGATAACTTCGCTGCCGTTGCGACGGGCGGTGACGTTGGTGAGCGGGCCATAGTAGGGTGATTGGGGCAGGCGGTAATCGTCGGGATGAATGACAGGAGCCGTCAGCGGGTCGCCGTTCAGGTCCATCAGGTCGGTTTTGACCCAGCAGGAGGTATCGTCGCCGCGGGCCTGGGTGAGCAGCCAGGAAGCGTCATCGTTGCGTCCAATAATGTCCTGGTTGGCGCCTTTTACCAGACCGTAGAGGTACAGGTACATGGCGCCCGGTCCGTAGCGGCAGCTTGCTTTTTCGACGTTGATTTTTCCGCGCAAGGGAGCGTAGGTGGGCGTGATGGTAGGGGTTGGGGTTTCCGTGGGTGTGGCGGTGGGGGTTGGGGTGGCAGTTGGCAGCGGGGTGTGTGTTGCTGTTGCGGAAGGGGGCGGCGTTTGAGTGTTTGTCGGAATGAGGGTTTTTGTTGGCAACGGGGTGGCTGTATCGAAAGGTAAGGTGAGCGAAGCAGCGATTTCAGGGGTGGATGGCACGCATCCGATGGTTGATGCGACGAGAAGCAAGCCAAGCGAGGCGATTAAGCGCGTTTTCATCTTGTACTCCATCTAGCCGTTGAGCATGTTTTTTCGGTACAATGGCAATGTCCCTTTAACGAAATTTTTTCTTGTATTTGGGATAATCCGGGTTTAGAGAGGAGATATTATGAAAAAAATCAAAATCCAAAAGACGAAAGATTTTCCTGAGTTCACCGGAGATATTGAAGTCGAAATTGATGAGAATCAATTCGATGTCGTGCCGGAACATTTCCCACCAGGGCTGGCGGAAAAAACCTACAAAGGGAATAGGGTGCGCTGGGTGGCGAATTTCGTCTTGAAAAAAAAGCCAAACGCGGTTAAGCAAGGCATCAAAGTTAAGTACGCCATCGAGTTGGCCAAATCGACCGGCGAATTGGTCTATTTTGACGGTAAAGATATTTTTCCCTTGTCTTATACGGACTTGGGGAACGGTAATGTGCGTGCAGAACTGGAGGCGGATGACCCATCGGCTGGGTGGACGCCCTGATTCATTGCCATAATTGCCAGGCAATTTGGATGGCCTGGTTTTCACTTCGGGCCAGAAATCTTTGGCGATGGATTTCATCGGGAATCTGGCTGGCGCGCGTTTGCAGCAATGCGTGGGCGGTTTCCAGCAGGCTGCGAGCGCGCGCGTCATTTCCCATCATCAATACCTGGTAGCAGGTGAAGTAGACCTGCAACGGGTCATCGGTGCCATCCAGATTTTCTGTTTCTTCGAGGATGGATAGAATTTCATCGACATACTGTCGCGCAAGCGCAGGTTTGCCGCTCGCCATTGCCAGGCGGGCCTTTCCTTCCAGGGGTTCGGTGGCGAGCGCCTTTTGATTCAGTTCCCGGCGGATTTGTAAAGCGTTTTGGTAGGCTTGTTCTGCTTCTTCGCGTTTTTCGCTGGCAAACAGGTTGTGTCCCAAATAGGTATATGCCCATGCCGCAGTGGATTGTTCGCCTATCTGCTGGGCAATTTTTAATCCCTGGCTGGCCATGTGAATGGCTTTGTGATAGTTCTCAAGCGCGCCAAGCTGAGCGCTTAGATTAATCAGGGCGAGGGCTTCGTGGTGTTTATCTCCAATTTCGCGGGCAATGCGCAGACTGGCTTCCGTGTAGTTTCTTGCCTGGTCATAGTCTCCCAGGTTGCTGGCGATAAACCCCAGGTTGATGAGAATGACGACTTCTCCATTACGCGCGCCGATTTGGCGAGCGAGCGCCAGTGATTGTTCGCTATATCGAAGGGCCTCCGGGAAGTTGCCGTGCTGGAGGGCTGTCATGCCCAGGTTGGCGAGCGGACGGGCTTGTAATCGCAAATCTCCAATATGGTGGGCCAGGTTCAGGCTTTGCTGGAAGTTTTCCGCGGCCATGGCGAGGTTGCGCTGGCCGGCATAGAGCATGCCGTTTGTATTTAACAGCCGGCATTCCATCAGGGGGTTGCGCAAGGAGCGCGCTAACGCCAGTCCCTTTTCGACGAATTCTTGTGCCTGGTCGTAGCCTCCTAATCGTTGCGCAGCATTGCTGAGCAGATTATAAATCGGAATGGTTTTTTCGTAGTTTTGCAGTGATTCGGCCAGGGCGAGTGCCTGAAGCCCGGCTGAGACGGTTTGAGTGTAGTCGCCTGTAACGTACAGCGTTTCAGTTTTTTGGATGATGACTTCCAGAACGCGCTCTGGCAGGCCAATCTGGCGCGCTAAGGTATCGAGAACCTGGAGGTCGCGCTGGCATTCGTCGTAACGTCCCTGGGTCTGGTAGATTTCCAGGCGGGCCAGTAACAGGTCATATTGGCCAGTCAGGTCATCTTTGGGGGTCAGATGAAGGGCGCGGGTGTAGTAATCATCGGCCTGGCTATTCTGATAAGCATTTTTGGCGATGTCGGCGGCTTTAAATAAGTAAGCACGCGCTTTTTCGTTTAGAAGGGCTCGTTCTGCATGATAGGCCAGTTCGCCATAATGGTTGGATAAATCGCTTTCGTACAGATTTTCCAGCGATTCAACCACAATGGCGTGTAAGGCCTGTCGCCTGGCGTGTAGTTGCATGTGATATGCGGCGTCCCACATCAGGGCGTGACGGAAAATGTAGCGAATGTCGCTCAGCGCGGCCCAGATGGCTTCGTGTTCGGCAATGCCAAGCGCATTATTCAAGTCTCCGGGGCGAATTTCCTGGAGTTCAAGCAAGCGCGCGAGTACTCTGGTTTCAAATTCCCGCCCCAGTACAGCGGCAGTCTGGACAATTTCCTTAATTTCCTGAACCAGTTGGTCAAGCCGCGCAACCAACAACGCATTGACGTCTGCCGGAAGCGTGAGAAGGTCTGCGCCTTGAGAAAAACTCCATTGTTTCTCCTGTTCGGTTAAGAGATGTTCCTCTTGGGCATAGCGTAGAATTTGTTCGGCAAAGAAGGGATTGCCCTCTGCCCGTGCTTCGATGATATCCAGTAAAGAAGCACTGGCCTGACCTCCCAGATGGGATTGCGCCAATGCAGCCAGCGAATCCCGGTCAAGTCGTCCCAGGTCAATAGTACGGTGCGGGAGCGATTCGAGGGGTAGTTTCATCTCCTCGTACCGCGAGGTGGCTATCAGGGCAATGGGGTAGCGCATGTTTTCATCGGCGGTGAGGGCGCGCAGTAAGCGGGGCAGGTAACCGATGGAGTCATCATCGAGCCATTGGATGTCTTCGATAAACAGGATAACCGGCTGGCGCAAACTCTCGGCCTGGAGCATGCAAGTCAGTCCAATGAGCGTGTTCTGGTAGCGGGCTTCCGCATCCAGTCTTTCGTAGAGAGAGTTGGGCCAGCGCAGGCCGAGCAGTGCGCCCAGGCAGGAGTGGGTTCGGTCCAGATTTTCCGCCACTTCTGTTTCGGGAGTGGAGGCGATTAAATCATCCAGTTTTTTCTTGAAATTGCGCTTGTTGCGTTCTTCCCCGGCCTGGTCTGAAAATCCGAAGTAATGCCGCAGCCAGTAGCGAAAGGGGTTGAGTGACTCTCGCAAGAGTTGGTCGGTTTGGGCCAGGAACCAGGTGGCGCGTTCTGTGGGGATTTGAGCAAGAAATTCGTAAACCAGGCGGCTTTTGCCCATGCCTGGTTCTCCAAAGACCAGCATAAGCCCGGCGTAGTGTCCATCAAAGATTGGCTGGACGAATTCTTCCAGCAGGTGGATTTCGGATTCCCGCCCGACCATCTTGCCGGCATAGTCAATTTCGCGGGCTGGCTTGCGTCCGAGCAGGGTGAACACTTTTTGTGGTTGGGCAAACCCTTTAAAGGCGCGCGCTTCGATATATTCAAAATCGAAGTTGGCTCGCGCGCGTCTGGCGACAAACTCATCGACCCAGATTTCACCCTGCGGGGCAGCGGTCATAAAGCGGGCTGCCAGGTTAACTCCACGTCCAAAGGTGGCATATTCCTCCGAGAGCGCGCTGCCGATGCAGCCTGCATGCGCAATGCGGTAGGTAACGCCAGCATGGAGATGGGTTTTGGCGCGGGTTTGCAGGTCCAGGACAAAACTGAGCGCGCGTTCGACATCATTTTCATAAGCCAGTGGAGCGCCCCAAATAACCAGGATGTGCGGGCCTTTATCGCCAAAATAGAGTTTAACCATGCCGCCATACTGGTTTTGTAAGTCGAACACCGACTGCATAACGCGCTCTAATTCAGATTCCTGCTCAACATCGGGCAGGCCAACGAACAGGCCAACGACCTGGCGAAATTCGCCTGCAAATCGCTGGGTGATTAAATTTTTGGGGAAGAAGCGGCTGGCTAGGTCCAGGTCGAGGTCGGGCAATTGAATGGGCTGCGGATGAGTCTGCTCACCGAGATATTCCACCAGGCGAAAATGGTCTTCCGCCGCTTCAACCTCCACCATTTCTCGCGCGATTTCGTAAAAGGACGGCGATAAGATGACCTGTTCGCGCGCCGCGAAATGTTCGGCGCGCGCGCTGTCGTCGATGGCAGCGCCTTTGAAGTAACAGACGGCTTGTCTGCCGTCATGCGATTCGAGGATGCCCCAGGCGGCGCGCCCGAAGCTTAGACCGATTTTTACTGCAATCTGGAATTCCCCATATGGCGTAACCGGACGCGATTGGGATTGAATATGTTTCTGGATTTCGATGGCTGCCGTCAGCGCCTTTTGGGCGGTTTCCTGTGGGGTTGTGGTGATGGGGAAGAGCGCGGTAAAGGCATCTCCGGCCTGGGTTGCGATGAATCCGCCCTGTTCGTAGATGCTCTGAATCATCGGGCCGAAGGCCTTACGCAACACCACCGCCAGAACTTCCGCGCCATGTTGGCCGTGCGTCATCAATTCATCTGTCATGGCCGAAAAACCCGACATATCGGCAAACATGCCGATGGCCGAAAATTCGCCTTTCAGGTGACCCGATGCGTAGTTTTCGAGAATCAGATGCGGAGTCAGGCGATGCATATACCTTTTTCTGGACAAAAGCATGTAAAATTTTGTAAATATTCTAGCATATTCATTCAACCGCACAAACCAAGCGCATAACATCCCGCGCCAGGGCGGGATGTTTGCTTAATGTTTGGGGACAGGTCGCCGATGCGGGTGGGATGGATGTGAAACGCTCGCTTGGTTTTGGCCAATGCGCGGCCCAGTCAGTTTTTTTGCAACGGGGCGGGACGAATGCGGCGGTTTTGCCAGTGCCGGTCTGGGCGCAGCCGATTAAATCATGACCTTTGAGCGCGGCGGGGATGGCGGCAGCCTGGATTGGGAGGGCTGCCTGGTATCTGACGCGGTTGATTCTGGGCAGGGGGCGGGAATCTAATTTGAATTGGTCGAAATTCACATGCTTTCCTTGTCTTCAGCAATGGGTGGGCTGGTTGCTTGTTGGTCGATTGTATCAGGGATTGGGAGAGTTTTCTGCATGAGAAAAGACTTATCTTATGCCGCTGGTTTCATAGGTAAAATTTGCGCATGAAACGGAAAATCTTGCTAGGATTGGTTGCGTCGGGGGTTTTTCTGACCGCGCTGGTATTTTTCTATTATCGCGGGCGTCCTGCGCCGGTGGAAATGCGCGAGGAAATCTATCCGTGCGTTGTATATTATCGCAAGACGCACGCATTTCCGCGTACGATGATTGCGCACATCGTCACCATTGATTTGACTTGTAAAAATATTAAGGTTTTCGTTACGCCGCCGGAAAAGGGAGATAAGGAAAACCCATTGCGCGCGCGTACTACAAAACAATTTGCCAGCGAGTTTGGCGTGCAGATTGCTATCAATGGGGATGGATTTACTCCCTGGTGGTCGAACAATTTGTTCGATTACTACCCCCATCCTGGCGACCCGGTGCGTCCTTTGGGCTTGGCCGCTTCTCGTGGGAGGCAATATGGCGTATATACCCCAAAATCCCCCATCCTTTACATCAACGAGCGCAACGAAGCTTCATTTGGAAAGCCCACCCGCAAAGTATACAACGCGATTTCTGGCATGAGTTGGCTGGTGCGCGACCGCAAGGTGGTGGAAGACCTGAATGATACTCGCTCTGCGCCTCGCACAGCGGTTGGACTGGATGGCCCTGGTACGCGTCTGATTTTGATTGTCGTGGATGGCCGCCAGCCCTTCTACAGCGAGGGCGCGACGATTGCCGAGTTGGCTGAACTGATGCTGTTTTACGGCGGTGACAACGCCATTATGCTCGATGGCGGTGGTTCCTCCACGATGGTCATTGATTGGCCGGGAAAAGGCTTGCAGGTGATGAACTCTCCCATTGACCTGGGCATTCCGGGGCGCGAACGGACGGTAGGCAACCATTTGGGGATTTTTGCAGTGCCATAGCGCAAAATTTATGCCGCCTCATCCATTCAACCCATGCTTTCTCTCGATATTTACTCATCCTTTCAAATCCGCCGGGCGGATAGGGATATGCCGCACCCGAATCCCTGTGGCTGCGAACACGGCATTTGCCACCGCCGGAGCAATTGGCGGCACGCCCATTTCGCCGATGCCAGTCGCTTTTTCCTCGCTTTCAACGATGTAGACTTCCACCAGCGGCATCTCGTCCATGCGCAAAATAGGGTAATCCATAAAGTTTGACTGCTGAATGCGTCCATTTTTGAGCGTGGCTTCGGCTTTGAGCGCAGCGGTGAGCCCGAAGACAATGCCGCCTTCCATTTGGGCTCTGATGTTGCCGGGGTTAACCACTTTGCCGCAATCGACGGCGCATACCACCCGCTTGACCCGGACATTCCCATTCTTATCCACGTTCACTTCGGCCACCTGGCATACATGCGTTACTCCAAAGGTGGCGTGGTAAGCCATGCCGCGTCCCTGCCCGGCAGGAAGGGCTGTTCCCCAGCCCGATTTTTCAGCAGCCAGGTTGATGACTGCCAGCGCGCGCGGCTCATGGCGGTAGAGTTCACGGCGCAGGTCGAGCGGGTCGCGCCCCAGTTTGTGCGCCAGTTCATCCGTAAAGCATTCTTTGGGGTAGGCCGCGGTGAACTCTCCGACCGAGCGCCAATCCCCGGTAGGGACGCCCTGCCCGTACTCACAAAGGACGGTGGGCAAACCGGGTTGGTTGAGCGGGGTATAAGCATATTGCACGGAAAGCGGATGATAGAAGTCGTGCTGCATGTCGTCAGCGCGAGTCCACAGCACCTGAACAGGCGCGTCAGCGGCCTTTGCCACCTGCGCCGCTTCAACCGCATAATCAACCTGCAGGCGCCGGCCAAACCCGCCGCCGAGAAGCGTTGTATACACCGTCACCTTGTCTTGTGACAAGCCGCTGACCTGCGCCACCGCTTTTTGAACCGACTGCGGGCTTTGGGTGGGCGCCCACACTTCGCACGCATCATCGTGAAAATGGACGGTGCAGTTCATTGGCTCCATCGTCGCGTGGGCCTCATAAGGTATCTCGTAAATGGACTCGAGCAGGTTGCCTGGTTCTGACTTCACCAGGCGCCCAGCGGCCTCGGACATGATTTGCTGGCTATTCAAACCGGCGTTCGGGCCTTCGTCCCATGTGATTTTAAGGGCATCGCGCCCGCGAATGGCCGCCCACGAGTTCTCGGCCACCACAGCCACCCGGTCCTCCAGTTGGAGCACCTGCTTTACGCCAGGGATGGCTTTTGCAGCGGAATCATCTACACTGGAATAAGTTCCTCCAAAGACCGGGCAGCGCGCAACTGCCGCGAACAACATGCCTGGAACGCGGATATCTATGCCATAAATGGCTTTTCCGCTGATAATTTGTGGCGCATCCCAGTGGCCAAGGTCTTTGCCGAGGATTTTGAAGTCTTTTTCTTTGGTTTTGACCGCCAGCGGTGGATTGAGTTTGGCAGCCTCTTCCACCAGGTCGCCATAGGCCAGTTTTTGCCCACTTTCAGGATGCGTTACATAGCCTGGCTCAGTGCTGCAATCACTGGCCCTGACGCCCCACTTGCGCGCGGCAGCCTGAATGAGCATCTGACGCGCAGCGGCCCCGGCATTGCGCAGCGCAGTGTAATATCTGGTGACGCTCTGGCTGCCCCCGGTGTGCTGGTTGCCGAAGCGCGCATCAGCGGGAGTTTGCTCGATGCGCACGTTTTCCCAGGCAATATCCAACTCTTCTGCCACCAGCATCGCCAGGGCGGTGCGAATGCCCTGTCCCATCTCAGAGCGGAAGGCTGTCACCGTCAGGACACCCTCCTTATCTACTTTAACGTAGATATTGGGCGTCATCGCGCCCGGTTCAGAGGCCGGGTCTTTGGCCGAGAGCAGGGGCAGTTCGGGGGGCAGTTTGTCGCAGGCATCCAGGTACAGGGCCAGCACCAATCCACCACCGGTGATAGATGCCAGTTTGAGAAAATCACGTCGACTTATTTTTTGGGTGGACATCTCATGCCTCCTGCGCTGCCCGGTGAATGGCTTTACGAATGCGTTGATAGGTTCCACAACGGCATAAAACCCCCGACATAGCCGAATCGATGTCCGCATCCGTTGGGTCGGGGTTTTTCTCCAGAAGGGCGGCGGCGGTCAGGATTTGTCCTGGCTGGCAGTAGCCGCACTGGGTCACCTGCTCCTCCAGCCAGGCTTTTTGGAGCGGATGAGTGACTTCGGGCGAAAGCCCCTCAATGGTCAGGATAAATTTCCCGGCGGCGCTGGCGACCGGCGTGATGCAGGAGCGGACCGGCTGACCGTCGATAAGCACCGTGCAGGTTCCACAAATTCCTATCCCGCAACTGTATTTTGTCCCGGTCAGGCCCAGCAGGTCGCGCAGCGCCCACAGAAGCGGCATTTCCGCTTCCGCTTCCAGGCTGACCGGCTGGCCGTTGATGGTCATTTCATAAACAGGCATATTCCCTCCAGGATGAAAGCACTCTCTGTATTATATTAGGATACCCGGAGACGGTTGAACAAAAAACCTGTCCAATCGGACAGGTTGTGGGATAGAGCAACCTATTCGTCCTGAGATGCAAACTTTGCCCAATCTCGAATGAGTGCGGCAATCAGCCGGGCGCGGCTGGCGAGGCTTTCCGTGTAAATCCACTCGCGCTCCGAGTGATAATCCGCGCCAACTGTGCCGAGGCCATCCAGCACCGGCACCCCCAGCGGGGCCACAAAATTGCCATCCGACCCGCCGCCAGAGCCGCCCGCTTTGAGCGTGATTCCTTCTGCCGCAGCAATCTTCTTTGCCTTTGCCAGCGCGGCCTGATTGACCTCGTTGAACGGCATGGGCGGGCGGTTGAATTCCACCGTCACCTGCACCGTTGTATCGGGGAAGGCTGGCCGCAGCCCCCGCAGCGCGGCTTCGATGCGCGCGCCCTCCTCAGGCGCCAGAATCCGAATATCGCCCTCGGCCACTGCTTCTTCTGGCACCACATTCGTCACCGTCCCGCCACGAATCACGCCTACGTTAAGTGTTGTCCCAACGTTGTAATCGGTCAGTTTTTCAATTTCCAATACCTGATACGCCAGTTCGCGAATAGCATTGCGCCCTTTTTCGTGTTCCCCGCCCGAATGCGCCGCCCGACCCCTGGCCCTGACCACAAAATCACCCACGCCCTTGCGCCAGACCTTAATCGAGCCGTCTTCCAGGCCCGATTCCAGCACCAGCGCCACTTCCGCCTGCGCGGCCAGGCGTTCAATCAACGCGCGCGATGTGCCGCTGCCGATTTCCTCGTCCGAAGTAAATAGCGCGGTCACGGGGCGCTTCAACAGCCCGGTCTCTTGCAGCGCGGCGATGGCCGCCAGGCTAATGACAATGCCGCCTTTCATATCCAGCACGCCGGGGCCAAAAGTTTTACCATCTTTGGAGTAAAAAGGCATTCGTTCCAGCATTCCCAGTGGATACACCGTATCCATGTGGTGCAAGAGCAAAATGGGTTTGCCGGGCAAATGCGCGTTCCAGCGGGCAATCACATGGTCGCCGGTTCGCGCGTTGGAAACAATTTCCACCTCCGCCCCCAGGCGTCGACATTCCTCAATCACCAGGGCGGCTACCCGGTCAACGGCAGATTTATCGCCGGAAGGCGATTCGGTTTCGACCAATTTTTTAAGCAGGTGGAGCATTTCAGGCAGGCGGGCATGGAAATCAGTCATGGTTTTCTCCGGGGTTGGTCAGGTTGCGCCGCGCGCGCCGATTTCGCCGCCCGGCGTGCATCAGTCGTTCAATCCAGGCGGCAAAGGGTTCAGGTTGGGGCGCATCTAACAGCGCCCAGGGCGGCAGGCCGTTCAATTGTAGCACCTCATTGGCTGCCGCAATGCCGGTTACGCAGGCGCGTTCCAAAAAAAAGGCAGGCGAAGCGTGCCGCACCCAATCGCCAGCGCAGAATAGACCCGTCCAGGGGGTGATGATGCCGAGGTGCTTTTCGCGCCGCCCAACGGCGGGCAGGGTGTGTGTGGCCGGGTTGCGCTGAATGTGCTGCCCAATGCGATGACCGCGCAGTTCGGGCCAGGCCAGGGTCACGTTTTGAATGGCCTCGGCCAGCAAAACCGCGTCCGGACGCGCCAATATTTCCGGCGGGCCGTAAATGTGCGCCTCCAGGCAGCTGCCGCCCGTCTCGCGCGCCCAGCGCCGGTAGGGGTTATACATCCGGTCGAGCCAGAAGTAATTGTGCAGGATAAAATCGCCGGTAAAAATACCCGCTTCCGCGCCTTTGCGGGGCGGGGTCTCGAACCACAGCCGAACGACCGCGTTAGCGAGCGAGCGCGGAAAGAACCAATCGCCCGCTCCAAAACTGCTTTGCAGGATGGACTGCGCCGCGCTGGATTCTACCGCCAAAATCACCTGACGCGCGGCGAAAGACTCGATTCCGCTATGGATAATCCATCCCGACTCGCCCTGCTCAAGCCTGTCCACCCGTTTTCCAAGCAGAATGCGTCCCCCAAGCGTTTTCACCCGTTCGGCCAGCGGTTCCGTTATGGAGGCGCCGCCATCCTGAGGAAGATAGGCAAAGTTCCAGGCATCGCGCCGCATCAGGGTATAGAACCGCAAAAAAGCCAGGAAGCCCGAAAGCGGCACTTCATCGGGATGCGCCGCCAGCCCGTTGCGCGCCAGGCCCAGGAAAAAGGCTTTGAGCGCGGGCGACCAGTTGCGGGTGATGTTGCCCAGGGTGAGACCCTCCATTGGCTGGTTCTCGCCGAAGGGGTCAATCCCCACTCCCATCATCAGCCCACCCCAAACATGAAAGAGCGAAGCCCAATCGCGGATGTCAAGCATCCACAGGAATTGCGGGCTGAAGAAGAGTTGCAGGTAATGCAATGGCGCGGGGAACCAGCTCTTGCGAATAGCGCGGCCTACTTCGGCGCGGCGGATGTGGCCACGATGGTTGTAAATCCAGGTCTCCTCCTGCGCGGGGACGAAGACCGGCCTCAGTTGGTTGCGCGAGAGCATGGCCTGAAAGTTGCGGTAAGGCGACCAGATGCCATGCACGCCGTGTTCCAGCCGAAACTTTGCGCCGTTGATTTCGACCGTCTCGCCCCCGGCCAGCCGCCCGCCCACCAGACGTGGGTCGGCTTCCAGCAGCAGTGGCGCCAGGCCGCGCTCGGCCAGGTGCAGGGCGGCTGTCAGCCCGGACACTCCCGCGCCGATGACGATTATCTTTGCGCTCTTATCCATTCGAGCGCGTCTCCAGGTGTTCCGATGCGCAGGCCAGTCTTTTCGGCCACTTGTGGGTCATCGGTGAAATGTTTGCGATTATGAGCGACCAGGAAATCGGCTTTGCATTCCAGGGCTGATAGCAGGATGGCTACATCCTGTGGGTCTTGAATGAGATATAAGTTTGCCTGGACTTTTTCGGGTGTTGGGTCATTTAGAATTTTCAACATCGCGTTCTTGATGGTATTCCGAAGTTCCGGGAGCGCCTCTGGTACTTTGCGCGCGAATGTTCGTTCGCACTCGGTAATAATATGTTCGTTGATGAACGATTCAATATTTTCATTCTCTGAAAGAACGAGCAAAGCCCGCGCCGCGCCTGTTGTTGAAAGCACTCCGGCAACCAGGGCGCTGCTATCCAGGAAAATTTTGGGCTTGTTCATGCCGCCCTACTCTTTTTTGACGTAGTGTTCCTGGTAATATTTCTTACGTTCTTCGTCCAGCGTTTCTAGTAGTTCATCCAGGCTGACGTTGGCGTCTTTCACCATTTTGGCGACTTTGTCGGCGCTGCGCATCACTTTGCTGGGCTTGGAAGTAAGCATGAGTGTCCCATTCCCGATATCGATGGCGGTCAGAACTTCGCCTTCTTCCCAATTGTATTTGCGCCGCATTTCGGCGGGCAGGGTGATGGTTCCTTTGGAACGAATTTGAATTGTTGTCATGGCAGAACTCCAGAAAAGTAGAAATTCTGAATTTCTGCAATAATTATACTACCCCGGCGCATAGGTCGTCAAATCTACCCGGCGTGAGTAAAACAGCCGCTCGGCCAGCAGTTCCAGCGGGCGCGACTGCATGAGTGATGGCTCGGCGTAGCACTGCTGGAAGCACGAATGGCAGGCCGAAGGCGGTTCGCCATATCGCTTTTGGGCGGCATCCCAGGCCTGCTGCCAGGTATCCACATCCAGCAGGTTGATGGCGCGCCCGCCCTGTTCGCCTCCGGCTTTTTCCATCGGCAGGCAGGGGTAAACCAGCCAGCCATCCGGCAGGATGCGCGGGGTCAGGGTGGGGTAGCAGTCATAGGGGGTCTGTTCGAGCAGGGTGCGGAGATAGGCGCGGCTGTCCAGTATCGGCGCGCCGCGCGTTTTGGCGGTCAGAGCTTTCTCAAGGAAGGCGCGGTATTCTGGCGCGGTCAGCAGTTCGTAGCGCGGCCAGTTGTTGAAGGCCTGGGGAGAGAAGGAGAGCAGGATGTTCTGGCGGGCGCAAAATTCCAGCAGGGAATCCATGCCTGGCAGGGTTTCGGGGGTCAGAACGGCGTTAACCATCAGCCGAAAACCATGCCTGGTTTGCAACGCGGCGGCCTGCCGGACGGCTGCGATGACTGCTTCTGCGCAGGGCTGTGAGATGTTAACGGCGGTCAGCGTCAGTGGGTCAGATGAGTCGAGGCTGATGACCAGCCGGTCGAGACGGGACAGAATCTCCAGCCGCTGCGAGAGCAGCGTTCCGTTGGTAATCAGGGTAATTTCTCGAAAGCGCAATTTTTCCCTGGCATCATCCAGCAATTCTGGCAGGTACGGGACGAGCAATGGCTCACCACCCGTCAGCCACAGGCGGGCAACTCCGCTGCGGAGAACCCGCAGGATGTGTTTTGCGTTTTCCTGCCCTGGCGATGTGGTTTGGCCCGGGTTGCGGTGCGCGCCAAAGTCTTCGCAATAGGCGCAGTTCAGATTGCATTGGGTGGTGACGAAATACATTGCCAGGCGTGGGCGCAGGTCGCGCCGCCCGCGCGCGATTTTGAGCAGGTTGAGCAGGTAAGTGGGAATCAATCTGTTGTGCGCCAGGTTTCGATAGCTTCGCGGATGAGGGCTTTCAGGGCTTCGTTGGGCAGGGCCTCTATTTCGGTAAAGGTCTGGCCGTTGACGTGGATTTCCAATCCGCCATCGGGCGCGCTGCCAAAATCTACCCGATATTGGCTCAGGGATGGGTGGTTTGCCAGCCGCACCTGAACGATGTCCTCGATTTGCTCGGCAAATGGGGAGGCCAGTTTTTCGCCAGGGTCCTGGTTGAAAGTTTGCACGCCTTCCCCGTCCGTCAGCGTGGCGGAGATGGTTTCGGCGGGCGGCATCTGTCGCATCCATTCCGGTTTTGAATCGGTTGGAGAAGTCAGGTCCACTTTGTTGCTTTGGTAGAACAAAAATACCAGCACGCCGACGATAACCAGACCAGCCAGCGCGCCAATCATCAGCAGGATACTCAGCGAAATCATGATTGTTCCTCTTCCACTTTTTTACAGTCTATTGTACAACAAGCCACGCCTCGTTTTACATTTCCCGGCGAAATGGCTGTATTTTTAGATAGGTGAGAGAGCGCCAGACCCATTCGAGTGGGCCAAATTGGAAGCGCGCCAGCCACCAGTTGCTGATGGCAATCTGAAGCGTGTAGATGCCAGCCGCAAAACCCAACAATCCAGCCGCGCCAACTTTTCCATATAATCCCAGGCCATATCCATTGAATATAAATGAACAAAGGACCGATTGCAGGATGTAGTTGGTCAGTGCCATGCGCCCGGCTGCCGCCAGGGGGGCAAGCCATTTCGCGCCCAGTGGATGCATCCAGAACAGGCACAGCAGGCTGATATACGCTGCCGAAAGCGCGGGGGCGCCAATTGAAAATTCCAGGTTTGAAAGCCAGTCTGTTTCACTGAAAAAATGCAGAATGTCGAAGATGAGATTGACGAGCAGGGCCGTGATGGCAATTTTTTTGAGCGTTTCTTTGCGTTCTTCGAGATTCTCAAAAAATTTCAGCCGGCCAGCCAGCATGCCAAGCAGAAAAAGATACATCACATTGGCGGCTTGAATTTGGGCAACGTAGGCCAGCATGTAAAATTGAATGCCTGCCTGAAATTGGAAAACCTGCCAGAGCGAGCCAGACTGAAAGACAGCCTTGCCGGGGGTGTAAAGGTCAGGCATGGCGTTTTTGAGTAGAGCATGAAGCAGGCTGGAAAAATAACCCAGGACGAAGAAAACAATCACCCATGCGAATACTTCGCGGTTGGAACGATGCCGAAACCAGAGTAAGGTGAAGCCGAGCAGGGCGTACAAGCGTAAAATGTCATCGAACCAGAACAGGCTGTGCAGAAAGCCAAAGGCCAGCAAGGCCAGCAGGCGGCGGGGATAGTACGAGCCGATGTCGCGGCCTTTGGCTTGCGCCCGGCTGAGCTGCACCGAGAAGCCCAACCCAAAAAGGAAAGAGAAGATGGTGAAAAATTTACCATCTGCCGCATACAAGATGAGCATCTCTGCCAGATGGTCGTAAAAAGGCGTTTGCGAAGAGTCTGGATATCCTGGCAAATAGGCGGGCGATGCCATGCCAATGATATTGACAACCAGGATGCCCAAAACAGCAAATCCGCGCAGGATATCCAGGATATGGATGCGTTCAGATAGTTTGACAGGTTGTATTGCAACTGCTGTTAACGAATGATTCATAACCCCTCTCAATCTGCGTTATTTGTGAGTAAATTTTCGATAGGCAATCAGGAAGTGCTCCTGACGAATGATGGTTTCAGAGAAGCCCAGTCGTTTTCCTGACCGCGTCAGTTGCGGTGGTTCGACAAAGATGACGATGGGGGTGTCCATCGAGAGAATCGAAGCCAGGGTGGCTCCGTTTTGCCCAATGATGGCGACCTGCACCCCGGGCGCACTGGACAGCGAAATCCCGCGCAGCGCGTCTACACCTGCAGGGTAGGTATGGGAGAGAGCTTGACTTTCGATGTTCATAATTTATAAGTATTTATGAAGTTCCACCCCGATTGATGCACCGCAAGATGGCATTTTGAATGGTTGGGCAATTCGCCGTGCTTAGGCCCCGTTAGACCTGATTGTTGTGTATTGGCGTAGTTTGTTTGATAAACTCAAGTTATCCGGTTCGGTCAGAATCGAGCCATCGGGAAAGACAATTGTTGGCACCGAGCGGTTGCCGTGGTTGGCTTGTTTGACAAAGGCCTCGGCTTGTTTATCGGTATCAATGTCAATATCCAGGTAAGGGACGTTCATCGTGGCGAAGATTTGTCGCGCGCGGCGGCAGTCTCCGCACCACGAGACGCCATATACGACAATTTGAGCAGGATTGAAGGTGTACAGGTCGCTCATAAGCGCTTTTTTTCTTCCAGTTTACTTGCCAGGGTGCTATCGGATGGCTCAATCATCATCGTTCCATCGGGAAAAAAGATGGTGGGAATTCGCACTCGTCGGGTGATGCTCTCTACGAAGCGGTAAGCTTCATTATCTTTTCCGATGTCTATATCAAGATAGTCAATGCCCTGGCTGTCGAGCAACGCTTTAGACCGTTTGCAATCAGGACACCATGAAGCTGTGTACATAACGATTTTGGATGGTTTTTGATTGTATCTATCTCGCTCACTCATGCGGCGCTCCTGTGTTGTGGGTATTTTATTGCGGGTATATTGCGCGGGCGTTTTACTGGGCTTTTAGCCGTTGCCATTCTGCCTCGGCATCGGGAATTTCGCGGGCGGCTTTGCGCAGGATGTCGAAACTATGTTCGATGAGCATATCCAGCTGCTCCGGCGGCAGCGGGCTTGTGGCGTCCGCCGCTTCGATGGCTTTGACCAGCGAGCGGCGCAATCCGCTGGCGCGCCGCGCCCAAATTGAGTCGACCGACAGGCGTTCCAGCCGCGCCGCCAACAGGCGAATTAAATCCATGCGAGAGTTCGTCATGATTATTGACAGGTCACCGTCACTGCGCTGCTGCGGGCGCGCCCGGCGGCGCTATAGGCTTCGATGATGTAGGTTAGCGAACCGCCTGCCGTGATGAACGAGACATCGGTGTAAGCGGTGGTATTCGGCCCAAACGAGGCAATCACCTGGTCGTTGCGATAAACGTTATAACCGTCTTCGTTTTGGGCATTATCGGCCCAGACCAATTCGACGGTGGCGTTGCTTCCGCTGGGGGCAAAGGCGCAAGAGTAGGTCCAACTCTTCCAGGCGGGGGCTTTGGGCGGTGCGGCGGTGGGAGGTGGCGGGGCAGTAACGGTCGGCACGACATGAAGACTGCCGGAAGTTTGGGCAAAATCACCTGCTACCCAGCAGGTTCCCTCGCCGTTCAGGTTCTTGACCAGCCAGAAGTTGCCCTGTTCGGCTTTGCCAATAATTTCGGCCTTTTGTCCGCTGCGTGCAACGGTGATGACCTCATAGGCCGTGCCAGGGCCGCTGCGGCAGTTGGTATCGCCCTCGAAGCGCGCGGTAGGAGTCTCATAGGTGGGGGTGATGGTGGGGGTCATGGTCGCCGTTATATTGGGCGTGCTGGTTGAGATGGGCGTATCGGTGAATGCTGGCGTTGGAGAATGAAGGGCTTGCAATGTTTGAGCAGCGATGGTGCCGACCATGCCCGCATCAACCGTTGGGGCGGCCTGCTGCGCGGCCCGGGGCAGGTTACAGGCCGCGAGCGTCAGGAGCAATCCTATCCAGGGATGGATGCGTAAGCATTTACTCATATAACTCGTGCCACATTTTTTTGAACGCCTCTTTGAAATGCTTTTCCGCATCGGTGGGAAATGGAAATCCTTGCGGGCCGACGAAGACAAACGGTGTTTGGAGGTCGGGCTTTTCGGCGTTGCGCAATTTCTCGAATTCTTCCAGCCAGCGGTCGTAATGTTCCACCAGCCGCCCGGCGTCGGCGCGCAAATCGGGTGGAATCAGATGGCTTTTGGAGAGCAGCAGGTCGCGGATAGTCAGGTTGCCCTCGCGAATGATTTTTGCTTCCAGGTAAAGGTTCTGACCTTTCCAGCGGCGAAAGGCTTTTTCGGTGCGGTCAAACTGCATGTAAAGCGGTCCAAGCAGTTCAGATACGGATTTTTCGCGCCAGGCGCGGGAGGATTGAAAGACCGTCATTTGCCGGGCGTATTCACTTTTGATGTCTTCTGCCATTCGCGCGGTGCGTTTATAGAGAAAGAAGCCGATGATGGATGAGATGACGCTCCCGCTCAATATGCCAGCCAAAATCATTTTGAGAAGCTCATCCATGATTCCTCCGCTGTGGTTTTGGGGTGTAGCCGCCCGCCGATGCGCAAGAAGCGAACCTGACCGGTTTCATCGCGCAAAAATTCTCCCAGCGCGCCTTTGCGCGGCTCGTCCAGCCCCACCACGCGGTCGGCATCGTAAAATGCCAGGCGGACATCCGGTTCAGGGGGTCCAGGGGGCGTTTGGGGGGTTGGGAAGCCGCCGCGCGGGATGTCTTTTTTGAGCAGATAGCCATCTCTGGCGGTCAAGTCGAAGGCCGAGAGCGGCAGGTCATAATGTCCCATATATTCGGCCAGCTCTTCTTCGGTTTTTTGAAGCGGCTGAGGCGTGGGGATGGATGCGTCGAAATAGGTCTCCAACACCCACTTGAGCAGGCTGTCGGTGAGAATGCCGCCCTCGTCGCTGTTGACCAGCAGCGTGGCGGCAAAATCTTCCTGTGGGATGAAGAGTAAGATGGCCTGTTGACCGTGCGTTGCGCCGCCATGACTGTAAATTTTCAGGCCGCCCGCTTCGCGGATGAACCAGGTCAGGCCCATTTTGCCGCGCCCGCCCGCGTCCACCTGCTCGATGCGCATGGCTTCGAGCGATTCGCGCTTCATGACCGGTTCGCCTTGGGCGTTTGTTCCATTCCCCATGTGGAAGCGGGCATACGTCAGCAGGTCGCAAACGGTGCTGACCACGCCGCCCACGCAGTTGCCAGCCCGGCCAATGGCCCAGGGGCGGGCAACTTTCACTTTTTTGCCAATTTTCTGGTGTCCAACGGCGAAGCGATGCGTAATCAGCACGTCGCTGGGGTAAAAAAAGGTCATCTTCAGGCCGAGCGGGTCGAGTACCAATTCCTGCGCGGCCTGCTCATAGGGCTTATCGGTCAGAACTTCGATGATTCGCCCTGCAATGTTGAAACCGGTGTTGCAATATGACCAGGGGCCGCCCAACGGCGTAATCTGCGGCAGTTTGCGAATCTTCTTGACCATTTTTTGCAAGGCGTCATTGCTGTTGCCAAAATCGTCAAAGTAATCGCCCAGCCAGCCGCCGGTGTGCGTGAGCAGGTGGCGGGTTGTCAGGCGTTTTTCTACATCGGGGTCGGCCATTTTGAATTTGGGAAGAATTTTGCGGACGGGGGCATCCAAATCCAACTGGCCTTGCTCGGCCAACCGCATGAGAATCGTTCCGGTGAAGGTTTTGCTAATCGAGCCGACCTGAAAGAGCGTATCAGGGGTGATGCGCAGGGGATGTTCGACGCTGGTGCGGCCAAACCCGGCGGCATATTCCTGGCCGTTATGGTACACGCCCAGCGCCGCGCCTGGCACTTTCAGGCGCTTCATTTCGCTGCGGATAGTTTCGCCAAGACACTGGAATTGGGGTTCGAGTGTATTGAAGGGAAGCATGAAGGCCGCCTTTCCGTCCTGATGGGTTCGGGTTGACGGCCTAATTTTACATCATCCTGCCAGTTCAGGCTTAAGTTTTCCAATTTTTGACCAAAATTAGAAAGCTTTGAATTGCCCTATTTCAACTTTTCTTTTACTCCAAAGTCTCGATACAGCGTGAGCGGGGCCAGCACACGGCGGGCTTCGTCTACGCCTTCGCCGGTTATCCATTGACGCAGATAGACCGCCAGCCCAGGGCCGAGCATGTAGCCCTGTCCGCACATGCCAACCGCGTTCAGGTAGCCCGTCAGCCCCTCAACCTCACCGACAATCGGCGCACCATCGGGGGTCATGGGATACAGGCCGCGCCAGGTGCGGCGGACTTTGATGTTCTTCAGGCAAGGCATGATGCCAATCATACGCCGCGCCACCTGCGGCAGGAACACCGATGTTTCGCGGGTATCCATGCCAACGATGGGCGGGTTGGGTGTAATGCAGAAGATGATTTGCCCGGTGTGATGCTGGTAAAAATAGTAATTGGCCGAATTCTCAGTCGGATGAATATCCACCACCATCGGGCGCAAGAAGCGCGCCACGGGTTCGGTGATGCCGCCCTCGTGCGAATCGGGCTGGACGGGGACCTCCACCCCGGCCAGTGCCGCTACCTGCCTGGCCCAAGGCCCGGCGGCGTTGACCACCATTGCGGCCTGGTACGCGCCCTTATTGGTTTGGACGCCCGTCACGCTCTCGTTCTGCCGCTGGATGGCTGTGACCGCTTCGTGGTAGTGGAAGTCTGCGCCCAGGGCTTTGGCGCGCCGCTCAAAGGCCAGGACGGACAACATGGGCGAGGCGCTGCCATCGCCCGGCGAGAATGTACCGCCAATGAGTCCTTGCGGGTTGAGAGTGGGGATGATTTCGAGCAAGGCGGGGGCGTTGTACCAGTCAATATTCAGCCCGAACTGTTTTTGGGTGATGAGCAGGTCTTTGAGAATCTGTTCCTCGCGTGGGTGATAGGCCACAAAGGAGTAGCCGCCCTGTTCCCAGCCGAGGTCGTCGCCGTAGGTTTCTTTCCAGGTGGAAAAAATTTCGATGCTTTTCAGGCAAATCTGGATTTTTGCCGGGTCAGAATGCGTGGCGCGGATGCCACCGATGGCTTCCTTGTTCGAGCCTTGTCCGGCGCTGGCAAACTGGTCGAGGACGAGGACTTTTTGTCCGGCTTCGGCCAACTGCCAGGCCAGGGGCGTTCCCACGCTGCCCGCTCCGATGATGATGGTATCGTAAGTTTGATGGGTCATTTGTTTCTCACTTTATCCTGCTGTGTGGCGCGGGATGCTATCCCGCGAAACCAGAAAGTCGGGGCAAATTCCCGCGAAACCCAAAAAGGCGGGATAACATCCCGCCCTACTCTTTAATCCCTGCCAGCACGCCCAGCGGCACTTCGACAAATAGCGGGCGCAGGGTGCCTTCGGTCACTTCGCTCATCGGCACGCCCAATTCGCGGAAGGCGCGCTTGATGAGACTGCCGCAAGTCTTGCCGCCGCAGGCGCCCATTCCGGCGCGGGTGATGGCTTTGATTTCGTTCATGTCACGCACGCCACTCTGAATGATGGCTTTGATTTCGGCCAGGCTGACCCGCTCACAGCGGCAGACAATCAGGTCATCGGTCAGGCGTTCCACCCATTGTTCCTGCGGGGCGGCGATTTCACGGTTCTGGACTTCAATTCCGGCGATTTTTTTTGCAATTGCCTGTGGGGCGCGGACTTTGACCAGCATGGTGCGGTCGGTCGTTTTTGCAATCCGCGTCCGAACGACTTCCACCCGCCCCAGGGCGTTGCCGCCCGTATCGGTCACAGTCACAAAGTCTCCAGCGTGAAGCGCGTCGCGCCCAAATTCGTACGGAATCGTCACCAGCGCGGTGTCATCCGCCTGCTTGCGGGTGTCCACCAGCGTTATCGCCAATCCGGGGCAGATGGTGACGCATTTTTCACAGGCGATGCACTCTTTCCCCAGTTGTTTGGCGATGTATGCTGGCACGCTGCGGATGTCGTGTTCGTCAATGAAAATCGCGCCCTGAGAGCAGACGGAGGTGCAGGGGTTGCAGGGGATTTCTTGACTGCAATGGATGACCGGGTAAACGGCTTCGTCATCGTCTGGAACGGCTTCGTGCGTGACCGCGCCGGGGCGGGATTTGAGAATTTCGGAGGTGCGGAACCAGTCCGAAGGAATGTCTGGCACATCTTGACCGAGGGCGCGGGCGATTTCCAGGCCGCGAATCTTGCCGGAGAACATGGCGGCGGAGGCTTCGGCTACTTCATCGGCGTCCCCGGCGGCGAAGGCGGTCAGCCCGAACTCGCGGGCTTTGCGGTAGAACTCATCCACCGGGTCGAGGCCGACGGCGATGAGCAGGGTATCGCAGGCGAAGGTTTTTTCGGTGCCGGGGATGGGTTTCCAGTTTTGGTCAATCGCGGCGATGGTGACGGATTCAACCGAATCCGTGCCATTGGCGCTCAGGACGGTGTGCGAGGTGTAAATCGGCACGCCCATGCGGGCAAGTTTGTCTTTGTGGACTTTGTAGCCGCCACATTCGGGCAGGGCTTCGACCAGTCCGGCGACTTCGATTCCGGCTTGCAGGGCATGGTAGCCTGCAATTAGCCCCACGTTGCCACCGCCAACGATGAACAGCCGTTCGGCGCACTTCACCAGGTCGCGGTTGACCAGGGTTTGGAAGGCTCCGGCGCCATAGACGCCCGGCAGGGTGTTGCCTTTGAAGGTGAGCGATTTTTCGCGCGCTCCCGCCGCCACCAGCAGAACGCGTGGCTCGACCAGCAGGTATTGCCCTTGGCGCATCACGCCAACTTTTTTATCGCTGTAAACTGCCACAGCGGTACTGTTCAGCCAGGTTTGGATACTGGGATATTGTGCTACCTGGTCAGCCAGTTTGGTGGCGATGTCGATGCCGCGCGTTCCGGCGTAGCAGGCGTTAATCGAGCCGAAAAAACGGTGGGTTTGCAGGACGAGTTTTCCGCCCAGACGGTGCTTGTCATCTATGACAAGGGTTTGTATTCCGCGCTGGCCGAGTTCGATGGCCGCCGAAAGCCCTGCCGGGCCGCCGCCGATAACCAGGCACTCGACCCGGATGGTCTCGATGGGCTGAAAGGCACGCGCGGGCGGGGATTTTGGTAGTTCTGGCAGGCCGTTGACGGGTTCGGCTGCCATGCCTGGCTTAACCAGTGTCATGCATGATTTGACCGGCAATCCATCGGCCATGACTGTGCATTGGGCGCATTGCCCGTTGGCGCAGAAGATGCCCTGTGGCGCGCCGTCTTTGGGGTGATGCCCAAAAATGCGAATGCCGTTGGCAAACAGGGCCGTGGCAATGGTCTCACCGGCGCGGGCCTTGAGCGGCTGGCCTTTCCAGGTGAACGTAAAAATATCCCGCTCCTCGATGGCGAGGATGGGATGGGAGCGAATGCGATAATCAGTCATCGGGAGATTCCTTATCGGCAAACACAGGCAGATATTTGCTTTTAGGATAGCAGAGCGCGCCCTGTCGCGCTAGTGATGATTATCACAAGGTTGGGGTGTGAGAGGGGTACGATTGACCTATGTTTGATATCGACATATCCAGGTAGAATTTGTTAACTAAACTGGTTCACAATGGTTATGGAGAAGAAAATGAAAAAATATCGTTGGATGTTATCTTTGGTGATGTTGGCGTTGGCTGTGCTTGCTTGCAACGCTGTGATGGGCGGAGGCCCATCGGCTGAGTCTACCGTTCCTGCTTCGGAGACTTCTGCCTCGCAAGATGCCCCTACCTTAGAAGCGACGAAGCAACCCGAGGCAACGGAAGATGCATTTTCAGACGACGGATATGATTCGTCTGACAGCGGTGATTCGTCTGTCGAAAGCGAGTTCCCGCTGCCTGAGGATGCCAGCAATCTAAATAACCTTGGCGAGGCGGGTGTCAACTTTCAGACCGGGCTAAGCGTGGCTGATGCTATGGAATTTTACCGTCAGGCTTTTGGCGAGCAGGGTTTGAAGGAGCGTGACCTGTTGACGGTTGTCAGCGATGGCGTATTCAGCATGGTCTTTGATGGACATTCGAGCGGGAAATCGGTCGTGATTCAGGGCGTTGACCTGGGCGGCGGAACCCTGAATATCAACATTCGGCTGGAAGATGTGCCATAAAGAAAAAAACATCCGGGGCAAACCTCGGATGTTTTTTTTACTGACTTCGGAGAGTTCATTTTTGGGGGGCCGTAATATGCTCCCGCCAGGCTTCGATGACTTTTTCAGCCTGTTCTTCGAGCAGATGGACGAGTTCTTCATCGAGTTGTTCATCTTGATAAGCAAACTCTGCTTCTCCGCATAGAGCGGTGTAGTTCTGGAAAACCCGCTTTGAGCGAAATGCCAGGTTGGGTTTTTCAATCATTGCATGGAGAACTCGCCGCTTGGTGGTGATAACTCGTTTCCACAATTCTGCTTGATTGGACATGGCGTTGTTTTCTGTTCGCGCGGAATTCATTTTGGACATGGCTATTTATGGCGTAATCTGGATGGATTGTATCAGCATGTCCAAAGTCTCAAGGCTTGGTATGAATGCGTTTCCGGCGCTTGCATCTATTATTTGGGCAATTTGTTCATAATATCCCATAAAATCGGCATTGGGGTCGTTATAGTCTGGGAAAGGGATGCCGCCGGGGGGCGCCATGGAGGTATAGTCAGCCGGAAGAGTTGGATGGTTGGCGGGCAGGATGGTGATTACGTAGAATTTTCCGTCATTGGTCAGCCCCTGGAACTGGTAAAACATGGCTTGATTGTTGATGGGACTGATATCCTGTCCATATTGAGTGAGGAAGCGCACCCCTGCGCCGTTTTGGAATGCGATGCGCCGGATTTGGGCGCTGAACTGCGCTCCAGCGTTGAAAAAGGGAATGAAAGGCAGGGTTTCGGGTGTGACAGGCGCATTTGGCGCGGCCAGGATGTTTTGCAAGCGGTTAAGGCTTTCCTGTGCGCCTTCAAACAGTGCGGCGTACTCCTGCGCGGGGAAGACGTAAATGCGTGGGGCGTGGAAGGTGTTTTTTAGCGTGTAGTCATTAAGGGTAAGTACAATATGACCAGGCGTTATCTCCCAGGGGGCAATGTTCTCCCCTTCGGCGCGTGGAAAGGATTGGCCGATTCCGCTGGTGGCGAGATGGATGGGCAAACTCAGTGAGATGTGGTCATAGGTTACGGTTTGACCAGAAAAGCCTGATGCAGGCGTGTTGGGAACGGATATTTTGGTGGGCGGAAGTGATGGTTCGGTGACGGTTGGATAGGCTGTGGTTGGAGGAAGTAGTGGCAGATTGCAGGCCAGGGCAGAGAATACGAGAATAAGCAGGGGGGAGAGAATGTGTTTCATCGCGCAGACTCCTGAAAGTTACCTTCAACGGGTGTGCTCAACACCTTATTCTGGGTAGGCCCGCTCATAGCCGGTGATGATTTTGTCCCAGCGCGCATTGGCTTCGTCATCAATGGTTTGACGGTCTGGGTTGGCCTCGAACCAGGCGATGGAGCGTCGAACGCCTTCGGCCCAGCGCACGTCGCAGTGGAAGCCAGGGACGTAGCGTTTGATTTTGCTGTTGTCGAACACTGCGCTGTTTGACTTGTCGCCAATCAGGCTGCCGACTGCGTGTTCGTCATACCTGGCAATTAAGTCGGAGGGAATGTGAATGATATGTGGTTCAGCGCCCAGCGCGCGTCCTAACTCTAGCACAGCCTGATTCCAGGTCAGCACTTCGTCGGATGTGATGTGGAAGGCGTGACCGAGGGTTTCTGGTCGCCCCAGCAGTCCGACCAGTCCTTTGGCGAAATCTCCGTTCCAGGTAAACACCCATAGCGAGGTTCCATCGCCGGGGATGATGATTTTCTGTCCGCGTCGGATGCGGTCGGGGATGGTCCAGGGGTGTTGCCAGCTGCCGTTGATGATGGGTATCTGCGATGGGCCATAGGTCAACGATGGGCGGATAATCGTTACAGGGAATCCTTGTTCGCGGTAGGAGCGCATGAGCAGTTCTTCGCAGGCAATTTTGTCCCGGGAATATTGCCAGTATGGGTTGTGCAGGGGGGTGTCTTCGGTAATGAGGTAATGGGCGGGCGGCTTCTGGTAGGCGCTGGCCGAACTGATGAAGACGTACTGGCCGGTTTTGTCGCTAAAGAGGTCGATTCTGCGTTGAATATCGGAGGGCGTGTAGGCAATGAAGTCTATGACAGCGTCGAATCGCTCTCCATGCAGTAAGCCAGCGAGGCGCGCTGGGTCGGCGTATATATCGCCGGTGAGCAGGCGTGCGCCGGGGGGCGGGGCATATTTCGTTGAAGCGGCGCGGTTCAACAGGGTGACATCCATCCCTTTTTGCAGGGCAAGTTCGACGCAGGCTGAACTGATGAGGCCGGTGCCTCCAATAAACAAGAGTTTCATTATCCCTCTCCTAATTCAGGAATTGGTTCGGGCCGAATGTTGCGCTGAGCGGCCCAACTTTCCAGCCAGAAAATGACCAGGGCAACCCACACAACGCCAAAGCCGATGGCCTGGGTTGCGCTGAATGGTTCTTTGTAGACCAGCACGCCCAGCAGGAATTGCAGCGTTGGCGCCAGGTATTGCATGAGGCCAATCATGGTGAGCGGGATGCGGTGGGCGGCAGAAGCGAACATGAGTAACGGGATTGTGGTAACGACGCCCGCGCCCACTAACAACCCGTTGGTGATGGTATTGGCACGTAGAAAGGCTGCTTGACCGGTCGCTTCTTGGATAGCAAGGTAAGAAAGGGCTGGCAGGAGCAAAATGCCTGTTTCGAGAGTCAGGCCATAGACAGAACCAAGCGGGGCAATTTTTTTGACCAGGCCGTACAGGCCAAACGAGAAGGCCAACACGAGCGCAATCCAGGGCAGGCGGCCGTAGGCGAAAGTCAGATAGGCCACGCCGAGAGTGGCCAGCCCAATGGGCAGCCATTGGAGCGGGCGCAGCCGTTCGCGCAGGAAAAGGACACCCAGGGATACGCTCAGGAGCGGGTTGATGAAGTAGCCCAGGCTGGTTTCGACGATAAATCCGGCGTTGACTGCCCATACATACGTGAGCCAGTTAATGCCGATAAGGATAGCGGCGGTGAAGTAGACCGCAATGACTTTTCGGTTTTGGAGGGAGGCTCGAAAATCGCGCCAGTTTTTTCCGACCAGCACCGCCAGGAAGAGAAAGGCGAACGACCAGATGATGCGGTGCGAGAGCAGTTCGAGCGCGCCCACTTTTTGAAGCCATTTCCAATACACGGGGAATAAGCCCCAGGTAAGGTAGGCCCCAAAAGCAAATAATAGTCCTTTTTTGTCCATGAGGTCTCCAAGAATTTATAAGTACACGTCAACTTTGCCGTGCAGCAATCCCTGATAAACGGAGATGATGCGCCTGGCAATTGTCTCCCAGGCATATTCACTGGCATAGTGGTATGCGTTTTCGCCCATCTGGCGGCGCAGGTTTGAGTCTCCGAGTATTGTGGTGAGTTTTTCGCACAAGGCATTGTGGTCACCATCTGGGACATGGAAGCCGGTGATGCCGTCTTGTACCAGGAAAGCCAGACCGCCAACTTGCGAGGCGATAACCGGCGTGCCACAGGCCATTGCTTCGAGTGCGACCATCCCGAAGGATTCGTAATGCGAGGGCATGACCAATACTTCGGCGGCAGAGTAGTAATAGGGCAGCGTATCCTGACCGCGCTTGCCGAGGAAGACGACCAGATGGTTCATACATAGCTCGTCGCACAACGATTGCAGGCGGGTCATTTCTGCGGTCATTTCTTCGGGGCTGGCGTTGGGGTCGCCGCCAATAATGATAAGGTAGGCGGGTTTTTCCATCTCGTGCAGCCGCAGGCATGAGACGGCGCGGATGAGTGTATCTACCCCCTTAAGCGGTTCGATGCGCCCTACGAACAGAATCATGCGGTCATCTTTGGGAATGCCAACGTATTCTTTGGCCTCGTCTGACGGAATGGGATAGAAATGGCAGGTATCTACGCCCGGCGGAACGATGGCGATTTTGCGAGCATCGGCTTTGTAAAGCCATTGCAATTGCGCTTGTTCGGCCAGGGTAGCGGCGATGATTTTATCGGCGCGTTTCAGGACGCGCCGCTCTCCATCCAGCCGATATGCGCCCTCTTTTTCCGATTCGCTTTGGGCAATGCGGTTTTTCATTTCACCTAATGTGTGGAACATGTGGACGATGGGAACTTGCCAGGCATCGGAGAGCGTTTCCGCCGCTAAGCCAGACATCCAATAGTGGCTGTGAATCATGTCGTAGCGGATGTTTTTTTCGGCGGCGAAGGCTTTTACTCCATCTACAAACTGGGGGATGTATTCGGCCAGTTGTTTTTTGGGGAGCGGTCGTTCTGGCCCGGCGGGGACGTGTACCACGCGGTTGCCGTAGCCCAGGTCGTGCAGGATGTGCGGGACATGTTCATCCTGTGAGCGGGTGAAGACATCGACATGGATGCCAAGCCGCCCCAGTTCTCGGGTCAGGTCGCGGACATAGACGTTCATCCCGCCGGTGTCTTTGCCCCCCAGGGTGGCCAGGGGACAGGTGTGGTAAGAAAGCATGGCAACGTGAATCATGGAGCCTATTGTACGCCAGTGTCTGGAATATTGCGAATTTTAGGGGAATCTTGTATAATCTCGCCCGCTGATTAACCAGCCACCATAGCTCAGCTGGTAGAGCAGACGATTCGTAATCGTCAGGTCAAGGGTTCGATCCCCTTTGGTGGCTCACAATGATTTTCCCTTGAGAAACGAGCAAGAGGCTTTACTTCTTGCTCGTTTCTTTTGCTATAATCACCTCAACACATTTCCTGGAGGCCAAAATGGCGCATCCCCTGGCTGGTCAGCCCGCTCCGCGCGAGATTTTGTGCAATATCCCGAAGCTGGTTTCTGCTTATTATACAGAGCAGCCCGAGCCAGCGAGCCCGGCCCAACAGGTGACCTTTGGCACGTCCGGGCATCGTGGCACATCGACAGAAGCCGCTTTTACTGAAACGCACATCCTGGCGGTTTGCCAGGCATTGGTGGAATATCGCCAACAGGAGGGGATTACTGGCCCGTTATTCATCGGCAAAGACACCCACGCGCTCTCCGAACCGGCGGAAGCGACGGCCATCGAGGTTTTTGCCGCCAACGGGGTGGAAATCCGCATTGCGCAAGGGCAGTCTACAGAGCGCAGCGGAACGGGGTACACGCCGACGCCGGTCATTTCGCATGCGATTTTGACCTATAACCGGGGACGCAAGACCGCTCTTGCCGATGGCGTGGTCATCACACCCTCGCATAACCCGCCCGAAGATGGCGGCTTCAAATACAATCCGCCCAATGGCGGCCCGGCCGGGCCAGAGATTACCAACCTCATTCAGGCGCGCGCTAATGAAATCATACGCCAGGGGATGAAGGCGGTTAAGCGAATAAGTCTGCGTCAGGCCTTGAACGCGCCGACCACCCAGCCGTATGATTACGTCACTCCTTATGTTCGGGATTTGGAAAATGTAGTCGAACTGGAGAAAATTTCACAGTCGGGTCTCCGAATTGGGGTAGACCCGATGGGTGGGGCGGCGGTTGGTTATTGGGATAGGATTGCGGAAGCCCACCGGTTGAACATCTTCGTTGTTAACCGGGCTGTTGACCCGGCTTTTTCGTTTATGACCCTCGACCATGACGGCAAAATCCGCATGGACTGTTCTTCGCCCTACGCGATGTCCGGGCTGATTCGGATGAAAGACGATTTTGACATCGCCTTTGGTAATGACCCGGATGTAGACCGGCACGGAATTGTCACTCCCTCCACCGGGCTGATGAATCCGAATCATTACCTCTCGGTCGCCATCTGGTATCTTTTTCAGAACCGCCCCAACTGGCGCCGAGACGCCAAAGTCGGCAAAACGCTCGTTTCCAGCTCGATGATTGATCGGGTGGCTTCTGCCCTGGGGCGCGAACTGGCCGAGGTGCCGGTTGGCTTCAAGTGGTTTGTGGATGGCTTAGTGGATGGCTCATTTGGATTCGGTGGCGAAGAAAGCGCCGGGGCATCCTTCTTGCGCAAAGATGGCACGGTCTGGACGACGGATAAGGATGGAATTATTTTGAACCTGCTGGCGGCAGAAATCACCGCGCTGACCGGGCGCGACCCTGGTATCCATTACCGCGAACTGGCTGGACGTTTCGGCGCGCCTGTCTACAAGCGTATCGATGCAAAAGCGAACGCAGCGCAGAAGGCCATCTTGAAGAACCTTTCCCCTGAATCGGTGAAGGCTGAAAGATTGGCCGGTGACCCGATTGCCGCCCGGCTGACGCGCGCGCCCGGCAACGGGGCGACGATTGGCGGCTTGAAAGTGACCACTGCCAATGGCTGGTTTGCGGCGCGGCCCTCCGGGACGGAGGACATCTACAAAATTTACGCCGAAAGCTTTGTTGATGAAACCCACCTGGAGCGAATTCTCGCTGAGGCGCAAGAGATGGTGGGCGAGGTATTTCAGGCCGGGTGATGGATTTTTCTCCTGCGCTGCTGTCGTTTTTACGCAAAGCCCGGCGTGTTGTTGCTTTGACGGGGGCGGGCGTGTCGCAGGAATCGGGCTTGCGTACATTTCGAGATGCCCAAACCGGTCTTTGGGCGCAATATCGCCCCGAAGACCTGGCAACCCCCGAAGCTTTTCGCCGCAACCCGAAACTGGTGTGGGATTGGTATGCCATGCGGCGCGAGATGGTACGCCTGGCTGAACCCAACCCTGGTCATTTTGCGCTGGTGGAGATGGAGAAGCGAGTTTTTGAATTTACGCTGATTACGCAGAATGTGGATGGCCTGCACCGCCGCGCAGGGAGTGTAAACGTGCTGGAGTTGCATGGTAATCTCCAGCAGGTGAAATGTTCGGTGTGCGGCGAAGCGGCGGCAGCGTGGGAGGAATCTGATTTGGGCGTGCCGCAATGCGCGTGCTGCGGTGGCCTTCTTCGCCCGGATGTGGTCTGGTTTGGGGAATCCCTTTCCCAAGACGCGCTCCAGGCGGCTTTGCAGGCGGCGCGAACGTGCGAGGTCTTCTTTTCGATTGGGACCTCCGGGCTGGTAAAACCTGCTGCTTCGCTGGCTTTTCTGGCGCTGGAGCGGGGCGCGCTGGTGGTGGAAATCAACGCCGAATCGACTCCGCTGACCGGCAAGGCGGATTTCTTCTTGCAGGGCAAATCGGGGGAGATTTTGCCTGTGTTGGTAAAAGCAATCTGGTAGGTTGCTTTAGGCCTTCCACTCGCTCAGCCGGTCGCGTAGGCCCGAAAGCCGTTCGCGTTGCCAGACGGCCAGGATGCCCAGAAGAATGAATAGGATGCCTGTGCATCCAATCATGATGACGGTTGCCAGGCCGCGCAAAACGCTGAAGATAACCGTTACTACGCCCAAAACGACAATACCAATGGGGGTAAAGACCAGGCTGCGTGAGCGGACAATCAGACCATAGAACATGACTACGATAGACTGGAAGAACAGCGCCATAAAATAAGCCAGAGAATTGGTTGAAATCATCTGAATGTAGGTTGTGCCGAGCAGGATGAGTTGTGAGACCATGCCGGTCAAGAAGGCGCCCGTATTTGCGTCGGAGCGGGCCAGAAGATAGTGCATGAGAAGGCCAAGCAGTGCCGCTCCGACCGAGAAGAATTGCGGCTGATTTACGTTGAGTTCCAACAGTATGATGTAATATGCCATCAGGTACAGACCGTTGGCGGGGAAACCGAGCCAGACATTGCGGCGGCGGAAAGCTTCTACGGCCCAGAGCGTGGCTGCAATCGTTGTCGGAATACTGCTCCATAGCCCGGAATTTTCCAGGAAAACGGAAAGCGCGGTGACAGTGGCGAGCAGGAGCCCGCTCAAGCGGCGATTTTGTCCCCAGCCGATGGGCGTGTCTATGAAGCCCAGCAGATATAAAACCACCGAAAGCAGGATGAGAACGCCTGTCCATTGCTCAAAACCAGCGAAACCGGTCAGGGCCAGGGCGGTGACAGCGGTTGAGGCGTAGAAAAGGAACGAAAGATCGGGCTTTCGGTAGAAGAGCGCGTAAACCAGGAAAACCAGGTTGTAGGTCAGGCAAGCAGCAATATCCAGTTCGGAGGCGGCCTTCCAGTCAGCAAACAGGAACAAGTTTCCGATGATGGCGACCGACCAGCCCGCCAGTCGTGGGAAGGTTTTGAGGATGGTGCGGCCTTGCAAGGTGCGCTCAAAAAACATATCCAGGCTAAGCAGGAGGACGCTGACGCCCATCAAATACAGGTCAGGTGAAGAGACGTTGTTTTCAATCAGGATGAGTGTCATGGCCAGCGCATAGATGCCATGGATGGCGATTTCGAGCCAGGCGAGACGCGCAAAGGTTTCGATGACGAACAGAATGCCGAGGACGCCCACATACCAGCCTTCACCTTTGCCCTGGTAAAGCCCGGCAAAAGGCGAGGTCAATGTTCCCAACGCCAGCCCTGACCAGCGCAGAACGTTGGCCCATTGGCTGTTTGAGCGGAGGAAAGATAGCGTATAGCCAAAAGAGTAATAGGCAATCGAAAGAACAATCAGCCCTGGAAACCATTCATTTGAGTTAAAGTGCTTCAGAGTGTAGAGCAGGCTGAGCGGGAGGTAGCCGGTGAAGAGAATCAAGAGAATCGGCAATCGGAATCGCCAGGCATAGACCAGCCCGACGAAAGCGAACATGCCAAAGACTAGGGCGGCGCGCAGAAAATCTGGAGGGAGAGCGGCTAATGATATGAGCGAGCCGACTGCCAGCGTGAGCAGCGCGAATAGTCGCAATGGCCAGCGCCAGGCCGGTTGAGAGCGAATGCCGCCGGGAATTAACCAGTCCAGCGTGGAAAACGGGATGAGCAGGCCAGCGCTGATAAAAATGTTGCTGATTTGGCGTGGCTGAATGGGCGGCAATCTGAAGAAGAAATACCATGCTGTGACCCAGCAGCCCAGGGCTGCCGCCCAGACCCACCAGCGCGCGCGGCGGATTTGCGCCAGGCTGAGCACTAAGCCGGACGCGGCAAACAGACTAAAGCCAGGCCAGGCGCTTTCGGCAATTCCGACCAGGCCCGCGATGTAGAGCAGCGGCAAACTCGTCAGGCTGAGCAGTAGTCCAAAGCGCGCCACTTTATCGACTTTCAAAGATGAAACAATTTCTCCTGTCACGAGCAGGGCAAATCCCCATCCCCACCAGCCAAGCGCAAAGATGGTGTTCGACGGCTCGACCTCATTAAGCGCCAGCCATACGACCGGCATGAGCGTTCCGGCGGCCAGGAAACGGAAGAGCGGAAAGGGGATGATGAAGTCGCTGGTGACGTAGAAGACGAAGGCTGTCAGCCAGGTGAGCGATGCGAACAGCCACCAGGCTCCGGCATAGTTTGCGAACAGGTTGTAAATGGCCCAGGGCGCGGCAATTGCCAGGATGATGAGTTCGAAAGCCTGCACCAGGACATAAAGCGGCAGGGCAAATTTTTGTGATTGCCATCTCTTCAGCAGGAAGACGCCTGCCAATCCAAAGATTCCGGCCAGAGCCAGTGCAAACAAGTACAGGTCATTGCCTGGCCTAAAAATATTTGCAAAATGCCAGGCCGCGACGGCCAGCGCACCAAACGCAGCCAGCGAGAAGAAGCGAGAACCATACAGCCAGGTGCTGAATCCCCACAAGGCAGACATAATACTCATGACAATCAGCCAGTAAGCCGACAAGAGCGCGCCTGACAAGTTAAGCAGGTCGGCCAGGACGCCGCCTGAAATGGGCAACAAGGCTGAGAAGACGAGCCACAGGATAAAGCTGGGCTGAGGTAAGCGTTTTTTGAGGGCCAGCGCGCCGGCTGCGAACATCACAGAGATGCCTATGAGAACAGGCAGGCGCAGGGTTTCTACCAGAGCGGCCAAGATGAGCGCGGCAGCGATTACGAAAAATGCGCCCAGGTAAAGCGCGATTTTGATGCTGGCTTCAGAAAGAAGAACAGCCGTCAACGGAAAAGTGGCAGGAGCGGGCTGGGGAGTTGGAGCAACAGGGGGCGTGGAGATGGGGTGTTCAGGTTGCGCGTCTGAAGAATCTGGGTTGAGGTCAGGTGGAATTGCCTGAGAGACAGGTGGCAGGATTTCGTAGCGGCGGCGCAGGAGTTGCGCGCCGCGCTCGGTTAGCAGGCCGTCCTTGCGCCATTTTTCGATTTCTGCCAGAATAAATTGGATTTGTTCGGGGGTGTAGTTGCTCATGTTGGCCTCCTTACGGCTAAAACACCGGTCTATTTCTCCAGTTTCGTCAGCCAACCGTATTTTCATTGCTGTTTCTTCGCCTAACCATCGCCAAACCTTCCAGCCGCATGGCCGGGGCTTCCTATTTTTGCTTTTTGCGCTTTGCCAGGTTTTGCTGTATACTTACCGATTGCTTTTTTCCCACCTTTCACCCCATCTCCTTATGGACATCCTGCTTTCCTCCATCCGCTCGACCTTAGAATACCAGTCTTTCCTGGCGCAGGTATGCGCCGGGCAATCAGTAAGCGGGCTTGGATTGCCGCGCGCGGCGCGATTGGCGCTGCTGGCGGCCTTACACGCTGATTTACAGCATCCGATTTTGCTGCTGACCGACCGCGCCGACCACGCCCTGGCGCTCTACGAGGAATTGGCTTTCTGGCTGCCTGGGGCGGTGCGCTATCTATTTTCTGAGCCGAATCCGCTTTTTTATGAAGATGCTGCCTGGGGCAATACCATCCGCCGTGAGCGGTTGCAATCTCTGACGGCTCTGGCTACCTATCACCTGCCGTTCGCCGAGAAACCCGCCACTCCGCCGGTGATTATCGCATCGGCCCGGGCGGTCATGACGCGCACTTTGCCGCGCCGCGATTTTCTCAAAGCCAGCAAGCGTCTTGCCGTTGGGCAGGAAATCCAGCCGGATGCGCTCATCCGCCAGTGGGCGGCCATTGGCTACCAGGCGACCGAAATCGTGGTCGAGCCGGGACAGTTCTCCCGGCGCGGCGGGATTCTCGACATCTGGGTCGCCTCCGAGCCGCTCCCTGCTCGCCTCGACTTTTTCGGGGACGAAATCGACGCTATTCGGCGCTTCGATCCGGCTTCCCAGCGCACGGTCGCAAAACTGCAAGCCGTCCTGGTGACTCCGGCGCGAGAGTACCTGCTCGATACTCGAACATCGAATATCGAATCTTCGAAGACCGAACTTTCTGAGTTTCACATTCCGCTTTTGCATCCGTTTACTGCCAGCATTCTGGATTATCTTCCCTCCCGCAGCCTGGTGCTGGTTGATGACCTGTCGCTGGCGGAATCGATGGTCAACGAGGTTGAAGAGCAGGCTGTCAAACTGCGCCATGAGTCAATTGCAGAAGGTACCCTGTCGGCTGATTTTCCCATCCCATACCTGACCTGGGCAGAAGTGTTAGATGCCGTGCAGGGTCATCCATGGGTGGAGATGGGGTATGGCAAAGACAATACTCAGTCATCAGTACCCAGCATGCCCCTGAGGGATATGTTTGGGCATGACCAGCGTTTTGGCGGACGATTGAAACCCTTCATCGAGTATCTTGCCGGTTTGGCGGAGCAAGGCGATGCCGTTTTGGTGGCTACTCGTCAAAAAGAGCGCTTGCAGGAGCTCTGGCGAGAACATTGGGAGATAACGAGCGATAGACCGCAAACCGTCGAATCCATCATCCGCCGTCCAGCGTCCACCGTTGAATTCATTGAAGCCTCGCTTTCGGAAGGCTTTGTTTTGCGTGTAGCCACTTCAGAAAGCTCAGAAAACGCTGAATACATACCAAAACCTCAAGAACATGGCAAGCCTGCCAGTGAATGTTCTTCTGCCGAATTCCCATTTACCCGTCACCAATATCTTCACCTTATTACCGACTCTGAAATTTTTGGCTGGGAACGCCCAATAGCGCGGACGCATCAAAAGCAGGCTGCCGAAGCCCCCGAAGCAGCCTACGGCGACCTGCGCGCTGGTGATTATGTAGTGCATGTGGATTATGGGATTGGGCGTTTTGTCGGGCTGGTGCGGCGCGTTCTGGAGGGTCACGAGCGCGAGTTTCTGGCGGTGGAATATGAGGGTGGGGCGCAGGTCTTTGTGCCGGTTTTCCAGGCTGACCGGCTGACCCGCTACATTGGCGCGGAGGGTGTCCCCAACGTTACCCGCCTGGGAACGCAAGAATGGGCGCATGCCAAAGCCGGAGTCAAAGAAGCCGTCCAAAAAGTAGCAGAAGAACTGCTGGAACTATACGCCAGGCGACAGACCGTCACTGGTTTTGCCTTCGGACCAGATACAGCCTGGCAAAAAGAACTTGAAGACAGTTTTCCCTATGTCGAAACGCCGGACCAGGCCGCAGCGATAGCAGCCATCAAGCGTGATATGGAGCGTCCACGTCCGATGGACCGCCTGTTATGTGGCGACGTGGGCTACGGCAAAACCGAAGTGGCCCTGCGGGCGGCTTTTAAGGCGGTGCAATATGGCAAACAGGTGGCAGTATTGGTGCCAACCACGGTGCTGGCGCAACAGCATTATGAAACTTTCTGCCAGCGTCTGGCGGCTTTTCCAGTCACCGTAGAGATGCTCTCGCGTTTCCGCTCGCCGCGCGAGCAGGCTGAAATTATTCGCAAATTGTTGCTGGGGCAAATAGATATTCTGATTGGTACGCACCGCCTGATTTCCCAGGATGTCGAGTTTAAGGACCTGGGGCTGGTCATCATCGACGAGGAACAACGCTTTGGCGTGACGCACAAAGAACACCTGAAAAAGCTGCGCACCGAGGTCGATGTCCTGACCCTGACAGCCACCCCCATCCCGCGCACGCTCTACATGGCTCTAACGGGGGTACGCGACATCTCGAACCTGAACACCCCGCCCGAAGAGCGCCTGCCAGTTATCACGCATGTTGGGCCATATTCTCCCAAGTTGGTCCGCCAGGCTATTCTGCGCGAGCTGGAACGTGGCGGGCAGGTGTTTTTCGTCCACAACCGCGTCCAGACCATTCACGCTATGAAAATGCACCTTCAACAGCTTGTTCCCCAGGCACGCATCGGCGTCGGTCATGGTCAGATGGACGAGGGCCAGCTTTCAAAGGTCATGCATGACTTTACCGAAGGAAAAATTGACATCCTGCTCTCAACGACCATCATCGAAAGCGGCCTCGATATCCCAAATGCCAACACGCTGATTGTCGACCGGGCCGATACTTTTGGCCTGGCGCAACTCTACCAGCTGCGCGGACGGGTGGGGCGTGGCGCGGCGCGTGCGTATGCCTACTTTTTCCGTCATCGAAAACTGATGCCAACCGCCGAGGGCCAGGAACGATTGGAAGTCATCGCCGAAAATACCCAGCTTGGCGCAGGTTATTCCATTGCCATGCGCGACCTGGAGATTCGCGGCGCGGGCGAACTGCTTGGCCACCGTCAGAGCGGTCAGATTGCGGCCGTGGGTTTCCATCTGTATACCCGCATGCTGGCGGCGGAAGTTAAAAAGTTGAAGGCTGCGGGCTCCATGCTGAATATCTTGCCCGCCGGGGTGGAAGAGGCTGTCTCCAGTGCTCCGCTCTCCGATTTTGAGCGGGAACTGAAAGAGCCGGTCACGGTTGATTTACCGCTGGCAATCGGTATTCCAACATCATATATTCACAGCCAGGATTTGCGCTTGCGCATTTATCGCCGCATTGCTGCCTTGCGCGACGAGCAGGAACTGGAGCCGCTGATGGCCGAATTTACCGACCGCTTTGGCAAACTGCCAGAGATGTTTGAAAACCTGTTTTACCAGATGCGCGTCAAACTGCGCGCTGACGCTGCCGGGCTGGCATCGGTCGGTGTGGAAAACGGCCAAATCGTCCTGCGCTATCCGGCTCTGACAGAGAATATGGCCCAACGAATGCTCTCCGACCTGGGGGTGGGCGTGCGCGGCGGTAAAAATGCCTACTGGTGCAATTTTCTGAAAGAGGATGACTGGCAGGAACGCCTGTTGGAAGTGCTGGACAGGCTGAACAAGCGAGTGATTGATGCGGTGGTCGATGGAAAATTTTTACCCGGCTAGATTGCTTGGTGTTGCTCGGAGTTTGTGCTGCGCGCGTTTTTGATGTATAGTATAAGCATATTCAGATAAATTTACTCTGGTTTTTGTTTTGGGCCTTTGAGCGTTTTTGCCAATCGGAAATCTGCGCGTTGCGGTCACTTTCGAAAGGAGGCACACATGCAATTTGACCTGGTTTTTGAGGGCGGCGGGGCAAAAGGAATGGTTTTCGTCGGCGCCATGGATGAATTTACCCGACGAAATCATACCCATGACCGCTTACTCGGCACATCGGCAGGCGCCATCACAGCCACTTTGCTGGCAGCCGGGTACACTGCCCAAGAAATGCTTGCCGCCCTTGCCGAACAAACCAGCGCTGGTCAGCCGGTTTTTACGACCTTCATGGGTCAGCCGGCTCCTTTGCCCGTCGAAGACTTAAAAAAGGGCGCGCTGGCGCGGATATTTCAGGAACTTGACCTGCCGGTGATTCCTAACGCTTTTGGCATCGAGGAAACGCTGGATGCAGGTTTGCTCAATCTGCTATCTGGGAATGCGATTGGGCGACACCTGCTCTCCTTTGTCGAACGGGGCGGCTGGTTCTCGGCCGATGCATTTGTAGAGTGGATGTCGAAGAGACTCGATTCGGGCGAGTTCCAGGGTCAAAAACGCGCCTTTAGTGGGATGACGCTCAAACAATTCTACGCCGTCACCGCCAAAGACCTCTCGCTGGTTGCCGCGAACGTTACAAAAGGCATTAAACTGGTCCTCAACCATCGTACCGCGCCAGATGTACCGGTTGTGTGGGCCGTGCGCATGTCCATGAGCATTCCCTTCTTGTGGCAGGAAGTAACCTGGAAGGCTGAGTGGGGTCAGTATCGCGGCTTTGACCTGGTCGGCGACGCCATTGTGGATGGTGGCCTGCTCTCTAATTTCCCCATTGAGTTGTTCATCTCCGACCAGAAACCCGTTCAGGCGGTAATGGGGAAAAAGGTCAGCGAGCGTGTACTTGGTATGCTGATTGACGAGTCGATTAACGTGCCCAACGCTCCAGCCATACCAGCCAAAACTGACACCCCGGAAAAGAAACAGCCCATCGCGCAAGTGACCGAACTGGCCACCGTGCAACGACTCATGAATCTGGTCAACACCATGCTTGAAGCGCGCGACAAAGACGTGATTTCTGCATTCGAAGACCTGATTGTTCGTCTTCCGGCAGGTGGCTACGGCACAACCGAGTTCGACATGCCCGAGGAACGCCGCGCTGCTCTTCTGGAAGCCGGGCGCAGCGCCATGAAACGCTACCTCGACCAGATGGAGATGAAAACCGTCTCATTTGCTTTTGACCAGGGCCTCTCTCCCGCCAACCTGGCCGACCAGATGGCGTTGCGGATGTTAGCAAGGTAGCGCCAGCGAATATCCGATTTATTTCCTCGTCACGGGCATCATTCGTCCCGAGCCAAAAGATTTTTCGCTGACCTTCAAAATAATCCCCGCCTGCCAGCGTTTATGCTCTGCCTGACGCATTGCCCGGTTAGACTGATTGGCTTGCACCAGGGCCTCCATCTGTGGCGAAAAAACTTCGTAGTTGAACGGGTCCACTTGCCCTGGGCGCAGTTCGGCGCTGGGCGGGCGTTCGATGATGTAGCGCGAGATGGTATCTTGCTCTATGGAGTTCAGGTATTTTGCCAAATCATACACCTGCGGCTTGGTCAGGTCGCCAAGCGGAGAGAGCGTCCCCGCCAGGTCGCCATACAGGGTTGAATAGCCTGTTGTCAATTCGGTTTTGTTGCTGGTGTTGAGCAGGAATCCGCCAAACTGATTAACGTATGCCATTAGAATCATCATCCGTAGCCGTGCCTGAACGTTTTCCATCAGATGACTTTCAGGTTGGGTGCTTAAGTGAGAAAGCGACTGCTCGGCTGCAGCATGCAGTGATTCGAGCGGCACGACTTCAAACCGGCAACCCAATTTCTCGCACAACGTCTCTGCGCTTTGGGTGGACAGTGGATTCGTGAACCGCGAAGGAATGGCCACGCCGAGGACATGGTCTGCGCCGAGGGCCTTTACCGTCAGAACTGCCGCCACGGAAGAGTCAATTCCTCCCGAAAGACCGAGAACCGCCCGCATCATTCCATTTTTGCGCGCAAAATCGCGGATTCCCAGAATAAGGGCCTGAGCAAGTTCGTGAGAAGTATCCCAGGATGATTGAGACTCTGTACTTTGCAATGGCAGATGCCCAATCTCAAATACTTGCACATCTTCTTCAAACCCTGGCAGGAACGCCACTTCCTCTCCCTGCATCACAAAACTGCGCCCGTCAAAAATCAACTCATCATTGGCGCCAACGGCATTAACAAACACAATGGGCAGCCCGCAGCGCCTTGCGTGATATAACCGCCGCTCCATTATTCCCTGCCGGTAAGGCGAAGCCGCCAGGCAAATGAATATCTCTGCCCCGGCGGCTTTCAGTTCATCTACGGGATGAACCGGGTAGCCTTCATCCCACAAATCTTCGCAAATCAGAATACCTGCGCGCTGTCCACAGATTTGGATAGGCGGGAAAAACCCGCCTGGCACGAACCAGCGCGGCTCATGGAACACATCATAAGCGGGGAGCAGACGCTTGGCAGCGGCCAGGCGCGGTTGGCCGTCTTGCAGCAGCCATGCGGCGTTATGCAGGTTGGGATGATTCGGCAGAGTGGTCTTCGCCAATGCCAGCGAACCAAGCAAAACGGGCGGAAACCTGGTCAAGCGGCCGGCCAAATCGCCGAGCGCGGCCATCGCTGCCCGCGAGAAACTCTCATCCAGGAGAATATCGCGCGGCGGATAGCCGGTTAACGCCATTTCGGGCAAGACAACCAAATTGGGGCTTTGCGCGACAGACTGATGGACGGCTTGCAAAATTCGAGCGACATTGCCCTCCAGGTCTCCCACTGTTGGATTGATTTGCGCCAGGGCAATTTTCATGCGCCCGCCTCGGGGGAAGGAAGGGGCGGAAAGGATGGGACGAGGGGCGCCAAAGTTTCCAGCAAATTCAGCGCCGCCAGAACCGATTCGCGGTTAAAGCAAATCTCATCGCCGAGCAGGAAAGTTTTATAGCCCAGGCTCATCAGAAAAGCCGCATCGCCAATATCTGCGCTATCGGGAACGGGACCATACGACAATGACTTGAACAGACGGCTGGCAACCACTGCCCCTGGGTCGGCCTGGAGAATTTCGCGCAGGGCGGTCACAATGCGGTGCGGGCGCACGACTTCCACATACAGGTCACCACGGGCGGCTATCAGATGACCCTGCCCGGTTTTATGCCTTCGTGCATAGGCCAGGCCGCGCTGCGTTTCAATTTTTAGCAGAAGTTCGGCCCCCGGCAGGATGTTACGCACTTCTTCGGCATCGGAGGGGGTTTCGACGTAAGACAGCATAACTCGGTTCAGGCCAAGCCGTTGCATGGCGCCGAGGTAGGCGCGGTCGGTGTCGGTCAAAGTCCCCTCGATTTGAAGCGAAGGGTGCGGAATGTTGACTGATTCGCCGGGGCCAATCAGGCGGCGCGGGCCGTCTTCCAGAATGAGCCGGTTGCCATCCACCGCCATAATTCGGGCGCGTTCGAGGCCGTCCGCAAACCAGGCATCAACTGGCGTTTGAACTTTGATTCTGTGGCTGATGAAAACTTCGGTATACGGCGGGATGGCTGCTCCGACGACGCGCAACTGCCGTCCTTTCAAATCGACCCATAGCGGTTGACCATGCTTCGCGAGCCGCTCCAACGCCTCGGCAGGGCCTTCTTTGAGCGGCATCACCGTGTTCAGGCGTAATCCGCGCACCATGGGGTGCGCGGCGACTTCGCCGATGAACTCTGCGTATGGCGGGGCGGTGACAATCGCGGAAATCACGTTAATTTAAGCGTGGTGCCACAGTAACCGCACTTAAACAGGCCGCTGGCGGTCGTAGGGATGGGGCCGCCGCAGGTTGGACAAATCAGTTTGATGACCTTGCTGACCTGTTCCACTTTGGATTCATCCTGGCGAGCGCGCATGTTGTTTTGAAAATCGCCAAAATAGCCCCATGAGCGGGCAATTAGTCCCATGGCATAATCAACTGCGCGTTGTTCGTCTTGAATGTGGATAATCTTTTGCGCGCCAATTGCCTTCGACCATTGCGCATCGACCGAATCGCCCGGTTTGCCCGTTGGGCGGCGCAGAAACCAGGTATTCCATTTTTCGGAGACTTGCTTCCAGGCCGCAAACGAGTCGACATCCTGTGCAATGGAATCGCCCAGGTAGTGCTGAATCTGATTGCGTGGGACGATGGGGTGCATGGTAATATCGCCAAAGACAATCAGGAAAGGCATTTCCTGAACATTGGGGGTCTGGACATGGGTATTGACCCAATGCGCAAACAGACCATACGATTCAGGCGCATCTCCGCCGCCGCCTTCGCCGTAGAGCGAGCCAAGTAATTGCTCCAGGTCAAAGCCGCTGGCAAAGGTGGTCACTTGTAACGGCCATCGGTCCACCGCTGCGTCGCCGATGGCCGCAAAGCAGATTTCAACATCGGGGCGGTATTGTGAGAGGGTGTTGTATAGCAAAGGCAGGCGGTCGAAAATTTCGGCAGGCCAGGATGCCATTGAGCCAGACACATCGACGGCGATGATGACCGGATTGAGCGATTCGGTACGGACGATTTTTTGGGGGTCGATAATTTTCTCGTTCGGGCCGCCGCGTGGAACATAGGCGCGGGGGCCGGCGGCTTTGGCTTTTTCGGCAGCTGCTGCGCGGGCCGATGACGCAGGCGCGGGAACGTAGGCATATTTACCAGAGCCGTACCACTTGCTGGTATCTTCATCCCATGAATACATAAAAATCTCTCCTTTGGTGTTTTTCGCAGGCGCCAATCACCTGAAGATGGTCTGGGCCAGCGTTGCCAGCCCAAATTCTTCACGAAAGCGCGTATCGAGACGATTTTCCACGATATAACTGGCGATGCACTCGGGAACTAGTTCCCGCCAACCTTCGCCGCAAGCCATTGCATGGCGCACCTGCGTGCCATCGAGGCGAATTCGCTCATGTAACGGAATCAGGCCGACAGGCCGGATGACGCGGTAATCGTTTTCAAGCAGGTGGGCAACGTAGGGGTTGTCAGTCAAAAAGGCATCGAGCCTTCCAAAGATGTCCAAAATCATCAAGCGCCAGCGTGGCCCATCATCCAGGTCGGGAACAGGAATGAGGGTGTAATTCTCAAACCCTTTCAGCGCAAGATGCAACATATCGGTGGTTTCGGCCAGGGTAAAGGGATTGCGCAGATTGTAGCGGTTCGAACTGCCAATGCCAATCAGCGCATGTTCAGATTCCTGGCACAGGGCGCGCAGGACAGGCAGATGCCCTTTGTGGACAGGCTTCCAGCGCGCAACCATGCCGATACGAGAGAATGCTGGCATGGCAATATTATACCTGTCTGCGTAGATAAGTTTGATATTTGACAAATAAAACATTTGTTCTATAATTAAAGAGATGGAACTGATATCACGCCTGAAACTGCTCTCTGACCCGATGAGTTTGGAACCTGCCGAGGAACGCCCTCGCGCCGGAACTTCCCCGCTGAAACCGCACTCCTGTCCCGAGGGGCTTTTTGTGCATCCCGCGCAATTGCCTGGCGGCAAACAGATTCTGCTCCTCAAGACTCTGCTCACTTCAGCCTGTGAACGCGACTGTTACTACTGTCCATTTCGAGCAGGGCGCGATTTTCGCAGGGCCACCTTTCAACCTGAAGAATTTGCCCGACTATTTATCCAACTTGTGCAAAAACGCGCCGCCGAAGGAATTTTCCTGAGCAGCGGTATTGCTGGGGGCAGCGTGCGCACCGAAGATAAATTGCTGGAGACTGCTGATATCCTGCGCAACAAACTCGGCTTTCGTGGTTATATTCACTTGAAAATTATGCCTGGCGCCGAGCGTGACCAGGTGTTGCGCGCCATGCAGTTGGCGGACCGGGTTTCAGTTAACCTGGAAGCACCTAACACCGCGCGGCTGGCAAAACTGGCCCCACGCAAAGCGTTCATTGAGGAACTCTTGCAGCCCTTGCGCTGGGTCGAGGAGATTCGGCGTTCCACCTCACCCACCTCTGCCTGGAACAGGCGCTGGCCCTCTACAGTCACCCAATTCGTAGCGGGCGGCGCCGATGAAAGCGACCTGGAACTGCTGACCACCACCGATTGGTTGAACAAAAACGTTGGCCTGAAACGAGCCTATTTCTCGGCCTTTCACCCTATCCCCAATACGCCGCTGGAAAACAAAGCCGCCATTGACCCGTTGCGCGAACACCGTCTGTATCAGGCCTCGTTCTTGTTGCGCGATTATGGCTTCGACCTGGAAGAATTGCCCTTCACCACCGAAGGCAACCTGCCTCTGCCCGCCGACCCCAAGCTGGCCTGGGCGCAAATCAACCTGACCGAAAAGCCGCTTGAAATCAATCGGGCTGGGCGGCGCGAACTGTTGCGCATTCCTGGTATTGGGCCCAAAGGCGCAGATGCCATCCTGCAAGCCCGCCGTCACGCCACACTGCGCGAACTCACCTCGCTTAAAAAACTTGGCATCGCGGTTGAACGCGCCGCGCCTTTCGTCTTGCTCAATGGCAAGCGCGCGGCATATCAGGAGCGGTTGTTTTAATCTCAACTTTTCCTTGACTCATTCCCCTGTCCGTTTCCTAAATCCGTTCTGCCTTCTTGACCACATACTCGTCATAGACTCGCCGCAGCAAGCGAGCAATCTCGCCTACCTGTCCAGTCCCCACTGGCTGACCGTCGATTTCCGTCACCGGAACCACCCCGCGCCCGCTGGACGTGATGAACGCCTCATCCCAGGTTGGCAGTTCCTCCACGCGCGGCGCGCGATATTCGATACCGATTCCGTTTGAGCGTGCCAGGCGCAGCACGTAACGGCGCGTGACCCCCAGTAAAATCCCATTCTGCGCCGTAATGATACAGCCGTTCTTCACCGCGTAAAAGTTGCTAGTCAGTCCCTCCAGGATTTTACCCCTCCGCGTCATCAGAGCCTCGTAAGTCCCGCTTTTTTGGATGAATTTTCGCGCCTGGTCGCTCGCGCCGATAAAGGAGGTCGTCTTCAGCCGCGGCGTTTTCCGTTCAACTGGCGACAGGACGACCCGCACGCCTCGCTGGTAAACCGTTTCATCGGGCGCTTTCAGCGGCTCCAGCGCAAGGAACGTCTCCCCAGCCTGCTCCGTTGTGGATATGGTCATTCGCGCCCGCGCTTCCTCGGCATCAAAATTGCGTAACGTCTCTCGCAGCGCAGCACGCAATTCAGATGGAGAGACTGCGGCCTGAATACCGATGGCTGATAATGGGCCATACAACCGGTGCAAGTGCATTTCCAACCCAAGCACCTTTGTCCGGCCCGCATAAGTGCGGAAGGTGGAATACAATCCCTGCGGCAACTGGCGTGAAACGGTGTCCAGCGAGGACATGTCCTCTAAAACTATTTCATGGGGTTCGGGGAGCAATGCATAAAGTTTCATAGCGTGATTATAAGCAGATTCCCCATTGAAATAAACAGCCCTAAACGACTTTCGAATCGCCATTGGCCATAATGGAAAGAGTGGTTAGACAAATATCTAAAAATACCTTGACAGGTCTCGCAAGAAAATGATAAACTACACCCCGTTAATCTTATTCTAATTCTAACGAAAGGAGGCCGCACTTCATGTCGAATCGTGTTTTGAGCACCAAATCTCTCGTCGTTCGCCCCGATGGGACGATTCCTTATCGAAGTGCGCCTGTTGACAATTAACTGTCAACTTCCTGTGTCTTTGTGGTTTACAAGTCACGGCGCACCAACGCCGTGACTTTTTTATTGTATATTGCGGAATTTATTCCGCGCTACGGAGAAGAAAAATGGCAACTTTAGCATCATCTCAACCATCCACCTACTTCGACTTCCGCAAAGCAATTGCGGCCAACCGCCTGAAAGGCCTCTGGCGAGTCATGACAGGCTACCACCTGTCTTATGGCGGGGCGGTGCTTGCTCTGTCGATTTCGGCGCTTGCAAAAACCGCAACCCTGTTTGTACTGCGCTACTTTGCCGACCTGGTGAGCGGGGCGTCCTCGCCATCTCTCTTTGGTTTTGCAGGACATGGGGAAGGCGCAGACCTTGGGCAAACCTTCCTGCTTATCGGCCTGGCCTTTGTAGGTCTGGCGGCAGTCGAAGGAGGGTTTGCCTTCCTGTCGGGGCGGCTGGCCGCCTACACTGCCGAAGGCATTACGCGCCGGTTGCGCAACTTCCTGTTCGACCACATCCAACGGCTGAGTTTCAGTTATCACAGCACCACGCCCACCGGCGACCTGATTGAGCGCGTCACCTCTGACGTAGATGCGCTGCGCCGCTTTTTTAGCGAGCAGGCCATTGGCGTAGGACGCATTTTGCTGCTGTTTTTCATCAACTGGGCTGCCATCCTGAGTTTGAACGTTAAACTCGGTCTGGTTTCGGTTATCTCCATCCCGCCTATCCTGTTGGTTTCATTGTGGTTCTTTAAGAAAGTCACCAAAGCCTATGAGAAATACCAGGAACAGGAAGCCGCACTCTCGACAGCTTTGCAAGAAAACCTGACCGGCGTGCGCGTGGTGAAGGCCTTTGGCCGCCAGGAGTACGAAAAAGGCAAGTTTGAGAAAGAGAACTGGGGCAAGTTCTTGAAAGGGAAAATCTTGCTCTTCATGCACTCCCTGTTCTGGCCGCTCTCAGATATTGTCTTGGGTCTGCAAATGTTAGGAGGGTTCGTCTTTGCCGGGCTGATGGTTATCGATGGTGAAATTACCGTTGGCACTTACCTGGCCTATGTTGGCCTGGTGGTCTGGCTTATCTGGCCAATTCGCAACCTGGGCCGTCTGATTGTGCAAACCTCCACGGGCATGGTTTCTTATGGCCGCCTGCTGGAAATTATGAAGCAGGAACGCGAGGACTTGTTTGGCGGCAAAGTGCATCCTGCCAGCCCGGTCAAGGGTGAAGTGACCTTCGATAATGTCTCGTTTATGTATTCAGACGGCGAAACCGATGTGCTGAAGAATGTTTCTTTCACAGTAAAACCCGGGCAATCGGTGGCGCTGATTGGCTCTACTGGCTCTGGCAAAACTTCGCTGGTCAACCTTCTGCCGCGTTTCCATGAATACACGGGCGGGCGCATCTTGATTGATAACATCGACATCCGCGACTACCCGCGCGAGTATCTGCGCCAGCAAATTGGCATCGTTGAGCAGGAACCTTTCCTGTTCAGCCGCTCCATCCGAGAGAACATTGCCATTGGCGTTGACCGAAAAGTAACCGACGAGGAGATTGAAGCCGCAGCCAAAGCCGCAGCCATTCACGAGGCCATCCTGTCCTTCCCAGATGGCTACAAAACCATTGTTGGCGAGAAGGGCGTGACCCTCTCTGGCGGGCAAAAACAGCGCGTGACAATTGCCCGCACCATTTTGAAGAACCCGCGTATCCTTATCCTGGATGACTCGACTTCCAGCGTAGATACCGAAACTGAAGCGGAAATTCGCCAGGCTTTGAATCGCCTGATGGAGAACCGCACCACATTCATCATCGCTCATCGGATTCAGTCTGTTATGAACGCCGACCTGATTGTGGTCCTCGACAAAGGCGAAATTATCCAGATGGGCACCCATGAAGAACTCGTTGCGCAGGATGGTATGTATCGCAAGATTTATGACATCCAGACGCGGGTCGATGATGAATTAGCAAATGAAATTGCATCTTTTGAATCATGAGTGGAAATTCATTTTTGCCGCTCTACATTCTGTATTGGAGACAACATGTCTGACGAACTCTATGAACTCGAAGAAGAAGAGCATACCAGTCCTCTCACCGGGCCAACCTTCCGCCGCATTCTTGGTTTGCTTAAACCACACTGGATGTGGGTGGTGGGCTTTATCGTCACCATTGGTCTGACCTCTGGCCTGGATTCGCTCTTTACCTACATCAACAAGCACATGATTGATGACGGAATGATGATGGGCGACCGCGCCACGCTCTATCGTCTGGCAATCTATTATGGGGTTTTGCAAATTATCCAGGCCGGGCTGGTGTTCGCATTCATATACCTGGCCGGCGTGCTCGGTGAGCGCATCCAATATGACTTGCGCAAGATGATGTTCGCGCACTTGCAAGACCTGTCTCTGTCTTACTATGCCCAAAACGCAGTCGGACGTTTGATGGCACGAGTGACTTCTGACTCGGGGCGCGTGGCTGACCTGATGACCTGGGGATTGGTGGATACGACTTGGGCTTTTATGAATATCACAACTGCGACGGCCTTTATGCTCATCATCAATTGGCGGCTGGCGCTGGTGGTTTTCGCAATTGTGCCAATCTTGCTCTTTATTGCAGTGCAGTTTCGCAAAAAGATTTTGGTCGAATTTCGCGCATCCCGGCGCGCCAACTCAAAAATTACAGGCGCATTTAATGAAAACATCCAGGGCGTGCGGGTGGTTAAAGCGCTTGGGCGCGAGGATGAAAACCTGAAAGAGTTTCAGGGATTGACCGACAACATGTACCGCGCATCATACCGGGCAGCCTGGCTCTCAGCGCTCTTTCTGCCAACCGTGCAGGTCATCTCCGCTATCGCGCTTGGAGTCATTGTCTGGTATGGAGGGTTCCAGGCCTCAGCCGGCCTGCTAACGATTGGCGGCATTCATGCCTTCGTTTCATATCTGACGTTCATTATGTGGCCAATCCAAGACCTGGCGCGCGTTTATGCCGAAATGCAACATTCCATTGCATCGGCAGAACGAATCTTCAAATTGCTCGATAGCCAACCAGAAGTTCATAACCAACCCGGCGCGGTCGATGCCGAAACCCTGCTCGGTGAAATCGTTTTCGACCATGTTAGTTTCTATTACGAAGACCGTAAACCCGTCCTCACCGATTTCACGCTCAAGGTGAATCCTGGCGAGACCATTGCCATCGTTGGTCCTACCGGCGGCGGCAAATCGACCATCGTCAATCTCCTGTGTCGATTCTATGAGCCGCGTGAAGGTGAAATCCGCATCAATGGGCGTAATTACACCGAATATACTCTGCACAGCATTCACAACAAAATCGGCATTGTGTTGCAAACCCCACATCTTTTTAGTGGAACCGTGCGCGAGAACATTCGTTATGGACGGCTCTCTGCCACCGATGCTGAAGTGGAGGAGGCTGCCAAGATTGCTGGAGCGCACGACTTCATCATCACGCTCGAAAAAGGCTATGAGCAGAATGTTGGTGAGGGTGGCAACCTGCTCTCCGTCGGGCAGAAGCAACTTATCAGCCTGGCGCGCGCAGTACTGGCAAAGCCAGAACTCTTCATCATGGATGAAGCCACATCCAGCGTTGATACGCTGACGGAAGCCCTCATCCAAAGGGGCATGGAACGGCTGATGGCGGGGCGCACATCTTTCGTCATCGCTCATCGCCTCAGCACTATCAAACGCGCCGACCGCATCATCGTCATTGAAGAAGGCCGCATTGCAGAAATGGGAACTCACGCCGAACTTCTGCGCCAGCATGGACATTACTATCGCCTGTATACCCAGCAGTTCAAGTTTGAGCGCGAGTTGGAATACTCTGCTGCGGCGATGGTACCGGCCATCAAATAATCACATCGACTCCCCCAAATTCTCGGCGGTTCGCTTTCGAGGTGAGAATTTGGGGGAGTTTTTTATCATGGTTTCTGCTAGGGCAGGGGGATGGTTTTGTTACATTTTGTTACATTCGTGCAATCCGTTTACCACATCAGGTTTTCCTTTATTTACCCAGCGCAATTTTATTCCTGGCTACCTGCAGCAAGAGAGAGAGGGGGAGGGGCATCCTGGGCGTTTGATGGCTGGAAATTCAGAGAATGCTGCTTTCGAGCAACCATCAGGTGGCTCTTTACTGGTTTGCCAGAAACAGACAGTTACGGTCGCTCAAAGAGGGGATTGTTTTTGGGGCGCAATTGAGTATAATCTTATTTATGATTCACTTAAGTATAATTAATGAAAGCATAAATAAAATATCTGAAATGTATACTGCTGCATGCTGGTTGCGCAAGGCCACTTAAAAAAGCGCGTTAGATTAGAACAGAAAAATACTCCGAGAAATCTGCGGCGCGGGTGTCGGAAAAATGTTTCGCGGTAGTAGTAAAACCTGCTCCAGGTTGTCCTCTTTCGATGTCGCCTGGAGCGGCACTCCCCCAAAATCGTTTGCTTTCATTGATGCGAATGAACCACATACAAATTTACAACAATATGAATACTATGCGAAATTATCTAACGAGTATGCGCATTAGAAGAACCCTGCAACATGGAGAGAAGCAATGAACGAAACGATTACCATTCATGATGCCATCCAAAAATACCTTGAAATGGTCGAAACCGCGCGCAGCAAAAATACATCGGACACTTATCGATATGCGATGCAGGCTTTCGCGCGCCTGCTGGCCGATAACAAAATCGATGCAGCGGCGACTCCCGTTGCTGATTTGCGCGAGGATGCGGTGAGTTGGTTCGCAATCTGGCTCAAAGGTCATGCTCCTGCCACTGAACGGCTCTACCTGCAAGCCGTAATGGGCTTTTACAAATTCCTTTCTGCCGAAAAATTGGCCACCCCTACCCTGCCGCGCATCGAGCAATTAATTCAGATGCGCTCTCGCAAAGCTGGTCAGCGCTTGCCGCAGTTCCCACGCGAGGCAATTGAACAGGTGCTGGCGTATATCACCGCTCTCCCCTGCCCCACGGAACTGCCTGGCAATGCGCGTCGAGCGACGAATTCCGAAACGGAACAACTGCGAATCCTGCGTGACCGGGCATTCCTGATGACGCTGGCAGATACGGGCCTGCGCGTGCATGAAGCCTGTGGCCTTCGGCGTGGCGATATTGACTGGAATGAGGGGCGGGCGGTTATCGTTGGCAAGGGCGATAAACAGGCCGTGATTCGCTTCTCTCGCCGGGCGCTTCAATCTCTCAAGGAATATCTCGATGCACGCGCAAAACTGGATGGCGGTTCGGGGCGGCCGCTTGGCTCGCTGCCGCTTTTTGCCCGGCATGACAAGGGCGCGGGGAAAAAAATCAAGCCAGTTACAACTGCTACTGGCAGAAACATCGTCGAGGCGCGGGTACGCCAGGCGCTGGGGGACCAATCGGTCGGAAAAATTACCCCCCACTCCTTTCGGCACTACTTTGTTACAACAGTGCTTCGGGCTTCGGGCAATCTCAAACTGGCTCAGGAGTTAGCTCGCCATGCCAACATCACTGTTACGCAGCGATATGCACACCTGAGCGATGACGAGTTGGACCGGGGCTACCATGAGATTTTTGAGCAAGACTAAACCAATGAGGATTCAAGTTGTTCAAGCAGATTAATGGCTAACTGAGCGGACTCCACAACATGGACAGGAGCATTGCCAGGAAGAACATCAAAGCGGCAATAGCGGTAAAGAAAACGCTTAACTCGGTCAGTTCGGTTTTGGTGATAGTTTCGGTGGGCAGATTCTGGAAGACATCTTGCAGTTCGGTTGCACTCTCGGCAGCGAAGTAGGCGCCGCCGGTCAGGTCAGCGACTTCCTGCAGGGTTTCCTCGTCAATGCCGCGCCTGAAGCCGCCCGGGTTGCCGCCTCCTCCGCCAAAGTTGCCGCCGCCAAAGCGAAAAGGCTGGCTATTTGGATTATCCGGGTTGCAGTTAAAGGGGGAGTCGTTGCTTTCGGTGCCATAACCAATGGTGTAAACGCGCAAACCACGCTCCAGGGCCTGCTGGGCAGCATCGAGCGGGTGCGGTCCGATGTTGCTGACGCCATCGGTCAGCACGACGATGATGGCTGGATGATATGCACCTGGCTGGAAGGGTGCGAGCGGGCTGGATGCGCTCGGGCCAAAGGTGCTGGGTGGGATGTTCTCATCAAACTCTGCCAGAGCATCAATCGACTTAAGAATTCCGCTGCCAATGGCAGTTCGGCGGGCGGGCTGTAACAGCTCAACCGCTTTGAATAATAACTCGCGGTCGCTGGTGGGCGGCTGGAGGACAGCCGCAAAGCCGGCAAAGGCTACAATGCCAATTTCAGTGCCTGCGCTTTGTTGTTCGATGAAGGTGCGCGCCGCCGCTTTGGCCGCTTCCAGACGGTTAGGCGGAATATCAATGGCGCACATGCTCAGAGAAACATCAATCGCCATGATGATGGTTCGCTTGTCGGTTGGCAAGGTGACAACCGACACCGGGCGAACCAGAGCCAGTATCAATCCGGTCAGGGTCAACAGGAACAGAACAAAAGGAATGTGCCTTTTCCAGCGCGAACGCTCTGGGTTGGCTGCGCGCACTAGCGAAAGCGAAGGATATCGCACAGTAAATCGCTTGCGGCGGCGCAGAATCCAGATGTAGAACCCGACCAGGATAGGAATCAGTCCAAAAAGGTAGAAAAATCCAGGCCAGAGAAAATTCATTGCATCTCCTTATGGCATGTGCCCAAACCAGACGAGCGAGAGGAGCCCTCCGATGAGCAGTAACAGGATACTTAGACCGGCCAAGAGGGCGGTAATTTCGGTGTTCTCTTGCCGAACGACTATTTGCGGTTCAATTTGTTCATAAATGACTCGCAGGTCGTCTTGGCTGGCAGCACTGTAGTAGTTTCCACCCGTTAGAGAGGCGATTTCACGCAGCATGGCTTCGTCCAGTTGAGTGTGGATAAGGAAGCCTTCCACTTCGAGCGTTGTTCCGTTTGGATGGCCAACCCCGATGGTATGAATCCGAACCCCGCGCCGAGCGGCCTGACGGGCGGCTTCCAATGGGTCGGGGTTGGTGGTGTTCTCGCCATCCGAAATCAGGACAATCACAAATGGCGATGTCGTCCCCGGCGGGGCAGGCGCTGGCGCAGGTACAAGTTCAGGTGGGAAGTCGCCGGGGTCTTCAGGCGCTTGCAAGGTCAATTTGTCTATCGTATCCATCGCAACCAGGATTCCATTGGCAAGCGATGTACTGCGCTGTGGCCCCAACCGGTCCAGCGCGGCCAGGATGGCCTGGTCATCGCCGGTGGGCGGTTGAACCGAAAACCCGCCGTCGCTAAAAGCCACTACGCCAATTCGCACGACGGAGGGCTGGCTTGCGACAAACTCGCTGGCCACCAGCTTTGCTGCTTCGAGGCGGGATGGTTCGACATCCTCGGCTGCCATACTGCCGGAGGTGTCGAAGGCCAGGACGACGATGCCTTCGCGCTTGGGCAGGCTGAGCGTCATCTGCGGGCGAGATAAGGCGAAGAGCAGGAATAGAATCGCAGGAATGTGGCTGCGAATTCCCGGTCCGTGGCTCTGCCGGGCTGCGTCCTGTTTCAGCCAACCGAAATCACCATAGCGGATGGCAAATTGCCTGCGCCTTTGCAAAACCCGCAGGTAAAGGACGACCAGCAAAGGAAGGGCGATGAGCAGCCAGAGCATGGCTGGCCAGAGGAAGGTCATCAGGGGTACTCCATAATCTATGCTTCAAAGCCCAGGGACCTGGATGGTTTGGATGGTCTCATTTCGACGTTTTTCACGCAATGCAGCAAAGCGAACAATCACCCGTACCAGGTCGTCGCCGGTGGAAAGTGGTAAAAGGTCAATACCGGCGCGTTTGAAGGTGTCGGCAAGAATGGTCTCGCGTTGGCGGGCAGCCTCAACAAATCGCTGGCGGAAGCCAGTATCGTGGGTATCGACATAAAGTTGCTCGCCGGTTTCGGCGTCTTCCAGGACAAGCGGGCCGACATCTGGCAGTTCAATTTCGCGCCGGTCCCATAGGCGAACAGCAATGACTTCGTGATGACGCTGGAGAAGATTGAGAGGCTTTTCCCAGCCAGGCACACTGATAAAATCTGAGATGATAAAAATTAGCGAGCGGCGTTTAATAACCCCCAGACCCTTGTTCAACAGGGGCGCCAGGTCGGTGAAGGGCGCGTGTTCCAGTCGCGGCTGGTTCAAGAGGTCGTTTATCACGCGCAAGACCTGTATGCGCCCGCTGCGCGCCGGGATGACTTTTTCGACGGTATTCCCGCTGTAGAACATAGCACCAACCCGATTGCCATGTCGAGTGAGCAGGCGCGCAATGGTGGCGACGAAATCTACCAACAATTCGCGCTTGATATGGCCGGTCGTGCCAAAATCGACCGATGGGCTCAAGTCGAGCAGGAACCAGGCTGTCACTTCGCGCTCCTCGACGTATTGCCGGACATAGAGCGAATCCATTCGGGCCGAAACGTTCCAATCAATGTAGCGGATATCGTCTTCGGGCTGGTACTCGCGCAGGTCGGCAAAATCGACGCCGTAGCCATAGAACAGGCTGCGATAATCGCCCTGCATGAGGCCGTCCAGGCGGCGAATCACCTGCCAATCGAGCCGGCGCAGGATTCGTTCAGGCGTTGGCGCGGAGGTTGTAGTGGTCATACAATGGCACCGCCGGAATCGGCAGGCGGTCGAGAATCTTTTTCAGGATGTCATCGGCGGAGACATTATCGGAAAGCGCTTCGTAGGACAACACCAGACGATGACGGATGACATCGAGCGCCATGTCGAGTACATCCTGGGGAAGCGCGTAGGAGCGCCCACGTACGAAGGCCAGGGCTTTGGCGGTCAGAATCAGGTTAATCGATGCGCGCGGGCTGGCCCCAAAGCTGATGTAATGTTCTAATTCCTTCAATCCAATTTCGGATGGCTTGCGGGTGGCCGTCACCAGGCGGACGGCAAATTCAATCAATGACGGGTCGACGTATATTTGGTCGGTTTTTTTCTGCAATTCGACCAGCTCGGTGGTTGTCAGCACTTTTTGAACGGTCTGCGCTGTTCCAGTCATTCGTTCGACGATGACGAACTCCTCCGTTGGGCTGGGATAGCCAACCAGTACCTTGAGCATAAAGCGGTCAACCTGCGCTTCTGGTAAAGGATATGTTCCTTCGGTCTCGATAGGGTTCTGAGTTGCCAGCACAAGGAAGGGATTAGGCACGGCGTGCGTCTCGCGGCCAATGGTTACCTGGCGTTCCTGCATCACTTCGAGCAAGGCACTCTGTACTTTGGCCGGGGCGCGGTTGATTTCATCGGCCAGCAGCAGGTTGGTGAAGACCGGGCCAAGCAGGGTGTGGAATTCACCGCTTTTCTGATGGTAAATACGCGTTCCAATTAAATCCGCCGGGACCAGGTCAGGCGTGAACTGGATGCGTTTGAACTCACCGCCAATCGATTCAGCCAGAGTTTTGATTGTCATCGTCTTGGCCAGGCCAGGGACGCCCTCAACCAGGATGTGCCCGCGCGCCAACAGGGCCACTACCATCCGCTCCAGCAGGTGGTCTTGCCCAACGATGATTTTCTTGACCTCGTACAGCACACGTTCCATAGGGAGTTTGTTTTCGGTGGGATTGGAATTCATTCAAATGCTCCTTTGTTGTCTGTCCAGATTGGTGCCGCGCAGGCTGAATTGTTGAACATGAGAGAATTAATACGGCGGAGCGCCGCCCATTGCCTCCAGCGCGACATTAATCGGCACGGCAAAGCCAATGCCAACGAAAAAGTTCTGTTTGGATGGATTAATCAGCCCGGTGACAATCCCAATGACGTGCCCAGAACGGTTGAGAAGTGGCCCGCCGGAGTTTCCCGGGTTGACCGCCGCATCGAACTGAATCATGCCATCAATTTCGACACCACTCTCTGGCATTCGGAAAACCCGGTCGAAGCCCGAGATGATCCCTGCGCTCATGGAACTGTACAGGCCAAAGGGATTTCCTACTGCGTATGCCTCGTCGCCAACCTGGGTCGCATTGGGATTGCCCAGCACTGCCGGAATGAGAATTTCGGGCGGCTTGGTAGCCTTAATGACGGCGATATCACGCTCTGGCATGGCTGCCACCATGAGCGCGCCCGATTCACTGCCATCGAAGAAAGTCAGTTTAACCTTCTTTGCGTCCCCAACAACATGCAGGCTGGTCAGGATGTTAGCCTGGGCATCGATGATAACCCCGCTGCCCAGGCCAACATCGCCAGTTTCGCTGTGATTCTCTCCGGTAGTCTGAATGAGAACCAGGGAGGGCTGGATGATGCGATAGACCTGCGAGGAGTAGGAAGGCTCGGGCGTGGCGGAGGCCAACACTTCGAGAACTTTCTCTTTTACGTCACGTTCTGTGAGCGGCGCGGGCATAGGGCGGATGGTCTGGTATAGGAAAATGCCCAAAAATGCGGCCAACGCGCCCGCCGCGAAAGGTGCAGCTCCCCTCACCCACTTGCGTATTTGTTGCCATTTGAGAATGGTTGTTTCTCTCATAATATTTTTATGTCAAACGGATTGGTTCTTGTCAGACTATAGCATTTTCCCCTGTAAGATAAATTAGATAAAGGTGAGAATAATTATACGATTTGGCAACGATTTCTCGCCGATGCCTTGAAATTAAGTCAAAATACACTCATCATGAAGTATAGAATCGTTCCCCCCCCCAAATCCTGAACATCCGGCGGGCGTTCACTGCGCACCAGGATGTTCAGTGCTGCAACCGCAATCATTTTTTACCCCAACAATCGCTGGTTTATCTCCTGCACTTCGGTCTGATAGCGCAAAAGGTCGTCATGCAGGCGGGTGGTATCATCTCCGTAGCGCAGACGGCGAGCCAGGAAGGCGAATTCTTCGCTCTGATAGGGGGGAACGGTGACGTCTTTGGCGTGTCCACGTACGACGCGCAGAGAATCGATGAGCCAGCGTAGGAAGGTGTGGGCTTTGCGCAGGGTGGTGTAATCGGCTTCGGAAAGAATTCCTGCCTGGCGCAAGGCGGTCATGGCTTCGCGGATGTTGGTGACACGCAGGGAGGGGTTGTTTGCGCCGTAGTTGATTTGCAGGCCTTGAATCAGGTATTCGATATCCACCAGTCCGCCAGGACTGAATTTGGCATTGAATGTGCCGCCCGTAACCAGATGACGCACCTGGCGCTCGCGCATGGCGCGCATGGCGGTTACGTCGAAGGCGCCGCCGTGATAGACATATTCATCGCGCAGACGGCAGAGTTCCGCGCCGAGGGCCGGGTCACCGGCGATGGGGCGTAGTTTGACCAGTGCCTGTCGCTCGTAAGCCCAGGCCGGGCCGCTGGGGGCGTAGTAGCGGCGGAACGATTCTAGTGAAACAGCCATGCTGCCAGCTTTTCCGTAGGGGCGCAGTTGTAAATCGATTTGGAAGATTCCCTCCTGGCGGGCCTGAATGGCTGCCAGAACCGCCTGCGCGAGTTTTTCGTAATAATCGCCAATGTCAGGAATAGATTCGAGAGCGGACGGGGAATCGGATAAACGGATGCTGGAATCGGTTTTGGGAACGGATGGGGACTGCAGACGAAATAGGGAAATGGAGGGGTCGTAGACGAACATCAATTCGATATCGGATGCAAATCCCAATTCGCGCCCGCCGCATTTTCCAAGCGCAAGAACGGATAGGCCGGGAATGAAGGATGCAGTGGATGCTGTACCGGATAAAGCGGAGGCGATTCCATATTTGGCATTTATCTCAGCGCGGCAATGCTCCAGAGCGGTAGTGATGACGACTTCGGCCAGGTCGGTGAGTTCGGCGGCGAAGTCCCAAAATTCAGCGGTCAGGCCCAGGATGTGGCGCATATCGATTCGGAAGAGTTCGCGGTCTTTGAAGGCGTTGAGGACTTCGCGCCAGTTGGGGTATTTGCTTTCACCCAAAGAACAGGTTTCGATTGCCAGGGCAAGTTCCGTTTCCAGGTTGGCGCGCGGTCTGGCGGCGGCCAGCGATTCGACATCGCGCACAACCGGGAACAGGTTGGCGTATTGCATTCGGAGAAAGTCGTCCCACAGGAAGTCGCTCACACCAAGAACGCGCGCAAGGGCTTTCAGAACATCGGAGCGTTCGAGCGAGGCGATTTCATCGGGCCAGTTGGGACGTTGAAAGAGCTGGTAGATGAACTCGCGGAAGTGCAGCAGGGCGGCTTCGGGATTGGGGGAATGCGGCAGAAGGTGAGTGAAGTGCTTAATCAGCACGATGGCGGCGCGCAGTTCACGCTGTTTTTGGGGCGATTCGATTTTGCGGCCATCCGAATCGGTGACGTAGAGGACATCCTGGACGCGGCTTCCCACTGTGCGGACGACCATGCGGGCAATGTTGGTGCGGGTGAAGGCCAGGGCGTTGGTGAATTCGTACAGGAAGCCAACAGTGTCGGGCGCGTCAATGCGCAGGACGGTGTAACGCTCTGATGCGGCGTTGTCAATTTCAATATCTATGGGCAGAAGCGGGGAAGATTTGCCTGGAACGGACTGGAAAGCCGCTCCCACCCGTTTGGCGAGCATTCCGCGCGCTTCGCGGCGCTGTCCGGCGCGGAGTTTGGCGAGCAGGTCGTGGAGCTCGAGGGTGTAGCGGTCCCAAATTTCGGGGCTGTGCGGCTCAAGGAAGACGGATTTAACGGTGAATACGTCTACGATTTTGGGGTGCGAAGGCTGGGGCGAGGAATCGGCCCGGGTACGGCGAGACAGGTTGCGGCCCGGCTGAAGTCCGTTCAAGGGGCGCGAAGGCTGGGGCGCGGCTTCATCCGGTTCGTAGGTAAAAACGTCACCATCCAGGATATTGAAACCATGCACGAAGAACAATCCACAGATGACGGAGAGTTCGCCAGGGAAGTCGTAGCCGACTATGGTGACGCGCCAGGTATCGCCGCGAGGGCTCAGTCGAACGGTTGATTCGTCACGGGCGACGGCTTCTACCACTGCCGGGACGGTTTCATTCAACTTTTGGGCGAGCGCGGCGTGATGCTGGATTTCAGCAGGCGAAAATATCTCGCTGTAGGAGGCGTCCATGCGCGAGATGTGCTGGCGGACGAGCGGGGAGGGTTCGTCGGTCATGGGTTCGTTTCCTATTTGGCGCAGGTAAACGGCGCGGATGGCGCGGCAGTGTTCCTGGTAGCGGGCCAGGAAGGTTTCGCCATCGGGGAAGCCCAGGCGGCGGGCAAGCAGGGTGATGGCGCGCGGCTCGGAAGGCAAGGTGTAGGTCTGCCGGTAGTCCATCATTTGCAGGTAGTGTTCGATGGTGCGCAAGAAGATGTAGCCGTCGGTGAGGATGCGGGCATCGGCAGGAGAGAGCAGCCCGGCGGCGCGCAGGCGCGGCAGGGCCTTGAGCGTGGCGCGGGTGCGAATTTGCGGATACTGGCTGACGTAGGCCAGTTGCAGGTATTGAACGACGAATTCGACATCGCGGATGGAGCCAGCGCCGAGTTTAACTTCGCCCCAAGTGCGGCCTTTTTCGCGCAGGAATTCTTCGGTGCGCTGTTTCATGGCAAAGACCCCCACGCGGATTTCTTCGGGCGGCAGGCCAAAGATGTGGGGATGGACAGACTCGCGCAATTGTTCACCTAATGAAAGGTCCCCGGCAATGGGACGGACTTTGAGAAGGGCTTGTTTTTCCCAGGGGCGGGCGTGCTGTTCGAGATATTTCAGGTATCCGGCCAGCGTGGGGACGAGCGGGCCGTCTTTGCCCCAGGGGCGCAGACGCATATCCACCCGGTACAGGAAGCCTTGCGCGGTGGTTGCGGAAAGAATTTCGATGAGTTTTTGGGCGAGGGGCAGGTAATCTATCGATTCCTCGCGGGCGAGGAAGAGCAGGTCAATATCGGAGGAGTAGTTGAGTTCGCGCCCGCCCAGTTTGCCCATCGCGAGGACGGTGAATCCGTCATGAGCGATGCCGGTCTGTTTCGATGCCAGGTTGAGACTGACCCGAATCAGGGCAATGGCAAGGCGCGAAATCTGCGAGACGACGGCCTGGAGGTCGTACAGGTCGAGAAAGTCGCTGGCGCCGATGCGAAGAAGTTCAGATTTTTGGTAGAGACGCAGGAGGTCGGGAGCGGACAACGGAGTCGACAACGGAGTCGACAATGGAGGAAGCGGAGAAGCGGATAAAGCGGAGGAGCGGATAGAGTCAACGGATGATGGTGAAGAAACGGAGGCAGCGCGCAGGGCAGCTTCGGCTTCTGATTGGATTTGTTCAATCGTTTTACGGCGCGCCAGCACCTGGCGGTCGAGCAGGAGCGAGAGGGATTGCGGATTGCGCAGGAGGATTTCGGTCAGGAATTGGCTGGCCGAGAAGAGCGTAACCAGAATTTCGATGACGCGCGGGTTTTGTTGAAGGACGGGGACGAGGCCGTCGCCATAGTTTTCGGCGAACCGCTCGAAGTTGACCAGCGACCGGCCGGGGTCGGCGGCGGAGGCCAGGGCGGTGAGCAGGAGGGGGGAAATCGTCTCAAATCCGGGGTTTTTCGAGGCCAGGCGCGAGAGGGCGGCGCGGATTCCCATCAGGGTATCCGCAGACTGGGAGTCGGTAGGGAGAATGGAGTGCGAGGTGCTTTCGGGCATAAAGGGATTATACTATTCGCATCCATTCCCCTGACGAGGTTTTCTCTTGATGAACACTGAAACAATTTTTCTGGATGGAAAGAGCCTGACTTTCGAGCAGGTGTATGCAGTCGCTCACGGAGGGCCAAATGCCCCGCGAGTCGAAATCGGCGCGGAGGCTGCCCGGCTGGTGAAGCGCGCGGCGGAGGCGGTGCAGACTCTGCTCAAGCGCGGCACCATTGCTTATGGCATTACCACCGGTTTCGGAGCGTTCAAAGACCGGATTATCCCGCCGGAGCAGGTGGAGCAGTTACAGCGCAATATTCTGGTCAGCCATGCGGTGGGGGTTGGCGAGCTTTTTGACATTCCAACCACGCGCGCAATTATGTTGATTCGCGCCAATACGCTGGCGCGTGGACATTCGGGGATTCGGCTTTCAACCCTGCAACTGCTATTGGAGATGCTCAACCGGGGGGTTCACCCGGTTATCCCCGAAAAGGGTTCACTGGGCGCGAGCGGCGACCTGGCTCCGCTGGCGCACATGGCTCTGCCGCTGATTGGGGAAGGTCTGGCTGAGTATCAGGGCGAGGTGATGAGCGGCGCGGAGGCTCTGCGGCGGGCCGGGCTGAAACCAGTGACATTGGCCGCCAAAGAGGGACTGGCGCTGACGAATGGAACGGCGGTGATGACCGCGCTGGGCGTCTTGCAAACCTTACGAGCGGAACGGTACAGTCAGACTGCCGATATTGCCGGGTGTTTGAGCCTGGAAGCACTGAATGGAACCGACCTGGCGTTCGATGCGCGAATTCATGCGCTGCGGCCTTATCCACGTCAGCAAGAGTGCGCCGCTTATTTGCGTCGCCTGCTGGAAGGCAGTCAGTTTACCCGTGAGCATTCTTCGCTCAATGTGCAGGACGCCTACACTTTGCGGTGCATTCCGCAGGTGCATGGTGCGGTAAGGGATGCCATTGCTTACGCGCGCTGGATTTTTGAAATCGAGCTAAATGCGGTAACAGATAATCCGCTGATTTTCATGGATGACCAGGATGAAATTACGGTGCTTTCTGGCGGTAATTTTCATGGTGAGCCGCTGGCTATTGCAATGGATTATCTGGCGTTTTCGGTAGCGGAATTGGGGAATATCTCGGAGCGGCGGATTATGCGTCTGACGGATGAATGCTCTAACACGCATGTTCTTCCGGCCTTCCTGACGCGCGAAGGCGGACTGAATTCCGGGTTCATGATTTTGCAGTACACTGCTGCCGCGTTGGCGACCGAAAACAAGGTATTATCCCACCCAGCCAGCGTGGATACCATCCCGACTTCTGCGAATGTAGAAGACCATGTGAGCATGGGCGCAACTGCCGCGCTCAAATTGCGCAGCGTGCTGGATAACGTGGAGCGGATTCTCGCCATTGAGTTGATGTCTGCCGTGCAGGGGATTGATTTTCGCAGGCAGGTTATCGGGGGCGAGAAAGTTCTCGGTCGGGGAACGCGCGGCGTGTACGCGCTTTTGCGCGAGCATATCCCCTTCATCGAAACGGATAGACCATTGGCTCAATATGTGGAAAAATCTCGTCAGTTGGTGGATGCTGGGGCAATAGTCAAAGCGGCTGGATAAGTTTTTTCCCAACTTTGGACGGCCTAATGAGAGTCTGACAACGGGAGGTTGTCGGACTCTCATTATTTAGCGCAATTTCAGAGCATGAAACAGGTCGAAAAAGAATAGAAAACCACCCTGGATGATAATTCCCCTGCCGCTGCCTTGCCAGAATGCGTCGGACGCGCCAAGCGTCAGGGTCAGAGCAATGCCGCCTGTCACATACAAGATATCCAGGCCGGTGTTAATCCACAAGATTTTGGCCAGATTGGCGCGTTCAGCAGGTTGGGTTGAGGTGAGTTCTTCAGGGGTTCGTTTGGCCTTGCGTTTTTGCGTTCCGACCGCCCCAAAGAGGGCAATCGCCAGGTCAATGCCGCCCCAGACAAGAAATTGAATCCCCATCCCACGCCAGTATTCGACAAACGGATTGTATAAGATACGGAGTGTTGGTTCATCCTGGGTGAGTGGCAAACCCCACGTCATCCATGCCCCAGCCAGGATGCTGAAAGCTGACCATACTGCCAGGCGGCGGGTGAGCGAGTCCTGAAAAGACCAGATGTTCAGAGGAGAAGGTTGCATATTGGCTTGAAAGAGACAGTCGATTTAAAAGTGACTGTCTCTTTTGACATCAAAATAGCGGAATGCGCGCGCCATTTACTTTTGATGCCTGGTCACTGGACAGGTAGAGCATGGCGGCCACAATTTCATCGGGCGAGGTGCCTTTACCTGTTCCTTCGGTATCAATGGAGCGAACCTGGAGGATGTTGGCGGTCACGCCGGTGTCCCTGGCTTCCTGGGCAAAGGTCAGAATCAGCGATTCCTGGGCCGCTTTTCCAGCCGCATACGCGCTCATTTTGGCGGCTGGAGTCTGAGCCAGCGGCGAGGAGACGACAATCACCCGCCCCCAGCCATTGCCGACCATGCCGGGGGTAAAAGCGCGTAGCAGGTGGAAAGTGGTCTGGACGTGCTGGTTGAGCATGGTTTGCAGGTCATCAGTCGATGTTTCGGGCAGGGTTTTGCCGCCCGTCCAGCCGCCCACAAGATGCAGCAGGATGTCGGCGCGGCCAAAGCGGGTGGTTACAAACCGAGCGGCAGATTCGACTGCTTCGGGATTGCGCAAATCGGCGGCATGGGTCAACAGGCGAAAGGGCGGCAGGTTCAAGCTGGATGCGAGCGCGTCCAATTTGGCTGAGTCGTGGCTGAGCAAAGCCAATGAAGCGCCTTGGGCTGCAAAGACTCGCGCGGCGGCACTACCGGTCGCCCCGGTCGCGCCGGTAATGACTACTACAGGGTTATTCATGCAGGGCCTCAATTTGCGCCGAGGTCATGCCTTTCACGACCGGGCGGTCATCCTGCTCTCTCAGGTGAACCTTGCCTTTGAAATCTTTCAGGTCGAGCAGGTGGCCAGATTTTTCGGCCTTGGTGCGCAGATAGAACTCGTTGTGCGGGTTGGGAGGCAAAACATGCGGAATGCGACCGTTAACGCGCACACCATAGCGTTTCAGGTCTTCGATTTTGCGAGGGTTGTTGGTCATCAGTTGGATAGATTGGACTTTGAGCGACATGAGCATGTGCGCAGCGACTTCGTAATCTCGTTCATCATCGCGGAAGCCAAGCGCCAGGTTGGCTTGCACGGTGTCCAGCCCGGCATCTTGCAGCGAATAGGCACGAATTTTATTGGCCAGGCCAATGCCGCGCCCTTCCTGGCGCAGATAGAGAACGATGCCTTTGTCCATTTTGCCGATGGCGGTCAGAGCGGCTTCCAACTGGTCGCGACAGTCACAGCGCAATGAGCCGAGTGCATCACCGGTCAGACATTCCGAATGCAGACGCACCGGGATATCCTCGCCATCTGTTACGTCGCCGCGCACAATGGCGATGTGGTCTTTGCCATCTTTGTCGTTCTCAAAGGCCACAATTTGGAAATCGCCAAAGCGGGTGGGCAATTCAGCGATGGATACGATTTTAACGCAAATGCCCGCCGGACCGCAGCCATCGCAACAATGGGTTTGGTTTTCGCGCAGTAAATCCTGCACGGGGAGTTGAATGAGTGCCATAGTGTTCTCCTTGTAAAGCGGATTTTAAATCCGTCTATGCGAATCGATAGGTGATGAGTATGCCTCCACCTTCATCGAGAACTCGAACATCAACCAGCCTGAGCGTTTTTGCGGTGGATGCCGGCCAGCCTTCGCCGTCTACCAGCGTTGGGGCGCTTGCGCCACCGAAAATTTTGGGGGCAACATACACCCGTAACTCATCGGCCAGGCCGAGGCGAATGAATTCAGCGATGAGCGTTCCCCCACCTTCCAGCATGACCGTCTTCATTCCGAGCGAGGCGAGGATTTCAAGAGACTTACACAAGTCTACCCGGTTTTCTCCGATTTGATAGACTTCCACGCCCAACTCTTTTAAAACGTTAACCTGCTGGGGGCTGGTCTGGGAGGTTGTAAAAATTATCCGGCGCGCCGGGCCAGCCGTGATGAAGTTTCCTGTCAGGTTGAGGTTTGCTTTGGTGATGATTCCGATTTTGGCGGGGTTGGCGGGTAATTTATTGGCTATGCGCAATTTTTCAAGTTCTGGAAGCTTGACGGTCAGGCTGGGACTTTCTTTGAGCAGCGTCTTACCGCCCACCATCACGGCGTCCACTTCCGCGCGCAATTCCAACACGCGGCGTTTGTCTTCTGGAGAAGAGATAGATGCCCCTCCGCGCTCGAAAGTATCAATTTTGCCATCCACGCTCATCGCAGCGTTGATAATGACGTAGGGCCGGAGATTAATCATCGCCGTTTTTCGCGCTCCTTCCTCCTCCACAAAATCTCCAGAGAAAACCCAGGAACACCAAGCAGTACAAAAATAAGCACCATGTTACAAGTATACTTGAGAGTTAAGTGCTGTATACTGAATTAAAAAACGCAAACCGTTCTTATACCAAACTGGCATGAAAAACTTCCGTATTTACCCCGAAACAGCAGTTGCGCTGGTCTATCTGGCCTTTGGCGCACTGTGGATTATGTTTTCAGACCGTCTGGTCGCAAGCCTGGTCAGTAATCCAGCAACCCTGACCCAGACGCAAACCTACAAAGGCTGGCTATTTGTGAGTGCCAGCGCACTGCTGATTTTTGGGTTGCTGCGGAAATCCTTAAAGAAAGAACGTTTGGCCCAGGAAGCGCTGCTACAAAAACAAAAACAAATCGAGCAAGGAGAGCGGCACTATCGCTTGCTCTTCGAGAACAATCCCCTCCCAATGTGGATTTACGACTCGGAAACGATGCGCTTTCTGAGCGTAAATGACACGGCCATTGCTACGTATGGCTATTCCAGAGAGGAGTTTCTAAGCATGACCTTGTTGGACATCCGTCCTCTGGAGGAACACGCAAAATTATTGCGCAATCTCCAGCAGTCTCACGAGGTCATACAGTCTTCTGGCCCCTGGCTGCACCGCAAAAAGAACGGCCAGGTCATTGCGGTGGAAATTTTCTCGCACGCCATCGAATACGCCGGCCGGTCAGCGCGCCTGGTTCTGGCCAATGATGTTACGAATCGAATAGAAGCGGAATCACAACTACGGCTATTAAAAACCGCTGTCGAAGCGGCTGGCAACGCAATTGTCATCACCAATCGCAAGGGCAAAATTGAGTGGGTGAACCAGTCCTTCAGCAACCTGACCGGCTATGCCAGTCACGAGGCTATCGGCAAAAGTCCGGGCAGGTTGGTTAAGTCAGGGGTGCAAGACGCCGCGTTCTACAAAAAATTTTGGGCAACCCTGCTGGCAGGCCAAACCTGGCACGGCGAGCTGGTTAACCGCCGCAAAGATGGCACGCTGTATCACGAAGAATGGAAGTATTCTGCACTTCATTGCTATCAAACAGGACGTTACCGAGCGCAAGCGAATTGCGCAAGACATGCAAAAACATGCGGCCCGCCTGGCGCTCATCAACGAGGTAGGGCAAAAAATTTCGGGCGTGCTGGAATTACAAACTTTGCTGGAACGCACAGCCAGCCTCATCCATAACACCTTCGGGTTTTATCATGTCGCGCTGTTTACTTTTGACGAGACGGCCAATCAACTGGTCATGCGCGCTCGCGCCGGGCAGTTTGCCGACCTGTTCCCGCCCAATCATTGCATTCAATTAGGCAGCGGCATGGTTGGCTTTGTAGCGCAGAGCGGCCAAAAATTAATTGCCAACAATGTAACGCAGGAGCCGCACTACACCAACTTTTATCCTGACCGTTTGCCCACCAGGTCAGAAGTCACCCTGCCATTGCAAATGGGAGGAAAGATTGTAGGCGTCATCGATGCCCAGAGCCCACATCTGAACGCCTTTAGCGAAGAAGACGTCTCCGTGCTGGAAATCCTGGCCGACCAGGTTGCGGTCGCAATTGAAAATTCGCGGTTATATGAAGCCGCCAAACACGAATTAGAAGAACGCAAGCGTGCCGAGGCCGTTTTGCGCGAAACTGAACAGCGATATCGAAACTTGTTTGAAAATTCGCCTATTGCACTCTGGGAGGAAGATTTCTCCGCCGTCAAACAACGGCTGGATGCGCTCAAGCAACAAGGAGTCTCCGACTTTCAGAATTACTTCCAGGAACATCCTGAATTGATACGAGAGTTTCTGGCGCTTATTCAAAATAGAGATGTCAACCAAAACGCCCTTATGCTATATGGCGCAACAGACAAAGAAACGCTGATTAACAACCTGCCGCGCGTCATTGGCGATGAAGAAAACCCCAGACTGATAGAGGAATTTACCAACATTGCCCAGGGCAAATATCATTTCAGCCTGGAAACCATCGATTATCGGCTGAATGGAAACAAAATGTACATCCGGCTGGATTGGGCTGTCATCCCTGGTTATGAAGAGACGCTGGAAAAAGTCATCGTCTCCGTAACAGATATCACCGACCAAAAAAACGCCGAAAGCAAGCTACAAGAATATCAGGCACATCTCGAAGAAGTGATTCGGGAGAGGACCACCGAACTGGTGATTGCCCGTGACCGGGCTGAAGCCGCCAACCGCGCCAAGAGCAATTTTCTGGCCGTCATGAGCCATGAAATTCGCACCCCGCTGAACGGTATTTTGGGTCTGATACATCTTTTGCAACATACACCCCTGAATGAAAAACAACTCAATCATCTGACCCGTTTGCAATTTTCCGGTGAAACCCTGCTCAATCTCATCAATGATATTCTTGACTTTTCGAAAATTGAAGCCGGAAACATGCAGCTGGAGTATATAGAGTTCAACCTGGATGATATGCTGCGCAACCTGGCCGGCATGGTGGCTTATCGCGCCCAAGACAAGGGGCTGGAACTGGTGTTTGACATCGAGCCCGATGTACCGCGTCTTTTGATTGGCGACTCGTTCCGGCTGCAACAGGTCCTCGTCAACCTGGTGGGTAATGCCATCAAATTTACCGAACGTGGCGAGGTCGTCTTGCAAATTACATGCCTGCGCCCGGACACACAGCGTGCTATACTGACATTTTCGGTGCGCGATACTGGGATTGGCATGTCAAAAGAGCACATTGAGCGTCTCTTCCAACCCTTTACACAGGCAGATAGTTCAATCAGCCGGAAATATGGCGGAACCGGTCTGGGTCTCACCATCAGCCAGCGCCTGGTGCAAATGATGGGCGGGAAAATTGAAGTTGAAAGCGAGCCAGGCCGAGGCTCGGTGTTTTGGTTTACGCTGGAACTTGAGAAACAACGAAAACATCTGCAAACCCGACCGCTCTACGCCAAAGATTTGCGCGGCCTGAAAGTTTTGCTCATAGATGACCACCACATCGCGCGCGAATACCTGAGAAACGCAATGAAGTCCTTTACCTTCCAGGTAACCATCGCGTCGAATGTAAATCAAGGGCTGGAACTCATCCAACAGCAAAATCCCAAAGCCCCCTATCGCCTGGTCGTTATTGATGTTTCACACAACAGCGAAATGACCGGCCTGCAAATTGCGAAGTCTATCCGGCAATTGGCTAGAACGAGCTATCTGCCTATCATTCTTTTGCTCAATGCCGATGAAATGATTTACCAGGACGCAACGGCTCTTGTAGATGGATATCTGGTCAAACCCGTTACGCGCTCACAACTTTTCGATATGGTCATGCAAGTCTTTGGGCAAACTATTTCCAAGCCCCCTCAAAACCTGGAGGCCATCAGCGAAAGCGAACAAATACGCACGCTGCGCGACAAACATGTGTTGCTGGTCGAAGATAACGAAATCAACCAGCTGGTGGCGGAGGAAATGTTAAAAAATTTAGGAATAAAAGTGACCATCGCAAAGAATGGGGAGGAAAGCATTTGGATGGTCAAAAACGGTCATTTCGATGCGGTTCTCATGGATATTCAGATGCCCGGCATGGACGGCTACCAGACAACCGCCCAAATTCGCAGCGACCCGCGCTTTACATTCGATAAACTGCCCATCATTGCCATTACTGCGCACGCGCTCGACAGCGACCGCCAAAAAGCCCTGGAATCCGGTCTGAACGATTACATTTCCAAACCAATTGATGTTCAACGACTGACCAGCGTTTTGTTACAGTGGCTGAAGGCCAAAAATGGAAAAGCAGCCAGGCGCAGCCAGGAGCGCCCCACGCATGATACCCCTTCCGAAAAAGTGCTCGAACGCATGAGAAAAGAATGCGCCCAACTGGATACCGAGGCCGCGCTGGCCCGACTGGGAGGAAACCAGACCCTTTACCATCGGCTGCTTAACATGTTCTGCGAAGAAAACGCCCAGACGGCTCAAAAAATCCGTCAAGCATGGCTAACAGGGCAGTCAGACGAGGCCCGGCGGCTGGCGCACACCATCAAAGGATTGGCTGGCACCATTGGCGCAACAGCATTGGCGAACGCCGCAAAAGCGCTGGAAACATCCATCGCTCAAAATCAAACCGCTCTGGTTGAGCAATATATCGAGCAAACCGAAGCCTGCCTGACAGAACTAATAGGTACTATCGCAAGCACAAAAAAGTCAGTACAATCAGAAAATACCAGCACATTTGCGCCAGAATCAATCAGAGTGAATTTAAAGAAACTCATGCGCCTGTTAGAAGAAGGCAATGTTGAAGCGGTGGATATAACCGAACAATTGTTGAAAGACATGGATGGCACGCAAATCCAGCAAGAATTTGCCAGCGTTGCGCAAACTATTCGCCGGTATGACTTCACGAGCGCATTGGAAGTACTACATCCTCTGATTGAAAAATGGGATGTTATCTTTAAGCAAAAAGCATGGATGGAAAAATGAACACTCCGCTTAAAAACCAAACCATCCTGATTGTGGATGATGCCCCCGAAAACCTGGAAATGCTAAGCGCCATCCTGAAACGGGATTACACCGTCAAGGTTGCCACCAGCGGCAAGAAAGCGCTCGACCTGGCCAGCAATCCGGCTACCCTGCCAGACCTGATTCTATTGGATGTGATGCTGCCAGATATGGATGGATACCAAGTCTGCCAGATTCTCAAAGTGAGCGACTTGACCCGCAAAATACCGGTCATTTTCATTTCGGCGCTGAGCGAAGTAACGGACGAAAGCAAAGGCTTTGAGGTTGGCGGAGTAGATTACATTACCAAACCAGTCAACGCCGCCACTGTTCGCGCGCGCGTTAAAACGCACCTGGCTCTTTACGACCAAAACCGCGCCCTGGAAGAGAAAGTGCAGGAGCGTACCCGTGAGCTGATGCACACCCAGGATGTAACCATTGTTGGCTTTTCCACCCTGGCAGAATATCGCAACCAGGAAACTGGCTGGCACATTTTGGCAACGCAGCAATATGTTGGCATCCTGGCGCGTTACCTGGCGCCATACCCCAAGTTTTCGCACTTTCTTACCCCCGAAAATATCGAGTTATTGAGAAAATCAGCGCCCCTGCACGACATCGGAAAAATCGCCGTTCCAGACCGCATTCTTCTCAAACCGGGCAAACTGACCGCCGAAGAATTTGAGGAAATTAAGAAACACACCATCTATGGGCGTGACGCCCTGGCGCGCGCCGAACAGGCCCTGGGAGATGTGCGAAGCTCATTTTTGAGCATCGCCAAAGAAATCGCCTATACCCATCATGAACGCTGGGATGGGAGCGGATACCCGCAAGGCCTGGCTGGGGATAAGATTCCCATCTCAGGTCGTCTGATGGCGCTGGCCGACGTATACGACGCGCTCATCAGCCGACGCGTTTATAAAGAAGCATACCCCCATGCAAAGGCGGTAGAGATTATTGAGAGTGAACGCGGAAAACACTTTGACCCGGATGTTGTGGATGCCTTTCTGGACATGGAAGAAGTATTCTGCAATATTGCCAAAAGCGTCAGCAGCCCGCTGGGGTCCAAAAGGTCGGGTTTCTAAGGGTCATTTTGCTCATCCAGCGGAACCATCCCCTGTTGGATGGCAAACCGTACCAGGTCGGCTTGCGATGTCAGGCCCAGTTTTGACCTGAAATTAGCGCGATGCTTTTCCACCGTCCGAATGCTGATGCGCAATGCATCGGCAATCTGTTGATTGGTCTTCCCCTCTGCAATCAATTGAAGAATTTCCCGCTCCCGCCCGGTGAGAACATCCTCACTCTCTGGGCGGGCTTCTTCATGCGCAAGCAGGGCATTCAGCACATGCTCGGAGACTTGCGCGCTCAAATAACGACGACCCGCGCAAGCAGCGTGAATGGCCTGGAGGACTTCCGAAAAATCATCGTCCTTCAACAAATAACCCAATGCGCCGCTGCGCAAAGCGCGAATCACATACGATGAATTCGAATACATTGAAAGAACAACCACTTGAACCGAAGGCTGACGCGCTCGAATCTGGCGAATGGCCTCTATGCCGTTCAGGTTGGGCATGGCTATATCGGTGATGACGACCTGAGGCTTCAACTTCCAAACTAAATCGAGCAATTCACGGCCATCGGCGGCCTCGCCAACCACTTCGACATCTGACTGCGCGTTAAGCAAGGCACGCATGCCCTGGCGCACAATCTGGTGGTCATCGGCGAGTACAATCCGTATTTTGGGCATATTAGGCCCCCCCCTCCAGGCGAAAAACGGCCCTCACCAGAGTTCCAGCGCCCGGGCTGGAGACAATTTCGAATTCTCCACCCAGCCATTGCACCCGCTCACGCATTCCTGAAAGCCCTCCTGATTGGTAGCCTTCGGACTCTATCGTGACGGTATCAAATCCTCGGCCCTGGTCGCGAATTTCCACCTCCAGATTCTCTGCCGCTCGGATGGACACCTTCACTTCGTCCACGCCGGCATAACGGGCGGCGTTGGTCAGGGATTCCTGAATAACGCGAAAGGCTGCGGTTTCAACCGCCTTCGAGAAACGGCGCTCTTCCATAAAACTAAAATTGCGTTTGATATGGATGTGGGTTTGGCGGGTATAACGCTCAAACAGCCATTCAAGAGCGGCAAAAAGGCCAAAATCATCGAGCATGGCGGGGCGCAGGTCGAGCGAAAGGTTGCGAATACGGGCCGCCAGTTCAGAAATCATACCGCGCGCGCCTTCGAGCGTTTTCTGTTGTTCAGAGCCGGTCTGCGATTCGGCCATTTCCAGAGCAAGCTTCAGACCAGTCAGCGATTGCCCTACATCATCATGCAATTCCGAGGCAATAAACCTGCGCTCTTTTTCCTGCAGTTCCACCAGGCGTTGAGCCAGTTCGCGCAATTGACGATTCTTGGCTTCAAGCAACCGCGCAAAATTTGCCCTTTCTTCCATCATTTTGCGATAGCGATTGAGGCGCAGAATCGATTGTACGCGAGCCAGAAGTTCCAGATGGTCAACTGGCTTGGTCAGGAAGTCATCAGCCCCGGCCTCCAACCCGCGCAAGCGAGAATCGCGGTCCTCGAGCGAGGTAATCATCAAAATCGGGATTTCGGCCAGAGCGGGGTTGGTGCGCAGGCGGCGGCAAGTCTCAAACCCATCCATGCCGGGCATGACCACATCCAGCAAAATTAAATCAGGCCGATTCTCCTCCGCCAGGCGAATGGCAATCTGGCCGTTTTCGCCGAAAAGTAAACGTAAATGCTCCTTTGCAAGCAAAGCGCCAATTACACCACGCGCCAATGGGTCATCGTCAACCACGAGGATAGAATGAGTATCCATAATAAAGATTGTACTCCAAATCAAGGCCCGGAAAATCAGGTACGTAGTTCCCGCACTCAAAAATTCGCATCTTTTACATGCTTCAATGCTTATATTTGCGCATGTACTGCGAGACAAATCAGGGGTATTCTTATCATAGAATGATGCCTGCGCTTCTTTATGACCAGGCATCCATAAAAATCGCTCGAAAAGGCAAATCTGTCGAAAGGCAGAGACGCAAAGCCATGGGTCTAAAGGCAAGGAGATTTGCCAATGACTGCCAGGCCGCCGAAAGTCTGCAAGGGTTTCAGCCGGGTACGGGCTGATTTCCTGGAATACGCTCTCACGTATTCACGCAACAAGGCCTGGAGTTCCAGGCCTTGATTGGTTTCACAGAGAGCAGTGCAATGAATCAGTGGCTGAAATTCTACATTGCAGTCCTCATCAGCCTCGCGGCTGGGTCGGCATCGTTTGCCCTTGCATATTCAAACCTGCAAGCCGGGCCTCGGGGCAACGGCGAGGGGGAAATTCGCGGACTGGCGGTCCGCGACATCCACTATACGCTGGCAACAGACCCATCCCAAATCAGCGCGGTCGAGTTTGACCTGGATGGACCGGCCAGTGAGGTGATAGTGACGCTTGAGGGCAGCGAACCGGTGTATTCCTCTTGCGCTCACGCTGGCAACAATCACTGGCGCTGCGCCCTGAGCGGGGTCAGCATTATCAGCGCAACCAGGTTACGAGTGGTTGGGCAATAGATGTAAACACTACTTCAATTCAGCCTGTTTGCGGTCGTGCAATGCGAGTAAATCGGTTTTGACCTTTTCCAGGTATTCTCCGCGCAAGGGATACCAGCGCAACAAAAGCGCACCCAGCAAAAGCGCCAGGCCGGGTATCAATCCCATCAGGGCCTTGATGCCGAACAGGGCGCTGACCGGCTGGTTCAGAAAAATCTGGCCGTTGTTGGCCTCTCGGGTGACGAAATTGGTCGCTTCCAGCACAATCGGAATCAGCGCCAGGGCGACCGACTGGGCTGGTTTGGTGACCAGCGCATTGACGCCGAAAAAAGCGCCTTCGCGCCGCACGCCAGAACGCAATTCATCTTCATCGGCTACCTGCGCAAACAGAACGTTGGTGAGCGTTTGCGGGCCAGAGAGCCCAAACCCGGCAGCCACCAGGCAAAGCAAAATAAGCGGATTCGGAACGAAGGCAATTGCCATCAGACCCAACCCTGCAATGGTCAGGAGCAATTGCTGGGCGCCAACCACACCAAAGCGTTTACGCAAAATCGAAGTAACCGGCACGCCGACTATCAGCGGGATGAAAACGCACAAGAGAATAACAAGGGTCGGCATCTGGAGAACGTAATCGGCCAGGTAGAACATCATTCCCAAAATCAGCGACTGCATCAAAATTGACATGAAATTCTGCGAGACCAGAATCAGGAAGGATTTACTGGTGAAGGTAAAGCGCAGCGCAGCGCCAAGCGGGATAGGTTTATCTACCTGGGTAAATTCGGGCCGTTCCTTTACCCGAAAGGTGGTGATGAGTATCAGAGTCATGCTGACGACTGCTACTGCAATCATCGAGACCTGCAAAGGCAAAAAGGAAATCTCCGCGCCTGCTTTGGGGCGGAAAAAGTCGGGGATGAGGAAGCCCAGAATCATGCCGAGCAGGCCAAAGAGTGAGGCGGAGATTTGCAAACCATTGCGCTCGGCATCCGATTCGGTCACTTCTGGCAGAAGCGCAGAGTAGGCCAGGCCAATGATGGTGTAGCAGGTGTCATAAAGCAACATTGAGACCAGCATCCACCAGAACAGGGCTTCCTGCCCGGCCTGGGGCGGCGCAAACCAGACCAGCGCAAAGGTGAGTGCCAGGAAGGGCGCGGTAAAGCGCATGTAAGGAATGCGCCTGCCCCAGCGGGAACGAGTCGAGTCGGTGAGGTAGCCAAAAAGCGGGTCATTGAGCGCGTTCCAAATGGCGTAAATGAGAGAGGCCGTTGCAATCCAGTTTGCGGCCAGGCCGAGATAATCCTGGTAAAAAATGGGCAGCAACGCGCCATAAATGCCAGAGATGAGCGAAGTCCCCAGGGCGGCAATCCCCCAGGTGACTTTGTAGGCCAGGCTGAGTTTGATGGGAGCAAGAGAATGGGACATAGAATGGTCTCCTTGTGGACGATGAAAGAAGAAACACGCGGTTCAAGAGATTTCCAACCACAAAAGCACATCTCAACGAATTCACCTGCCAACCGGGGCAGCCTACCCCATTAAGTGATTACGCCACGCGGAGATAACCGGCGGCGCAATTTTTCTGACAGCAAAAACTAATGCTGTTTTGCTTTTTCCTTTTCTTTCTTCTTCTTGAGTTTGGCTTTATCTTTATTCTTGCCCTGTTCTTTGTTTGCCATAAAACGCTCCTTTCGCAAGTCAAATAGGATGTGCAGACAGACAGGCTATGAAATTATACCCTTCTTCATGATGCTCAAATCGCATTCCCCTTAAACTGGCTCATATACAACTGATAGAAAAACCCGCGCGCCGCCAGCAATTCCGCGTGCCTCCCGCGCTCGATAATTTCGCCATCCTTAATCACCAACACCTGGTCGGCCTCGCGGATGGTGGAAAGGCGATGAGCAATCACAAAACTGGTGCGGCCTTTCATCAACTTCAACAAAGCCTGCTGAATGCGCGCCTCGGTGCGCGTGTCCACGCTGGAAGTGGCCTCGTCCAGAATCAAAATCGCGGGGTCGGCCAAAATTGCGCGGGCAATTGCCAGCATCTGGCGCTGACCCTGGCTCAGGTTGGCGGCGCGTTCTGAAAGCACCGTCTGGTAACCGCGCGGCAGCTGGCGGATGAAATGGTCAGCGTCGGCCAGATTGGCCGCCTCGATGACCTGCTCATCCGTTGCATCCAACCGCCCATAGCGGATATTTTCCATCACCGTATCGGCAAACAGGAAGGTATCCTGCAAGACCAGGCCTAACTGTCGGCGCAGGTCAGCGCGGCGGATTTCGCGCAGGTCGCGCCCGTCAATGCAGATTGAGCCGCCCTCAATATCGTAAAAGCGCGTCAACAAATTGGTGATTGTGGTTTTCCCTGCCCCGGTTGGGCCTACCAGCGCAATGGTCTGGCCGGGCCGGGCTTCAAAAGTCATCTTTTTGATGATGGGATGTCCTGGTTCGTAGGAGAAATCCACCTCCCTGAACTCGACATGCCCCCGCAGCGTTTGCAGGCTGGCCGCGCCGACCCGGTCTTCCGTTTCAGGGGCGGTATCCATCACCTCGAAGACCCGCTCCGCGCCAGCCAGCGCGGCCTGAATGGCGTTATAGATGTTTGCCAACTGGCGCAAAGGCTGAATAAACCCATGAGCGTAACTGATAAAGGTGGCAATAATGCCCACGCTGACCAGCCCGCGCAAGGCCAGCCAGCCGCCCAACCCGGCCAGCACAATGACGAACAGGTTGCCCAACTGATTGGTGAGCGGCATCAGCATCATGGCATAGGTGTTGGCAAACACGCCAGCCCTGAAGACCTCCGCGTTCACCCGGCGGAAGTTTTCCACCGATGTTTCGTTACGCCGAAACGCCCGAACCACGCGCTGCCCGCTGATAGATTCCTCCATGACGCCATTCAGTTCTCCCAAACTTTTTTGCAGTTCGCGAAAGCCTTTGCGGGTGGATGTGGCGATGAAATCGGTGAACCAGACCATAATCGGCACGACGATGACCGAAGCCAGCGCCAACCAGAAGTTAAGCACGAACATCGCCACCACAAACCCAACCAGCGAAAGCACGCTGCCGAGCATGGCAATCACGTTTTGCGAAACGGCCTGGTTGATGGCTTCGATGTCGTTGGTCAGACGGCTCATCAATTCCCCGGCGGGATGCGTATCAAAAAACTTGAGAGGCAGGCGCTGCAGGTGCGTAAACAGGTCGCGGCGCAGGTCTCTGAGCGCCGATTGCGAAACGCGCGCCATTGTCCAGGCGGAAAACGCGCCAAAGAGGTTGTTGCTGATGTAAACCGCCAACAGCAGCCCGGCCATTTGCGCCAGCCCGGCGAGTTTTTTGTTGCCAATATACTGGTCAATGGCGCGCCCCATCAGGTAAGGGCCAAGCAAATCGAGCGCAGTGGTGAGCAAAATGAGCGCCAGCACCAGCGCCAGGGCAGCCTTATACCTGGCGAGATAGGGTATCAGCCGCCGAATGGCCTGGCGCGGGTTGGCGGCTTTTTCGATTTTTGCCGGGCGCATGGGCCCGCGAGCGGCCAAAACCGCGCGGGAGGCTTGCTGTTGTGTGGAAGTTTGGTTGGTCATTGTTCTAAAACCTTTTGGGATACGGATTTTTAATTTTTAAAGCTCTATCCGTGCGCCCGAAGGGCAGTCCGTGCAATCCGCGTAATCCGTGTCAAAAGCACTTAATTCACGCCATTCCCAAGTTGGGAAGCGAAAATTTCCTGGTAAATCGGGCTGGACTGCATCAGCTGGCTGTGCGTGCCTTCGGCGGCAATACGGCCACTGTCAATGACGATGATTTTGTCGGCGTTGAGCACGGTGCTGATGCGCTGGGCGACCATGAAAGTAATCATGCCGTCCTCGGTTGCCCATTGACTAATTGCTGCATGAATTTTGGCCTCGGTTTCAACATCCACCGCGCTGGTGGCGTCATCCAAAATCAGGATGGCCGGGCGCATCATCAGGGCGCGGGCAATGGCGATGCGCTGTTTTTGTCCGCCAGAAAGATTGACCCCGCGCTGATTGACGTGAGTGTTGTACCCATCGGGCAGTTTTTCAATGAATTCATGCGCCTGCGCGGCCTTTGCCGCCGCAATCACTTCCTCCATGCTGGCCGCTGGCCTGCCATAGGCAATGTTCTCGCGCACCGTGCCAGAAAATAGCACCGTCTCTTGCGGCACAATGCCGACCTGCGCCAACAGGCTCGATTGCGCCAGCGCGCGCACATCCGCGCCATTGATGCGAACGCTGCCGCCGGTCACATCATAAAAGCGCGGAATCAGGTTGACGAGGGTCGATTTCCCCGCGCCGGTTGCGCCCAAAACGGCAATGGTCTGACCAGGCTCCGCAGTCAGGTTAATCTCTTCCAGCACGGCGCCATCCGTACCGTTGTAGTGGAAATAGACGTTTTGGAATTGAAGATGGGTGATTGGCGGTTGAACAGGGGCGGCTTCGGGCAAGTCCTGCACTTCTGGCCTGGTTTCCAGCACTTCGTTGATGCGCTCTGCCGAGGCGGTGGCGGCAGCAATGATATTTGAAAGCATCACCATAATCCCCAGCGGGCCGAGGATGGTTTGCAGGTAGTTGATAAAAGCAACCAGCTGCCCCACCGTTACTTCCCCCTCAATGGCCTGAATACCGCCAAACCAGATGACGGTGACGATGCCGAGATTCACCATCAGCGTCAGCGAGGGCGACATGGACGCCATAAACTGCATGACTTTGATGTTGCGGTTGGCAAAGTCTTCGTTTGCCAGGTCGAAGCGTTCGGTTTCACGAGTCTCGCGCACAAAAGCCTTGACCACGCGCGCCCCGGCAATGTTTTCCTGCAAAATACTATTCAGCCGGTCGAGTTTTTGCTGAACGGTGAGGAAGAGCGGACTCATTTTGGTCGTGAAAAAGACAATGAGCGCGCCCGAAATGACCAGGATTGGCAGCATGACGGTGGCAAGTCTGGCGTCGGTGTTGTACATCAAAATAAGACTGCCGACCATCAAGAGCGGGGCGCGGGTGCCAATCCGCAAAAAAACCTGGGTCAGACGTTGAAAAATCGTCGCGTCGCTGGAAAGACGCACCATCAATTGCCCGGTGTTGAGTTTATCGAGGTTGCCATAAGAAAACGATTGAATTTTGACGAACATGGCTTCGCGCAGGTCGCGCGCCACGCTCTCGCCCGCCAAAATGGACAGGTAGTTGTTGCCCAGGGCCAGTAACGTGCTGGTCAGCGAGATTGCCAGCATCAGGGCGGCGGTCTGGTACACCACGCCGTAGTTTTGGGCATGGATGCCATCGTCAATGATGCGCTGGACGAGGCGCGGAATGGACAAATCCAAAAAGACCACCACCGTCAATAAAACCAGCGAGGCAATCGCCGGTTTCCAATAGGGGGTGATGAAGCGAAAAAGTTTGCGGATGTGAGTCATAGAGAGATGTTGTATGCCGGTTGCCCCATTTCGTCAAGACAGACCAATCATTGAGCCGCATTGTGTCGGAATGCGGCTCAATCCATGCGGTGAGTTTGATAAGATATTGTATTGGCGTTATCCGGCGCTAATTTTGCCGGTCGTCTGAATGACGCTCTCGCGCAGGCGATAAGCCTCCGCGCCGAAAACCTGCTCCAAGCCAAGCAAAGCCGCGCCAATCACGGGAGGCTGTTCAAAGCGGATGAACTGCGCCAGCGGAGCGGTGGCGCGGGCGGTTTCTTTGAGAGATTCGGTCATCAGCGGGTGGCCGTTATACAGGCTGCCAATCAGGACCACCTCTACGGGTTCATGCTCCATCTCTAACTGGCGGATGACGCCGCAGGCCATTTCGCCGAGTTCGCGCCCGGCCCAGCGCAACACGTTCAGCGCCTCGGGGTCGCCCTGGGCGGCAATTTCAAAGACTTTGAAGACATAGCGGGAGTCGAACTGGTAGCGGCCAACATACACGCCCTCCACAAGGTCAAAGAGGCTCTTCGCGCCAGAAAGTTCCAGGAAAGCCGGGCTGAGGGCAGTCGCTGGGCCGCGTTTATTCCACTCGAAGGTAACTGCCCGCATGGCGCGCGCCACCAGGTCGCCGCCCCCGGCATATTCACCCGACCAATAACTGCCGCCGCCGACCATGCGGCCTTCGGACTTCAGGTCTTTGCCGCGCCCCCGACAGTTGCAGCCCGTGCCTGAGACAACCGAAACCCCCCAGCCTGCCGAGGTGCCTGCAAAAATGCCCAGCGCCGCATCGTTAACCAGCTTCAACGGACAGGCCAAACCAAGCGGCGCAATCGCATGGAGCATCATATCGTTCTGCGAAGGCCAATCGTAGCCGGCCAGGCCCAAGCCTGCTCCGTGAATGTGCGCAGCCGATAGACCAGCCATAGAAAGCGCCGAGGAAAGCGCGATTTGAAGGGCTTCGGTCATGGCATTCAGCCCAACCCCTTCCCAATTGCCGGGGCCGCCGCGCCCAAAACCGACTGCTTCGCCATGCTCATTCACAATCAGGGCGTGGGTTTTTGTACCGCCTGCATCCACTCCAAGAAAATATCGAGTCATAGCCCGCTCTGTGCCATCGTCAGCTTTTCATCGCTTCGCGCAAAGCGCGGTAACCAACCAGATGAATGCCAGAATTCTTGAGGAAGTCCTTAAGTTCCTGGCTCTTAAAAGCGTTGTAATTTGCCACGCGCGCCTGCCAATCGGGAGCAATGGCGCGCAGCTCGGGCGTATCCACCGAGGGGTGCAGGATGAAATGTGAAATGCCAACCGGGGCTTCGCTCAGCAGTTGTTTGGCAATTTCAAGGTGGTCGCCTTCGGGACTCAAGGGCATGCCATACATTCCGTCCAACAAAGGAACGCCTTGCGCGGCCAGATAGTCCAAAACGGGCATGTAAGCGGCTTTTTCTTCTTCGCTGAGACGGTTTTCCAGGCCTTTGGCTTCCAGGCGGGGCAGCATGGGCGGAATGCCGCGCGCCAGGGCAGCCTGGATGTACGACTGAATGAATTTAGGATGTAAAACTGTCCCCATGTGTGAATCCATGTGTGTTACGTCAATTCCGGCGGTCAGCGCGCGTTCCAGCTGGGTTTGCACTTCCACCGCCACCGCGCCCGGGTCGGCCTGTTCATAGACGGCAGGCTGCCACTGGTGGAAGTATCCTTCGGCATCGAGCAGGCCTGATTTCGCATCGCGGGTGGAAATTGGCCCCCAGCGATAAGCCGTCCACTCTGCGTTGAGCGTGGCATGAACGCCCATGTCGATTTGTGGGTTTTCGCGGCACATCTTGACCACCGACGAGAACCAGGGACACGGCACCATCACCGCGCCAGAGGAAATCGTGCCAAATTCCCAAAGATGCTCAAAGGCGGTTAGAGAAGCCTGGCACATGCCGATATCATCGGTGTGAACAATCACCAAACGGTCGGTGTCGGAAAAACCTAATTTTTTTAAAAAGGGGTTTGGGGTCATAGAGTCTCCTGGTTTTGAAAGGCGCAGATTAAAAAAGATGGCGGAGAAAATCTCGTAATTATTGTATCAGGACTCAGGCCTTCTCCGGGCATCAGCCTTCATCAAGGTATAATAAATCAACGTTTCTCTCAATTCCTGGAGGAGGAAGCATGAGCGACCTGGCAATCTATCCGCTGAGCGATGAACACAACATGTTGCGCGATGCCGCGCGCGATTTTGCGCAAAACGAAATTGCGCCAATAGCCGCCGAGTTTGATGAAAGCGGTGAATTCCCCTATAAAACCATCCAGAAAATGGGTGAAATGGGCTTTATGGGAATCGAAGTGCCGGAAGAATATGGCGGCACAGGGATGGATACGCTCGCCTATGTGCTGGCGCTGGAAGAAATCTGCAAAGCCGATGCCGCGCACGGCGTCATTATGTCGGTCAACAATTCGCTCTATTGTTATGGGATTCTCAAATTTGGCACGGAGGCGCAAAAAAAGAAGTTCATCACCCCGGTTGCTTCGGGTAAAGCCATTGGCGCATATTCACTCACTGAGCCAATGAGCGGCTCCGATGCCGGTACTATGAAAAGCCGCGCCGTGCGAGATGGAGATTTTTACGTCCTGAATGGTCGAAAATCGTGGGTGACGAGCGGCCCGGTTGCCAATTACATGGTGGTCTTTATGATGACCGACCCGGAGAAGAAGCAAAAAGGGATTTCGGCCTTTTTGGTGGAAGGAAATACGCCCGGTCTGATACGCGGCAAAAAAGAGCCGAAACTGGGCATCCGTGCTTCGGCCACCAGCGAACTGGTCTTTGAGGATTGCCGCATCCCGGCAGAAAACCTGCTCGGCGCGGAAGGCGAGGGCTTCAAAATTGCCATGACCGTGCTGGATGCCGGGCGAATTGGGATTGCCGCGCAAGCCCTGGGGATTGCGGAAGCCGCTTACGAAGCCGCGCGCAACTATGCCGGACAACGCCAGGCTTTTGGTCAGCCCATTGGGGCCTTCCAGGGAACAGGCTTCAAAATCGCTGACATGAAAACGCGCATCGAAGCAGCGCGCCTGCTTACATACAACGCCGCGCTCAAGAAAGAACGCGCAAAAACAACGGGAGAACGCTTCAGCCAGGAAGCGGCGATGGCAAAGCTCTTCGCTTCCGAAACGGCCATGTATGTCGCGCATGCGGCGGTGCAAATTCATGGCGGCATGGGATACAGCAAGGAATTGCCCGTCGAGCGTTATTTCCGTGATGCTAAAATCACCGAGATTTATGAAGGTACCAGCGAAATCCAGCGTCTGGTCATTTCGCGGGCAGAATTGGGATTGAAATAGCAGACTTTGTTGAGCTGGCAGTCCTTTTTTCGAACCAGGCCACATGCAAAATCAAAACTTCAAAATCATCAGCCTTGCAAAAAAGCAGAACGCGCTTGAAATAGCGCTCATTTTTGGATGGGCGCTCTGGCTCGGAAGCCCTTATCTGGATTTGAATCCCGAGGTATGGCCCTATATGGGCGAATTCGCCATGTCCATCCAGAATCATTACAACTGGCAGATTTTGTTTCAATGTGGCGGATGTTTCTTCTGGAGCGGTTTTTCCAATGGCGGCGCACCGTCATTTATCGACATGCACAGCGCCTGGCTGCATCCACTCTCCATTCTGGCGACATTGGTCTTTGGGGCTTTCAACGGCGGCAAAATCCTGCTGGTAAGCGGGCTGTTCCTCTCAGGCCTGGCGCTATGGTGGACCGGCAAACTCTTGCAATTGGGAACACTCCCTCGAATGTGGATGGCGTTTCTGGCGGTTTCTGGCGGCCATATTACCGGACGGATGGAGGCGGCCTCCGTTCCGTTGGTCCTTTCTACGGCGGCTTGCAGTCTGGTTATTCCACCCGCGTTTGCGCTGGCACAACAGGGAGACAGAAAATACACCATCCTGCTGGGCCTTATGCTCGGTCAGGCCTTGCTGGCAGGCCAGGGCTATCTGCAAATTGCCATGGCAATCAGCCTGGTGGTTGCCGTCGCATTTCTATTAATAAGCGTAAAACCCGACGGATTGGTTATCGCGCCGCATTGGAAAGAGTTTATTCTGGCCCTTGGAATCGCTTTTCTCCTCGCCGCGCCACTGTTTATTCCCCTATTCCATGCAACTCCGTTCTTACAAAAACACACCGACCCTGACTTTAACACGGCTCAACCGCTCCGATACGCTCTGCTGAATCTGGTCGTAGATGACGAGGGATTCTTCCTCGGTGAGATTTTGGGACGCCCGCCGCTGCCTTATGTTTACATCAATTTCATCGGTTGGATACCCATCATCCTGGCGATTTACGGCACCCTGACTGTTCCTGCCGAAAGCCGAAAACTCTCCAGAAGCGCTTTGCTCGCCCTCTTCGCCATTTACATCACAACCGATGCCCGATTTCTAAAAATCATAGCCGCATCTCCGCTGGGTGGCCTGGTAAGCGGAATCCGAAACCCGCCACTCATTCAGGGATTTGCTGTTCCTTTCATTATTATCCTGGCGGGTTTTGGCCTGCGCTCGCTTTTGCAGCGGAACTGGGCCGATTGGCATCTCTCGCTCCTGCCCGCTGGCGAGAAGAGATTCTCAATTCGTGTGCAATTCAAATGGCCGGTTGTAGCGCTGGTCATCCTGCTGTCTCTGGGTTTCGCGGCCAGATTTGCCCGCGAATGGATTCGCGTTTATCTCCCTCCTATAGAAACACAGCCCATCATTGCGCAATTAAAAACGGATGAAGCACAGTGGGTACAAACCCCCTTTGGAGATTATGCCTGGATTCCGTCCGCCATAGAAAACAACCTCAAGATACGCTTCATCTTCCGGCCCTGGCACATTCTTGGCCCCGATTTACCGCCGCCCTATTTAGAAGCAGTGGATACATCAAAAGGAGAAACTTCGCCCTCATATCAAATCAGTTCCAATCCCAATTCGCAATATGCTCATGTCGTGGCTGCGGGAGAAAGCATCAGCCCTTGTCAGGCACGCGCCAAAGGCGGCTACATTGACGTAACGTGCGATAACCAGATTGAAGGCAAATTGATTGTATATGAGCGATTCATGCCTGGCTGGCACGCCTGGCGCGACGGAGTCAAGACCAATCTGCGCAGCAAGGATTGGCTGGTGGTTACGGCCCCAGCAGGAAAACACACTTACCAGTTTCGTTACATTCCCTGGGATGCCCCTCTGGGCATTGGGCTTGCGCTTACGACACTGGTTCTGAGTATCATCTTGTTGTGGCGCGCCTTTCAAACGCCACGCAAGAATGACGCTCCTTAAAAAAGCGTGCCTATCGACTTACAAGCCATCGAGTTTTTTTCGTTACCATGCGCTCCCAGGTAATTACCCTACCCAGCACCTGTAGCAAGATATAATCATCGACATCAACAAAGAGAGAACCACTGCTTGACCCATATATACCCCCCTCCTGGCTTATGGGATTCCTTCTGGGCCGAACACGCCTCCCGCGATAACCTGTTTCATCGCCTGCTCTGGCTGGCGCGCTTCCTGTTCTCAAACGCCTATGCGCGAAAACTGGCGCAATTTACCGGAAAAATCCCCACTCCTTCCCTGCTGGAGGTAGGCTGTGGCTCGGCCAGAACCCTCCATTACCTCGACAAATACCTGCAGGCCAAACAATGCCTGGCGCTAGACCTCTCTAAGCAGGCTATCGAGGTGGCCCGCTCTATCAACCCTGAATTCCATGTTGCAGTTGCAAGCGCATTCTGTCTGCCACTGCCAGAAGCCAGCGTTGATGTAAGCTTCAGCATTGGCCTGGTTGAGCATTTCAGCCGTGAACAGGCGCAACAGATGATAGTTGAAAAAGCGCGCGTCACGCGGCCTGGCGGGGTGGTAGGCGTGGTCGTTCCCTGGCAAAATTCAGTTTACAACCTCATTGTCAGGCGCGCTTTTGGAAAATACTGGCCTTTCGGCGATGAATATCCGTTCAGGCGCAAAGAGCTGGCTGAAACACTGACCAACATCGGCCTGGAAAACGTTAAGATTTTCGTAATTTACGGCAGTACCTTGCTTGGCGCAGGACGTAAACCCCATCTATGAAAAAATTCATCAATAGCCTTCGCGTCTCATCCAAAAATAGCGGCAGCGCAGCCCTTCTTATCCTGACCTTCATGGTGGCGGCCACAGCGCAATATACGCTCTATTTGTCGTATTCTGTCAACCCGACCTACTGGAATGTATCTGAGTGGCTCATTAATATCGGCAACAACGCAACGCCTGTACCAGGTCTGGCATTGTATGTTCTGGCCGGGTTATTGTTGGTGGTTAGCCTGCGCGCGATTGGAATGACGTTACCGCCTATGGGGGAATTTTGGACGCAGCCGCGCGCGTCCCAATCGCCGCGTTTTGGGTTTTGGCTCACCAGCGTGGGACTGGCCCTGCTCATCAGCATCTATACCGCTCAACCCGAAAAAGCCCAGGCCAACGGTTATGGACTGGCTTTTCTCTGGCTCATCAGCCTGGCGATGTTTTCTTATAGCGTTTTACGCCAAACAGACTGGAAACCACCCACCCCTGGAAGTATTCGCAATTGGATAGTAGAAAATCGCCTGGAGATAATCGCCATTTTGCTCTTGCTGATTTTCGCCTTTGGCCTGCGCATCAGCGACCTTGAACTTCATCCGTATTCAATGATTAACGATGAAGGAGAAATGGGTAAAGGCGCGCTCTGCCTGTTACGCGGAGAATGCCGAAATATCTTTGCGATTGCCTGGGCTTCGCAGCCCTATGTAGCCTACCTGCCCTACGCCATCACCGTTGGGTTCTTTGGGAACGATTTTGCGTTCCCCATCCGCCTGGTAAGCGTTATGACAGGCACGCTAGCCGTTGTTTTCACGTATCTATTCACCCGCGAAACCTTTGGGAGACAAGCTTCCCTGCTGGCGGGCATCCTGCTGGCAATCCTGCCCTATCACATACACTTTAGCCGCATTGGGGTCGATAACATCGTCGATTCTCTTTCATCTGCGCTTATTTTATGGCTCACAATCCGAGGCATACGTACAGGCTACCCCGTGTATTACTTGCTAACCGGGATAGTCTCTGGGCTGTGCTTTTACACTTACCCTGGCAGCCGCCTCGCGCCTGCATTTGGGCTTCTCGCTTTTGGAACTGCCTGCCTTACCCGGCGCGATTTCTTGCGCGCGCAATGGCGCAACCTGCTCATCCTGCTTGCCGCAGCCTTGCTTACCACCCTGCCGCTGATTGGTACATACCAAAGCAACTCAGAATTCAACCAACGAATCAATAGCGTGGGGCTTTTACAGGGCAACCGCCTGCAAAACGAAATGGAATTCACAGGCCTGAACGCTGCGCAGGTACTGATAGCGCAATTTTTCAAATCCAGCCTGCCCTATATTATCTCGGAAGGCTCATTTAACTTTTTTAACAGCCCGCGCGCTTATTTCTCTCCCCCCGCGGCAGTCTTTTTAATGCTCGGGCTGGCAATTGCCATCTGGCTCATACGCGATTTGCGCTACAGCCTTCTGCTGGCCTGGTTCTTCGCGCCCATTGTTCTTGGCTCGGCGCTTACCGTTGGTCCGCCAAGTCATCAACGTATGTTGGGCAGCGCGCCGGCATCGGTTATCCTGGTAGCCCTTGCTTTTATTTCTGTCATACAATCTTTGGGCCAGTTGAACAAATTTCTACAGCGCGCTTCGCTCCTGCTCACGTTAGCCTTCATTGCATTTACCGGATACCGAGACCTGACTTTTTATTTTGGCGAATACCGCGCCGACCACTACTTTGAAGACCTGAGCAATGAAATTACGTACGAATCGCGCGGCATTATCCGCTCTCTTGAAGGCCAGGGAAGGCTGTGGTTAATTGGCGAACCCATGACCAAAGTTCACTTTGGCAACTTCGACTACTTCAACCCTGATGTAGAAAAGCACGATTTCAACACCATCACCCCCGAAGCCATTGCCAGCCTTCCGAAAGACCAGGATGCCCTGTTCCTGGCCGTTCCCTACCGCGAACCCGATTTGCGCCTCGTTGCCGAATGGCTGCCAGGTGGAGAATGGATTGCCGAAAACCGACGCAACCAGCCCGAATATCCACTCTATTTTGCTTATAAAGTCAGCAAAGAGCATTTACAATCTTTTCAGCCATGACCACCGAATTTATCATCATCCTCATCGTTCTCGGCAGCGCATTGATTACGCTGGATTACCTGCTCTTGCGTATCCAAAATCAGGCAACCAGGCCGCCGATAGTAAACGCTCTAACGGAACAATGGAACCGGCTTGTGGGTAGGACATCCCAAAAGTGGGCATCCCTGCGCGAGAAACAGGAACCCCTTTCGGCCAGCCAAATTGCCCCAGGCCAAAACGCAACTTCGCAAACCGAATCCACATCCACCCCCAGCCAGGATGAACCGGAATCCGCCACGGGAGAAGCATCCAGCCTGAGGTACGAGGTTCTGGCTTCGGCGGGGAGAGTGGCGCGCGTTCATGTCGATGCCGAAATTCCCCCCAATACCATCCTCCACATCACCATCTCCACCGACCAGAAAGGTCAGACGCGCATCGACCAGGAACGCGTTGTCAGTGTTCGCTCATCCCGCAAACTTTCTATCCCCAATCTGGGCGCAGCCAGGCGTGCCCTGTTTAACCTCTCTGCGGAGAAGCTGGCGGTGATGTTATTTGTCCTGGCCTTGTTGACTTACCTGCTGACTCGCCTGATTGGGCTAACCGATTTCCCCATTTATTTCTTTGGCGATGAAGCCATCCAGGCATCCACCGCTTCTGACCTGATACAGCGCGGAATGCGCGGCCCGGATGGCACGCTCCTGCCTACGTATTTTCAGAACGGGCAATATTTCAATTTGAGCGCCAGCGTATACCTGCAAGTTCTTCCGCAAATGTTGTTTGAAAAGTCGATTTTCGTCACGCGCGCCACATCGGTGCTTGTGACCATGTTTGCAGCGGCATGCGTTGGGTTAATCATGCGCAATTTCCTCGGCGGCGCCAGGCACTGGTGGCTGGCGACTCTGCTGCTTTCGATTATCCCGGCCTGGTTTTTACATTCGCGCACCGCGTTCGAGACGGTGTTGTTCGTCTCGTTTTACGCGGCTTTTCTTTATTTTTATCTGGAATATCGTCTGCGCAACCCCAAACGGGTACACTGGGCTGTCGTTTTTGCCGGGCTGGCGTTTTATTCCTACAGCCCTGGGCAGCTTGTGCTGGCCGTAACAGGACTGTTCCTGCTCTTCAGTGATTTGAAATATCACTGGCAACAACGCAGGACGCTTCTGCCTGCAATTGGCCTGCTGATAATCTTTGCTCTGCCATACTTGCGATTTCGTCTGACGATGGATTATTCACCCCTAGACCACTTACGCTCGTTGGGTTCTTACTGGATTCAACCCATCTCGCTGACCCAAAAAGTGACGACCTTCCTTTCAGAATATTTGCGGGGGCTCAGCCCTGGTTACTGGTTCTTCGATGTCCCCGACATGGCGCGTCATCAAATGCGCGGCTACGGCAACATTCCACTCTGGTTTGCGCCATTTATAGGAGCGGGGATTCTTCAAGCCCTCTTGCACTGGAAGTCGCCTGCGCACCGGCTGGTTTTGCTCACGCTGCTGGCAGCCCCTTCCGGCGCAGCCCTGGCCGCCATTGGCATTACGCGCATCCTGGTTCTGGTCATTCCGGCGAGCCTGCTGACTGCGTTGGGGATGGAGTGGATGCTGAACACACTGGAAAGCCTGGCCCAGCGCATTCAGAAAACGAATTTTAGCGAGTCTGCCATCGGAAATACGCTGACGATTATCCTGTTCACCCTGCTTGCTGGCGCCAACTTTGCCATGCTGGCAGATGCTCTGAAAAACGGCCCCACCTGGTACACCGATTATGGGCTATATGGAATGCAATATGGCGCAAAACAGGTTTATCAGGAAACCGTTGTTCCTGCCTTGCAAAAAGACCCGGAAGCCCGATTTACAGTTACGCCCTCATGGGCCAACGGGGCAGAGCATTTCGTCGGTTTTTTCGTTCCAACCGAACTCCAGCCTCGCGTTTCGATTGGACAAATCTATGACTATCTCAACCCGCCACGCGAATTTACCGAAAAAGACTATTTCGTGGTTACAGGTCTGGAATTTGAAAAAATCAGCAACGACCCGAAGTTTAAAAATACCACAGTACGCTCAACCATCCCCTACCCCAATGGAGAAATCGGCTTTTACATTCTTAACATCCAATTGCAAGAAAATATCCAGGAACTCTTAGCCGCAGAAGACCTGGCGAGCCGAACCCCTGTCGAATCGACCATTCAATGGATGGGCCAAACCGTGCGCGTTCGGCATTCGCAACTCAGCGGGGGACGTTTACAAGACGTCTTAGACCGTGACCCCTACACCCTTGCGCGTGGAGAACGCGACAACCCTATCTTGTACGAATTCTTTTTCAGCCAGCCCATTACGGCTTCACAGCTCGTACTGACCACTGGCTCAATGCGCGACTTTAATGTCGTCGTGCGCATTTATCCGGTTGGCGAAGAAACCCCTGTTGAATATACCAACAAGTTCCTCAACCTGGCCGACGACCCAACCGTCACCATCTCGTTTGTCAACGGGCCATCCCAATTCGACCACATTTCCATATCCATCAGAGACAACAACCAGGGCGATTCGGCCCAGGTACATGTCCGGGAGATAGAATTCCGATGAAAGCGATTCTCTTCCGCCAGCACGGCGGCCCCGAAGTGCTGGAATATGCCGACATTCCCGCGCCACAGCCTGAACCCGGCGAAATCCTGGTCAGGCTGCGGGTTGCCGCGCTCAACCGGCTCGACCTGTGGGTGCGCAAGGGCTGGCCGGGCATCCGGTTGGAATATCCCCACATCCCCGGCGCAGATGGCGCCGGGGAAATTGCCGCGCTTGGTCAGGGAGTCACTGACTGGAAGGTAGGGGAACGAGTGGCGATTAACGCCAATGTCGGATGCGGCGACTGTGAGATGTGCCGCGCCGGAAAAGATAACCTGTGCACCCGCTGGAACCTGCTCGGCGAAACCATGCGCGGAACGTACTGCGAGTACATCTCCCTGCCGCCACGGCAACTGTTCCGATTACCAGCCGGATTTGACCTGCGCACCGCTGCCGCAGCCGGATTGGTGTATCTGACCGCCTGGCATTCGCTCATCGCGCGCGGAAACCTGCAAAGCGGAGAGACTGTTCTCATCGTTGGCGCATCGGGCGGAGTTAACACGGCTTCCATCTCCATCGCCAAATACGTCGGCGCGCGGGTCATTGTGGTCGGGTCTAATGAGAACAAACTACAACTGGCAGAATCGCTTGGTGCAGATGTGCTGATTAACCGCGCTCAGGAACCAGAGTGGCACAAAACCGTCTTCGCAGCCACCCATAAGCAGGGCGCCGATGTCGTCGTGGACAATGTCGGGACAACCTACCCGCTCTCCTTCCGCGCGGCCCGCAAAGGTGGAAGAATCCTGACGGTTGGTAATACCGGTGGGCCAAAGTTCGAAATCGACAACCGATTCATCTTTGGCAAACACCTTAGCCTGCTTGGTTCTACGATGGGTACGCTGAAAGATTTTTCGGATGTCATGACGCTCGTGACAGCAGGTCAATTGCCAGTAGCGCTCGACCAGACCTTCCCGCTTCAACATGCCCGCCTGGCCCACCAACGGCTGGAAAATGGCGAACAATTAGGTAAAATAACGCTCGAGATTTAGCCCCAACCCCGCTTTTAATGAGGCAAATTTGACTTTTTTGAAACGATTACACTGGTTTGAATGGCTGCTCATCCTGATTGTGATGGGCGTTCACCTTTATGCGGCCTTTTCAGCGCCGCACAATTTCTCAATGCGCTGGTTTGTGCGTGATGATGCCTATTACTATTTCAAAGTAGCGCAAAACATCAGCGAGGGACGCGGCTCGACCTTTGATGGTATCAACCCGACCAATGGGTATCACCCGCTCTGGACGCTGGTCTGCGTGCCAATTTTTGCCCTGGCGCGCTTCGACCTCATCCTGCCCTTGCGAGTCTTGCTGCTTGTGATGGCGGCATTCAGCGTTATCTCAGCCATTCTCCTGTTTCGGCTGCTCAAAAACCAGGTTGGCGAACCGATTGCCATGCTTGCCGCCGCATATTGGGGAATGGACCTGACCATTCATGCGACCATTACGCAACAGGGACTGGAAACCGGGCTGGTGGCGCTCTCCATCATTCTGTTCTTGCGCCTGGCGCAAATTCTGGATAAACAAGAAACCCTCACAGGAGGAGATTTTGCCAAACTGGGGCTGGCCGCGCTATTCGTCCTGTTCAGCCGCCTGGATGGCATCTACTTCGTACTGATAGCGGGAGTGTGGATGGTCTTCCGGCGTTCGGCAATTCGCTACCTGGTCCCGCTCGATTTACTGCTCGTATTTGGAGCAATCATTGGCGCGTACATCCAACGCGCTGGACTGAAATTTTACCTGCTGGAATTTTCGGATTCAGCCATCCTGATGGGCGCGGTGACGTTTGTGTTGCAGGCTGTGACTTTCTATTTCATCGGTCTATACGAGCATCCAAAAACACAAAGCGCGCGCCAGGTTGTGACCCGCACCCTCCTCGGCGTGACGCTTGTAACCGTCTCGTCTGCCGCAATCATGTTTCTGCTCAGGGCGCTGGAACTGGCCGAAATGCCCCGCGCCGTTCCTCTGCTCTACTGGCCGCTGATGGTACTGCTTACTCTGATAACCCGCTTTGGGTTGCGGGCTGTTTCTCTGCGAGAGCAGGATGAATCAACAGATAGGGCGCTTGGGGAACAGGTAAAAAAGCAGTTTGCTCTCTTGCCTAAATGGCTACACGCCGGATTTTCGTATTATGGAATAGTTGGAGCCGGTCTGCTGACTTATATGGTCATCAATCTCTTTTTGTTTGGGACGTGGATGCCGGTCAGCGGTCAAATCAAGCGCTGGTGGGGAACTCTATCTGGCAATGCCTATGGTGGCGGGCAAAAAACCGTGCTGGATATTTACACGCTCGACCCACTCCACTCAAAAAGTTGGAGCCTGCTTACCCAACCGCTTTATGACTGGGCCGAGAAAATTTCAGGAAATGGCGAAACAGCACTAGCCTGGTATTGGAGTGCGCTGACTTTGCTTGTGGCGGCATGGCTGTACCTCATCCTGGTAAATCGCGCCAGCAGCCTGACCCGGCTGCTCCAAACCGGCTTCCTGCCAACTTTCCTGAGCGCCGGGCTGCACGGCTTCCTTTATTCTGCGATGGGCTACGCTGCTTCCCATGAGTGGTACTGGACAACCCAAATGGTCTCGCTGGTTTTGGCGGGCGCGCTCGGCCTGCGTGGATTGCTTGACATGCTGCCCAAGCAAAAAGAAATGAATTTTGCGGCATGGGCGGCAACAAGCACGCTCAGCCTGCTCTTGGCGTATACCTTTGCGACCACGCTCATTCGGCGAATGCCTTATGTAAGTCAGTATGAGGGACAACCTTATCTCGATATGCTGACCATTCTGGAAGGATATACCGAGGAAGGAGCAAGCATCGGCATGACAGGCGGCGGAAGCGCAGGATATTTCATTAACAACCGCACCATCGTCAACATGGATGGGCTGATAAACTCGTACCCATATTTCCAGGCACTAAAAACTGGACAGGCATCGCAATACCTGGAAGAAATTGGTCTGGATTATGTATTTGCCAATCAGTACATCATCACGCACAGCGCTCCTTATAACCAGCAATTTAAGCCAGAGCAGTTTATCCCTGTGCCGGGCGCGCCAAAGTATGGGCAGAAAGAGTTACTGAAGTTTCACCCACTCCCATAAACGCAAAAAGTTGCCTGCTTTCCTCTTTTTTACTCTCTTTGAAAGAGCGCAAAAGAGGAAAGATTTTTTATCAGGACCTGAATATGCCAGAATTGACAGTTCGCCCCTTCCGCGTAACTATTCTGACCGTGTTTGTGTTATGTATCACGTCCTGGAACGCCATTCGCGCATATAGCGCAATCGCAAACTGGGACATCTTGAGAGAATTTGGCGCGCCGCCTGCTTATATAATGACCACAGGCCTGATATGGTCTGTGACAGGCCTTGGGCTGATGTATACACTGTGGGTCGGGAAGCGACTCGCGTTTTTCGGCAGCCTGACTGTCACAGGACTGTACGTTGCATGGTATTGGTTCGACCGGTTGGTGATGCAACCCTCGCCCGCGCCTAACCTGGGTTTTAGTATGGTCGTTTCAGGATTGCTGGCGGCTATTTTCTTGTTCGGCATCGTTTTGGCAAAAGACTTTTTCGATAAATGAAACGATAAAGAGCAGACTACAAATCACGTATGGAAGAAGAGAGGAGGAGCGATATGATAGTCGAGCAGAGTCAAAAGAATGCACGCATCCAGACGCTGCGAGAGCGCAAGGCCAGGGCACGGCTAGGAGGTGGCGAGGAGCGCATCCAGGCCCAGCATCAGCGCGGCAAGTTAACTGCCCGTGAGCGAATTGATTTACTATTAGATAAAGGCTCGTTCCGAGAAATTGATGCTTTTGTTCAACACCGCACTTACGATTTCGGGCTGGACAAGCAGCGTTACCCTTCTGACAGCGTAGTGACTGGCTGGGGAACCATTGAAGGGCGGCTGGTATACGTCTTTTCGCAAGATTTCACCGTCTTCGGCGGTTCGCTGGGCGAAGTTCACGCCGAAAAGGTTGTCAAAATCCTGGACATGGCAATGAAAAACGGTGCGCCGGTCATCGGGTTAAACGATTCGGGGGGAGCGCGCATCCAGGAGGGGGTTGTCTCGTTAGGCGGTTATGCCGATATTTTCCTGCGCAACACCCTTGCCAGCGGGGTCATCCCGCAGATTTCGGCCATCATGGGGCCGTGCGCAGGAGGAGCGGTTTACTCCCCCGCGCTGACCGATTTCATCTTCATGGTACGCAACTCATCATATATGTTCGTCACCGGGCCGGATGTGGTCAAAGCAGTTACGCACGAAGAAGTGACCCAGGAAGAGCTGGGCGGGGCCAGCGTCCACTCCGAAAAATCGGGCGTTTGCCATGTGGCTGCCGACAGCGAAGCCGACACGCTCTATCTTATTCGCAAACTAATAGGCTACATCCCGCAAAACAATATGGAAGACCCGCCCTATCAGCCCACTGGAGATGACCCGCTGCGCATGGACGAAAGCCTCGATACCATCATCCCCGATGACGCCGTCAAACCCTACGATATCAAAGAAGTCATCCGCCGCATTGTGGATAATGGCGAGTTCTTCGAGATTCACGAAAACTACGCCATGAACGTCGTAGTAGGCTTTGCCCGGCTGGGCGGCCATTCGGTTGGGATTATCGCCAACCAGCCAGCGGTTCTGGCAGGCGTGCTGGATATTGACGCCAGCGAGAAGGCGGCGCGCTTTATCCGGTTCTGTGATGCCTTCAATATCCCAATTGTAACTTTTGAGGATGTTCCGGGTTTCCTGCCCGGCACGTTTCAGGAGCATCATGGCATCATCCGCTCAGGAGCAAAGCTTCTCTACGCTTACTGCGAAGCGACCGTGCCAAAATTAACTGTCATCACCCGCAAAGCGTATGGCGGCGCATACTGCGTGATGTCCTCCAAGCACATTCGCGGCGACGTGAACTTCGCCTGGCCGACCGCTGAAATCGCCGTCATGGGACCAGAGGGGGCGGTCAACATCATCTTCCGCCGAGACCTGGACAAAGCCGAAAACCCTGCCGCGCGCAAAGCAGAACTGGTGACAGACTACCGCGATAAATTTGCAAATCCTTACGTAGCAGCAGAGCGCGGCTATATTGACGATGTCATTGAGCCAAAAGAAACCCGCCCGCGTCTGATTAACGCGCTGGAAATGCTCCAAAACAAGCGCGACTCGAACCCGGCCAAAAAGCACGGGAACATACCGCTGTGAAATGCAGAATGAAGAATGCAGAATGATGAATCAAAAAGGTTCTTAAGCACAATACCTTCGTGTTTAGAAAAAGTTTTTGCAGTAGAGTCATCATTCACCATTCATCATTCATCCTTCGATGGAGTTTCCATGTTCAAAAAAGTCTTAATCGCCAATCGCGGAGAAATTGCAGTTCGCATCATTCGCGCCTGCCGGGAAGTGGGGCTGGAAACCGTGGCGGTGTTCTCAGAGGCCGACCGCCAGGCTCTCCATGTCCGCCTTGCAGATGAAGCCTATCTGCTCGGCCCGGCTCCTTCGCGCGAATCCTATCTGCGAATGGACAAAATTCTGGAATTTGCGCGCAAATCGGGCGCGGATGCCATCCACCCTGGCTATGGATTTCTGGCTGAGCGAGAAGAATTTGCGGCGGCCTGCGCGGAGACCGGAATTACCTTCATCGGGCCAAAACCGTCTTCCATTGCCGCAATGGGTGACAAAATGACCGCCCGTGAAACCGTCCGCAAAGCGGGCGTTCCGGTTGTTCCGGGCACGGAAGATGTCGGTAACCTGACCGACGATGAATTGCTGGCAATTGCTCCCCAGATTGGCTTCCCGCTACTCATTAAAGCCACAGCAGGCGGTGGCGGCAAAGGCATGCGCGAAGTCCGCAGCCTGGAGGAGATGCCAGAACTACTGAAATCCGCGCGGCGCGAAGCGGAATCAGCCTTTGGAGATGGAAATGTCTACCTGGAAAAACTGGTCACCGGCGCGCGTCACATCGAAATCCAAATATTGGCCGATATGCACGGCAACGTCATTCACCTGGGTGAACGCGACTGCTCCATCCAACGCCGCCACCAAAAACTGGTCGAAGAAGCACCTTCGCCCATCATGGATGAAGAATTGCGGCAAAAAATGGGCGCTGTTGCCGTCAAAGCAGCGCAGGCAGTAGATTACGTGAATGCCGGAACCATTGAATTCCTGGTAGATAAAGACCGCAACTTCTACTTCCTGGAGATGAACACCCGGCTGCAAGTCGAACATCCTGTAACGGAAATGGTGACTGGGGTCGACATCGTCAAAGAGCAAATCCGCATTGCGCGTGGCCGCCCCATGCAGTACAAACAGGAAGATATCGCATTCAATGGGGCGGCCATCGAATGCCGCATTAACGCCGAAGACCCCTACGCAAACTTTATGCCGTCTACCGGGCGCATTAGTCACAGCCTGTTGCCAACTGGTCCTGGCGTGCGGGTCGATACAGGCGTGTACCCTGGCTTCGAAATCACCCCCTTTTACGACCCGATGATTTCCAAACTGATTGTGTGGGGTGAAACGCGCGCCCAGGCCATCCTGCGAATGCGCCGCGCGCTGGAAGAATACCGTATCGTTGGAGTACGGACGAACATTCCCTTCCACCAAACGTTAATGGACAGCCACCGCTTTATGGGCGGGCAATACGATACGCGCTTTGTAGAAGAGCGTTTCGCCATCCAGGACGAGAGCGACCCACATATGATGGAAATCGCCGCTGTCCTGGCAACCCTCGCCACCCACCAGCAAACCGAACGCTCTGCGCAGTTTGTCCAGCGTAATGAGCGCGATACTTCTAACTGGAAGTGGGTCGGGCGTTGGGAGCGGATGCACCGGTAATTCAGTCATCAGTGAGAAGCAACAAGTCGAGGCGAGGCAGCGATGAAGTATGTGACGACTATCGAAGATAAAGAATTCAGTGTCGAAATCATCGACGAAAAGCACATCCGCATCAACGAGCATGTTCTGGAAGTCGATTTCATGGCAGTAAGTGGACAGCCCGTCTATTCACTGATTATCGGAGGAAAATCCTATGAGGCCTATGTCTATCCCGAAGAAAAAGACTGGCAGGTGCTCTTGCATGGGCGGCAGTACAAGGCAATCGTGGAGGATGAGCGCGAAAAACGGCTGAAAACGGCAGGAGGAGCCAGAGCAGAGAGCGGCGAATTCCATCTCAAAGCCCCCATGCCCGGTCTGGTGGTAAGCGTGCCGGTTGAAGATGGTCAGGAAGTCAAAAAAGGCCAGGTACTCATCATCCTCGAGTCGATGAAAATGCAAAACGAACTGAAATCGCCCAGGGATGGCACGGTGCATCGTGTCCGCGTCAAACCAGGCGAGAGCGTGGAGCAACGCCAGACGCTTCTGAGTGTCATGTAAGCCATATCCCGAAGGCTATTCCCGCCTTCGGGATATTTTTATATTGACCTATCAAATCATCAATGGTATATTAATGATATAAATTATCAGATTAATCGAATTTATTTGACTCGTCTCTTATGGCCGGAAACCAAATCTCTGAATTCATGCGCTACCTGGCTGCTCATCCGCAAGCGGAGGAGAACCTGCCGGCGCTGACCAGCCTGAGCGCGGAACTGGGCGTCAGCGTCGCCAGCCTGCGCGAGCAGTTGGAGGTGGCGCGCGCCCTGGGGCTGGTGGAAGTTCGTCCGCGCACGGGCATCCGCCGCCTGCCATATACCTTCTTGCCCTCGGTACGCCAAAGTTTGAGCTACGCGATGGCGCTGGATGAAACCAATTTCCAGCGATTCGCCGACCTGCGGAAACATGTCGAGGCCGCCTACTGGCATGAAGCGGTAGCCATCTTGCTTCCCGAAGACCATGCCAAACTGAAACAACTGGTCACGCGCGCCTGGGAAAAATTGGACGGGCGCCCCATTCAAATTCCCCACGAAGAACACAAACAACTTCATCTGGTTATTTACGGGCGGCTCAATAATCCTTTCGTAAGTGGCATTCTGGAGGCGTATTGGGATGCTTATGAATCGATTGGACTGAACGTCTTCACCGATTATGCTTACCTGCGCGAAGTCTGGGAATATCACCAGCGCATGGTTGATTCAATTTGCAACGGGGATTTCAATGCCGGCTACCAGGCGCTGGTTGAACACGCCGATATGCTGGCAGACTTGCTTGACCACCGTCCAGCGAACAAAAAGCCATAAAACACAGTGCATCCGTAAGTGGAGAGCGGAAAACCGGTCTCCCTTTCAGTTACAAACCGTCAGAGGAGCGATATGACCCAACGAATAGTCAATGATTTTTCGATTACCGTCGGCACAGCGAATGGTTCGGGCAGTTCAACGGCCAACAACACCATCCTGCGCGCCCTGTTCAAGATGGGCATCCCGGTTTCGGGCAAGAACCTGTTCCCGTCCAATATCCAGGGCCTGCCGACCTGGTACACCATCCGCGTTAACGGCGAGGGTTTCACCGCCCGGCGCGAAACTCACGAAATTATGGTTGCCATGAACCCGGCCTCATTTGCGCGCGACCTGGCGGATGTTGCGCCCGGCGGGGCCTTTTTCTACGCCGATGACATTAAACTACCCATCAACCGCACAGACATCAGCATTTACCCCATGCCGGTCAAGCAGCTGGTACGCTCCAACCCTGATATCCCAGCCAACCTGCGCGATTTGGTGGCCAACATGGTCTATGTCGGCATCCTGGCGCAAATGATTGGAATAGACATTACCAAAATCGAGCAGGCACTCAAATTCCACTTCAAGAACAAAGAAAAGCCTGTCTCGCTCAATATGAGCATGGTGAAGGCCGGGGCCGAATGGGCGACCGCCAATCTGACCAAGAGTGACCCCTTCTACGTTGAACCAATGAACAAAACCGAAGGGCTGATTATGGCCGACGGCAACACGGCCGCCGCGCTCGGCTCCATTTATGGCGGCGTGCAGTTTGCGGGCTGGTATCCCATCACGCCGGCATCCAGCCTGGCTGAAGCCCTCAACGAATACCTGCCGCAACTGCGCCAGACCCAGGACGGCAAGAACACCTTTGCCGTTGTCCAGGCCGAGGATGAGCTGGCCGCCATTGGCATGTGCGTCGGCGCAGGCTGGGCCGGTTTACGCGCCATGACTTCCACCTCCGGCCCTGGCATGAGCCTGATGACCGAATACGCCGGGCTGGCCTACTTTGCCGAAGTGCCGCTGGTGATTTGGGATGTACAGCGCATGGGCCCCAGCACCGGTCTGCCCACCCGCACCTCGCAGGGCGACGTGGCCTTCGTTGCCAACATGGGTCACGGCGACATCGACTCGCTCATCCTTCTGCCCGGCTCCATCAGCGAATGCTTTGAGTTCGGCTGGCGCGCCTTTGACATTGCCGAACGCTTGCAAACGCCCGTTTATGTCCTCTCTGACCTCGATTTCGGCATGAACCAATGGATGAGCACGCCGTTTCAGTATCCCGACGTTCCCATGGACCGCGGCAAAGTATTGTGGGAAGAAGACCTGGAGCGCATAAAAGGTGACTGGGGCCGCTACCGCGATGTGGATGGGGATGGCATCCCCTACCGTACCCTGCCCGGCAACACCCACCCGTTAAGCGCCTACTTTACGCGCGGCACCGGCCACACCCCCGAAGCGCGCTACTCCGAAGAGCCAGACGTGTGGGTCGTGAAAATGGAGCGGCTCAAGAAGAAATATCAGACCGCCAAAAAGTACCTGCCGCGCTCTATCGTTCGGCAAACCGAGGGCGCCCGGTTTGGCATCATCGCCTACGGCTCAACCGACCCGGCCGTGGAAGAAGCGCGCGCTCGATTGGAGCGTGAACACGGCCTGAAAAGTGACTACCTGCGTCTGCGCGCCCTGCCCTTTACCAGCGAAGTGAGCGAATTTATTGCCGCCCACGAGCGCGTGTATGTTGTGGAAATGAACCGCGACGGGCAATTACAACAACTCTTGAGCATCAAACATCCCGAACATGCCACCCGGCTGATTCCGGTTGCCTATAGCGACGGCCTGCCGCCCACCGCAAAGTGGATTTGGTCGGCCATTCTGGAACAGGAGGAAAAATAACATGAGCGAATCTCTCCCAATGGCCGGCGCAACTACCCAGGTTAACGCCATCGGCCTGAGCAAAAATGACTACCGTGGCAACCCCACCACCCTGTGCCAGGGCTGCGGGCATAACTCGATTGCCAACCAGATTATCACCGCCTGTTACGAAGCCAACATCGTGCCGGAAAAAATCGTCAAGTTTTCCGGCATTGGCTGCTCCAGTAAAAGCCCCACCTACTTCCTCAACCGCTCCTTTGGCTTCAACAGCCTGCATGGACGCATGCCCTCTCTGGCAACCGGCGCGCTGTTCGGCGACTACCGACTCAAAGGCCTGGGCGTTTCTGGCGACGGCGACAGTGCCAGCATTGGCATGGGCCAGTTCAAACACGCCATGCGCCGCAATATCAATATGGTTTATATTGTGGAAAACAACGGCGTATATGGTCTTACCAAAGGCCAGTTTTCGGCCACTGCCGACCAGGGACTGGAACTGAAAAAACAAGGCACGAACCTGTACCTGCCAGTGGACATTTGCATGGAGGCTCTGGCCTCGCGCGCCAGTTTCGTCGCCCGCCTGTTCGCCGGGAATGCCAAACAGGTCAAAGAAGTGCTAAAAGCCGCTCTGGCTCATAACGGCATTGCCGTATTAGACATCATCAGCCCGTGCGTGACTTTCAATAATCAAGAAAGCAGTTACTACTCGTACAGCTTCGGCAAGGAAAAAGAAGACCCCTTGCACGACATTTCTTTCCATGCGGCTTCAGAAGGCCCCCAAAGCACCATTTCCTATGTGCCGCCCAGGCCCGAAATCACGCTGGAAGCCGATATGATTGATGGCGAAATCCGTGAGGTCAAATTGCACGATGGCTCTGCGATTATTCTCAAGGCGCTCGACAAAGATTACGACCCCACCAATCGCCTGGAAGCGATGCGCGTTCTGGAAGACGCCCATGCAAACAACTACCTGGTTACCGGCCTGATTTATGTCGCGCCCGAAAGCCCTTCACTAACTGACCTGTACAATCTGGTCGAAACGCCCCTTAACCGACTGAAAGAGAAAGACCTGCGTCCCGCGCCAGAGACGATTCAGAAAATCAATGATTTGATGTTCTAGCCCTCTCACCCAGGCTTCCCCTATTTTTCGCTGAATTTTGCGAAAAATAGGGGAAGCGAGGTGCAGCGCCGGAGAGAGCTCATGGCCCAAATCACACCCCAACTCTCCATCCCTGATGAAGAAATCAAGTTCGAGTTCATCCGCGCCGGGGGGCCAGGCGGACAGAACATCAACAAGGTGGCGACAGCGGTCCAGCTACGATTTGACGCGCGCAACTCGCCTTCACTGGCTGATGATGTCAAAGAACGGTTGATAAAACTGGCCGGAGCGCGCGCTACAAATGATGGTATTCTGATTATTGAAGCCAAAAACCATCGCACCCAGGAGCAAAACCGGGCCGAGGCCATCCTTCGGCTAACTGCGCTCATCCAGCAAGCATTGGAAAAACCAAAACCCCGAAAAAAGACAAAGCCCGGCGTGTCCGCCAGCGCGGCGCGCGTCTTCGAGAAGAAACGGCGCGGGGAAATCAAGCGCATCCGGCAATACAATCCCGACGATTGGGAGTAGCGCGCGCGTTTTGTGATACACTCACAAAAACGCTGCGGAGGAAAACATGGAAACTGCCTACACCGTCAACGGGCATCGCATGGTTGCCACCACCGAGGGAAACGCTAAAAAACCGCCCATCTTTCTGATTCATGGCTGGATGTCGCATCGCGGCGTATGGCGGCAGACCCTTCCAGCGCTGGAGGAAAAATATTACTGCATAGCGATTGACCTGCTGGGGTTTGGCGGCAGCGAAAAGCCCGATGACGGCGATTACAGCATCCAGATGCAGGGACGGCGCATTGTCGCGATTGCGGATGCGCTTGGGTTTCAAAAATTCTCCCTCATCGGTCATTCCATGGGCGGACAAATTGCAATGTGCATTGCTGCAATGCTCGCGCCAGAACGGGTGGAAAAACTGGTAAGCGTGGCGGGCGTGGTAACGGGACAACTTTCAGAGTCGGTGGAGAAAAATATTTATCCGCTGATAAAACTTGGTTACAAACGCCCCTGGGTGTATCGCCTGAACCGCGCGCTGATGAACAATCGTCTTTATGTCAACTTGGCCTTTCGCCCCTGGTTCTACGATATTAAGAAAATGCCGCTGCGTGATTTCACCATTGACCGCAGTTTTGCGCTCAACCCGGCCTGCCACATTTCCATTTATGAGGCCGGGCAGGCCATTCACAATCTCGATATTAGCAAACATCTGCGCAAAGTAAAGGCCCCCACGCTATTAATTCACGGAGAAAACGACCTGACCGTGCCAGTCGAGCAGGCCTACATTGCCCAAACCGCTCTGCCCGATACCAACCTGGCCATTCTTAAAAAGTGCGGCCACTTTCCAATGTATGAAAGAACCGGGCAATACCTGAAAGCGTTGGCGATGATGCTATGAAAAATACATAACGGTAGTTTACGGCTGCCAGCAACGCTCGAAAGGGAAAGATGTGAGGATGGCGGCGTACATTTCCTGGTAATGTTCCCGTAGCAAGTCCTCCTGGCTGGCAAAGTACGCGGCGGCGCGGGTCAACTCAGCGGAACGTTCCGCTTCTGTCAACGGACGAGGCAGGCAGGCTGGCTGAACGCCGCCCTCCTTGTATTCGGCCCGGTCGCAAGCCAAAAAGTCGGGGGCAAGCAGGGATGCCTCTACCCTTTCGGCCAGGGATTGGTGATACTGTATGCTCATCTCCCGCATCGCTTCGGGCGAGGACAATACAAGCGCCAGTTTTTCGCGGGCCGAAAGCCCTAAAATTTCCGGGCCGACGATCTCACGCTCGACCAAATCAGTCTGGAACGATTGGTAAGAAAACGGCCCAATGACAAGAACCGTATCAGCAGGTTCGTCGCCTCCCTGTTCATAGCGGAACAAGGCAAGCGAAATACCATCATCATACAACTTGCCACCGCCCTCTGAAAGTGAAAACGAAACGCCCCAGCCATCCGCTGGCGGAACCAGCAGGCCTGCAACCCCCAGGCCAAAGACTTCCGGAAACGAATAATAGTAGGTTTGCAGGTACAAGACCTGCTGGTCGCGGTTGTGCGCTGTGCCTGAGGCAATTCCGCAATCCTGACGCGCGCCTGCGCCGCGACACCAAAGCGCCTGGTATGAATTTGGATAACGGCGATAACCCATGCTGCGCCAGCCTTCAGCCGTAACCGCCCGGAAACAGGCATCAAGCGCGCGAAAGCGCTGCCCGGTTTGGGGCTCGCTGAAAACCAATTCATCCACGCTGACCGTTAGAGTCGCAGCCGGCGAAGGGGCTGGTGGCGCAAAAAATTGACAGGCCAGGCCAAGCAACAGGAGGCCAACAACCATCAGAGATAGGCAGGTTTGGCGAGATAGAATCATTGAAAGTTAACCTCAATTGGAAACCAGCAGGCACGACGCCTGATGCGTCTCGCTGACCTGAGCAGGGGGCGGGTCGGTGACCCGGCACGCATCCACCGCCGCCGGACAGCGCGGATGAAAGCGGCAGCCAGACGGCAGGTTAGCCGGGTTGGGCGTTTCGCCTTGCAGGATGACCCGTTCCCGCCGCAGGCGCGGGTTAGGGACGGGAACAACCGACAGCAGGGCTTTGGTGTAAGGATGTTGCGGATTTGTCAGCACTTCGGCGGTCAGGCCGCTCTCAACGATGCGCCCCAGGTACATGACGGCTATCCGGTCGGCGAAATAGGCCACCGTACCGAGGTCGTGCGTGATAAAGACGATACTCACTCCACGTTGCTGCCGAAGGCCGCGCAGCAGGTTGAGAATCTCGGCCCGGATGGAGACATCCAGCATCGAAACAGGTTCATCGGCAATCAGCAATTCGGGTTGCAAGACCATCGCCCCGGCAATCACCACCCGCTGACGCTGCCCGCCGGAGAGTTCATGCGGGTAGCGCAAGAAATAATCTTCCGCCGGGCGCAGGCCAGCATCCTCCAGCGCGGCTTTGACCCTGGCAATGCGCTCTTCGCGGCGGCGCGCCAGACCATGCACCACCAGCGGCTCGGCCACAATTTCAAAAATCGTAGCGCGCGGGTTGAGTGATTCGTAAGGGTCCTGAAAAATCATCTGGGCTTGCTGCCGCAAATGCTTAAGCGACATACGCGGGAGACTCTGCTGTTCGCGCGTGCCAACTGTGCCGCTTTCGAGCATCGCCAGCCCGGCCAGAGCGCGCCGCTCCCGCGCGCCAACCGCTTTGCCATGAAAAAGAATCCGACCAGCGGTTTGCTCCTCCAGCCCAATCAGCGTGCGGGCGATGGTGGTCTTGCCGCAGCCCGATTCGCCGACGATTGCCAGCACTTCGCCGCGCGCCAGCGTAAACGAGATGCCGTCCACCGCCTGGATGACCTTTGGCGGACGGCGCAGGAGCAGGTCGGCGAGGGATTGCGCAACAGGAAAATATTTGCGCAGATTTTCGACAATCAGCAAAGGGGAATCAGACATAACTTTCTCGCGGGGCTGCTTCAGGGGGATGGCGGGCTGGCGTCTTGGGTAGATTCCAGCAGGTGGCAGGCTGCAAAATGACCAGGCTCAACCTCGAAAAGGGGCGGAGATTCAGAGTCGCATTTTCCTATCCGCAAATGGCAGCGCGGGGCAAAGCGGCAGCCGGGCGGCAGTTCGGTCAGGCGCGGCGGCGCGCCGGGGATGGAGGCCAGAGAACCAGTGGGGCGCGCCAAATCGGGGAAGGATTCGAGCAGTTTCTGGGTGTAGGGATGCCGGGGGGCGTTGAAAATTTCATCTACCGAACCATATTCGGCCACTTTGCCGCCATACATCACCACTACTGCATCACACATCTCGGCCACCACGCCCAGGTCGTGCGTGACCAGCACAATCGCCAGCCCCAGCCGCCGCTGAATCTCCTCCAATAGTTCGAGAATCTGAGCCTGCACCATCACATCCAGGGCAGTAGTCGGCTCATCGGCAAACAACAGTCTGGGGGAGCAGGCCAGCGCCATGGCAATCATCGCCCGCTGGCGCATTCCGCCCGAATATTGAAACGGATACTGGCTGCCGCGCTCTTTGGGGATACCAACCATCTCCAGCAATTCGCCCACCCGCGCCTGGGCCCGGTCGGAGGACATGATGCCACGCAGGGTGATTGCTTCGCAGATTTGTTCGCCAACCCGCATGACCGGGTTAAGGGCATTCATTGCTCCCTGAAACACAATGGCGATGTCTTTCCAGCGATATTCGCGCATCTGACGTTCACTGAGCGAAAGCAGGTTCACCTCGTGGAAGAAGACCTGCCCGCTGATGCGCGCGTTGGCCGGGAGCAGGCGCAGGACCGACATCAGCGTGGTCGTCTTGCCGCAACCCGATTCGCCCACCAAACCCACCGTCTGGCCGGGGTAGACATCGAAGGAGACATCTTCCAGCGCGCGGGCAATTTTTTTATCGGCAGGCAGTAGAAAGTCAGTGGAGAGATGACGAACACGCAAAAGCGGCGTTTCAGCCATGAGAGACCTCCTCGCTGGATTCTTCCGCGCTCTTTAACGAGGCAGACAGCACGCGCGCTTCGCCCTCCAGATGATGTCCCGTTAAACGCGGGTTGAGCATCTCCTCCAGCACATTCCCCAGCAAAACGCAGCCCAGCGAAACCCACACAATCGCCAGGCCGGGCGGCAGGTAAAACCACCATGCGCCGTTGCTGATGGCATTGCGGTCAAAAGCAAAGTTCAGCATGGTTCCCCAGGAAGGCTGGGTGGGGTCGCCCAGGCCCAGGAAAGCCAGCCCCGATTCAATCAGAATGGCGGTGGAAAGTATCAGAACCGTATTGGCGACAATCAGCGGCATAATTTGGGGCAGAATGTGCTTGCGGATGATGTGACCATGCCCGGCCCCAATGGCCCGCGCCCGCGCCACGAACTGCCTTTCTTTGATACTCAGCACCTGTGAGCGAACCAGGCGCGCCGTGCTGGTCCAATAGAGCAGGCCAATCACCAGAATCAGAATGACCAGCGGCGAAATTTTGAGGTTCAACTGGCGAATGGCGGCCACCAGCACCAGCATGAGCGGCAGGTCGGGGATGACCAGCAGGACATCGGTGACGCGCATGATGAGAGTATCTACCCACCCGCCAAAGTAGCCCGCCAAAATGCCCAACAGGCTGCCAACAAACATGGCAATGAACCCGGCCAAAAAACCGACCACCAGAGAAATGCGCGCCCCAAACGCCACTTGCGACCAAATGTCGTGACCAGCATCATCCGTGCCAAGCGGGCCATGAACCGAGGGCGGGGCAAAGGTCAGGGCGCGGCCATCCGCCGTGCGGACGGTTTCCATCGGCGAGATAGACGTGAGCAGAGGGGCAAAAATAGCCAGTAAAAGGGCGGTACCGACCAGGAACGCGCCTATCAGACCCATCTGGTTGCGGCGGAAGGTTTTCCAGAAATCGGACAGGTTGCGTTGTAAGAGAAGCCAGGATTCGCGCATGGGTTAAGTCTGGTTGCGTAATTGAGAATTTGAGTTTCGCTCCTGCATGGAGGGTATTCAATTGGCCTTCACCCTCGGGTCGAGAGAGGTGTACAAAATATCGGCCAGCATGTTCGCCACGATGACGCTCACCGCCAGCAACAGGAACGCGCCTTGCAAAAGCGGGTAATCCTGCTTGATGAGCGCGGTTTGGAACAATTTGCCCAGCCCATCGTAAGAAAACACTGTTTCAATGTAAATTGCGCCAGAGACGGTAAACCCCAGGTTGAGAGCAACGATAGTCACAATCGGCAGCATGGCGTTTTTCAAGCCATGCCGCCATAGAACCTGCCAGTTCGTCATGCCTTTGGCTTTGGCGGTCAGGATGTAATCTTCGCTCAAGACCTCCAGAATAGAAGAACGCATAATGAGCATATACTCACCCAGGTACAGGATGGTGAGGGTGAGCGTAGGAAGGACAAGGTGACGCGCCAGGTCGGGCAGGACGGCGTAAAGCGGCTTGCCAACGTTCTCCGGGCTGACAATGCCGCCGGTGGGAAGTCCCAGCCAGGTGCTGCCCGCCGCCAGCAAGATAATTCCCAGCCAGAAGGTGGGCGTGGCCCAGGCAATCAGCGAAAAGGTCAGCGCGCCCACGTCGAAGGGGGTTTTGCGCTTCCAGCCTGCGAACAACCCGAGTAAAACGCCAAAAAAGATGGACAAAACCTGTCCCAATCCAATCAGGAGCAGAGTATTACCCAGTTTCGACATCAGCACTTCGGCCACCGGCCTGCGCAGCGACCATGAGACGCCCAAATTGCCCTGCGCCCATTGTCTTAATGCGTTAAAAAACTGGTCGGGGAAAATTGGTTTATCCAGACCGAATTGTTCACGGAGAGCCTGTTGCACTTCCGCCGAGATTTTGACGTTGCGCCCAATCACCGCCCGCACCGGGTCGCCTGGCAGGATACGGAACAAGACAAAGTTGATGACCAGGACCATGAAAATCGTCACCAGCGAAAGCAGAAGTTTGCGGAATAAATAATCGCGGCGAGACATGCTCCCCTCCTGGCTCCCCCAAATTGCCAGTTTGGGAAATTTGGGGGAGCAAGCGCAGGAAATTACTTCACCGGCTCAACCTGCAACAGGGACTGGAACGAAGTAATCCCAAGTGGTGAATTCAAGAAGTTGGCAAATTTATCGGAGCGATAAGCCTCGAGGTCATTGCCATAGTACAAGATGATGTAAGGCTTATCGCGGAACAAGATTTCCTGCATTTTCCAGACAATTTTCTGGCGCTCATTCGGGTTCAAGGCCCGTTGCTGCTCCAGATACAACTGGTCATATTCCGGGTTGGAATAACCGCTGTCGCTCCAGCCGCCCTCCACATACTGGTCACTGGTCAGCACGCTCAACATAAAGTCCGGGTCGGGGTCGGCTCCCCAGCCCCAAATGACCAGGTCATAATCGGCATTCGGGTTGGTGGCAACCACCAGGCTATCGGGGTCGACCGATTCGGGTCGGGCGCTCATGCCTGCTTCCGAGAGCCATTTGGCAATCATATCGGCCACGCGCGGGTAGGCCGCCGAATCGGAGGGGAACTGCAAACGAAATTCCAGACGAACCTCGCCTTTTGCGCGAATGCCATCGGCGCCTTTGACATACCCGGCTTCCTCCAGAATACGATTGGCCTCATCGAGATTGAATTCAACGTCTTTTAGTTCCGCGTTATACCAGAATCCGCCGCCGAGCGTTGGAGGAATGATATTAAGACCCGGCATACCGTTGCCTTGCAAAACAACATCCACCAGGTCTTGCTTGTTGATAGCCGCAGCAATCGCCAGCCGTACCTGTGGGTCTTCCAGAGCCGGGTTACGGTTGGGCGCGGGGGCATGGTCGGCAGGCGCGGAATTGATAATCAACTCCGTCAACGAGCGCCCCGTACGCGAAATCGCCTCAACGTTAGCGAAGTCTTTCACTGCCGAGAAGGCGCTATCAGGGACTTCATTGGTGACGTCAATATCACCCACTTTGAGCGCCTGCACGAGCGCATCGCTGTTATCGAAGGTCTGGTAAATCAGCTGGTCAATCTTTGCGCGCCCGCCAAAATAGTCTGGGTTCGCCTCCAGCAAAATCACGCGCCGGTCTTTATCCAGGGTGGTAATTTTGAACGGCCCCGTGCCAACCGGGCTGAAGTTGGTGAAATTTTGCAGGTCTTCAGGGGTGGCAAAATTCTCAAAATCAGGCGGATAGACGATGTAAAGAAACGATACGCGGTAATCCATGTTGCTGATTGGATATTCCAACACAATGTTGAGGGTGTTGGCATCCACCGCCGCGGCTTCTACAAAGCCGGTCACATAACCGGCATTCGTCACCCAGCCATCCGGGTTTTGAATGAAAGTATTAATGTTCCAGGCCACCTGCTCAACAGTGAGCGGCTGGCCGTTATGCCACTTCACGCCCGGGCGCAGTTTATAGGTCCAGGTCAGGCCATCTTCCGAAACCGAACGTTCCTCAGCCAGCAGGCCAACATAGGTGCCATCCGGGGCTTCGGTCGTCAGCGTAGAATAGACCAGGTCAAACATGGCATATGATTCGGTCAGAAAAGCATAAGCCGGATTGAGCGTATCAGGAAAACCGAGCCAGCCAACGCGCAATACAACCGGCGCGGAGTCAGAGGATGACGATTGGGTAGGTTGAACATCTTCGGAAGCGGAAGGCGCCGGAGCGCTCCCGCCGCCACATGCCGAAAGAACCAGCGCCAGTGTCAGAGCAGCTAACAAGAAAGTTTTACGCATATTCTCCTCCAGAGAAGCAAAAAAGCAGGCGTTTAGAGACAGTCCCTACGCCTGCTTGTGAGTTGAAATTTAAAAAAGAACTGCCGAATTTCAACACGCCTCCTCACAAATAATTCTACTTGATAATGCCATGAGCGCAAGCAACACTTCCAGGTGAATTTCCTGTATACTTGAAGCGAGGAGAAGGAAACGCCAATGAAAAAATCAATTGAGCTGACCGAAAAATACGAGCGCAACAACTGGCCTTCCATTCCGCGTCCAGATGTCAAACCGCCCGCAGGCTGGAGCCTGGAAGCCCTGACCGCGCTCAAGCGAGTCCGCAACCATCAACTTGCGCCCGATGGCAAAAAAATTGCCTTCATCTGGGACAGCGACGACCTTTCCGATATCTACCTCATGCCCTCCCAGGGCGGCTGGCCGGGACGGCTTTCCACCGACCGGGGGCCAACTCTTTCCTGGAACGATGAAATCCCGCAGTGGTCGCCAGATAGCAATAAAATCGCCTACACCAGTCACGGACACATTTACATCGCCCAGGCAACGGGAGGTTTGCCCCAAAAACTGGCCGATTTTCTAACCTCCGCCTGGGAGCCGCGCTGGATGCCCGATTCGGAACATCTCATCATCGGGCTGGAACGCGAAGACGCCGACCAACTGGCGCTGACCAACCTCTCCGGCGAGGAACTGCACCTCCTGACCCGCGGCAGCGACGGCGACCATTGGGATGCGCGTCCCGCCCCTGATGGGAAATCGATTGCCTTCGTTTTTCGCCGCTACGATGACATCAACCGGACTGATATTTGCCTGATAGATTTGGAAACCGGCGCCACCCAAACCGTATACGGTAAGCCCCAAACCCGCGCCTGGGGGCCACGCTGGTCGCCCAATGGCGAGTGGCTGGCCTTCATCTCCCAGGAAAGCGGCCACGATGACTTGTGGATGGCGCGCCCGGATGGAAGCGGGTTGCGCCAGGTGACCAAGCTTGGCCTGGACGTAGTTGAATTTGCCTGGGCACCCAACGGCAAATCCATCGCAGCCACCCTTAACCGAAACGGCTCTTTTGAACTGGCGCTCATCACCCCAAAAACCGGGAATGCCGACCTCCTGCGCGACCTGCCCGGCGTTCACAGCAACCCGCACTGGTCGCCAGGCGGGGCATTCCTCACCTTCGAGTTTGAAAGCGCCACGCAATTCCCCGACCTGTACCGGATTCACCTTGCCACGGGCGAAGTGACCCAACTGACCTTTTCCACCCCGCCCTGGCTGGCGGCGGCCAAACGAGTCGCGCCCGAATTGGTGCATTACCCCAGTTTCGACGGCCTGCAAATCCCGGCCTGGCTCTACCGCCCAGAAAAACCGAACGGCGCGGCGATTGTGTACGTGCATGGTGGCCCTTCCTCGCAAGAAGTCCACGCCTGGAACGAACTGACGCAATATCTGGCCGCCAAAGGCTACACCATCCTGGCCCCTAACTATCGCGGCTCCACCGGCTACGGCGTGGAATTTGAGCATCGCAACTATGGCGATTGGGGCGGCGGTGATACGCAAGACTGCCTGTACGCCGCTGAATATCTCAAGACCCTGCCCGGCCTCGACCCCTCGCGCTTCGCCATTATGGGCTGCAGTTACGGCGGCTATATGACCAACTGTTGCCTGGCGCGCGACTCAGAATATCGCTACGCCTGCGGAATTGCCAAATATGGCGATGCCGACCTGGTCAACTCCTGGGCGCTCTGTTCGCGCGAACTGCGCTACTACACCGAAATCTTCCTCGGCCACCCCAGCAGGAACCGCGCGGCCTACATCAAGGGTTCGCCCATCCTGGAAGCCGACCGCGTGCAAAAGCCAATTCTCATCCTGCACGGCCTGAAGGATGACATCGTTCCGCCCGAAGCCAGCGAGGAATGGGTGGAGGCCCTGCGGCGGCACGGCAAGACCTTCGAGTACAAAACCTACGCCGAAGAACCGCACGGCTTCGTCCACCGCGCCGCCCTGCTGGATGCCTACCGCCGGATTGAACAATTCCTGGACTGGTATTTGCTGCCCTGATTTTTGACGATAGACAATGAACGATGACTGATTTTTTCAACTTCGACGACTTGACCTGGCCCGAAGTGGCCGAACTGCCCCGCGACGTGCCGCTCGTCCTGCCATTGGGCGCAGGCTGCGTCCAGACCGAACTGGCCGAAGCCTTGAGAAACCCGCCCCAAATCGGATTTCTGCCGCCCTTTCCGTTTGGCTGGCGCGGCTCCGGGTTGGAAGTTCCCGAATCAGTCTTGAAAGAGTACATCGGCAACCTGCTCGCTTCCCTGCGGGAGGACGGCTTCACCCGCGTTTACGTCCTCCTGCCGCCCGGCCTCGACCTGGGGCTGGGAGACTACCAGGTATCCGGTGTCAGGTATCAGCAATCTAATTTAGCATCCTTCTCTGACGCCTCGCGCCTGGACCCTGAAAAAGTCATCATCCTGCCCATCGGTCACACCGAGCAACACGCCTATCATCTGCCGCTCTCGGTAGATACCCTCATCATCGAGGCCATCGCGCAAGGCGCGGTTCAAGCCGCCCCAAAGAATTGTTGCGCGCTCCCCGTCATGCCGTATGGCGTCAGCATGCACCGTAATTCCTTCGCCGGGACGATGAATGCTGGCGGGCGCGCGTTCGAGGATTTCTGGCTGGCTGTGGTGGATGCGCTGGTGGAGCGCGGTTTTGACAAGTTTTACCTGATGAGCGGACATGGCGGAAATATGTCGTTCCTGGTCAACGTGGTCAAATACGCCGGAGACCGGCACAAACGCATCTTCTGCGCCACCACCTTCCTGCACACCGCCGGGCCAACAGGCGCAGCCGCCATTGAACGCTATCGTGAATCCCCCCTCGGCGGAATGGGACATGCCTGCGAGTTGGAAACCTCGATGATGCTGGCGCTGCGCCCCGACCTGGTTCGCATGGAACGGGTAGTGGATGACACCGATTTTATCGCCACCCCCTCCTATTACATGGATTGGATAGAGGGTGGCGCGCTCGTGGCGAATCCGCCCTGGGACGACGATACCATTTCCGGGGCGTATGGCGCGGGCAGCCTGGGAACAGCAGAAAAAGGCCGTCGGTGGCTGGAGGCCGCCATCGCGGAAAAAGTTCAGCATATCCATGAAATTGATGAACAACAACGGCGGCGCGAAGAACGACGCCGGGCAGGCTTTGGAAACTGGGCAACAACGAAAACGAAATGACACAAATCTCGAAAAAGCCGTATAATCGGCGGGTGCTTAGCAGCGTCCCGAAGGTTGCCCGCGAATCAGCCCTGACTCGTCCCCAACCTTCGGGACGGTGTTTGTGAATCATTGAGAAGCGAGGACGAATGCCTACGAAATATATTTTTTTCACCGGCGGCGTGGTCAGTTCGGTCGGCAAGGGCGTCACCGCCGCCGCGCTGGGGCGCGCGCTCAAAGAACGCGGTTTCAAAATCGCCGTACAAAAACTCGACCCGTACATCAACGTAGACCCCGGCACGATGAGCCCCTATCAGCACGGCGAAGTGTTCGTGCTGGATGATGGCGCGGAAACCGACCTCGACCTGGGACACTACGAGCGGTTCATAGATATTCGCGTCAGCAAGGTCAGCAACTTCACCACCGGGCAAGTCTATGCCGAAATCATCTCCAAAGAACGGCGCGGCGATTACCTGGGCGGCACCATCCAGGTCATCCCGCACATCACCAACGAAATCAAGCGCCGCATTGGACTGGTTGCAAAAACCACCGGCGCCGATATTATTCTCATCGAGGTCGGCGGCACGGTTGGCGATATCGAATCCCAGCCCTTTTTGGAAGCCCTGCGACAGTTACGCACGGAAGTGGGGCGAGAAAACGTCCTGTTCGTGCATGTCACCTGGCTGCCCTACATCGGCGCAACGGGAGAACTGAAAACCAAGCCCACCCAGCACTCGGTGGCCGCGCTCCGCTCCATCGGTATCTCGCCCAACATGATTATCGCCCGCTCCGATTACCCGGTAGATGACGAACTGTGCGAAAAAATCGCCCTGTTCTGCGATGTAGATAAAAAAGCCGTCATCCCAATGGTGACATCCAGGGTCTTGTACGAAATCCCCCTGCTCATCGAAAAAGCCGGCATGGCCGACTACGTGCTGAGACTGCTCGGCCTGGATGCCCTGCAAACGCCAGATTGGACGGAATGGGAAAAACTGGTCCGCGAGGTGAAGCGGGAAAAACCAACCGTGAGCGTTGCGCTGGTGGGAAAATATGTGGAACTGCATGATGCCTACATGTCGGTGCGCGAGGCGCTTAAACACGCCGCGTTGGCCGCCGGGGTGGAAGTCCACATCGAATGGGTGCATTCCGCCGACCTGGAAAAAGACAAAGGCTGGGATGTCATCCAAAAAGTGGACGGAATCCTCGTGCCTGGCGGGTTTGGCTCGCGCGGTACGGAGGGCAAAATTATGGCCGCGCGCTATGCCCGCGAAAACAAAATCCCCTACCTGGGCTTGTGTCTGGGAATGCAATTGATGTGCATTGAGTTCGCCCGCAATGTGCTGGATTTGGAAGACGCAAATTCATCGGAATTTGACCGCACCACCCAACACCCGGTCATTGACCTGATGCTGGAACAGCGCGCCATCACCGACATGGGCGGGACCATGCGCCTGGGGCTGTATCCCTGCATTTTACAGCCCGGCAGCAAAGCTGCCGCCGCTTATGGCGTGGAGCAAATTGAGGAACGTCACCGGCACCGCTGGGAATTCAACAACAACTACCGGCAGGCCTTTGAGCAGGCAGGCATGGTCTTTTCTGGCCTCTCGCCGGATGGAAAACTGGTGGAAATTGCCGAAATTCGAGACCACCCCTACATGGTTGGCAGTCAATTCCACCCTGAATTTCTCTCGCGCCCCAACCGCCCGCACCCGCTCTTTGTGGGGTTCATGAAGGCCGTGGCCGAGAAAGCCAGGGTGAATAAACTACCATAATTACTCCCCTGCTAAACCCATCTGGAATATCACCTCGCCCTGGCGGACACCGCTGCGCGCAGACTGATTGTAACCAGCTCTGTCCGACGCGGGCCGCGCCTCGCCAGAACTTCAGCGAACCGCCAGCCACAGGATGGCATTCAATCCACGTTCCCCACCACCTGCCCCTCGACCTTCTCGGCCCAGGGGTAGATTTCTGTCCCGCGCGCGGCTTCGCGGATGGCAGGGTCGTCGGAGTAGTGGCCTCGCCGTTCGGGCGGGAGCAGTTCCGCGATGCGCCGCATAATTTCATGGCCGATTTCGTCCAACTGCTCGCGCTTTTCGCGCCCATGCCCGCTGACGCGAAACGGGCCAAACGGTTTCCCTATCACAAAACGGATTTTTGCGCGGCGACCACGAAAGAGCGCAGGAAAGACATCGTTCAACCCGACCAGTCCCACCGGCAGGAGCGGAGCACCGCTCTGCGCGGCAATGAAAGCCGCGCCGGGGCGCGCCGGGCGCAGGACAGTGGCCCAGTTGCCCGCCTCGGGGAAAATCCCCAACACGCCGCCCTTTTTTAAAATCTCGACCGCCGCTTTGAGCGAATCAGTCGCTCCTGTCCCACGATAGAGCGGATGATAGCCCCACAGGAATGGGATGATTTTGGCCCACGTTGGCGCGTGGGGCATGTTCGCGCCGCCCACAAATTCCAATTGCCAGGGCGACAGGCGCACAAAGCAGACAGGGTCAATGAAACTAAAGTGATTGCCGACCATTATCAGCGGGCCAGATGGGGGCAGGTTTTCCTGCCCGCTAATTTCCAGGTCGGTCAGCAGAGCAAAGGCCGGAACGGAAAGGGCCTGTAAAACCCGGCGGATGAGTTTTCGCCCAGGGTTGGTGTATTCGTTCGCAGTGGTCATTTCAGGAAGTTTGCAAAACAAAGAACTCTGGGACAAACCCCGCTAGTCGGCGCTGGTATATTCGAGCGCGGCCTGGCGGGCGCGTTTTTCATTGACTGCCGTCAGTACCAAAAGTCCTACGACCAGAAAAACCGCCATCGAGACAATGCTGGCCCGCAAGCCGAATTGCTCGGCAGTCGCGGAGGCGAATCCTTGCGCCTCGAACCAGTTCGCCATGCGAAAAGCCAGCGCGCCAAACAAAGTGGGGCCAATGAAAGACGTAGATTTCCCCGCAATTGCAAAAAACGAGAAAAACTCCGTGCTTTTGCTCTCCGGGGCAAACAGACCAGCCATCGTGCGGCTGAGCGATTGCACCCCCGTCAGGGCGAAACCCGCCAGCGCCCCGATGATAAAATAACCAGCCAGAGTTTGGTTGAAAATCATCCAGGTCACGGCAGCGGTCATCAGCAAAATCGAGGCAACCAGCGTCTGCTTGAATCCATATTTTTCGCCCCAAATGCCAAAGGCATACGCTCCAATCGCGCTCGTGACCTGAACGATAATCATGAAAAGTATGAGTTGGGTCTGGTTCATGCCAAACAAGACCGCGCCAATGATGGCCGCGAAGTTGAGCGCCATCAGGATGCCATCGTTGTAAATCAGGAAGGCAACCATGAAGCGCAGAAAACCGCCGAATTGCCGCACCGCCAGAAAGGTCGAGCGCAGGCGGCGATAAGCCAGCAACAGGTAATTATCGCCCGGTGCAAGCGAACGCGGCGGATGATGTTCCCTAACCCACAGAAAGAGCGGGATGGTGGACAGGGCGAAGAACAGGGCCGTAAAAATGAATGAGCCGCGAATCACCAGCGGGTCGCTCTTGCTCAAGACAATCGGCGGCAGGATGAACAGAAGGCAGATGATTCCGCCCACCGAGCCAAAAGCCCAGCCGTTGCCGGAGACATGCCCCATCTCATCGGGATTGGCGACATCGAGCAACAGCGCGTTGTAAAAGACCTGCCCGCCCCGGTAGCCAATTTCGGCCAGGATGAAAAAAAACATCCCCAGGAAAATATCACCAGCCTGTACAAAGAACAGCAGGCCGGTCGAAATCCACGAGAGCGCGGAAAAGAAAAGCAGAAAGCGCTTTTTGGAGGCGGCGTAATCGGCCACCGTCCCCAGGATGGGAGTCAGCAGGGCGACAAAAATCATCGCAATCCCCAGCGAAAGCCCCCACAAGCGCGAACCCTCCGCTCCACCAACCACTTTGCCCTGGAAATAGGCCGAATAGACCGCCAGCAGGATGACCGCGGCGTAAGCCGAATTGCCGAAATCGAACCAGTACCAGCCCCACTGCGCGCGGCTTCGGTCTTTGATGATAGTTGTCATAAGTGCCTCATAAAGGATGGAATGGAGTGATTCTATCAGGCGAATATGAAGAATCTGTAAAGAATTTCCTGGATTAAAAACACCCGCCAGACGTAAAGTTGCCCAATCCAAATGAAACTGGAGAGCATCTCTTTCGGTTACAATCAGCCATCCGACTCTTCCTGCTCCGCCAGGCAATTTACCAACTCCAAATACACACCGAACAATGATTAAAAAAGCGTCGTTTTTCTATATTCTCCATCAGACATCAGGCCGATGAAACCTGCATATTCGCTCTACATCCACATCCCCTTTTGCGCCCACCGCTGCGCCTATTGCGACTTCAACACCTACGCCGGGCAAGAGAGTGCCATCCCGGCTTATGCCCAGGCGCTATGCAAAGAAATCCAGGCAGTTGGGCAAAACATGCCCCCCTCGCCCTTCGGGAGAGGGGCTGGGGGCGAGGGTCAAATCGCCACCATCTTCTTCGGCGGCGGCACGCCCTCCCTGCTCTCCCCCGCCCACTATCGAGACATCTTCCAGTCCATCCACCGCCATTTCGACGTTCTCCCGAATGCCGAAATCAGCCTGGAAGCCAACCCCGGCACGGTTTCCCCCGCCTACCTGCATGAACTGCGCGAAATCGGATTCAACCGCATCAGTTATGGCGTCCAGAGCGCCAACCCGACCGAACTCCGCCTGTTGGAACGCATTCACACATACAGCGATGTGGTGAACGCCGTGCGCTGGTCACGGAGCGCGGGCTTCGACAACCTCAACCTCGACCTGATTTACGGCCTGCCCGAACAGACTCTCGCCTCCTGGCAGCACACCGTCGAATTGATACTCGGCCTGCATCCCGAACACATCTCCGCCTACGCGCTCACCCTCGAACATGGCACGCCCTTTGGCCGCTGGGCCGCCAAAGGCCTGCTCCCGCTCCCCGACCCCGACCTGGCCGCTGAAATGTACGAATGGCTGGATGAACGCTTACCCCTTGATGGCTACGCGCAATACGAAATTTCCAACTGGGCCAAAACAAACTCGGAAGTCAAAATGATGAATGCGGATTCATCATTCATCACTCATCACTCATCATTCCAATGCCGCCACAATCTCCAATACTGGCGCAACCTGCCTTATCTCGGCCTGGGCGCAGGCGCGCACGGCTACGCGGGCGGCATCCGCTACTCCAACGTCCTGCGCATCAAAACCTACATAGACCGGATGGAATCAGAGAATTGGAATCAGAAAACTGATAATCACGCACTGCAGGCTGATAACCGCTCACTGAGAACTGACACCTGGCCCCTCTCCCCTGCCGTGGTCAATCACCACCGCAATACCCCCCGCGAAGACATGGACGAAACCATGATGACCGGCCTGCGCCTGACGGTTGAGGGCGTCTCCGCCCAAAATTTCCACAAGCGATTCGGCGCGGAACTAACCGACATTTACGGGGAAAAAATCGAACACCTCACCCGTCTCGGCCTGCTGGAATGGTCAGAAAACCGCCTGCGCCTCACGCGGCGCGGGCGGCTATTGGGCAACCAGGTTTTCATGCAGTTCATCGAGGGATAAACAATCTCATGCAAACCAGCGCTGCCACCACACAGTTATCATCCCAACGATGGTGAGAACAAACGAAGCTAACAGCGTCTCGCCCAGCGCAAACTCAAGGTACAACCCCATGACCACCATGAAAATAAAGACCACTGCCCCGGCAATTAAGTAAGTTTTCATGCGCAGCTCCTTGCAGCGAAAATTGAACCCCTATTTTAGCAATAAAACTGCAATTCCAAAACCCTTGACTTGCAGAACAAATGTTCTATAATCTGAGCATTCCCGTCACCCTTATCCCATTCAACGGGAGGCTCAAATTGATGAACCGTAACCCACTTCAACTCTTTCCCGCCATCAAGCGCGCCAGCAAGCAGCGCGGCGCCGCCTTCGCTTTCATCCTGTTTGGCGCGCTCCTGGCCTTCGAGGTCTTCAACTACTCCACCACCGACTTTGCCCTGACCGACCTGCTCGGCAACCTCAAGTTCATGGGCATTCGCTGGGCCACCCTGCTCTCGCTGGCCTTCTGCGGCATTGATTTTGCCGGAATCGCCCGCCTGTTCACCCCAGAACAGGGCCGCGACGAACCCGTAGAAGTCTGGTACCTGTTCGGGGCCTGGATTCTCGCCGCCGCCATGAACGCCACCCTCACCTGGTGGGGGGTTTCGCTGGCCATCGCCAATCACACCCCGGCCAGCGCCGCCATCATCGAACGCGCGACCATCACCAACATCGTACCAGTATTCGTTGCCGTTATGGTGTGGGTCATCCGCATCCTGCTGATTGGAACCTTCTCGCTGGCTGGGGAACGGCTCTTCACCATGGATGAAAATCGAAGCGGATACCGGCCCCAGGCCGCCTCCAACCACCCCGGGCAGACTCTCCGCCCGAACACGCTCGCGGCGCGACCGACCCGGCCTCAGCCTTTCTCGCCGTCAAACGGGGCCATTTCCCGCCCCGAACCGACCTACCATCCGGCAGGCATCTCCGCCAAATCCAAAGACTCTACCCCGAACACCCGCTACTAACCGGAGGCCGCCATGCCCAAACCCCGCCGCCCCTTCCTGCGCCTCGACACAGTCATCCTGCGCGTCCGGGACATCAAAAAAGCCCGCGCCTGGTACCAGCAAAAACTCGGCTTTCGCCCCACCTACAGCGACGACGATGAAAAGCTAGTCGTCTTCGACCTGCAAGGGACAACCAGTCTGACGCTTTGGCAACTGAAAGAGAAAGAAAAACTGACCGTCTCCAGCACCTACCCCATCTTCCTGGCCGAAGACATCCACGCCGCCCACGAAACCCTGGCCGCTCAGCACGTCAAAACCGAACCAGTGACAGAAACAAACGGTCTGCGCTGGTTCGGCTTCTATGACCCCGATGGCAACCGCCTGGAAGTCTGCCAGGTGGCCTGAAACGCTCCGCCCACAGTTGGACTACGGACGGTTTTCTTTAATTCTTGCCTTTCTTTGGCTTTTCTGGCGCAGGAAAGTTGAACGGCGGTCTCTGGTTCAATTTTGAGAGCAAGACGCCCTTCTCCCCGAGCAGAAAAGCCGTGACTGAAGCGGTATCACACCCCAGGCGCTGAAAGTGGTCGAGCGGCATACCCAGGTAATAGGCGGTCGCCAGCTTAATCGGGTCAGCGTGCGAGACGCATACAATCACGTCTTCTTTCTGATGCAGACGCAAAATCGCCTCGATTTCGTTGACCATTCGCGCCTGGCATTCGACAAACGACTCGCCTTCTGGAAAGCGAAAGCGCGAGGGGGCATCCTGCACGACTTTCCACTCCGGCAGTTTCCGCAACGATTTGAGTTCCTGCCCGGCCCACGCGCCAATGCCTGTTTCAATCAGCCCAGCCCGAATTTGCGTTTCCAGCCCCAATTTGGCGGCCAGCGGGGCGGCCGTCTCGCGCGCCCGCTCCAGCGGCGAGGAATATATCGCTTTGATTGGAACATTTGCAAGCGATTGGGCCAGCTCTTCCGCCTGCTGGCAGCCCCGCTCGTTCAGGTGAACTTCGGGCAAACGACCGGCCAGTTTCCCGGTTTTGACGTAATCATTCTCGCCGTGACGAATCAGCAACAGTAGGGGCATGATGTTTTCCTGTGAATAATTTTCCCGATTATGCCACAGTTTACCCCTATTCGACCTCTTCTCTTGACAGTCGCTTGCGCCGGTCATATAATCAGAATTAAATAATCAATTTTGACTATTCATACCTGACCAATGAACGAACCAACGACTGACTCGCGCGAACTGCTCTTGCTTGGCCTCTTGCGGCGGCAGGAAATGCATGGCTACCAACTCAACGAGTTTTTGCTCGGCGAATTGTCCATCTGCGCAAACATCAAAAAGCCCACTGCTTATTACCTGCTCAGAAAAATGTCCGACCAGGGTTGGATTGCAGAAAGCGTGGAACAGGAAGGCAACCGTCCACCCCGGCGGGTTTACCGAATCACGCCGCAGGGCGAGGCGGTTTTTCAACGCCTGTTGCGCGAAACGCTGCCGGTTTACGTGCCAACGTATTTTGAAAACGACCTGCCCCTGGCCTATCTGGACGAATTGCCGCCAGAAGAAGCCCACCGCTTGCTTAAACAGCGCCATGAACAACTGCGGCAGGCCCAGCAAGTCCTGGAACAGACCCCATCTCACGCCGGAAGCGTACAGTGGCTCATCGAACATCAGCGCCGTCATCTTCGCCTGGAAGTGGAATTACTCAGCGAAATTCTCGCCCAATTGGGGCAAGATTAAATCATTTCGATTCAGGAGACGCCTGTGGAAGAAAAATTGGACTTCAAACGCATTCTACCGATTTTCGTCATCGTGCTGATTGACCTGCTCGGCCTGACGGTCATCATCCCACTTATGCCGCTTTATGCAACCGCTTTCGGGGCCAGCGCGCTGGTCATTGGGCTTTTGGGAGCGGCCTACCCGGCCATGCAGTTCATCGGCGCGCCGCTCTTGGGACGGCTTTCTGACCGCTACGGGCGCAAACCTGTGTTGGTTATCAGTCAAATTGGCACGTTTATCGGCTTTGGATTATTGGGATTGGCGGGGAACCTGTGGATTCTCTTTCTGGCCCGCATCATTGATGGGCTTTCGGGGGCCAACATTGCCACCGCTCAGGCAGCCATCAGCGATAGCACGACCGAGAAAACCCGCACGCAAGGACTGGGACTGCTCGGCGCGGCATTTGGACTGGGCTTCATCATCGGCCCGATAATTGCCTTCGTCTCTCTCGCCGCATCTGGCAATGATTACCGCGTGCCAGCGCTGGTTGCCGCGGCGTTTTCGCTCATTTCCATCCTGTTGACCATTTTCTGGTTTAAAGAAACCCTGCCCGAAGCCCAGCGCGGACAAGCAGAAAGGAAACCCCCTTTCACGCTTCAGGCCATGGTTCAGGCGCTTCAACACCCAACGGTAGGGCTGTTGCTCGTTTTGATGTTCGCGCAACAAATCGCCTTTGGCGGCTTTGAGCAATTTCTGGCGCTCTTCACGCTCAACCGGCTGGGACTGAATGCCTCAGGCAACTCCATCATTTTCGTATATGTTGGGATTATCGTCGTCGTCGTACAGGGCGGGTTGATTGGACGCTGGAGCCGCCAATATGGCGACCGAAAGCTGATTTACGCCGGACTGCTGGCCCTGGCTATTGGCCTGAGCCTGGCGGCGCTCACTCCGCGCCAACCCCTGCCTGGCTACTCACAAGAGAAAATGCTGGCCGAACTCAATTCAAGCGGACAATTCCGCACGCACGAGAATCCCACTACCCAAAACCTGGCGGTTGAACTTCCTCCCGATGGTTCGACGGGCTGGCTGGGTCTGACCTGGATTCTGATTGCGATGATACCGGCTTCGATTGGCGGAGGCATTCTTCAACCTGCCATTAACAGCCTGATTACCAAACGAGTGGATGCGCATGAAACCGGCGGCATGTTGGGGATTTCTTCGGCCTTGCTGAGCGGCGCAAATGCGATTGCTCCCCTGTTGATGGGCTTACTCTTCCAGGTTGGAGGCAGCAGCGCGCCATTTCTGTTTGCCGGGTTGCTGATGGCGGTTTTACTTTTGGCTTCGTGGCGATGGATTACCCCAGGAAAAGAAGAGCGCGCTCCTTCCGGCCTGGCGCGAGGCGCGGCGGCAAGCGGACATTAAAAAGTTAAGCGGGTTATCAGCAAAAAAAAGAGCCAGCCAAAAGGCTGACTCTTTTTGATTCAACCGGTCAATCAGAACTAACCTGCTGCGAGAAGTTGTTTGAGCATTTCCCTGTCCGGCGGTATCAGCGTCAACTGGCTTTTACCCTCAAGGATATTCTGCGTTTCGAGAATTTCAAACAGCGCGGAGGCTACATCCGGGTCGGCGGAAATTTTCTGCATAGCCTCGCCTACGATGCGCGGACGGATGGCCGCGGCCTTAGCAAACTCGACTGCCGCCTGGCGTTCTGCCGTGCCGGTGATGATGTTGACCTGGTTAGCGCCGTCTTGCTTGATGGCCGAAGTGACCTGGCGCAAGCGATTAACCACCTTGGCCTCAATTTGTTGAATCATGCCAACATCTCGGAAATGCACCTTGCGAATATAAACCGAACCCAGTTTATAACCCCACTCGCTGGAGCGCGGCGAAACTTCCTCGCGCACAGCCCGGCTCATGGTGTGCCGGTCTATCAGCATTTCTTCGAGCGGCAGGTTGCTGAGCGAGCGCACCACCGCATTGCTGACGTTGGCCGCCAGCGAACCGCGCGGGTCAGCGTTTTTGAACAGGTAGGCCACCGGGTCGCTGATGTACATCTCATACCAGATGCCAACGCCCATTGGTGCGCCTTCTTCCGAGTTGACTGGCACGCTGCGCAGGTATTGCTGGTCGAGGCGCATATCCAACACCCGGCGGCTGCCCAGCCAGTTGACCAAAAAGGCACTCAGGCCAAGTTTGAGCGGGAGAAATACCAGCCCAGGCTCGCGCAAAATGCCAACCACGCGTCCAAACAAGATATAAACCTGACAGGTACCTTCGTCAACGATCGTATAAAAGCCAAGATGCCGCAAAAACCACAGCGAGATTGGCATGACGAACCACATTCCAAAGAAAGAAATCGCCGCGCCGACAAAGAAACTAATCAGTTCCGCTTCCATTACTCCACCTCCCGCACAACATGGTGCGCGCGGCCATAAAGTTTGAGACGGACATTCCGCAGGTACGCTTGCAAAGCGCCCGGCCCGCTGCGCTTCAGCGCGGTTAACTGCTCGGCCAGCGCAACCAGCGGTTCGACTTCGGCCTGAGCGTTGAGGGTCTCGATTTCAACCGCCCGCTTCGACTGGACGATTTTCTGGTCAGCGGCGGCCTGCGCCAGACTGATATCGGACGAAACCTGGTTATGGGCAGTGTTAATCGCCGCCAGCGCAGATTCAACCTCAGGAGGCGGGTCAATGCCCGTAATCAGCGATGCATCCAGGATGATTCCATAGCGCGCAGCTGAGGAGGCGCATTCGCGCTCCATGTGCTTGTTCAGGTCGCGCAGGTTTTTGCGCAGGTCGTTAATCGAAACGCCGGAGACGCCGCTCAGCCCTCCCCCCCCTTCTTCATTGGAACGGGGCGCCTCAAAACCGGCAATCCGCTCACGCAGCACCGAAACGAAATAGCCCATGATGTGCAGGATGGGACGCTTGACGCCAAACAGATAGGCGTACAGGTTGTTTTCGGCCACCCGGTAACGAATCTGACCAGTAAGACCGGTGTTTAACTGGTCTTTGGTTACAGCCTCCAGCAGCGTGCCGCCCGAATTGGCGCGCGGGTCTTCCAGGTCTTGCGCCATATTCATCGTTTGGGTGGCAATAGAAACTTTGTGGATTTTCTCCCAGGGCCACTTAAAATAGGGGCCGCCCGGCTGAATGACGCGTACCTGGGGATAGTTGTAGCGTTGCTTGTGTTCCTCGCTCAACGTTTCGCCAAGCGGCGAGTCGGCAATGGTCGCTTTGCCCACCCGCTCGGCGCGTCCAAAGATGGTTTTGACAGCGCGCTCGTTCTGGTCAACGGTATAAAACGAGGTCAGCACGTAGCGCAGAAAAAACCAGCCCAGGAAGCCAAATAGCAGGCCTACTCCAAAACCTAGCATAAAGCACTCTCCTCTCTATTTGATGTTAGTGTTAGTATAACAAAACAAGATAAGAAATCAAAGCGGGAATGTTATGGTCAGGTTAATCTTCTACGGCAAAAATCGTATCTATGGAGCAGAATGACATCCATCGGACAAATCAGGATAAAAATCACAGATTACATGGGAAAAATGGGGGATATTTCATGTATACTAAACCTTAAGATTTTTTCTTCAGCAGTACGGCTGTTGTACAAAGGCTTCTCTACAAACCTGGCAAGAGGAGGGTATATGAGCAAAGAGAAAAAGACACCAAACACCAAACCGGAAGAAGATAATCAAGGCAAGAGTGAGTTGATTAAGCAGATTCCTGCAATCATCAGCGCAATTGCAGGGTTGTTGACTGCGCTTGCTGGAGCCGTGGCTCTTCTGCATCAGGCAGGTTTAATTTCATCTTCATCTACTTCCACCCCTACTCCGTCCTTCACGCCATCCCCAACCTGGACGGCGACTCTGGTTCCCATAAACACGCCTTCGCCCAGCGCAATGGCTGCCCTGAATGAGACCCTAACCCCCACCCCAACTGTAGCCGAACCCAGCCCACCGCCCACAACAGCAAGCCCAGGATGCCCCTGGCTGCCCCATTCCACATTAAACCCAGCCATCACCGTTGGAGAGAACTGCCTGAATGATTTGCTAGGCTTAGGAATTTCAGAAACAGACCAGATTGTCTTTTACCGCGAAAAGGGCATGAATATTGGCATCTTCGGTATCAGCAAAAAAATAGCCAGCGCTAACGAATTGAGCATCGATATCACGATTAAGGAGTTAAAAGCCGTCCGTTTCCTGACTCTGATAAGTCAACAAAAACAAGGCTACCAATCATCCATCGGGTTTCGGATTGTTAGAGAAGGACAGAAAAAGTTAATTCAACTGGTACGCTATGATGCTAATGGATACGATACCGTTGCTTCAGAAACGACTGAACTGGATATGTGGGCCGGTAAATTGAAATTGACCTTGCAATTCAACGGGCCTCAGGTTCGCGCCTATGTCAACAATGCTTTTTTTGGACAAACCCAAATTGAATTTACAGAGCGTTATTTGTTTTTAGGGTATCAAGTGATGTCTGGAGGAGGAAACAACCCCTATATTCATCTCTTTGTCAAAAGCCCTTAAGCCAAAAAAGGATAATAAGAGGGCGAGATGAGTTCTCGCCCTCTTATTGCTCAGGGGCCTACCCCAACAAAGATTTAACCGCCTCTCGGAAGGTATGGGTGTGATAATCAACGTCTGCTTCGGTAGTATCGGGAGAAATGAGCGCCATATTGTGAAATGGGGTCATCAGGATACCACGATTGAGCATGTACAGGTGCATGTAGCGGTCAAGTTCATGGTCAATCGCTGCCGCCGCTTCGCCCCCATTTTTAGGAGGCGTGGGACGGAACCAATATTCAGAACGATTTCCCAGTCGCTTGACAATCCAGGGCAGTTTGAACTCGGCAATAACCGCCTCAACACCGGCAGTAAATTTCTCCTGCAATGCAATCGCGCGTTCGTAGAAAGCTGGCGTCAGCACATGTTGCAGCGTAGCCTTCATGGCTGCAACCGAAAGCGCGTTCCCGGCCAGGGTCCCGCCGATGCCGCCGACATCTGAATCGTCTCTGACCAGTTTGGCCTGGAAACGCTCCGCCACCTGATGGGTAAATCCATATACCGCAGCGGGTACGCCCCCAGCAATGGGCTTGCCGATGGTCAAAAAATCGGGCTCCAGCCCGTGCGTGGCGGTGTATCCGCCTGGGCCTGCGCAAATGGTATGAGTCTCATCAATGATAAGATGGGTACCATACTTACGCGTCAGACGGCGCAATTCGTCGTGAAAGCCAGGCTCAGGGTGGATGATGCCGATGTTGGTCATGACTGGTTCGGCCAGCACGGCAGCTACATCTCCAGCAGAGAGCGAAATCTCCAGCGCAGCGACATCGTTAAACTCAATGACTTTTGTGGTATGGCGCGGGTCAATTTGCGGCCCCATATTGTTGGGGCGCGGAATGGGCGTACCTTCTTCGTCCAGGACGATGAACGTTTCATCCACTGTTCCATGATAGCAGTAATTGAACACCAGCACTTTAGGGCGGCCTGTAATCAGACGCGCCATACGCAGAGCAAAGCGGTTAGCGTCGGTGGCCGTCAGGGCAAACTGCCAGAGCGGTAAACCAAAGCGGCGCTGGAGTTCCTCGCCGACGGCAATCACATCCTCGTAGGGCAGCATCAGCGTGATGCCTTTGCCCGCCTGCCCGGCAATTGCCTGGAGTGTGGCATCGGGTGCATGACCGGTCATTGCGCCGGTATCTCCTAAACAAAAGTCAATGTAACGGTTGCCATCTACGTCAATGAAGTGCGCGCCTTTAGCTTCTTTGACGAAGACAGGAAACGACCCTGCCCAGCGAATCATCCACAGCATTGGCACGCCGCCATGAAGCGAGTTGCGCGCCTGTTGGTAGAGTTGATGCGATTGAGGATGTGTTTTGTGGAAAAGTTCCTCCTCAGAGCGGAGCAGGGCTTCGAGATGGGAGCGGTTTATCATTACGGTTACCTCCTGTTGGGTGGGTTTTGATAAAATTAGGCGCGTGAAACGATACCTTAACGAATTCTTGAACTGGGGGGTTGCCCCCAACGATGCGCCGGAAGAGAAGGCCGCCAAGCGGTTGTTCTTACTGGCAGTGACCCCTGGCGGGTTAGTAATGGGAGCATTTGGCTTGCTCTTTCTCTGGCAGGCAAAGATAGAAATCGGTGGGGTGCTGCTTGGGTGGGTCTGCTTTCATGGAGTGCTCCTGGCAAGCCTGCGCCGAACAAGACGGATACCGGTTTTGCTCACCATCTACTCTTCTGTGATGTTTGTGACCATTTGGATATTCGGCGGGTGGGCCGAATCTGAGCTGCTAACTGGCCTGCTCGTGTACGGGCTAACTGGCCCTGCGCTGATACAAGTCTTGATGCCACGCGCAGCCAGACAAACGCTGTTTTTTTATGCCGTGCTGGTGCTGGCCAGTTTGGTAAGAGCGTATTGGTTTGAAATCGCGTCTGATTCGCCTGTCTGGCTTATCCTGACCTGGGCAGGCACTCATCTGTCCATAACCGGCTGGGTCTTTTACCTGGTCTCGCTTTATTTGGTGGCCCAAAACAATCGACTGCAGTACAACCTGAAACAAGAACAAGGCAAAACCGAGCGGCTGCTAAACAGCATTTTCCCAGCCCGAATCGCAGCGCAGGTCAAACATTCGTTGCTTGAAGAAAGTACTGTTCCTGCCGTTGCAGAGCAATTTCATGAAGCCAGTGTGCTGTTTGCGGATATGGTCGGCTTTACGGCGCTGACCAGCCGGTTATCGGCCAGAGAGTTGGTCAGCCTGTTGAACACGATTTTTTCCCAGTTTGACCGACTGGCCGAAAAACACGGGTTAGAAAAAATCAAGACGGTGGGCGATTGTTATATCGTAGCCGCTGGCTTGCCCAACCCGCGCCCAGACCATGCCCGCGCGTTGGCTGAACTGGCAATTGAAATTCAGTCAGTGGTTAAACATCACCGCCTGACCGAGCATAAAGTCAGTTTCCGGGTGGGCATTCACACAGGCCCGGTGGTGGCCGGGGTGATTGGGCAAAAGAAAATCAGTTACGACCTGTGGGGCAACACGGTCAACGTCGCCAGCCGCATGGCCAGCAACGCGCCCGGAGGCGGGATTCAAATCACCTGCCAGACCCGCAACGCCCTGGGGGATGAGTTCATCTGCGTTCCGCGCGGCAAGGTCTTCGTGAAAGGGAAAGGCGAAATGGAAGCCTGGCTGCTGACCGGCAGACTTAATCACACGCAAACGACAGGCTAGCGCACATGCCAGCCTGTCTTTTGATTAGAGAACCCGTTGTAAGGATTCGCGGAAGATGGTCAGTGCGTCAGAGACCTGCCCATCGGTCACGTTAAGGGGCGGAATCCAGCGGATGGTGGAATCGTAAGTGCCACAAGAGAGCAAAAGCAAGCCGCGTTCTTCGGCAGCATAGATGACCTTTTTCACCAGTTCTTTGGCCTTTTTGTAAGTGCCATCCATTTGAAATTCGGAACCAATCATCAGGCCCTGGCCGCGCACATCCCCAATTTGTGGATACTCCTCCTGGAGCTTTCGCAAGCCGGTCTGGAGCTGGATTCCTCGCGCCGCGGCGTTTTCGAGCATTTTTTCTTCTTTTACCGCGCGGATGGTGGCCACGCCTGCCGCCATCGCCACGGCGTTGCCGCCGTAAGTGCCGCCGTGCGAACCGGTCGGCCATTTTTTCATCAGGTCCAGGCGGCTGAAGACGCCCGAAAGCGGCAGGCCGCTGGCAATGCCTTTGGCAACCGTGATGATATCGGGGATAACGCCACTGTGTTCAAGGGCGAACCACTTCCCCGTGCGACCAAAACCGCTCTGCACTTCATCGAAGATGAGCAGGATGCCATGCCGGTCACACAAAGCCCGCAATCCTTTCAGGAAGGAAGCCGGCGCGGGAACGTAACCACCTTCCCCCAGCACAGGTTCAATCAGAATCGCCGCTACATCGTGGGGGGCCACCTGACTGACGAGCAGTTCTTCCAGCGCGTCGAGCGCATAAGCGGCCGATTGCTCTTCTGTCATGCCCAGTTTGTAGGCATACGGAAAGGGAGCAACATACACCCCGCCAGGCAGATATTGCGATTGGCCTTTGTAAGCGGTTTTGGAGGTGGTGAGCATCATCGTCTGCGCGGTGCGGCCATGAAAACTGCCCGTGAAGACAATAACCGCCTGCCTTCCGGTGGCCGAGCGCGCCAGTTTGAGCGCGCCTTCGACCGCTTCGGCGCCAGAGTTGCTGAAGAAGAAGCCATCAATTTCCGGCGGGACAATCGTCCGCAGTTCTTCAATCATGCGCAGCATGGGCTGATGAACAACAATGTTGGCTTGAGCATGCAGAAAGAGCCCGGCCTGCTCGCGGATGGCCTCGACCACCCTGGGGTGACAGTGACCAGTGTTGGTCACGCCGATTCCGCAGGTGAAATCAAGGTACTTGCGGCCATCGGTGGCATAGATATAACTTCCCTCAGCTCGTTCCGCTTCAATCGGGAATATCCGCGTCCAAACGGGAGACATGTGGGGAAAGTTTTGGTCATATAACTGTGTCATGTTTCAGGTACTCCAGTGTCAGGTATCAGGTGTCAGGTATCAGAATCCTGACCCCTGATACCTAAAATCCTGACACGCTATAGCAACCCCGCCGCCCAGGCCAGGTCGAGTTTTTCCAACTGTGCTTTAGTCGGCTTGCCAGCGGCTGTCCAGCCCGCCAGCCGATAATATTCATCGAGCGCTGTTTCCATATCGGCGTGCGAGAGTGCAATGCCTGCCGTCGGACCTTCGCCTTGCAACGCTTTGAAAAACTTCTTAGGGAGTTTGTCATGTTTTCGGTCGAAGCCTTCGCGGGCATTAAAGACGCGCATCAGATTCAAGCGCCGCTCACCCACTTTGACCAGTTCTTCGATGGTGACATCCCAGCCGGTAACGGCTTTGACCATATCGGCGGTTTCCTGCGGGCCGTAGAGCGTCCACCCCGGCCCCCAAACGAACTGGCACAGTTCAACCGAATCCATCATCGAGTAGAAGGCTTCGGTCAGATAGGCAAACTTCACTTTTTCCGCGCCCAAACTCATCGGAGGCAGAGGGTTCTCCAGGCCAAGCAGCTTCATGCGCCCCAAATACAAGTCAGAGGCAATACCTTCTTCAATCATCCAGTCGTGTTCGCTGGATTGATGGTCTGCGCCAAAGGGATTGACCGCATAGATGAGCGCGAGCGAGCGCTTGGCCTGCGGCATGTGCGCCGGGGCTTCAGCGCCCTTGACAGTAATCAGGCATTCTTCCGCGCCTTTGCCAACCGCCTGGGCAGCGCGTTCCGAGCCCTGGCCCAACAGGCGTCCAAAATCGGTACTGGCGGTAACAATTTGTTCGAGAGTTTCAAGCATTCCAGCGGCATCGCCGAACTTGAGCTCAATACCGCCAGTGTCGTCTTTGGTCAGAATGCCTTTTTCGTAGCACTCCATCGCCCAGGCGATCGTGGCTCCACAGGCAATCGTGTCAATGCCATGCATATTACAAATCTGATTAGCACGCGAAATAGCAGCCAGGTCCTTCACCCCGCAGTAGGAACCAAACGTGCCGATGGTCTCATATTCCGGGCCGCCATATTTCTCGTCGACCGGGTATTTGCCTTGCAGTTCAACGACCCGTTTGCAGCGCACCACGCAGGCGTAGCAGGTATCACGTCCCAGTTTGTCCTGTTTGCCTTCGGCTGCGCCGCGCAGATATTTGTCATAGAGCGTTTCGCCGCTAATGTCTTCGGCGAACTCAAAGGCGCCTTCGTTGTAGTTGCGGGTGGGAAGCGTACCCATCGAGTGCTGCGGCAGAACCACGCTGGCCGTACCATACTTGCCCAAACCCGCCATATCCGGGTTATCGGGCATCCATTTGGGGCCGAGACGGTTAATCGCTGCCAGCGCTTTGGGGTCAGCAACAGTCGGCTTTTGCGTACCGCGCACGACCACCGCGCGCAAATTCTTAGAGGCCATCACCAGACCCATGCCAGTGCGGCCATTGTTACGATTGGACATGCTCACTGCGCTGGAGAAAAGAACACCCTTCTCCGCAGCTGGGCCATGTTGCAGGACTTCGATTTTCTCGTCACCCAATTCCTGCTTCAGCGCGGACTCGACCTCGCCGGTCACTTTGCCGCTGAGATGGGAGGCATCTTTCAAAGCGACCACGCCATCCTTAATCCACAGATAGACCGGTTTTGGCGCTTTTCCTTTGACGACAATGCCGTCAAACCCGGCAAACTTCAACTCAGCCGGGAAGAAACCGCCGCCCTGCGAATCACCAATTGCGCCGCTGATGGGCGATTTGGCGTTGAGGTTGACGCGGCTCTGACCGCTGACGCTCGCGCCGGTGGTAACGCCGGTGAAGATGGTCAGCACATTTTCCGGGGCGAGCGGGTCTGCTCCAGCAGGCATCTCTTTGAGGATGTAGTACAGCCCCATGGCCGAGCCGCCCATATAGGTACGGTAAAATGATTCAGGGGGTGTTTCCACCGTCCATGCGCCGGTGGTCAAGTCAACGTGCAGGATTTTTCCGTTATAACCGTGTGGCATAGGATTTTTTCCTTTGTTCAGACTCAAACAAAATGGCCGATGTTTCAATTATACGGTTGAGACTTTAGGCAGGCAAATTACTTTTTCCGAAACCAACATTAAAATTTCTATGAATGAATTTTTTCGACAAAAAAGGCCCACCAGCTGTTTGAAAGGGCGCCCATGAGATGCCAGTCAGTTAATCATCGCCCGCAGAGGCTGAGGCAGATTCAGGCAGGTCGTTGAGATTACCCCAACCAAGCGCGTTCTTCATATTGACAGGGTTTCCATAGATGTCTTTAAGCGGTTTCGGCGGGTCCACTTGATTGGTGGCCAGCGATGCGACGATAAAGGCCACCACGGAGATAATAAACGCGGGTGTCGAGGCGATGTAGACCGCATCCCAAAGGGAGCAATACAAATCGCCTTCGCAAATTGCAAAGGTGCCAGTCTCAGGGAGGTAGTAGTAGTAGAAAGAAAGCGCTATCCAGGAAATTGCGCCAGAGAAGAAGGCGGTCAACGCCCCAATGTGGTTTGCTTTTTTCCAGTACATCCCAATCACATAGGGCGCGACCATGCCGACCAGGATGCAAGTGTTCGCCAGCACGGCCAGTTCATAGATAGTTTCAGCCCACAGCGCAATCGCCAGGCTGAGCAAACCACTCACCACCAGCGCCGCGCGCGTCAGGAAGAGTTGGGTTTTATCACTCAGGTCAGGCTTGAATACCTTAACAATGTTCTCGGTGAACATGGTCGCCCCGGCCAGCATGGACGAGTCGGAGGTGCTCATGAGCGCTGAGGCCAGCGCCGCTACAAAGAGCGCGGTTAACACAGGAGGGAGGTATTCCATCGCCATCAAAATCAGCACAAATTGCGATGTCTCTCCTTCCAGTTCTGGCCCAATCGACGGAACGGCGTGAGCAGCCATGCCAATAAAGGGCGAAAGCACGCCAAAAGTGATGTACAGAAAAGCCGCAATGTAGGTCGATTTAACAGCCACGTTTTCGTTTTTAGCGGCACAGGTGCGCTGGAGGTAATCCTGGGCGGGGATTGAGCCAAGTCCAATGGCCATCCAGGCCGCAGCGTAATAGAACCAACCCATCGTCCCCTGATAACCCAAATAGCCTTCTTCTTTTGTGGGTGCCATTGCAAACGGATAATCCGTATATTGCGCCCCGGCCATCCCGATAAAGTTATCGAGGCCGCCGACTGCCCACAGGATGCCGCCAAAAATCAAAAGCAGCCCACCCATAGTCAGAAACATTTGCATAAAGTCCAGGGCAGTATCGGCCCACAAGCCCCCGGCCATGGTGTAGATGGTCACTACGCCAGCCACCAGCACCATCCCGACTGACAAATCCCAACCGAGCAGGGCCTGCAAAATTGCGCCCCCCGCCACAATTTGCGCCGCCGTCCAGCCAAAATAGCCGATGATTTGAGCAACCGAACCGACCACCGACATGGCTGTTCCATAGCGCTGCTGAAAAAAGTCCATAATGGTGACATATTGGGCGCGGCGAGCAATCCGCACAATCAACAGCGCCGAAAGAAACAGGCACATCGTTGCGCCAAACGGGTCAAAAATGACGCCCTGCAAGCCGTATTTGTAGGCTTCTGAGCTGGAGCCCATCAGCGTTTCAGCCGCAAACCAGGTCGCCATAATGGATGGCGCAGCCATCCAGATGGGTAAGCGGCGGCCCGCCAGTACATAGTCATTGGTCGTCTCCACTTTTTTAGAGGCCCAATAACCAATTGCCAGGCGAACCAGCAAAATGACCACAATTCCCCCCACAATCAACCCAGCATATTCATATTGTTGCATGTCAATGCCCTCCCAAGGCATAAAAGGTATATCAGTTGCCCACGAAAGCAACTGACGAACATCCCCCTTCCCATCAATAAAAGAAAGGGGGATGGTAATTCACGCTACGCAACTTGCGGAGTCATCTCCTTAATCCCGTAAGGAAAGCCATATTCAGCCATTTTTTCCATGAACGGGTCTGGAGGGAAGGCTTCGGGCCCAAGTACGCCAACGCCCTTCCATTGACCGTGTTCGAGTAAATCCATTGCAATCACTGCGCTAAACGCAGTCTGCGCGACGACTGCTTGACAACCCCATTCCTTCATGCACACTTCATTATCGGCCACCTGGTACAGGTAGACTTCGCGGGGCTGACCATCTTTGATGCCCTTCACCCAGGTGCCTGCGCAGGTTTTCCCTTTCATCTTATCGCCCAGGTGTGCCGGGTCTGGCAGACAAGCAGCAACCACGTCGCGCGGGGCAACCATCACGCCTTTGACGTTGATTTTCTCTTTTTGGTCGAGCCCGAGCATGTGCAGGGTTTTCAGGACGCTGATAAATTTATCACCCAGCCCATACTTAAAGGTGACGCGCTTTGCTTTGACCCAGCGCGGCACGAGCAGGACCTCCTCATGTTCGACATTAACCACTTCCACCGGGCCAATTCCTTCAGGAAACTCAAATACTTCTGGCTCGGAGAAGGGCGCGGTGGTGTACCAGCCCCGGTTTTCTTCCCAGATAATGGGCGGGTTCAGACACTCCTCGATGGTCGTCCAAATAGAAAAACTTGGCGCGAATTCGTAGCCTTCTATTTCGAGATTGGCTCCATCACGAATGCCAATTTCTTCAATTTCATCAAACAGGTGTTCCTGGGCATAACGCGCAAAGACATCGGCCATGCCCGGTTCAACGCCAATACCCACCAGCGCCAGGAGGCCTTTTTCTTCCCATGCTTTGGCGCGCTCGAACTGGTAATCCCCCAGTTTGATGCCCGGCAGTTCGTAGGGGCGCTCCGGGTGCGGTTCGGAGAGGGTCATCGCCATATCCATGTAGTTCGCGCTGACGTTGAATGCTGCGTCAAAAATTTGTTTGTTAAAGACCGGGTCTACTGCGTTCATGATGAGATGAACGCCATATTTGCGCGCCAGGTCTTCTATTATTTTTTGCTGGCTGGCATCAACAAACTCCACCGGGAAGCGCGCGGTATCTCCCAATTTAGCCTGGACTTCTTCAGCGCGCTTGATGTTGTAGTCGCACAGAATCATCTGCTCGACCCAGGGACGGCGCTTTGCCATCTGCGCAATCGCTTCGCCCACACCGCCAACGCCTACGAGTAGAACCTTCATTTGACTTTTCTCCTTATGATTTTATACCAAGTCCATCGGCATATCGCCGATTTCATCGGTAGATTCCTTAGAAAGAGGGCATCTGAAGTCTTTCAAACTGGTCCAAAATTGGGAGATTTTATCTGTGAACGATTAGAAATAAACTTCTTTCTGAATTTTCAGGTGCATGAAAGATTCCGATTCTCGTACCCCTTCCACTTTGTACAATTTCTCGGTCAAGAATCGTAACAAGTGAGCATGGTCACGGCAAACGACCTCGGCAATAATATCGTATCGCCCACTGACGACAATCAGGTAGATGACCTCCTCGAAGGTAGAGACTTGCTCGGCCACCTGGAGCATCTTCTCGCCTTCAGTACGGATACCAATCATCGCCATGGTCTTGTACCCCATGCGCAACGGATTGGTCACCGCAACCACCTTGAGAATACCCGATTCGACCAGCCGATTGTAGCGCACTCGAATCATGCCCGGCGAGACATTCAGTTGCTGGGCTATTTGAGCAAAGGCCACCCGCCCATCCTGACGCATCGCTTCGATAATGTACTGGTCGACCGGGTCTAACCCATCCTGTTTCGCGGATATATCGTTTATGTTTTCCATACCATTATTCTATGATTTTAAATTACAAAAGTCAACAATTTTTTGATGATTTTGCAATAATTTGGCGTTTTCGGAAGCGGGGCAGACGAACCAGGGCTGGAGAAAAATGCCAGGGAAATAAAAATCCCCTCCCTTTCGGAGAGGGGACGAATCGACGCAAATGGAAACCTATTCTCCGCCCTTAACTTCCGTCCAAATCTGGTCGTAGAGCGGCAGAGCTTCACCCACATCTTTAATACGGTGACCTTTGTCGATAGCCTCTTGCGGCGGGTTGGTGATGGGCGAGGCCATGTAGAGGTCGTACAGGTCGGGTTGATTGGTTTTGGCAAATTCCAGCGCGCCCTTGTTGGGGTTGATGTAGGGGAAATCGCGCAGCATGAGCCAGAACAGGTTGGGTTGCATGGTGTAGTTCAGCCAGGCGTAGGCTGCATCCAGGTTGGGCGCGTTGGAGACGATAGCCCAGTTATCCTGCCACAGAATGGCGCCCTCTTCGGGGTAGACATAAGTGATGGACGGCACTTCCTGGTTGGCAGTAAATGCCTCGCCGGTCCAGGTTATGCCCAAATCTACATCTCCTGCAATGAGAGCGGTCTTTGGGCTGTCACTGTCGAATAGTTTGACATTCGGAATCAGTTCTGCCAGCCTGGTTTTGGCTTCGTCCAACTGAGCCGGGTCGGTGGTGTTGGGGTCGTAACCCAGCATAATCAGCGTCATGCCGATAATGACGCGCGAATCATCCAGAAAGACCATCCGCCCGGCGTATTCGGGATTCCACAGGTCGGCCCATTTCTTGGGCGGGTTTTGCACGGTGTCAGCGTTGTAAATCAACGCATCAGTCCCCGCCTGATACGGCAGAGTGTAATCGTTGTTTGGGTCGAACTCCAGTCCCATGTAGTTCGGGTCCATGTTGGCAAGCACAACCTGGAGCCTGGATTTATCCAGTTTTTGGATGAGTCCCTGCTTGACCATCAGACTGACGATGTAATCGGTCGGTTGAACCAGGTCGTAATTGCTGCCGCCCGCCGACAGCTTGGCATACATTTCCTCGTTAGAGGAATATTCATCATGATTGACCTTAATGCCATAGACGAGCGTAAAGCATTCTTTCCATTCCGAAGGAATGTACTCCGTCCACACGAACAGATTGAGTTGCTTGGAGGTCACTTCCAGCTTGGTGTCGGGCAGGGGGCAGACGAAACCGCTGGATGTGACGAGTTCTTTTTGTTCGCCCCCGCCAGCGGCCCCTCCTCCGCAGGCGGCCAGCAGCCAACCGGCCAGCACGAGCAAAGATAACAGAGTGTGTAAGCGTTTCATGTTCTTCTCCTTTGGTTTTTTCAAGCAGTTTCCCGGTTTTCCATGCGCTGAAGCAGAAAAACCGCCGCTAACACGATGAGAATCCACACGGTGGAAAGAGCATTCACCTGCGGGGTGATGATGCGCCGCAACAAGCCATAGACGTAAATTGGCAGGGTGGTAGCGCCAGGACCAGTGGTGAAAAAGGTAATTACAAAGTCATCCAGCGAGAGCGTGAAGGCCAGCAGCGCGCCCGAAAGCACGCCCGGCAGGAGCATGGGCAGGGTGACGCGCCAGAACGTGACCAGTTCGTTCGCGCCCAGGTCCATTGCCGCTTCTTCGTAAGATTTATCGAACCCCTGTAAGCGCGCTTGCACTACGAGGGTTACGAATGGTACGCTGAAGGCAATGTGCGAGACGATAACCGTCCCCATGCCCAGCGTCAGGCGCAGGTCGGGCGGCAGGTTGAAGGCGGTGTTGACCCATGTGAACACTTGGCTGAACAGAGTGAGAATGCCAATGCCCATGACAATCTCAGGGATGATGATGGGTATATATAGGGAGAGTTGGGCAAACGGCTTAATCTTAAAGTCATGCCGCTGGAGGGCGATGGCAGCCATCGTGCCGATGATGGTGGAGACGATGGTCGAAACGAAGGCAATCGTCAGCGTGTTGCGAGCTGCGGTCATCACTTCCTGGTTGCGGGTCAGGTCGCAAAACCAGTGGAACGGCCCACACGGGCTTTGCACGACCAGACTCCCCTGCATTTGCAATGGCCCGAAGGCCGTAATGAAGCCCTCAAAGGTGACGTTGGTGCGCGAGGTGTTGAAAGAATACAACATCAGGACGAAAATTGGGGCGTAGAGGAAGAAGAAGACCAGCGCGGTCATGACAATGACGAAAGGAGAACGGCGATGAGGGTTCATCCAACCACCAGTTCCTTTCCAAAGCCGAATTTGCGGGTGTAGAAGAGCGTAACAATGAGCGTCATCACCATCAGCACAAGCGAGGCTGCCGAGCCAAAGGTCGGGTCGCGGGCATCGAGGAACTGGCGCTGAATCAGGTTGCCCACCAGAATCACCTGTTTGCCGCCAAGCAAATCGGAGACGACGAACGTTCCCATGACTGGAATGAAAACCAGAATCGTACCGGCTACCACGCCAGGCATGGAAAGCGGCAAAGTAATTCGCCAAAACGTTTTGAGGGCGTTTGCGCCCAAATCGGCGGCGGCTTCGTAGAGCGCGGGGTCGATTTTCTCCAGCGAGGTGTAGATAGGCAGAATCATAAACGGCAAGAACTCGTAGACCATTCCGGTCAGCACCGCGCCGGGGGTGTAGAGCATTTCGAGCGGAGTGAAAGGAATTCCAAACAAACTGGCCAGCCAGCCTAACACGCCATTAATCGCCCCCTGGGTACGCAACAACATCATCCAGGCATAGACGCGGATGACGAAATTCGTCCACAGCGGGACCAGAACCAGAAACAGGAAGGTATTCCGCTGTTTACGCGGAGCGCGGGCGATGAAATAGGCCAGCGGATAGGCCAGCAAGATGACGATAACGGTGGTGTTGAAGGCCAGGGATAGCGAGCGAAACAAAATACTGACGTAAAGTGGGTCGAAGCAGGCAAACGGATTCAGACAATCTGGCTGCAACCCCAACAGGCGGATATAGTTATCGAGCGTGAAGGTGAAAATCACTTCTCCTTCTGGCGAGCGGCGGCCAAAACTGACCACCAGAGTCAGAATGAGCGGGATGATGAGCAGCACAATCATCCACAACAGAGTAGGGGCAATCAGCAACAGCCCTTGCAGGGATTTATCCTCGCGCAATCGTTGCAACATAACGGCCTCCTAATCTACCGGTAAAGCCAGCAGGTTTTCCGGCGGAAGCACCGCCCAGGCCTGCTCGTTTTGCTGGAAGTAGGCATCCGGGTCAAGCGTGGAGACCATGTTCTGCTCCCACACGCGCAAATCGGCCTGCACCACCTGCGCAATCACGCGCGTATCCGCGCCGATATAGGCCACCTGCCTGACCTGCGCCGGAAAACAGTTGGAAGATTCCGCCAGTTTTTCGACCAGGCGAATTTTCTCCGGGCGAATGGAGAGCGAAACCGCCTGACCCGGGCAAAATTCGTCAATTGCCAGCGCGCGCACTTCTGCCTGCAAGGCGGGAACGAACACGGTCAGCCATTTCCCGTCCACGCCGCGCACGGTGCCATCCAGCAGGTTGGTCTCGCCAATAAAATCGGCCACGAATTTGTTGCGGGGCCGCTCGTAGATTTCAACTGGCGTGCCCGTTTGCATCACCCTGCCATGACTCATTACCGCAATCCGGTCGCTCATCGAGAGTGCTTCTTCCTGGTCATGGGTAACGAAAACGAAGGTAATCCCCACTTCGCGCTGGAGCGTTTTCAGTTCCAGCTGCATTTCTTTCCGCAATTTCAGGTCGAGCGCGCCGAGCGGCTCATCAAGCAGCAAGACTTTCGGACGCTTGACTAGGGCACGCGCAAGAGCTACGCGCTGCTGCTGACCGCCAGAAAGCTGGCGAGGATAGCGTTTTTCCATGCCGGTCAACTTCACCATCGCCAGGGCTTCGCCCACCCGCTGTTTTATCTCGTCCGGCGCCACCTTATCCATCTCCAGCCCAAAAGCAACGTTTTGAAATACCGTCATGTGCTGAAAAAGGGCATAACTCTGAAAAACGGTATTCACTCTGCGCTGAAAAGGCGGCTTGCGCTTTTGTGGTTCGCCATCGATGAACACTTCGCCAACCGTCGGCCACTCGAAGCCGGCAATCATGCGTAGCGAGGTTGTCTTGCCGCATCCAGAAGAGCCAAGCATCGAAAAGAACTCGCCTTGCCTGATTTGCATATTCACATGGTCAACAGCATTGATGCTTCCCCCTTCGGGCGTTGTAAATGTTTTAACGACATCCCGCAATTCAACCGCATATTCACTCATAAACCTGCCTCCCCAAGTTGGTAGAATAAATTGACGATTTGTCCGTTTGCGCAACTTGGCACGACTTTCGATTGTACGGCACAGGGTGTTGATAGCGAAATTATCTGAATGGGTTAAATTCTAATTCATTATTCATAAAAAAGGTAAAAAATGTTCTTTTTCTTTCTCAAAAAAAATTCCCCACCCTGACCAAAACCAATGCGGGGAGGGGAAAGGAAAGCTTACCTAAAGACTTACAGTGTTGCATCAACCTCGGCCACGGCCTCGGTTAACGCTGTCAGTCCCTGGTTGATTTCGTCATAAGTGATAACCAGGGGCGGTTCAATGCGAATGGTTTGGGCGCTGGTTAACGTCCCCGCCACCAGCACGCCGCGCTTGAAGAGCGCTGCTGCCACCTGCCCGCCGATTTCCGGCTTCTGGAAATGCTGACCGATGAGCAGTCCCTTGCCAGTGACGGCCTTGTAGACCTTTGGGTGCTTTGCAGCCAGTTCCTGCACCCTGGGTATAATGTAATTGCCTTTTTCCTCCGCCGCTTCCCACAACCGGTCGCGGATGGTGACGTTGATGGCCGCAATCGCCGCCGAGCAGGCCAGCGCGCCGCCGCCGGTGGTGGTGGTTTGCAAGAAGGGATTCGGGTACATAAAGGGCTGGAAAATCTCTTCGGTGGTGATAACCGCGCAAATCGGCATCACGCCGCCGCCGAGCGACTTTGCCACCGCGATGATGTCGGGGACAACGTTCCAGTGGTCAACGCCCCACAGTTTGCCGGTGCGCCCCAGGCCGGTCTGCACTTCATCGGCAATCAGCAGGGTTCCATACTTTTTCGTTGCCTCGCGGATGCGCGGCCAGAAATCATCCGGCGGGACAATACCGCCCGCTTCACCCTGAATAGGCTCCATGAGAACGGCCGCCACGCCCACGCCAATTTTGTCGCAGATTTCGAGCTGCTGCTCGACCGCCGCCGCATCGCCAAAAGGAACGTGGTAGACCGGCCCGCCATATAACACGCCAGGCGGAACGCGGTAATCGGCTTTGCCCATCAGCGAGAGCGCGCCCATGGTTTTGCCATGAAATGCTTTGACGGCAACAATGAAAGCCGGTTTTTGAGTGTACACCTTGGCCAGTTTCATGGCTGCTTCAATGGATTCCGTGCCGCTGGCTGCGAACCAGGCATATTTCAGGTCGCCAGGGGTGATATCGGCCAGCAGTTTGGCCAGCACGCCGCGCAATGGGTCAATCAGTTCCTGGCTGGGCATGGGGGTACGGAGCAGTTGCGCCTGCACAGCGGCCACCACTTCAGGATGCCCCCAGCCCAAATCCATCATACCAAAGCCGCCAAGGAAGTCGATATACTTGCGGCCCAGCACATCTTCAAAGGTTGCACCGCGCCCGGTCCACTCGGTCGCTGCCCATTGCCCGGCTTGCGTTACCGATTTGCGATAATCGAGCCAGCCCTTGTTGAAATGCTCGGCAAAATTGCGCATCGATTCGGTGATAATCCATTTCCCAAGCTCTTCGGGGGGGCGCTCCGGCTTTTCGATGATTTGCAGCCACTTTTGGGCATATTCTTGCGCAGATTGTAAATTTTGAGGCATTTTTTCTCCTGTTCTGAAAATATGGGATGCGTCACGCCACCTAATCGTCGTACTCTTCCGGGCGCAGCTTGCGCAGGGCGTCTTTGATGGGCATCCAACCAATGAAGTGGAAGGGGTTGGTATCCAGCGGTTTGCCGTCCACATCGGTGATGGGTTTGGGCGCATCCTGTTTCTGAGTGGCCAGTGAAACCACAATCATCGAGGCAATCGAAATGATGAAGGCGGGGAAGGAGGCGATGTACACCGCATCCCAGAAAGCGCAATCCATGCCAATCGCCGGGTCGCTGAGCAGGCTCAAATCGCCGCCAGAGCAGACTATGGCCGTTGAATCGCCGCCCAGGCCAAACTGATAGGCCACCCAGGTGAGAATTCCCCAGGAAACCCAGCCGCCCAACACGGCGGCCAGACCGCCATAGCTATTGGCTTTCTTCCAGTACATGCCAAAAGCGAATGGCACAAACAGGCCCACCAGCAGCAATGTCCAGGCCACCACGCCCAGTTCATAGATGACAGAAGCCCAGATGGCAATGACAATTCCGATGAAGCCGTTAATTCCTACCATGATGCGCGTCCACTTGACCTCGCTCACCGCATCCAGTTTCTTGCCAAGGAGCGGAAACAGGTTCTGAGTGACGACTGAGGCCCCCGCCAGCAGAGAACTATCGGAGGTGCTCATCAATGCCGAGGCCAGGGCCGCCATAAAAATCGCCGTCAAAACCGGCGGCACATATTGGATGGCTGCATGAACCAGCACGCCATCGGGATTGGCTAAATCGGGGCTGAGTTTGTACACCATGATGCCAATCAGCGGCGACATGATGCCAAAGACCAGGTAAAGCACACCAGCCAAATAGGTGCCCCAAACGGCAGTAGACTCGTTGCGGGCTGACATGGAGCGCTGGAACAAATCCTGAGTAGGCACCGAGCCTAAACCAATCGCCAGCCAGGCCGCGCCCCAGTACATCCAGCCACTCGCGCCAAAGTAACCAAGATAGCCCGCCTCGCCAGCCATATCGGGCAGCAGGGTGAACGGTTTCGGGTTATAGAGCGTAGAACTGATGCTGGTCAGGCCTTCCCAGCCGCCCACCTGGTTGAGGGTGAAGAAGAAAATCAACGCCATGCCGCCCGCCGTAAAGAACATCTGGATGAAATCGAGCAGGGTATCGGCCAGCATCCCGCCCAGCATGGTGTAGCCCGTTACCCAAACCGCCACCAGAATCATGCCAACTTCAATCGGCACGCTGGGGAAGAGGGCATTGACAATCGTTCCGGCGGCCACCATTTGCGCGCCCGTCCACACAAAGTAAGTCATCAACTGGGCAATAGAGGCCATCACGGTCATCCACTTGCCAAAACGGCGCTCAAAAAAGTCCACCACCGTCAGGTAGCGGGCGCGGCGCATCAGGCGGGTAAAGAAAAAGCCCGAAAGGAACAGACAGGCCGCTGCCCCAAACGGGTCAAAAATCACCCCCTGAAAGCCGTACTGGTAGCCTGAGGACGATGCGCCCATCAACGTTTCGGCGGCGAACCAGGTGGCCATGACCGAGGCGCCGACCATGTAGATAGGCAGTTTGCGTCCGGCCACAATGTAATCAGCGGCATCTGAAACCTTGCGAGAGGCCCAAATGCCGACGCTCATGCGGATGAGGAAAAAACCCACAATGAACGTCACAATCAGCCAAACATACGGATAGCCTTCCAGTTCCATAACTCAATGCTCCTTTACTGGTCTCGCTTTTACAGCGAGGTGAAATATCCCGGCCCCTCAGTCGGGTTGAAAAACCCTCACCTCCGGCCCCTCTCCCGGCGGGAGAAAGAGTGAGGTGAGGGCGGGTTACCTAAAACTTGCGCGTCCACTCCTTCGGCCAGCGTTCCACCACCACCTTTTTCTGGGTGAAGAACTCAACCGCATCCATGCCCTGGCCGTGCATATCGCCAAAGAACGATTCCTTCCAGCCGCTAAACGGGAAGAACGCCATTGGAGCCGCCACGCCAATATTGATACCAATGTTGCCGGCCTCCACCTCGTAGCGGAACTTACGCGCCGCCGAACCGCTGCTGGTGAACAGGCTGGCCTGGTTGCCATAGGCCTGCTGGTTCGCCAACGCAATCGCCTCGTCAATGGTGTTGACATGCATAATGCCCAGCACCGGGCCAAAAATCTCGGTTTTCCAGATTTCGCTGCCTGGTTTCATATCCATCAGGATGGTGGGACGCACGAAGCTGCCGCCTTCGTACCCTTTAATCACCGTACCGCGCCCGTCCACCGGAATCGAGGCCCCTTCTGCCACGCCGAGGCCGATTAACTGCTCAATGCGCGCTTTACTGGCCTGATTAATCACCGCCCCCATCTGAATGCCCGGTTCGAGGCCATAGCCAACGGTGCGGGTGGCCGCCGCCTCGCAAATGCCCTCGCAAAACTCATTACGCGCCTCGCCCACCGTCACCGCCCACGAAACCGCCAGGCAGCGCTGACCAGCGCAGCCGAAGGCCGAATCGGCGATGATTTTGACGGCCATCTCCATATCGGCATCGGGCATCACGATGACCGGGTTCTTGGCCCCGCCCTGGGCCTGAACGCGCTTGCCATTGGCAGCAGCGCGGCTGTAAATGTATTTCGCCACGTTGGATGAACCCACAAAAGTAATGGCGCGGATGACCGGATGGTCGAGAATCGCGTCCACCGCGTCTTTCGCGCCGTTGACCATATTAATGACGCCCTTTGGGAAACCGACCTGCTCGATGAGTTTGAAAATCAACTGCATGGTCATCGGCACTTTTTCGGAGGGTTTGATGATGTAGGTATTCCCCAACGCCAGGGCGTAGGGCAGATACCAGAAGGGAATCATGCCAGGGAAGTTGAACGGCGCAATGGTGGCGCACACCCCCACCGGCTGACGAATCATTAGCTCGTCGATTCCGGGGGCAATGTCCTCGGCAATTTCGCCCTTCGACATCATCGGGATGCCGCAGGCCACCTCCACGTTTTCGATGGCGCGCACCATTTCGGCTTTGGCTTCGTCAAAGGTTTTGCCGCACTCGTTGGTAATCGTGCGCCCAATTTCATCCATATTCGCTTTGAGCAGGTCGCGCAATTTGAATAAATACTGCACCCGCTCATTGGCCGGGGTGCGCCGCCAGGCCGGGAGAGACTGCGCCGCAGCCTGGGCGGCGGCTTCCACATCGGAAGCACGACTCAGCGGGGTACGCGCAATGACAGAACCCGTCGCCGGGTTGATGACATCCACATAGTCAGAAACGTTCGGTTCAATCCATTCGCCATTGATGTAGTTTAAGATTTTTTGCATGAGTTTTCCTCGTGAAAACGCAGGTAAGGAAACAAGTAGACAAGTACCTGTTTCCCTATCTACCTGTCTACTTTCCTACCTGCTCATCCGCAATCTCCAGCGCCTTGTCCACAATTGCCAGGCCCTCATCCAGCTGCGCTTTGGTGATGCACAATGGCGGAACGACAAAGACCATGCTGCCCATATTGTTCGCCATAATGAAGGTGAACAGGCCGTTTTCGCGCAGATATTTGCCGACCTGCCCCATCACGGCGGCGGGCATAATTTCCTTGCTTACGCGGTTTTGCACCAGTTCGATGGTCGAAAACAGGCCGATATAGCGGACGTCGCCCACCGAGGGATGCTTTTCTTTGAGCGTTTCCAACTTCTCGCCAAGATATTTGCCCACTTCGCGGGCGTTTTCGATGAGATGGTCTGACTCGTAGACCTCGATGGTGGCCAGCGCAGCCGCGCACGAGAGCGCGTGGCCGTTATAGGTCAGCCCCGCATAGAGATATTTGTCATCAAAGAATCTGGCAATTTCCTCGCTGACGATGACGGCGCCGAGCGGGGCGTAGCCGCTGGTGATGCCTTTGGCGGTGGTGATGATGTCTGGCACGACGTTCCAGTTATCCACCGCGAACCACTGCCCGGTGCGCCCCCAGCCGCTCATCACCTCATCGGAGATGAGCAGGATGCCGTATTTATCGCAAATCTCGCGCACGCGCGGCCAGTAATCATCTGGCGGGACGATGAGTCCGTTCGAGCCGACCACGCCCTCCATGATGATGGCGGCGATTTTATCCGGCCCCTCATAGCGGATGACTTCCTCGAGGTGCTTGATGCACTCGCGCGCGCAGGATTCCTTTTTCTGGCCGAATGGACAGCGATAGCAGAACGGGTCAAGAAAATGCACCCCGCCCGGCATGACCGGTTCAACGGCCAGGCGGCGGTAATCGCCAGTGAGAGCGATTGAGCCGTGCGTAGCGCCGTGATACGAGCGGTAACGCGCCAGAATCTTGTGCCGCCCGGTGTAAAAACGGGCAATTTTGATGGCGTTTTCGTTGGCTTCCGCGCCACCCAGGGTGAAGAAGGTCTTTTTCAGGCGCCGCTCTGAGCTTGCCGAAGAGTTGCCGGGCGTCACTTCGGCCAGTTTCTTGCCCAGCAGGGCGCGGACTTCGGTGGTGTTGCCGGGGTGGACGAAGCACAATTCCGCCGCCTGTTCCTGAATTGCTTTCACCACCTTTGGGTGCTGGTGGCCGATGTTGGTATTCATCAATTGCGAGGAAAAATCAATGTAGCGCTTGCCATCGGTATCCCAAAAGTAAATCCCCTCCGCCCGCGCAACAGGAATGGGATTCACCTGTCCCTGCACCGACCAGGAAAAGAAGGTGTATTCTTTGCTCAGGTCAATGATTTCTTGGCTGGTTAATTTCGTCATGGTATCTCCTGGAAAGTAGACAGGTAGACAAGGAAACAGGCACTTGTCTACCTGTCTACCTGCTTACTTAACGCTCTTCACCACTTCTGCATACACTTCGAGCGTCCGGTCAATATCGGCATCGGTATGCGAATAGCACAGGAACCAGGGTTCGCGGGGGTCATAGTCGGGCATCACGCCGCGTTCCATGGCGGCTTCGGCCCAGCGCAGGTAGAGGGCGCGGTCGCTTTCGGCCCAATCGCGCTGGCAGGTCATGGATTCGATTCCAATGGCAAAGGAGAACATGGCCGGATAGCCGCTGACAACGGCCTGAATGCCGTTTTCGGCAAAAATATCTTTCAGGCCGTTCATCAGGCGCGTGCCGCGCTTTTCGAGGGTCTCAAAAACGGGTTCACGCTGCATGGTTTTGAGCGTGGCCCAGGCCCCGGCAATACCAGGCTTGTTATTGGTGTACGTCCCGCCCTGCGAAACGCCATGCCCGATGATGCTCATAATCTCTTTTTTGCCGCCAAAAGCCGCCACCGGATAGCCATTGCCGAGCGCCTTGGCATAGGTTGCCAGGTCAGGTTTCAGGTTGTAGTATTCCTGCGCCCCACCTTTGGCAATGCGAAAACCGGTCTTGACCTCGTCAAGAATGAACACCGCGCCATACTCGGTGGTTTTCTGGCGAATCAGTTCCAGGAAGCCCGGCTGGGGCAGGATGGCCGCGCAGTTGCCCTGGCACGGCTCGGTGATGACCGCCGCGATTTGTTCGCCGTAGGATTTCATCATCCGCTCGAAGCCTTCAAAATCGTTGAACGGCAGGGTGATGATTTTCTCGCCCAGCGTTTTCGGTATGCCTGAGGAGGCCGGAACTGGAATGGGGCTGCGGCGGCTGCCGTAAGACTCGGCGGGGGCGTAGGTGCTCCAGAGGGTGTGGTCATGAAAACCGTGATAATTTCCCTCGAATTTCAGAATAATTTCTCGGCCCGTATACGCCCGCGCCACGCGGATGGCGTGCATGGTGGCCTCCGTGCCAGAGCAAGCCATGCGCACCATTTCCACGCCCGGGCACATCGCCGCAATCATCTCGGCGACTTCGATTTCCAGTTCGCCCGTCATGGCAAACAGGACGCCGTTCCGCACTTCTTCAATCACTTTTTCGTCTACTTCATCGTAGGCATGGCCCAAAATAATCGGGCCAAAAGCCATGCGATAGTCGATATATTCGTTTCCGCCCACATCCCACAGATGCGAGCCTTTCGCCTTTTTCACATACGGAGTAATCCCCTCGCCCCAGTAACGGAAATTGGAATTGACGCCCAACGGCAGCACCTTTGAGGCGCGCTGCTGGACTTCGGCGTTTTTGGCAAAATTTTTCATTGGCTGAACTCCATTGGGATTTTTACTCGAAATTATCTTCCACCACGCTGGGTGGAATTCGCCACTGGTACACATCCTTCAAGACCAGCGGCACAATCGAAGTGGTTGTCTTCCTCACGCCTGGAACTTTGCCTATCACCTCCGTCACAAAACGGTATACCTCCGCAGTATCACGCGCCAGGATTTGGACACTGACATCCGTCTCGCCGATGGAACAGGCCACATAACTGACATTCTCAAACCCAGTCATCTTGTGGGCAACATCCTGAATGGCATCCGAATCGCACAAGAGCCAGACATCCGCCACCACCGCCATGCCCACCGCCTTCGGGTTGACAACCGCAGTAATTTGGATAACCTGGTTATCAATCATTCGGTCAATGCGATAACGAACCGCCCGCTCAGAGATGTTCCCAATCCGACGCGCAATTTCAGCGGCATGTATCCGCCCGTCTTCCATAAGGAGCTCAATAATTTTCAAGTCTGTTTTGTCGATTTTATACATAATCATCCCTATTTGTTTCCGTTTCTTACAAAATATTACTCTTTTATTTCCGCAAAGTCAACAGGCGCAACGAAAATTGTGACGATTGTCACTAAAAATACCGGCGCACGTTGACATTTCGATAAAGCAGGGTATAATCAAACTTCGGCATTATCCCCGTGATTCAGGAGCATACGTATGACAACACCCGCAGCAGAACCCATTTCCCCCGCCAGCGAACTGAAACCGAAAACCAGGCTGACGGGGAAAGTTGTTAAAACCACCCTGGCAGGAGCCCTGCTCGATATCGGGATGGACATCCCCGGTATTGTCCACATTTCACAGATGTCTGAAACCCCGGTCAAGCGCGTCGAAGATGTATTACAAGTTGGGCAGGAAGTCCCGGTTTGGGTGCGCAAGGCCAAATCGGACCGGGTGGAATTGACCATGATTGAGCCACTCGGCGTAGACTGGCGTGAATTGAAACCAGAAATGACGTTCAAAGGCAAAGTCATTCGCCTTGAGACTTATGGGGCTTTTGTTGAAATCGGAGCGGAACGTCCTGGCCTGGTGCATATCAGCGAAATGGCGCATGGTTATGTGAAAACCCCTGGAGACGTGGTTAAGGAAGGCGACGAGGTCGATGTCATGGTGCTGGATGTTGACCGCAAAAAGAAGCAAATCCGGCTGAGCATGAAGGCCACCCAGCCTGAGCCAGAGGAAAAACCTGAGCGGACAGAACGTCCTGAACGCCCCGAACGGTCTGAACGCCGGGAACGGCCGGAGCGTGGTGAACGCGGCGAGCGCAAGCGCAGCGGGAGCGGAAAGAAGAGCGACCGGCAGCCGCGTGGCGAAAAAGTAGAATCATTTACAGACTCTTCCGCCGAGATTGAGCCAACCGCCTTCGAACTGGCATGGAAACAAGCGCTTGAGCGTTCAAAGGCTGAAAAAGCAGAAAAAGCCCGCAAGCTCAAGGCTGAAAAGCGTGAACAGGAAGACTTGCTTGAGCGCACGCTGAAAAATCGCATGCCAACCGCGTAAGTTTCGGAAAGAAACAACAATGTCATTGCGAGGGCAGCATTTTCCGCTCGAAGCAGTCTCCAAATCACCATGAATTCCTGCTTAACCAGGAGACGGCTTCGCCTCAAAGCGGCTCGCAGTGGCATTTTTTTATTGAAAGCAACGAAGAAAGTTTTTCTGTTGACAAGCCGCCCCATTGTTGATATGATTTATCCGAATTAGCGGATATGCTCAAAGGAGAATCTTATGCTTCAGGAAATTGAACCTGGTATTGGTATTAATGAGAATGATACCATCCTCGTCTCCACGGCGGCGGCGAGCGCAGTGAAAAATATCCTTGCAGAGCGCAAACTGGAAGGATACGCCCTGCGGGTTTATGTAGCAGGGAGCGGGTGCAGCGGCGTGCAGTTCGGCATGGCGCTCGATAATAATATCCGCGCCAGCGACCAGTCGTTCCAGGTTGAGGGCATTCAATTGGTAGTGGATGAAATGTCCATTGAGTACTTGCGCGGCGCGAAAATTGACTTTGTGAACGACCCGCAGCGCGGGGCCGGGTTCATTGTAGATAGCCCCCTCGCCAGCATGGGCGGCTCGTGTGGCTGTGGCTCGAAAAACCAGGCCCACGAAGAAGAAAGTTCTTGCGCTTGCGGCGGTTCATGTGGCTGTGGTGGCCACTAAACCACTCGTCACGCCAGTTGGCTTTTGCGCAAACCAAAAACTCCGGCCCCAACCGGAGTTTTTCTTTAGGATAAGGAAAATTAAAGCCTGCGCATCCCATGTTGCGAGTATATCAGGTTAAGCCTGCCACATCTTCAATAAATTTACATGCCCGGCATGATTGCATTGCGTCTTCAGGCTGCAACCGCCGCAACCATCGCCGCAGGTCTCGTACGGGCGGATGTAGCCGCTGCGCTGAAGGTGTTCGAGCATAACGCTAATCAGTTGCGGCGACGCGCCCAGTTTTTTGGAAAGCGCGCTCACTTCCAGCGAGCCGCCAGCGCGGATTTCATCCAGGAGCTGTTCGAGCATGGTAGCTACCCCAATCCCAAAAGAACGGCCAGGTGGTAAGTCAATGCCCCGCCCGCAATGGAAAGTCCCAAAAACAGAGCCACGCTCAGGCCAGCCCAACGCCAGGAGTTGGTCTCCTGTCTGACTACAGCAACCGTCGCCATGCAGGGAATAAACAGCATCGTCACGACCAGGAAAGAGAGCGCGGAGGCAGCGGAGAAGGAGGCTGCCAGCGCTTCGGCCAGGCCTGCTTCGGGGGAATTTCCGAACAAGACTCCTAGCGTGGCAATGGCGTTCTCTTTGGCCGGGAAACTGGTAATCAACGCAACCGTCAGCCGCCAATCAAAGCCCATCCATCTGCCTACCGGCTCGATGAATTGACCAAACCGGGCCAGCAGGCTGGTGTTCAAGTCTCCGTAGGGCAGGTATGAAAGAACCCACACGACCAATGACATGCCCAGGATGGCTGTGCCAGCCTTTTTAACAAACGCCATGGAACGCTGCCAGACCAGCAGGCCAATGGTGCGAGCATTAGGGATGTGGTAAAGCGGCATTTCCATGATAAAAGCCGAGCGCTGTCCCTTGAACAATATCCCATTGAGCAGCATTCCTGCCAAAACAAGCGTTATCAGCGTCATGAGCACCAGCCCCCATGAAACCCATAAAGCGTTTTCTCCAAAGAAAACCGGTGCAATGAAGGCCACCACCACCATGCGCGCCGTGCAAGGAACGAGCGGGGCAATCAGGATGGTGAGCAAGCGCGCCGGCCAGGAGTCAATCACGCGCGTCCCCATGATGGCTGGCACATTGCAGCCAAAGCCCAAAAAGAGCGGCAGGAACGATTTGCCATGCAGCCCCATCAGGTGCATCAGGTTGTCCATGACGTATGCAGCACGCGCCATGTAGCCCACGTCTTCGAGCAGGGCGAAGGCAGCAAAAAACACTACCAGCACGGGCAGAAAGGTGAGAACCGACCCCACGCCGCCGATGGCGCCATCCACCACCATGCCCTGCACCCAGGAGGGTGCGCCTTGCAGCAGCCCACCCACCCATTCGGCAAAGGGCGCAATCAGCCGTTCATCCATCCAATCCTGCACGGGCGCGGCCAGCGTGAAGGTGACCCAGAAGACCAGGCCCAACATGCCTGCCAGGATGAACAACCCCCAGATGGGATGCGCCGCCCAGTGGTCGAGCCGTTCCGTCATGCTGATTTGCCCAATGCGCGGCTGGGTGACGGCGGCACGTACCATGCGGCCAATCCACTCATAGCGGCCCGAAGCCACTGCCAGAAAGGCATCGTCGTGTTGGCGCAGGATGGCGCTGACTGCAGACATACTCTCAGCGGGTAGCTCCGATTCCATCATGCGCGTTACTTCAGAATCACCCTCGAACAGCTTGAGGGCCACCCATTCGGGCGGGTAAGGAGGAGGAACATGTTCGGCTATGAGCGATTGGAGCTGCTGGAGAATTTCGCGGTGGTCAGCGCGCACTTCGGGCAGTTTGGGTGATGAGACAAGTTTTCCATCGAGAATTGCTGCAACGACGCTCAGGAGTTCTTTCACTCCGACTGCTTTGCTGGCAATCATCGGCACGACTGGCATGCCCAGAGCGGCGGCCAACACTTCGGGCTGAACGATGATTCCCTCTTGCGCGGCGACATCCATCATGTTGAGTGCCACGACGACGGGCGCAGAGAGCGAAATCAGTTCAGCCACCAGATACAGGCTGCGCTCCAGATTGGCGGCGTTGACAACAGCCACCACTACCTGCGGGCGCTCGCGGACAATAAATTCACGCGCCACCACTTCTTCGGGCGAGTTGGCGGTCAGAGAGTAGGTTCCAGGTAAATCAACCAGGCAAAACTCGCGCCCATCATGGTGGAAGAAGCCTTCGCGGCGCTCGACGGTTTTTCCAGTCCAATTGCCAACGTGCTGGTTTAGCCCGGTCAGCATATTGAAGAGCGTGGATTTTCCCATGTTGGGCTGCCCGGCCAGGGCAATCAGTGGCGCGCCGGTCGCAATTTGCAGGGCCGGCGCGGCGACATCGTGGCACTCGCTCATTTTCCACTCCTGCACACCAGGATTTTCGCCGCTTCGCCGCGCCCCAGCGCCACGCGTGTGCCGCGCACCGTCACAATCAGCGGGCCAAAGCCGTAATTTTGGGTCATATCTACATCCACGCCGGGGGTGAATCCGAGCGAGGCCAGGCGGTTTTGCACGGCCCGCCCGCCGCCAAACGACAGAACGGTAGCATGTTCACCAGCAGTCAGGCTGGACATCGAGACAGGTTCAGGGGACATCGTTCTCCTTGTGCCAGTCCCTGGTCGGGACTTTATCAGTGATATAATGAATTAGATTGTTCTATTATTAGTATATGCTAATTTTTTAAATTAGCATAGTCCTGAAAAAGGGTTTTGACCATGACGAATGTCACGAATTCCCCCGACAAATTTGATATTTCCGGTCTCAGCGCCACTGTGCAGGATTATCTCTCGCTGATTTATGTGATGGAGCGCGACCAGGAACCCGTGGTTGGCTCGCGCCTGGCCGAATTGTTGGGCGTCACGCCACCAACCGTCACAAACACCCTGAAGCGCATGACCCGCGATGGGCTAATTACCATGAATCAGGATGGCACGCACCTGACCGAACAGGGCTGGGCGGCTGCGCGCACGGTGATGACCCGCCACATGTTGATGGAGTGGATGATGATTCAGACTCTGCCCTGGTCAAAACTGCACGGAGAAGCGCATCACCTGGAACATGCCATCTCGGCCATGACGGAAACGGCGCTGATGGAACAATTGGGATACCCGCAAACCTGTCCGCATGGTAATCCGCTGCCGGGCTGCGAGGCAGCCGTAAAAAACTGGATTCCGCTAACGAACATCGAGGCCGGGCGCAGCGTCACCATCCGCCGCATTCACGAGCTGGCCGAAGAGAACGCCCCCTTGCTCGAATTTCTCGAAAAACACAAAATCATGCCCGGCGCTTCTGCCAGTGTGACCGAAGTTTTACCGTTTAACCAGACCATTGCGCTCAGCGTAAATGGGCAGACGATTACACTCGGCAATGCCGCTGCGAAGTATATTTTTGTGGAAGGATAATCGAGCCATTAACCATCGAAAAACTCCCCAAGCGAAAGCCCGCCAGGGAGTTTTTCTTTCGTTGTTCGCCACGTATTTGGGTGAATCACTCCCCAAACGTCACATCAACGGTCATCCCCGCCCGCAGACCTTCAGGGAAGGGACGGTCAAGCTCAATCGTGGTCTTGTAAACCACATCCCCACCCAGGGTCGAGGAAATGGGCGAAATAAGGATGACTTTGCCAGTGATGGTCTGGTTCAGGGCTTCAACAAAAACTGTCACCGGTTGACCGACCTGCACCAGTACCACATCTCGTTCGCTTAAGTCGGTCGTTTCAACCTGAAGATGCTCTACATCGCTGATGGAAACTACCACCTGGGCCGGGACCGCATACTCACCAACCGTCACGCCAACCATCGTCACTGTTCCGCTAATGGGGGAGAGCAGGCGGGTAGCATCGAGCCGCTGCTGAATGGCCGCAATTGCATCGCGGGCCGATTGAAGAGCAGCAAGTTTTGCGCCAGTTGCTTCGGCGGGAATCTGTTCGCCTCTCAAGGCAGAGAGATACCACTGGGCTTCCTGGTATGCCGCCTGCGCAGTTTCAAGCCGGGCCTGGATGAGCGCGGCATCGGTATCGGTGGGTTTGCCAGTGAGGTAGTTATATTTGGCAATCAGCGAGTTCAAACGCAATTGGGCGTTAGTCATGTTCAACAATGCCGCCGCCTTTTTAGAATCGCCATCTGGCAGCCTTTCGACTTGACGATACGCATCGGTAGCACGCGACAGCGCCTGTTTGGCAAGGTCAATTTCAGCCTGGGTGTTATCGATAACCGTATCGGAGGCGCGTTTGTAGTTCAGGCTTTCGGCTTTTTTCTGGGCGTCCTCCAGTTCTTGGCGAGCGACGGCAACCGCTTGCGAGGCGGCAGCGACAGCAGCAGGCGATGTCATTTCGCGCAAGTTACGCTCGGCCTGGGCCAGTTCCAGTTGAATGGAGGTGTTGTCCAACTCAACGAGCAAATCGCCCGCCCGAACCGCCTCGCCAACCTTAACATTGACTATCGAAACAATCCCGCCAAGCGCAAAGGCCATCTTTGCTTCCTGGGCAGGCATCACTACGCCAGAAGCAGCCACGCCACCCTGGGCTGATACTGCTGCTGAAGAGGAACTGCCCTCTTCAAGAGCAACGGTGGGCAGGGCCTCGGGTGGATTGTCAGCCGCTGAACCACAAGCAGTCAATAGCAACATCAGGCCAGAAACGAAAAGGAAAAGCTTAAACTTCATTCTTTCTCCTATGCCCTGGGAAGAAACACCTTTTCTTGGCAAAAAATTCAGGCAGTTACACCCAGGTTGAAATGTTTGGTTTTAATGGTTGATTTTCAGCCAGAAGGCTATCGAAACCTATCACGCTTTAGTTGGCCTGCCCAGCGTCATTTTCGACTATCAACCCATCACGCAGGGTGACAACCCGTCGGGCGTATTTGATAACGCGCGGGTCATGAGTAGCGAAAACGAAGGTCACGCCGGTTTCGCGATTGAGGCGGGTCATAATTTCCATCACCTGTTCGCCGTTGGATGTGTCGAGATTGGCGGTCGGTTCGTCCGCCAAAATCAGGGCCGGCTTGGAAGCCAGCGCACGAGCAATGGCAACGCGCTGCTGCTGACCGCCGCTCATCTGGTCGGGGCGGTTGTCTTTCCGGTCGAGCAGGTCCACCGCTTTAAGCAGTTCCATCACGCGCTCGTGACGTTCTTTGGCGCTGCAACCGTTGAGAAGCAAGGGCATCTCAACGTTTTCGTAGGCGGTCAGGGTCGGAATCAACGCAAAGAATTGGAAGATGAAACCAATGTGGCCTTTGCGAATGTCCGCACGCTGATTGCGGTTTAAGCGGGTCACATCGTTCCCATTGACCCAAACCGAGCCGCTGGTTGGCTGGTCCAGGCAGCCAATCAGTTGCAGCAGGGTGGTCTTGCCAGAGCCAGATGGCCCTACCAGGGCGGTAAATTCCCCATTTTCGATCGTGAGATTCACGCCACGCAAGGCATAGGTTTCAACTGTGCCAATTTTATACACGCGGCTGACATTTTCCACTTTTGCGACTTCCATTTTTTCTACTCCTATTTTCCGGTTCGCCGGTCATTTTGCAATTTCGTGAAAATCCAAATGCCTGTTTCCACATCGACTGGTGTCCAACGTTACTTCTCCGCCCGCAACGCTTCAACAGGTTCCATGCGGGATGCAATCTGCGCAGGGTAGTAGGATGCAAGGAGGGTAACGATAAAAGCCGTCAGGGTCAGGTTGATGACATCTTCCAGCATCAGATACGGGTAAATACGGTCGCCAAAAATCATGCCGCTGACGCCAATATCGCCAAAATAGATGCCAACGCCGCCAAAGTAGGCTGAAAGCGCCCAGCCAACCAAAAGGCCAATGATGACGCCTCCCAGAGCCAGTAAAGCGGCTTCTGAGAGAAACAGGGCGATAATCTGGCGGCCTTTCATGCCCAATGCAGCCAGAATACCGATTTCACGGGTACGCTCAAAGACTGCCATTAACATCGTGTTGACGATAACAGTGACAGTCACGCCCAAAATAATCAGATTCAAAATCATGATATAGGCGTTTGAAAAGTCGTTGACCAGCACGAGCAGTTCATTCATCTCCTGCCAGGTTTCAACTTTGAAAGTGTTGCCGGTGATTGCTGACGCAACAGTTTCCGCCTGTTCGCGGTCATGCAATATGATGAAGATGATGCTGGCGCGGTTGCCTGCCCCTGAGAACGCCTGCGCTTTGGCAAGCGGAAGCAGAACAATTCCTTTGTCATAGGTGCTGGAACCGGTGGAGAAAATACCGCGTACGATGAAATTCTGCTCGTCCACGTGCCCTTCAGAGGTATTCACCAAAAGATTCAGGGAGTTGCCAACTCGCAGTCCAAGCGATTCGGCCAAGGGATAACCAATCAGAATGCCAGTTCGGTCATCAGCGCTGGGGAACTCTCCGGCGACAAGGCCGTCGCGGTAAGGCGCATTGGCTTCGGAGGCCGGGTCAACGCCTATGATTTGCACCCCAGCGGAATCATCTCCAACCGAGACAATTCCGCTGGCAAACAGGCGCGGAGTGGCGAATTTGACCGGGCCGAGCGCAGCAATCTGCCTGGCCACCTGGTCAGGATTTTCAATGAGATATTCCCAGGCAACGCTGGATTTATCGGGGTCATAATCGGCGTTGCGCACCTGAAGATGCCCGCTGCTCAGCCGAAGCGTATCTTCCATCGAACTGCGCATTTCGCCTTTAAAAAAAGCAGCCATGAACAGGAGCAGCGCCAGGGCAATGGACAAAGCCAGCGCCGAAAGCGCCGAGCGGCGGCGATGACGCAGCAGGTTGCGATAGGCCATTTTGAGATAATTAAGCATGATGGGTCCTCCTACACATGGTGAAGCGCAGCGGCCGGTTCGCGTTGAGAAGCATCGCGGGCGGGCAGAAACGCGGCCAGGGTGGCGATAACCAACACCGTTATGCCATGCTGCAAGACCTTGAGCGGCGCCATTTGCGAGTAGATGCGTCCGCTGATAAGGGCGGTGTATTCGGTCAGGTCGGCGAAACTGCCATAATCAATCCCAAAATAAGCCAGCAGACCATTCATGCCCGTTCCAAGAATTGCGCCAATAACAGCGCCCATCGCTCCAATCAACGTGCCTTCAAGCAGGAACAGGAGCATCACGCCGCCCGGTTTCATCCCCAGCGCGCCCAACACGCCAATTTCACGGGTTCGCTCGAAGACAGCCATCATCTGCGAGTTCAGGATGCCAATCGCAGCCACGCACAGCATGATGACGCCAAAGACGCCCATCACGCCGGTTTTCATGTCCATCGTCTGTTTGAGTTCAGGGAAGGAGTTAACCCAGGTGTCAACCTGGTAGCCAGTCAGACTGCGATTGATGTAGTTCACCACCCCGGGTTCCTGCCCAAGTTGCTTAAGCGAGACCACGACTTCCGTTACCTGCTCATCCAACCCAAACAAAAGCTGCGCTTCGGCCAGAGACAGGTAAATCGTTCCCTTCTCAACGCTTGGCACGCCGACATCGTAAATCCCAATAACAGTCATGGTGCGTTGACGAGTCTGCTCATGGGTAGAACGAGCCACCATCGTGATGCGGTCGCCTACGTCAACCCCCATCGCGGTTGCGAGTCCTTGACCAATGACGAGAACATCTTCGGCTTCCGGCCCCAGGTATCGCCCGCGCGAGATATTCTGCGCCACCGGGCTGATGCGAGCCTCTTTTGCCGGTTCAACTCCGACCACCGAAACAGCGAACGCCCCCTCGCGATTGGTGACGATGCCGCTGGTAACAATCCGCTTTGTGGCAGCAATCACATCCGCATGGCTTTCGGCAACGCGGACGAGCGCATCTGGGTCAGCCAGCGGGAGCAGAGGCTTGCGCCCGGCCTTCTCGTTGTACCCTGGCGCATGAATCTGGATATTTCCACCCAACAGTTGGATGGCGTTGCCATAGATGGCCTGCTCAAAGCCGCCGATGAGTCCATCATACAACACCAGCATAGACATGATGACCCCCATCGCCAGGGCAATGATGAGGGTACGCCGGCGCTGCCGCCAGACGTTGCGCCATGCCAGGCGCAGGTATAACTGCATATGGACACTCCTTTCTTGACTTTTGGCGTTGTGTACCCTGGATAGGCACTGGAGCGCCAATTTTAGTGAATTGCCCATAAATAGTAAACAGATTACTATTTTTTGTCAAGTGATTTTTGTCATATTCACCAGAACAAAACAGGCCTCCCTCATGGAGGCCTGTCGGCACGACATTAAGTTCATCGCTCGAAAACAAGCGAGACGCGGTAGCAACCCTAATAGGATGAATTCGAGTGTGAAATCTCCAAATCGCTGACCAGCATAAAAGCCGGAACAACAATCGCAGTCGGATTACGCGAGCCGTAACTCTGCGAGGTATTATAAGGCGCAGTAGCCCGCGAAATCCATTCCAGCTGATTTCCGAAAATGTCCAACAGGCTCTGGGTCAGGCGGACATTGTACGGAACAACGACTGAGCCATCCGCTTTGAGCAGCAACGCGCCAAAACGGGAGCTGGCAGTGATAAGCCCCCTGGAGGGGTTGACAATATTCATGTAATGCAGAAAGGGAATGTAAAGAATATCCTTCGCGCGCGGCATATTGACCAGTTCTTCCAGCGTAGTCACAGCCCCCTCTCCGCCTTCCATTACCAGCGATTTGTGTGGGACCGTGTGGCCAGTCGGCTGGGCGGCAAATTCATCGGCATCATCCTGAAGCCAAGTAAAGGCCTGGAACACGCCTTTTTCAAAAAGCGGGAAGCGCTGTCGGGTCATGCCCATCCAGTCGCGCTTAAGCGGGAAAGTATCCAGACGGTCAGGGTCATCGACCAGGGTGACTTTTTCCGAAAAAACGCGCTGCCCAATCTTCTCTTCGCTCAAAAATGAAAAACCGCGCTTCATCAAACCGCCATCGAAGCCAATCCAATTCATGAAATTGACCATTTCGGCAATGGCAGCGCTTCCAAAGACAATGTCATACTTGCCAAGCGGAATCTGCTGTGGAGAGTCGTTTTGGTAACGCTCCAGCAGCAGGGCCAGGTCAGCGCGCAGAGAGGTAGGGTTTAAATCCACCTTGCGCCAGGCCGACTGCTCGGCGGTCACTTCCCACTTCAGGACAGCGTGTGAAAGAACAACGGTCACTTGCGCATCAGAAGTGGCAACATATTGCAGATGGTCAGAACAGGTCGAGATGGATGCCAGGATGTTCGTTCCAGACGAGAAAATGCCAGAGAGTTTGATTTCTTCCGTCTCCAGCCCGGCGACGGCTTCGTTGAAATAGGACAATTTTTCGGCGTTAGAAAGCGAAGCCAGGGCGAGGTCATGCCCGGTTTCATCGACAAAAGTTTCAGCGTAGGTCGGGATGCTCGGCGAGTAGGTCAACGGCATGGCATGTTCAACCATAGCAATCGCCTTCTCAACGCCTTTTTTCATTTCGTCAACCTGGTTCAAATCAGTAATCATTTCGTAAGTGGCGCGTTTTTTGCCGTCATAAGCCGTAATTTCAAGCCGAATGAGATGCTCACTGGTATTCAACGAAATGGCTGAGTTGGCAAAGCGCATCAGAGAAGAGTCTTCTTCATGATACAAAAAAGCAACGTCGGCCCCTTTTTTAAGCGCATATTGGCGCAATTCATGCAGAGTCTCAAAAATTCGTTCTTTCACGGTTATTCTCCTATTCTCACATGGTCGAAGCGGCAAACCGGCACGCCATGCCCCAACTGCATGACCTGGTTGGGCTGGCCCTTACCGCAGTTATCTACATAGCGCACTTCCCAGGTCGAGGGGCCACCCACGGCCGAGAGGGAATTGTAGAACTGGATGGTATCGCCTTTGTAGGTTGAATTCTTGACGACGCCCTTCACCTGCCCATCCTCCACCAGCCAGCCAATTTCCGTTCCAAAGTGGAACTGTTCGCGGTTCGAACCAATCGACCAGCTCCGGTCACCATCCAGGATGATGCCCTTTTCGGTGTTGCTGACGATGTCATCGAGGGTTCCATCCTGGCCTGGGTCAATGTTGATGTTGGTCATGCGCTCAATCGGCACGCGATAAAACGAAGTCGCGCGGTTGGCGCCCCCGCTGCCCTTAAAAATCTCGCGTTTGGCCTTCATATTGGCTTCCTCCACCATTTGGCGGCCTGTAATCGCTCCAACCAGGATGCCTTTATCAATCAGCAAATTATCCTGAGCCGGAACGCCATCATCGTCGAAGCCAAAACTACCCGGTGAATTCGGCACGGTTGCATCGGCGCGGGCGGTCAGTTTGGGCGAGCCATAGCGCAGTTTGCCAAAATCATCGAGCGTAACGAAAGAGCCGCCCGCATAGGCCAATTCGTAGCCCAGGATACGGTCAAGTTCGAGAGCGTGACCAATCGTTTCATGGGTTTGCAGGTACATAATGCCCGGCAACAAAATCACCGAACGGTCATCTTTGGGACATTCGGGAGCGACACGCACCTGATTCATCTCCCGCACAATGCGCTCGGCTTCTGCGGCAAAATAGTCCTGGTCAATGCTTTCCCAGCCGCGGCTTTCTCCCCGTTTACCAAGTCGGAACTTCCGCTCGTGCATTTCACCGTTTTCATCCAGCCCGGAGACTTGCAACGTGGCAAATACTTCGGTAATCACCTTTTCAATTTCACTGCCCTCCGAATCGATGAAAATTATCTGTTTTTTGACAAAATTCAGGTCGCCAATCCGCTGAAAAACGCCCTCCTGATTCATTTTCTCGTCCATTGCTTTCAGAAAAGCAACCTTTTCAGAAAATGAAATCTCGAAAGGGTCCACCCGGCTCGGGCTGATAAACTGCGCCTGGAGCGCGTCCTTTTCGGCCAGCCGCACCGGGAAAGTCACCCGCTCGGCAGCCGCGCGGGCGTTGTCAAAAGCTTTGTCGTACAGGCCGCTCAAATCCGCCAAATCGGAGGCCGCCGAAAATCCCCACGCGCCCATATACAGAACCCGAATTCCCACCCCGCTTTGGCCAGTCGCAGCGGCATTTTTCAGGTTGCCGTTCCACATCGTGAGATATTCGGCTTTTTCGTAAGGATACCAACGCGTATCGACGTACGTCGCGCCTTTTGCCCGCAGGCGGTCAATCTGTTGCTGGATTTGTTTTTGCATGGACAGGACTCCTTTTCAATCAGATGCCATTATTCTACACCGGCCACTTCTCAAAGTAACCCCTCTCCAGAATTGTGTCAGGAAGAACAAAATGCAGGCGGAGTGGCTGTTCCTTCCTGGCGGGCAAGCCGAATGGCTTCGTGCCCCCCGTCACCTGTTTCATCTGTCCCGGAGCAACGGCCCACTCATACATGCGCGTCGGGCATGGGTAAAATGTTGGCCAACAAAAAAGCCGCCTTTTTGGGCGGCTCTTTTGATGATTATAACGACTGAAGGAAGTCCGACCATTCTGCGCCGACCGTTTCCCAATTGCGCACCACACCCGGACGGGGAACAGCCTCGCCTGGAGCCTGCCGCCAGGCCTCGAGCAGTGCACCTGCCACCGATTCAGGGTCACCTGGCTCAGCCAGGAAGGCGCGTCCGTATGAAGCAAGTTCGGGCAGGCAACCCAACCGTGAAGTCAAAACCGGCTTACGGGCAGCCACCGCTTCTAACAATGCCTGCGGCGCATCCGATGCAAGCAATTCATAAGGCAGCGCCGCCAGGTCACTGGCGCGCACAATCGCGCTCAACGCTTCTGGTTCCAATACGCCATCTACAAAGCGCACCGCATCGACCAGACCTTTCTGCGCCACCAGGCTTTCCAGCGATTGACTGGCTGGGCGGGTTTCCTCCAGGTAGCGCCGATTGAGCGCCACCAGTTTCAGGTTGGGGGCCTGCTGCCGGGCACGCGCCAGCGCATCAACCAGCACCGGCAATCCGCGCAGGGGCGCAGGTGAATCGAAGTACAAGACGACGAAATCGTTCGCGTCCAGGCCGAGGTGAGCGCGCACACCATTCGAGTGGACATTCGCATCGAGCCAGACCGCATCAACGCCCGGCAAAATAACGCGCACCGGGAATTTTTCCACAAGGGAATAAAGCGCCCAACGTGTCATTTCGGTCTGAGTGACGTACACCCTTAAACCAATCCGGGCCGCGCGGGCGCGCAACAACCAGCGAGGCAAAAATGCCCCCAGCAGATGCGCGCCGCTCAAAGAGCGATTTGCAATCAGCCGCCCCAACCCGGGACGCAAAATTTCGCGCGGGGCATATATTGGCGAGGGAAAAAACCCCACCTGCGGACGGTTCGCCCAGGCCCGATAATCCTGATGCAGAAAACTGGTTAAACCCAGACACCATACCAAGACATCAGGCTTGAGAATATCGATTGTCTGATGTAATGGAGCATTACGCTGCCAAAACGTCTGCCCCACTGAACGAAGCGGCCTGACCGGCACGCCATTGAACCCTGTCAGGGCGCGCGGGCCCGATTCGGAGAGAACCGTCACGCGATGGCCCGCGCGATACAATTGAGCAGCTGCTTCGGTCACATATCGCCAGGGCTGAATGCCAAAATTCAAACGATTCAGGCCTGGCAAAACAAAACAGACGGAACGTTTGGATTTGGTCATAATTGCTGCTCCAGAATGAATTCGTAAGCAGTTAAATATTGTTCGCCCATTGCTTCAAAAGAATATTTCTGCTCAATTTTTTGGCGCGCCGCGTGACCCAGGAGAGTGGTCAGTTCGGGATACTCGATGAGCCGCAGCATGGACGCGGCCAATTCATCTGGACAGCGGGGTTGCACCAAAAAACCGTTTTGACCGTCTACAATGACCTCCCGCGCATTCGGCGTATCGACAGCAATAACCGCCCTGCCGCACGACATCGCCTCAAGCAGAGAGGTCGAAATCTTTTCCAATGGCGCGGGCTGCACAAAGGCGTATGCGTTCTGATAAAAAATCGAAAGTGTCAGGCGGTCGGTCACAGCGCCTGCCAACCGCACGACACCATCCAACTGGTGACGATTAATTTCGTTACGCAAAACTGTCTCCAGCGGGCCGCCACCGACAATCAAGAAACGAACGTTGGGGTGAACAGAATGTACTTTCTGACAGGCACGGATGAAATCTTCAAAGCCTCGCCCGGGTACAAGCGGCCCCACCACCAGGAAGACTGGTTTCTCAGGCAAAAATATTCTTGGCGGCGGCGGCACAAAAAAATCAGTCAGGACACCCGTGCCTATGACGGGTACTTGCTCTGGGCGCACGCCAAAAATTTCCAATTGCCTGGCAACCGATTGCGAAACGGCTATCAAACGGTTGGCACGGCGAAAAAGCCGATGCTCAATGCCCCGTCCCAGCCATGTCCATCCAGGAATTTCTGAAGTAAATAATCCATGCACCGTCACCAGCATAGGCAGGTCGATTTTGGGTGGCAAAATCAGCGGCGAGTGCAGGTGCAACAGGTCAAGCGAATCACGGAATGATGTCATCCAATTTGAGAGAAACAGATTATGAAAATGCGCATCCATAGGGTATAACGGCGCAAACGCAAACCGATGAATGGTCATCCCTTCGATTTCTTGCGCCGCTCCAGGAAACAAGCTCCCATGCGTAATAAGATGAACCTGATGTCCTCGGTCACGCAGAAAACAGGCCAGATTCCAGGCATAAGTACCAATCCCCTCATGGGGTGGTAGTGGAACGGAGAGAAGTATACCTATGCGCATTTTCAAGCCATCACCAGTACCTGCAAAAATATTAGCCGGTAATTGATTTTGCAACGTTGAATCTACATTTCAAACCACGCCCAGGCTGGTTGGAACAGGAATTGGTAGGAAAACGACATTGACGAACCGAAAGAAGAGATGTGATAGCGCAGAACAGGAGTTCCCTATGGAGAAACAGGTTGGCAAGGCAGGTATTTATCTTGTTTATCAAAAGTAATGCGCTTGATATGTAAACGGATTGCTACCTGCTCATGAGATGGTTATACTATGTCATGATGAGCAAAATACCGCCCCCTGACGATAAAATTTCTCTGCTGAGATTGGCCTTTAAAGGCTTAAAAGACGATGAACTGCGCGAAATGGCAGAATTAACGGAGATTCGCACGTACCCGCCCGGATACGTTTTATGCCAGGAAGGCGCCTACGAGGACATCTTTTACATCGTGGCAGAGGGGGATGTAATTATCACAAAAAAAATAGCCGATGAAGAAACCGAGCGGGTCTTGCGCATCGGTGGAAAAGGCGACCTGGTCGGTGAAATGGCTCTCATTCAAAATGCGCCCCGCGCAGCGACCGTGCGCGCCATGACCGAGTGCACCGTTCTTGAGATGGAAAAGCGCGACTTTGAGACCATCTTAAGCCGCAGCCCAGCCATGGCCATCGACATTATTCGCATCACGCTCGACCGCATCCGCGCCAATGACCAGATGGCGATTACCGAATTGCAAAAGAATAACAAGATATTGCGCCTCATGGACCGCAATAAAATGGAATTTATCCAGGTGGCAGCGCATGAACTACGCACCCCTCTCACGGTCATCAAGGGGTATGGCAACCTGCTACGGACTTTTCCCGAACTCAAAGCCAACCCGGCGCTGGATGAAATGGTCGAGGGTATCCTGAAAGGCGCAGACCGGATGCACGAGGTCGTCAACATGATGCTGGATGTAAGCCGCATCGACGCGGAGACGCTCAAATTGGCCTCAATACCCGTTTTGCTCAAGCGCGTACTGCAAGGGCTGGTGAACAGCCTGGGCAAAGCCGCCGCAGAGCGAAATATTAAAATACACCTGGACTACGCCGAGGACACCCCCATCATCCATGCTGACCCAGGACTGGTGGAAAAAGCGCTCTATCAGCTGACGGTCAATGCCGTTAAATACACCCCCGATGGCGGCACGGTCACGCTGCGCGCTCGCCCGGTCATGATGGAAGGCGACATTCCCGGCGCGGAAGTGGTCGTGCAGGATACGGGCATTGGCCTAGACCCTGAACATCACGAATTGATTTTCGAAAAGTTCTATCAGGTGGGCAGTGTAGCGTTGCACTCCACAGGAAAGACCAGTTTCAAAGGCGGCGGCCCTGGCCTGGGGCTTTCGCTGGTGCGGGGGGTGGCACGCGCGCACGGCGGCAAAGTGTGGGTGGAAAGCGCCGGGCATGATGAAGTCAATTATCCCGGCTGTACGTTTTACCTGCAACTGCCGGTTAGAGCGGCAGGGAGTAAATAAGACCGTCCCGAAGGTTGTTCCTTCGGGACGGTAACTTATCGGTATGTGATTCGGATAGCAATCCAGTCAAGCGAGAAATCGCGCGCCGTGGAACTGGCAACATTTATAACACGCACCCGAAAATTGGCATCAGATAGTTGTGAGAGCGTCCAACTGCGTCCCCACAAATCGTTTGGACCGCCCAGAATATAGGTCTGCTCGACCGTGTTCAGGGTTGTTGTGGCTTTGGCGGCTGTCCAGCTGGAGCCGCCATTCCAGGACAACTGAACGCATATCCGGGGAGAATTGGCTGTGCTATCTACCAACGCATCCAGGCGGACTTCAATTCCCTGGATAACCGCCAAGGCAGGCAAATTGATGCCAAAATTGAAAAAGCGATGCTTATCTTTTCCACTGCCTGTACAGGAAGTGCCTGTTCCCGTGCCACTATTATTATCAACAGCATACAAAGCATCATCGTCATACGCGTAAACTGCATCGAGTTCGTATCCGTTATTATCTCCGCCGGTTTGGGCAGCGTTGGTTGAAGGGCTCAACCAGCCAGTACCGATTGGCGTGGAGGTGGCCGTACCAGTGGGGGTGGGGGTTGCCGTAGGCGGCAGGGATGTGATGGTCAGGGTGGCCGTACCAGTGGGGGTGGGGGTTGCCGTAGGCGGCGGGGACGTGATGGTCAGGGTGGCCGTGCCGGTGGGGGTGGGGGTCGAAGCCGGGCCACTGGCTGGCAAATAAGACATGAGGACCGATTCGACGACCGGCGTTACGAAGGCGTTGGACGAAGCCAGAGTGGCTCGATATTGCAGGTAGCGCCCATCCGGGCTGGTTATATTCGAGTTATCCAATGCCTGCCAGTCCGACCAGAAAGCATCGGGGGAAGCAGTGCTACCACTGCGGGTCTCGAATAAGACGGAGGTGTTGGCCGGAAGCGTTCCGGCCCAGGTCAGGGATTGCCAATCGACCATCTGCCCGGCATCGAGAACGCGCGAAGTGAACGCGCAAGACGAAGCATAGGGCGACATGCGCATCCAATCGATGCGCGCCGGACGCCCATCAACCGTATCGTCAATAACGCCGGGACGCAGAATAAATTGATAGCCAACCGTGTGCTGGTACACTTGGGCGCCATCCACAAAGAATGTGAAGGTATTGCCCACCCAATCGATGCGATAGCGATGTTTGGTCCCAACCAGATTCCCCACCGGGACGTTGACCCCACCGCTCATGCTGGCATAAACCTGACTGGTGCTGCTCGAAGTGCCAAAGAAGGCCCAATAGGTATTCCAGGCCGGATACCCCATGAAACCAATGCTCTGATAATCATCGGCGCTGAAAGTCGCCGCAAATTCGAGTGAACGCCCCGGCGTGAATCCGCTTGTGTTGTAGTAAAAACCCATTCCATCCGCCACAAGTTGACCATCAACAATCGAAACGGTCGCGCCGGAAGCCCATACTTGCTGGCTCCAGCCCGAAGGCAGGGACGGGCTAGAAAACTCCTCGCCAATCGCGGGCGCGAGACTGATTTCTCCATTGCCCGATTCGGCCAGAGAACAGGAAGCAAGCGTTCCTGCCAGGAAGTCGCTGCTGGTCGTGTCGATAAATGGGAGGATGGGCGTGGTAAAGGTCAAGGGCGAAGCGGGCGCAGTGGCCGAATTACCGGTGGAATCCACTGAAATAACGCGATAATAATAAGTAGTATTCGGGGTCAGGCCAGCGAGTGTAACCGCATGGGATGTGACCAGCGCAGGTTGGCTGGTATTCAGGGTCAGGGCAGCGGGATTGGTGCCGTAATCCACCCGCGAGGTGGCGAATTCGTCTGTATTCCAGGTGATAACCGCATTTCCTTCCGGGCTGACGGCAGCGGCAATATCGGAAATCACGGGCGAGGTGGTATCTGGCACATAAGAGACCTGGTAATCGCCGCTCAAGCCGTCGAAAAAAGCATAGGTGATGCCTTTGATGGTTTCAGTGCGATAGGACACCTGCACACCATTCCGCGAAATGGAAACAAGCGGGCCGCTGGCCCCCTGCGCCGGGAGCATGGCGCGCAGCCCGCGCGCGCGCGAATCGGCAGAGATACTGAACGTAAGGATGCCGCCATTCCAGTTGAAATGACCAAAACTGGAATTTTCGCGGCCATCCAGCCAGGTCAGCATTTGCCTGGCCGACACGATGGGGACGCTGCGCGCCTGCGCCGCCTGAACGATGGCGATATTGGCGGGCAAATAGGCGCCCGAATCGGAGTGCATGTTTGCCAGGAACGCGCCATAATACCCGTTAGGGCCGAGAGCGTTATCGAGCAGGGTATCGACCGTATAGGGGAAAGTCTGCCCCGATTCATCGGTCATGTGGGTAACGCCCTGGTACACGTCAATCACACGGCCATCCACGTCGGCAAAACGCATCAACAAGCCGGAGCCGGTAAACAGGCCGGGCCGGTCATTAACCCACGAAGACGGATGATAGTAAAAGTTGGTATCAAGCCGAATCCCATGGCTGCGCCGCACGTCGAGGTGGGCGGCATAATTGCTCCAGGGAACGCAGTGCGTTCGCTCGGAGACCGGCGGGGGCAAGAAAGGAAATGTGCTGTTGAACCAGCCAACCTGGTTGGTCAAGAAGGTATTCAGCGCGGCATTGGTGTAATCGGCGCACTCCGTGGAAACGTGAACGCCAAACTCATGCCCCTGCGCCACATAGGCCTGAATTTTGGCGTTTTCGGCGGGACTGGTTGTGAACCCCGGCGAAAGGTACATGCTCTGGCGAACGCATTCCCAATCTTCCACCGAACAGCCAGGCGGGTCGAAGGAGTTCATCTGGTCCAGCCGGTCATCATACATGCTGTTGTGGCTGGTGTTGTTGGCATGGTCATCAGAAGTCATTACGACAACCGCTTTTTCATCGCGCGGAAAATACCAGAAGCGCGGCAGGGGCTTGCGGTCGAGATTCATTCCCAGAATCAGATTTGCCAGTAAGCGTTGCTGTTCATCGGCCTGCGGAATGGCGACTTTGTCGAGATTGACCCAGTCAGGTTGCGGGTCGCCCAACTTGCTTCCATAGAACAGGTCGGCGGAACGAGTAGGGATGATTCCGTCACGATTGTCTCCCGACCAGCGGGGATTGCCCTGGTGAGTGAGTACGACGGAGCGAGCCAGGTCGTAGGCGAACATGGCGGCCTGCCCGCCGTTCGCTCCGACGGCGTTCAGCGTCACCGCGGGATTTGCTATCGGGGTGCTGGCGTTCGCATACAAAGTTGCCACCAGATGAGCGCCGCTCAAGGTATAGCGGTCAGCGTCTCCGTGATACTGAATGGTCTGACCAACAATGCCTGCCCCCGGCCAGGAGGACGTGTCCACAAGCAGATAGCCTTCGCTCAATGGTGAGTCAGCAACAGGGGTAACGCCAAGCAGAGAAGCCAGGCGCGGGTCGGGGCGCATGGCAATCAGATTGCCGCCCTGATTGACCCAGCTGGCAAACATGGAAGCCTGCGAATCGGAGAGCGTCATACGCGCCAGAAGGACGACATCGTAATTCGAGAGCATCCCAGGCGTCACCCCGCTGATGTCGGTGGCGAGGAAGGCGTTCAGTCCTTCGGCGCGCAAAATTTCAGGATAGTAACGACTGAAACCGTCATAGGTGCTGGTGATAACCAAAATCGGACCGCCAGGGCCAGAATCAGGGTACCCGGCCTCGGTCGTAAAATTCCAGCTGATGTCGGCGGGGAGGGGATTGCCAGACGCATCGCGCACGTCGTTTTGGATGATGACTGTATAAGTGGAGGCGTTCTTCAACTGGCTGGCGGGGGTTAACAACGCGGTTTGCAGCCATGCATCATAGGAAACGCTCGCCGGAACAAGGTTGCCGTCCGAATCTCGCAGTTGAAAGGTCTCACTGGTAAAAGTAGAACCATCCATCGCTTCGACAAAACGCCGGCTGACGGTGGTGTCAATGCCAACTCCCACCGTACCGTTGGCGGGCATTTCAGGCGTTTCAAAAATGACATCCACCCAATAATTGGCCTGTTCCCAACCCTCAGAAGGAAACGCTGGCGTGCTGGAATAAACATACACCCCGTTGGGTGCGGAGGGAGAATCTGAGGGGGCCAGGAGCGGCGGATTGGCAAAGTTAACCGAGAAATAATTGCCAGAAAACGCAAAAAATCCCGAGGATGTATGATACGAGGTGATGTAATCCTGCCCGGCAGAGATTGGCACCGGGACATCGAAATAAACCGTCTGCCAGCCAGTCACGGTTTCGTTGGTAAATGGTTTGGATGCCAGTAGCGCGCCGTTTGCAGCGTAAAGCTGCCCAACATGCGTGCCAGTATTCTGAGCGCCTTTGTAAAAACGCACGCCGGTCACATAACCATCCATGCTGGCGCGGAAGCGCGTACCCAACTGCACCGGGCCGCCGCTGTCCTGAAAGTTCGGACGCTCCGGTTCGGCGTTTTCGGGCCAGAGCGTGCGCGGAAAGGCTGGCTGACCCGTTGTATCAGCCAGATGCGCCCAATTTGCTCCAGCGCGAACATTCAGGACATTCAATAAGAACCCGAGAACAATAAAAATCAGCATTCGGCTCATTCCGAATGCCCATTGCCCCAATTTTTTAGCACCCATAAATAAAAACCCTCCAAAGTTCTGAATGCGCTCCAATCAAAATAAAGCCAAAACGGTCAAATAACAATGAACGTTTCCGCATGCGAGACGTGCCTGACCGGTCAACACCTTACAAAAATGCAAAGCACAATCTCGATTGTACAGAATTCCCCCGGTCAATGCAATAGGCAAATCAAACGCAAAACACAGTAAGGCAGGCGCAATTCAAAAATATCATGCGCAAGATTCCCAAAATGGCCCGGCCAATTCGCGCCGCGCTGTGCCAGGCTGCATGGGCAGATACGCCCCAAAAAAATTCATTTTATGGGAATTTCGGGGTCAGGTCCACCCCGTCCAACCAGGCAAGCAGGTATGGAAAAGGGTCAATTTCGCCGCGCCGCGTCACCCAATCCCCGGCATAGGTAGGGCGCGAAATGCCAAAATGAAGATGCGGGGTTTTATTGTACGCATTTCCACTGTTCCCCACTTCGCCGAGCAACTGCCCGGCATCTACGCTCACGCCAGGCGCAATCCCCTCTGCAATGGCCGAAAGGTGCGAACCGTAGTACCGCCAGCCATCTTCGCCAAGAATGGCAACCGCCAGCCCTCCGCGATAGGCTGGATGGTCGCTTTCCGGCTGCCAGCGGTCTTCATCGCTCACGAATTCCACGACGCCGTTCGTCACCGCAACGAACTTCGCGCCAACGGGGGCGAAAATATCAATAGCAGGATAGCCATGACTCTCTACGCCTTCAGCAAAGCGTGCCAGACTGGCAGGTTGAACGGGAAAAACATATTTGGGCGGATACGGCGTAAGCGAGGGGAAGACCGCCGGAGTGAAAGTGAGAATGAGGGTGCTGCGGCGAGGGGCCGTAGGTGTAACAGGATGAAAAGGCGTGCGGGTAGATTTGGGCGGTAACGTGGCCGTCAGGGCCAGAGGGGCAGCCAAAGTCGACTCAGGAGTTGGCTCCAGCACTGCAATCACACAGCCGGCCAGCCAAAAGGTCAGAAAAGCGATGAAAGGAGGCACGCGCCAGGTTGCCATGATAATGAAGTGTATTGGTAAATCTGATTCGGCGCAATATCCTGTAGAATATACCCATGACCGCCATCACCGTTTCTAACCTGTCGAAAACCTTCCAATCCAAACACAAAGCCGCCGGACTGGGCGGCAGTTTGCGCGCACTGCTTAAACCGAAGTATACAACCGTCGAAGCGGTGCGCGGACTCAGCTTCGAGATGGAGAAAGGCGAACTGCTTGGGTTTATTGGCCCGAACGGAGCCGGGAAATCCACCACCATCAAAATCCTGACCGGCATCCTGCATCCCAGCGGCGGCGAGGCGCAAGTTCTTGGCTACACGCCCTGGAGGGAACGCCAAAAATTGGCCTTCCACATCGGCGCCGTGTTTGGGCAGCGCCCGCAGTTGTGGTATCACCTGCCCGCCATTGACACCTTCGCGCTGTTCGGCAAAATCTATGAGTTGGATGATGCGGAAACAAAAAAGCGGATTGCCTGCCTGGCAGAGATTTTTGAGATTGGCGACCTGCTCGAAGTACCTGTTCGCAAACTCTCACTCGGACAGCGCATGCGCTGTGAAGTGGCAGCCTCCCTGCTGCACAAACCTAAACTCCTGCTGCTCGACGAACCCTCCATCGGTCTGGATGTGGTCGCCAAACAGCATATCCGCGACGCCATCCGCGCCATGAGCGAACAGGAAAAAGTTGGAGTGCTACTGACTTCACACGACGCGGGCGACCTGGAAGCGCTCTGCCACCGTGTCATCATCATCAATCATGGTCAGATTGTCTACCGAGACAAAGTATCCAACCTGAAACGCAAATTCCTGACCCGAAAGCTGGTGGAAGTGCGCTACGCCGAAGAAGTCAGCCCGGATTTCAGGTTGGAGGGCATGGAAACGCTCAAAACCGGGCGCTATGGCGTGAAACTGGCTTTCGACACTCGCCAGACCCCCGCCGACGCCGTGCTGGCGCGGCTTTCCTCCGCAGGGACACTGGTCGACATCACCATCTCCGACCCGCCGCTGGAGGAAGTGATTGCAATGATTTACGGGCAGGCAAATCAATGAAAAAATACTGGTTCCTGTTCACGACCCAGGTCATCAATTCGCTGGCCTACCCTGGCGAACTGGTCGGGCGTTCGCTGATTATCATCCCTTTCATGTGGATTTTCTACCAGTTGTGGTCGGTCACCTTCAAATCTGCCGGTGTCACTGAAATCAACGGTCTGACCGTCAACATGACGCTCTGGTACCTGATGTTGGCCGAAACCATCGAACTCAGCCGCCCACGCCTGGGAAACACCATCTCCGAGGCCGTTAAGGACGGCTCGATTGCTTACATCCTGAGCAAGCCGTATGACTTTCTGCTCTACCACTATGCGACTTCCATGGGAGAGACGCTCTTCCGTGCCTCTTTGAACGCTTTACTGGGGGGAGCAATCGTTAGATGGCTGGCAGGCGCGCCCCCCGACCCGCGCGGCTGGCCGATGGTCATTCTGGCGATATTCGGCGCGTGGACGCTCAACTTCTGCATTGCCGCCCTGATTGGGCTTTCCGCCTTCGCGGTCGAGGACATCTCCGCTTTTCAGTGGATTTACCAAAAATTTGCCTTCATCTTCGGCGGATTGTTGATACCGCTTGATTTCTACCCTGCCTGGCTACAGGCGATTTCCCATGCTCTGCCCTTCCAGGCCATGCTCTATGCGCCCGCCCGACTGTTTGTGGAACCATCTGCCGGGGCTTTTCTCTCTACGCTTGGAACGCAACTTGTCTGGATTGTCGCCCTCGGCCTGCTGTTGGCCTATTTCTATCGTCGTTCCATCCACCTGCTGACGGTCAACGGTGGATAAATCCGTTCAAAGCGAGGTGAAGCATGTACGTTCAAATCGTCTATCTCGAAGCGCAACCCCATCTACTTGACACATTCCTGGCAGAAGCAACCGCCAATGCAACGGAAAGCCGCAAAGAGCCAGGTGTCGAACGCTTCGACCTGCTCCAGCAAGCTGACAACCCTTATCGCTTTATGCTCTATGAAGTCTACCACGCCGAATCGGACCTGGAAGCGCACCGTCAGACTCCACATTTCAAACGTTGGGTGGAGAAAGGCACGCCAACATTGACCGGCGAGCGCGTGCGCGTCCTTTATAAAATGGTATAGTAAAGGTTAGAAGACCCTCCAATACAGGCTCGCCGCCCGGCCAAACGCAACACCCTGCAATTTTTAGTTGCCCATTGCCCAGCGGATAAGAAATTCAGGAACCCAGAAGTTACCCAGCCCGGCAAAACTTAACGCCACCGAGGAGGCCAGAATCAAAACTCCCAGGGCAATCAAAACATAGTCGCGCCGCCGGTAGCGAAGTTCCTCCAACCAGGTGCGCGGGCCCACTCCAAAGGCGCGCAAATCCATCGCGTCAATGATGTCTTCCGAGCCAATAATGGCGTGAATGGTGACCGGGATGAAAATTGGGCCAAGTTTGCGCACCTGCTCAATAATGCCGCCGCTGATTTTATCCAACTCGTAGCCGCGCGCTCGCTGGGCATCCATCGTCAGTTGAAAATCGCGCGCAAACGTCGGGATGAAGCGCATCGTCAAATCCATCGCATAAGCGATTTTGTCGGGCAACCCCAACCCCTTAAACGTAACTCCATAGAGAGCAGGATTGAGCGAATAGGGAATCAGGATGGTCATGACCGCAATGCTGAAGACGCGCGCAAACTGGCTAACAGCGAAAAACGCGCGCTCGACGGTGATATCGAGAGCCGGACGCCAGCCCAGAAGAGTGAAGGGGGCTTCGTAACGGCGAATCAGGTGTTCGGCCTCGTACACTTCCATCCCACCGCGCCCGGTCAGGAAAGTCAGGAAGGCAAAAAAGGCCACAAACATCCCAATAAACAGAAAGGGACGCCGGATTTCGCTCCACTTCAGGCCCGAAGTAAACAGCCAGAGCAGGGCAATCCCAAAAAACGGCAACAGGAAGCGGATGTCCCAAAACGCGAGGGTCGAAAACAAGAAACAGAGATAGAAAATCACCCACGCGCGCGGGTCAAACCACTGGACAAGCGATTTACGGGGACGATAACGCCAGGCAACGAGCATAGTATTCAGTAATCAGTGAACAGTAATCAGTGAACAGTCACCGGTATTGATTGATGACTGAACACTGATTACTGAGAACTGAGCTACCGTCCCGATTGGCGTTGAACCGAAGAATAGGCCACCACTAGCAGCGGGACAAGGATGGCGGCGAAAATCAGGTTCGGGCCGGCGGCAGGCAGGAATTCGCCCACAATGGCAGCCGCCGGGCTGAAGCCGTTAATCCAGATATCGGAAATCGCGGCGAAACCGATGCCCAGGATGTTGCCCAACATACCCCAGGTAACCGCCGCCGCAATATCGACATTCTGGCCGAAGGCAAAGCGCACCACAGCCACCAGGATAAAGCCAATCACAATGGAGAGACCGGCAAAAAGCGAAATCTGCTGGTCGCCAAAGATTCCATTCTCCACATCATAAAACAGCATGTTGGCCTGGCCACGATTCAGAAAGAACATCACCGCCGCCAGGAAGGCCAACGCGCCGCTCACATATAAAACGATATCCATGCTCTTTTTCTTGTCGCCAAACAGCGCCACCAGGCCAGAGACGAAGCCAACCAGGCCATTGCCGATGCTCCACTGTGGCGAAAGACCAAAGCCAGTCAGCGCATCGCCGAACATGTTGCCGACCGCGCCGGTAAAGAACCCCACCACCGGGCCAAAAGCATAGCCAAAGAACATCGGAATGGCAATTGCCGGGCGCAGCGAAACCTGGCTGAGCGAGGGAACCACGAAAACCGTACCATTGAACAGGTACGAAAAAACCGCGTAGAGCGCCGCGCCAATCGCCATATAGACCACCTGCCGCGTGCCAACCTCCCAAATTTTGCTCTCCCTGGTCAGGAAGTAAACCACGAAAGCAATTGCCAGACCCAACCCAACGAAAGCGAATCGCAGCGGAACCGTCGCCTGGTCAAGCGGAAACTCCAGGTTCGGGTCGATGAAATAGACGCCAATTGCCACGATGGCAAACACCACCACCAGCGCCCCAAGAACAGAAACGAGTTTTTTATCCATCTCATCCTCCATGAAAAGATAATCTTATCGGGCAAACCATCTCACTGCCCGTTTGCCATCACAAATTCCATCTTTCCATTTCCATTCTGCCTTCAAACATGCCCCAGGGCTTCGGCGCGCATAAATTCGCTGGTTCGAGGCAGCATTTCCAAATTCAAATCCAACAGCGAGGTCGGCACCACGCGACAGGCGCGCAACAACTCATAATCTCTCAAAATGTCCTGAGGACGGCCATCGGCGCGCACCGTTCCATCGGCTACTAAAATCACCCGGTTTGCGTAAATCACTGCCAAATCGACATCGTGGGTAATGAACAAAATCGCATCGAAGCCCGGCAATTGCAAAATTGCATCCATAAAACCAATGTAATTTTTATAGTCCTGCCCGGCGGTCGGCTCGTCCATCACCAAAATTTTCGAGCGCATGGACAAAATCGCTGCAATCGAAACCCGCTTCTGCTGGCCAAACGAGAGCGAAAGCGGAGGGTCATTCTCTTTGTCCGCCAAATTGACGATTTCCAGCGAATGTTTCACATCCTGCTCAATTTGCGCAGGCGCATGCTTCAGGTTTTTCGGCCCAAACCATAACTCTTCGCGCACCGTTGGCGCAAACAGCATGTGGCTCGGGCTTTGGAAAACATACCCCAGGATACTGGCAATTTCGGCCACGCTGGCACGGTGCGTATCCTTGCCATTTATCAGTACCTGCCCAGTCTTCGGCTTGAGTAGACCAATCGCATGTTTTACGAAGGTTGTCTTCCCGGCTCCATTTGGCCCCAACACAGCAATAATATCGCCTTTTTTGATATCCAGATTGATTCCGCGCAACACCTCGCGCTCAGCCTCGTACCCAAAAGTGACATTTTCAAACCGCACGAGCGTAGGTGCAGTCTCCGCCTGAGCCTCGACCCCAGGCAAAAACTTCAACTTTGCTGGAGCATTTTCCAGCGCCGCCCGCCGGGCAATTTGTTGAGCTGGTAACTTGACCTCGCGGTAATCCACCGCTTCCGCCAGCCCGGCGGCGTCGCCCAGATAACGAATTTCGCCTTCGCGCATATATATCACCCGATTCGGGTGGATTTTCAAGACATCCTCGACGCGATGCTCGACCATCAACACGGTCAACCCCTCGTCAACCAGGCGGCGCACCATCGCAAGCGCTTCTTGCGCCGAAGCTGGGTCCAGGCTGGCAAGCGGCTCATCAAGCAGCAAAAGGGAAGGTTTCATCGCCAGAACCCCCGCCAAAGCCACCTTCTGCTTTTCGCCGCCCGAAAGATTGAACGTTTCACGATTCCGCAAATGAGAGATTTTCAGATAAGCCAGCGCGTCCTCAACGCGCTGGATGATTTCAGAGCGCGACAGGCCCATGTTTTCCAGGCCAAAGGCCACTTCGTTAATCACTTTCGTCCCCAAAATTTGCCGTTCCGGGTCTTGCAAAACCGTCCCGACCATTTGTGAGATGCGCGAAAGCGGCATCGCTCCGGTCTCTTGTCCCTGTATCCAAATCTTGCCGGTCAACTCTCCTTTGTACGAGCGCGGAATCAGTCCATTGATGGCACGAATGAGCGTGGTTTTGCCGCATCCGCTGGCGCCAGCCAACAGAAGCAGTTCGCCTTTTTCGACAGAAAAGGAAATGCGATGAATAGCTGCCCCCTGCCTATCGCGGTAGCGGAAAGAAACATTCTCGACAACGAGGGGCGTCTCGGTCATTCTTCAATCACCGCTTCAAACGAGTCGCCGACTTTCACATTCAGTCGCTCCTGAGCACTGCCATTAACGACTGAAACAATCAGATTACCGGTGCTTCCCAGTAAGGCAATCAATTCACCGACAGGGCGTTCGCCAAAGGTGTTCACCAAACCATGAATTTCCACGCCTGCCAACCGTACATTGATTTTGTCTTTTTCATTGAGCGCTTCAGCCAGATTTTCCACGCGGATATTGGAAGCCACGTTCCCAAAATGGTCAATATGGATAACTTCACCCTTCCAACCAAAAGCTGTTTTTTCCGGTTTGGGCAACTCAAGGCGTACCGGGTTATCAAAGGGCGTTCCGAGCATGGTCAGTGGCACGCCAAGCGATAGGTGTGCTGCAACCGGGGCAAAAATATCGCGCCCATGGAAAACGTGCGAAACATTCGACAGCCAGTATTCTGATTGATTGAGATGGACAAAAAAAGTTTTTCCACCCTCGCTTTCGGCCTGTTCGAGCAACAATGTAATGGTACCGTTATCGGGCCCAACATAATACTGGTTGCCGATAAGCGCGGCCATTGGTCGACGGGCTGTGCCAACACCAGGGTCAACCACCACCACATGAATCGAATTTTTAGGGAAATACGGCGCCGAGCGATACAAAATCAACGCCGCCTCGCGAATATTTTGTGGAGCAATCAAGTGACTCAAGTCTGATATTTGGGCATTGGGTGCAATCTTCCAAATTACGCCCTTCATCACACCCACATTGCCATCTTTCAAGCCAAAGTCGGTCATTAACGAAATAACAGGCATGTAGTCTCCAGATTGGGTATTAAGAACGCTCTTATTATGCAGGGAGAGAACTGCAAATGTCAAGCACTCCCGCCAGGAGTTTTTTAACAGCCTAACTCGAAGTTCTGATTGCAACTTCGCAATCACCTTTCAAAAAAGTCAGGATTGTCTACGTTATGTCTATGGAATTTCAGTATCATAGAGACAAAGAAACGAAACGTGGTCTGGGGCCCACGTTGCAGACACCGGCAACCAGGGAAGGGGGACTTCCGCAGCCGGTGTCTGCCTTTTAAGTTGCCACATTGTGCGCACAGCATTTTGCCGCAAGCCCAACCTTACAAAAAAGAAAGGCATGTCTACATTCTGTCTACATTCTGTCTACAAGCGGCGAGTACCATAAGGTTGATCAATCGAAACGTGGACTGGGGCCCACGTAATAGACACCGGTACCAGGGAAGGGGGATTTCCGCAACCGGTGTCTATTTTTTTCAAACGAGCAATGAGAATTGATTACTTCCCATTTTCGCAACAAACTCTGCGATTATCGGCCGCGCAAGAAAGAAACCAATGAGCCCAAGCCGCCAATTAACGCCAGCAATGTTATGACCAACCCCATCGGCACGCCCTCTGCCCGTTCGCTCTGATTTTCATAAGTGGGGATGGCAAGCGGGCCAGGCGGGGTAAAGGTCGGCAGACGGGTGGGCGTAGACTGCGGTAAGAAGGCTGCTGCCAGCGTAGGGTCAATGGTTGGGGTGGTCAGCGGCGTGGGCGTAGGGGGTGGCTCCACAATCGGCAGATTCGGGCCAGGAGAGAGACTGACGTAGGGGCCATAGACCCACCCAACATCCCCAGGGATGCCAGGATAGCGTATCTTAATCCAATCTCCACCAGGAGAACGCCCAATTGCAGGCGCCTTTTCTCCAACAAGCAAAACGCCCACCGCCGGATAAAAATACGTACTTGGCCCAGAGCGGATATTAATCGGTTCGCTATAAGTCACAGTAATGACCCGCCCCGTCGGCGTGCTGGTAACCGTTGGAACAGAGCCGGTTGGCTGTTGGGCTGCAACTTTCTGAGAAGCAGGTACGTTAAATACAGAAACACTCAGCAGGCCGAGCAACAAAAGCAGGCTGAACAATTTGGTAGCAAGACGCATTTAATGACACCTGGTTTTTGAAATCGAAGCGAAGGCGATTATAATCCATACTATGGAACAGCGAATTTTTCACGGTGACCTGACTCCTGCCGATGTAGCCAATGCCCTTGTCGCTCATTTTAACCGCGGCAACCTGCGTGCGCAAACCTTTGGTGACGACCGCAGCATGAAAGTACAAATTGCCACCCGCCAGGGCGCAGCCAGCGGCGGACAAACGGCCGTGACTGTGCAAATCCAACGGGTGGCCGATGGCGTAATGGTGACGGTAGGGCAACAAGCCTGGATGGGCGTGGCTGCCAGCATGGGCAAAACCTTGTTTGCGACGCTCCGTAACCCGTGGAATTTACTCGACCGGTTGGATGACCTTGCCCAGGACATCGAAAATCTTCAGATTAGCGAGAATGTCTGGCAAGTAGTCAGTAAATATGCCCAATCGCGCCGCGCCAGCACCCAAATTTCGGAGCGCCTTCAGCGCGCTGTTTGTGAATACTGCGGCACACCTAACCCGGTTGGCACAGGCGGCTGCGTGGCTTGCGGCGCGCCACTGGGAAATGTTCAACCGCGCACCTGTCCTGCGTGTGGCTTTGTGGTGTTGAGAGGAGAACACAATTGCCCACAGTGCGGGAAACCCATCCCAATATAAAAATATCGCTTCTCAAAGTTAGAATATTCAGACAACCTAACCGCCAACGCTCAAAAAAATAAACTGTATTTGTACGACTGTCCCACCAGATAAATTGTTCTTCTGACCACCAGGTCTTCCCCACAAAACCTTTTGAAAGATAACACTTTCCATATTACTACGTCTTCGTGTTTCCAGAGCGAATTGAAAACATCATATCTGGATAGGGAGTTTCAGGCCTGTGCCTTCGAGATGCGAAATGTCGGCAGGCAAAAGAGATTGAATCATCGCTTTAAACACATGTTCTGAAGTGTCTGCAGAAAAAAGCCCGGCGCAGGCTAAAAATTTGCAGCGCATCAAGAGCAAAACAACCAATGACAATTTAAAAACAACCAATGACAATTGTAAGAAATAAAGCACGACTTATGCGAGGCGGGTGAGTCACAGAAAAGGCCATATATGGTCAACGACGCGACCAAAGAAATCAATCAGTTTCATAAGAAACTCAACCAATACGTTCCAACCACAATGATAAGTATTACGCCCAGGATACGGCGCACGCCCGCGCCAGAAAATTTGAATGCGCCCAATTGACTGCCAAAGAGCGCACCAAATAGCCCAACCATCAGCAACGGAATGCCAAATTCACCCAGCGAGAATGTGCCGGTAGTGAACCGCCCAAGTAAACCGCTGATGGAATTGATGGCAATGAAGGCGCCCGCGGAAACAGCAGACTGTTTGGAATTGCCCCACCCCGCGAGGATGATGAGAGGAGAGAGGAAGACTCCACCGCCAATGCCAACCATCCCGGAAAGCAGGCCAATAGCCGCTCCACTCGCCAGCGCCGCCCAAAGCGGAACGGGGCGCGGAGTCCAGTCTGCTTTGTCAGAGAACACGGGAAAGAAGGTCATTCGCAGAGCGAGACAGGTCAGCACTGCATAAAGCAAAATGGAATAAGTCTGCTCAGCGAGTTTGAAGGTTCCACCCAGAAATGCGGCTGGAATAGATGTAATCAAAAAAGGGAGGAGCAGCCTGGAGCGGAAGTGTCCCGCGCGGAAATAAACGAGAAAGGAGATGGTAGAGACGAAAACATTCAAAACAAGCGCCGTGCTAGACATGACGCTGGCGGGAATGTCAAAGAAACTCATGACGAGCAAATAGCCCGATGCGCCGCCAAAACCTGCGCTGGAGTAAAGAACAGCGACGACGAAGACGAGAAAGAATAGGATGAGATGGGTCATAGGGAAGAGCAAGTGATTACTGCCGGTCTTGCCCGGGTCTTTTGAAAGTTGCAATACCAGAAGCAGGTTCGTCTGCAATTTTATCAGCCCTTTCCATTCCAAAGAGAAGCAAGATGATAACCACTTTCAAGTTACTGTCATAGAATACCCAGGAATCGACCACCTGGCCGCCGAGACCTGTATTACCGAGGGCGGTTCGGACGGCATCTCAGCCTTTCCCATTTCCAGGACTGCCCCGAATTAAGCCGCGAATGGCTCAACCCTTTTTTCCGAGTCCCGCCTCCCTGGCGCGGACGATGGCTTGGGCGCGGTCTGCCGCCTGTAATTTGTTGAGGATGCTCGAAACGTAATTTTGCACGGTCTTGATGCTCAACGATAACTTGTTTGCAATGACGGCATTGTTATCTCCCTGCGCGATGAAATCTAAAATTTCAAACTCCCGTTCGGTCAACTCGGCGAACTCGCTGGGTTGACCTTTTTTGTTGGATGCAGACAACGGCGCGGAAAAATATTTCATCATGCGCTGGGCAATGGCGGGACTGAAGATTGCCTCGCCTCTTTCCACGGCGACGATTGCCCGCACGACCTCCTCTTTATCCGCATCTTTGAGCAGGTAGCCGCGCGCGCCCGCCCGCATGGCGGC